>JAJFHP010000056.1 GCA_021775555.1 Hyphomicrobiales bacterium | reverse complement strand
CGACAATTGCGCCATGCAGCTTGTGCGTGATCCAAAGCAGTTTGACGTGCTGGTGACCGACAATCTGTTCGGAGACATGTTGTCCGATGAAGCCGCGATGATGACAGGTTCGCTCGGCATGTTGCCATCTGCATCTCTGGGCGCGGAAATTGATGGAAATCGCAAGTCGCTTTATGAGCCGGTACACGGCACCGCACCGGACATAGCGGGGCAGAACCTTGCCAACCCGATTGCCACCATTGCCAGTTTCGGCATGTCGCTCCGCTATTCCTTCGATATGATTGAGGCTGCCGACATTGTCGATCAGGCCATCGCCAATGTACTGGATGCGGGCCTGCGTACCAGTGATATCATGCAGGACGGGAAACAACAGGTCGGCACCAAGGAGATGGGCGCTGCCATCAAGGCCGAAATGGACAAGCTGGCGGGGTAGTGTTCCAGATGGCGCCATCACAATGGTTTGGACTTTTATTACTGCTGGTAATTGGCGGCCTGACATGGGTCTTCTTGCGCCCTGCCAAGGCTGGCAAGAAGGACAAGTCTGTTTCGAAAAATAAATCGCGGAAATGAAGTTCAGGAAAGTAATCGGCACATGACAGACATAGCCATCATCGCCTTTGACGGCGTTACCGACATCGACGTGTTCCTGCACTGGGATTTTCTCAACCGTCCGCTGACGATGTTTCCTGAAACACCGCCTGAGCCGGTCGAAGAAGCGGCCCCTCCCGAAAGCGACCCCGATGTGGAAACCACTGAGGGTGAAGAAGCTGAGGATGAGCAGGAACCGGAACCCAAGCCGGGGCGTGATTGGTCAGTGAGCATTCTTGGCACCGCGGCACGGCATACCACATTGGCCGGGTATGAGCTGGAAACCCATGGCACGATAGAGAGCGCGCGTGATATGGATGCGGTGATTGTCGCAAGCGGCGCGCTCACCCGAGAATTGATGAACGATGCGGAGTATCTCGCCCGATTGCTGGTCGACCCGGACGATCAATATGTGTGTTCGCAATGTTCAGGCGCGCTGGTCCTGGCAGGCTCCGGCATACTTGCAGGACTTGAAGCGACCACTTATCCCACGGCTAAGGAGCAGCTTGAGAGCAAGGGTGCCATTTTTGTCGACAAGCCCCTCGTGACCCACGAAAAGATTGCCACAGCAGCCGGTTGTCTCGCCGGTATCGAGCTTGACCGCTGGCTCCTGACCCAGCTCATCGACGTCGAAACGGCGGACAAATGCATAAATTCAGGTGAGGCCTGGGGCCGGGGTGTTGAAACGGTTTACGGCTGATAATATGAGTGGTCTTGAAGTGCGATATGAGATCGAGGATGCGGTAACTCTCGTGCCCGTGCGCGATGTAGAGGCCAGCATAAAATTTTACGTCGATATGCTCGACTTTGAATGCCGGTTTTTATCTGATGATAAAAATTTTGGTACCGTCGTGCACGGGGAAGCGGCGTTGCACCTTCTCAAAGCCAGTGACGAAAGCGCACTCAAAGCGACTGCAAACCATATTTCGGTCTATCTCTGGGTAAAGAATGTTGATGCCATCTACGAGCATTACCGGCCAAGGCTGGAAGCGCTTTCTGAAGACAGAGTACGCGCACTGTTTAATCAGCCTTATGGCATGCGCGAATTTCACGTGAAGGACCCCGACGGATGCTTGCTGTTTTTCGGAGAGAATATTACCAAGTGAGAGGTCGTCTCTACATCCGCGATATTGTCCTTGCGCTTTTTCTGTCCGGCGCATTGCTCGCCCCGGCATCGGCCCAGCAACCTGCCGTGCCCTACCCGGCCCCGCCAGCGACAGAGAAGAAAGAAAAGCCAAAGCGCATCCTCACGCCGGAAGAAAAGGCCGAGAAGGCCGAGCGCCGTATTTGCAAGGTGCAGATTTGCAGTGTTTTCTCCACGAGGGACCCGGAGGGCGCTGATATCGACTGCCCGATCATCAAGACCTGGCGCGAGGAAGACATCGAGGAGATTCTCGGCGGCAAGCTTGACTGGCCCTGGGGCAAGGCGCGATGCACGACACAGCTCAAGCTCAACCGCGCCACATTGGCCGCCGCAGCGGGTGAAGGTGGCACGGTTGCCAAGCTTGAAAAGCACAGCATCAACTGCTCCCTAGACCTCAAGTCCGACGGGGCGAGTTATGACGTCAAGGTGGACATCACACCGGAAGTGACCTTTGCCAACGGCAAGGCGAAATCCGCACGCATGAACTGGGGCGCCATTGATGCGCCAATGCTGGCCTATACGGTGATCTGGCCCGGCGCAAAACTCGACAATTCACTTAATGTCCTCGGAGGACAAATTGTGAAGATGACCAACGAGTTCATGGGCAAGAAATGCGAAAAGGTGAGAAGCCTGCTGCCTAAACGTGCGTCCTACAGCCCCGTACCGAGGTAAAACTGGTACCAAACTCCTCAATTGGACTCATCCTTTCTTCGACTTTGGTCCTATGACCTTGGACCAATCTGCATTCCAACTCCATCAGCACAAATAGCCCCGCGAATACGCCGTGGAAGAATTGTGCTTTTGGAAACCTATTGCAGCAAGGCAATTTGGAAGGGGGAGTTTATGGCGAATACCTATCTCGTGGCCGTTGACGGCAGCGCGGGGAGTTTAAGGGCGGCCGAGTATGCCGCCGATCGCGCCAAGGCAAGTAATTCAAATATTACTCTTGCCTACGTTATCGAATGGTCGCCTTACAGTTTTCACACACCCGAGGAGCTGGCTGAGCGGCACAAGCGCCGCGAAGAAGAGATTGAGCGAGCGCAATCCACAATTCTGGGGCCGGTTGCCAAAGCAGTGAAGGACAAGGGCGTTGATGCCGAAGTGGTCGTCAAGCATGGACACCCGTCGGAAACGCTGGCGGAACTCGCTCAGGAAAAGGGCGCGACCCAGATTTTCATAGGCCGCAAGGGTGAATCGCGCATGGCGGCTCTACTGTTTGGCAGCGTGGCTGGATCACTGGTCCAGACGTCTCCAGTTCCCGTCACCGTCGTTCCCTAGATCAGGCTGGTTTCAATTTTTGACCCAAGGGGGGTTTCATGAAACGTCTTTTAACTTCAATTTTCGTCTTTCTGACGCTGAGCGTACCGGCTCACGCGGCGGGTTTTGACGAAACAATCAATACTGCGACTGCGCCGATTGCAAAATTTATCGGTCAGATCGTATTCTTTAAGATACCGATTGGTGATGCGAATTTGCCGCTGGTCGTACTCTGGCTCGTTATTGGCGCGGTGTTTTTCACCTTCTATATGGGCTTCGTCAATATTCGCGGCTTCAAGCACGCCATTGAACTGGTGCGCGGCGATTATGCCAATCCGGATGACGCTGGTGAGGTGTCCCACTTCCAGGCGCTTGCGACAGCGGTCTCTGGCACGGTGGGTATCGGCAATATTGGCGGCGTCGCCGTCGCCGTTACGGTCGGTGGCGCCGGCGCAACCTTCTGGCTGATCATGGCCGGGTTCCTCGGTATGTCGACCAAATTTGTCGAATGTACGCTCGGCGTCAAATACCGGACTGAAAATCCCGACGGGTCCGTCTCTGGCGGCCCGATGTACTATCTGGACAAGGGCTTTGCCGAGCGCGGCATGGCCGGGTTTGGCAAGTTCATGGGCACCTTCTACGCCATTGGTATTTTCATTGGCGCGCTCGGCATTGGCAACATGTTCCAGTCCAACCAGGCCTTCGTGCAGTTCGTGAATGTCACCGGCGGGGAAACCGGGAGCTGGTGGGCCGACAAGGGCTGGCTGTTCGGCACGGCCATGGCGCTGGTCACCGGCTCTGTCATTATTGGCGGTATCAAGTCGATTGCCCGCGTAACGGAAAAAATCGTGCCCTTTATGGCAATCTTCTACTGCATCTTCGCGCTGATGGTCATTTTCATGAATTTCGACGCGATCCCGCAGGCGATCTCCAACATCTTCTCCGGCGCAATGACTGGTGAAGGCGTTGCTGGCGGCGCACTGGGAGCCCTGATCATCGGCTTCCAGCGTGCGGTGTTCTCGAATGAAGCGGGCATCGGCTCAGCTTCCATCGCTCATAGTGCGGTGCGGACCAACGAGCCTGTTACCGAGGGTGTCGTTTCGCTGCTCGAGCCGTTTATCGACACCATCATCATCTGCACGATCACCGCAATGGTCATCGGCACGGCGCAGGTCGCCGATCCGAACTTTGCCGGTGAAGCCAAAGGCATCGCGATGACATCCGCGGCGTTCGAGCGCCAGATTTCCTGGTTCCCGATACCGCTGGCGTTCGCGGCCATGCTGTTTGCTTTCTCGACCATGATTTCCTGGTCCTATTACGGCCTCAAGGGCTGGACCTATCTGTTCGGGGAAGGCCAGACGATGGATCGGCTGTACAAGCTGATCTTCTGCATCTTTGTGGCTCTCGGCTGCATGGTGAAGCTTGGTCCGATCCTGGATATTTCCGACGCGCTGGTGTTCCTGATCTGCGTGCCGAACATCCTCGGGCTCTATTTCCTCGCACCGATCGTGAAGCGGGAAATGGAATCCTATTTTGCTCGCATCAAAAGCGGAGAGATCAAGAGATTCAAGCATGGCTGAATAGCCAACGGCCATGCGTCTCCCTGGAGCGGGGTAAGGACATACGGACACATACTGTTCCGCCTGCATCCCGCTCCAATAGAACCGCGAAGCCCGGCCCTCACAAGGGGCCGGGTTTTGTTTTTTTCGTATACTGCTTTAGGCCTAGCCAATCCGAGCGCCAAGCATGCGGCGCAAGGTCCCGTCCTTGTCGGCCACATGATGCTTCAGTGCGCCAAGCACATGCAGCGCTACGATGGCGGCGATAATCCATCCGGCCCAACCGTGGATGAATTTGAAGACATCGAACATCAGGGGATACTTCGTAGCAGATTTGAATTCGAACAGCCCCAGGATCGGAACCGGATAGCCTCCGCTATAGGAATAGATCGCGCCAGTGAGGGGCAAAGCGATGGTGGCGCACAGCAATACAATGTGGGTGGCGGTCGCAAGTTTGTGCTGCCATTCGGGATAGACGCCTACGGGCAATGGAAGACCGTTGCGCCAGCGCCAGAGCAGACGCAACGCGGCGATCATCAGCACCGTGGTGCCGATCACCTTGTGCCAGCCATACAGCCAGTTTCTGAAATCGCCCTTGGGTAAATCCACCATGTAGATGCCCACTGCCAGCAGGCCGATGATGGTCAGCCCCACTATCCAGTGAAAAGCAATCGTAAGGTTGCTGAACTTTTCCCGGGTGTCAGCCATGTCAAAACCCTTTCAGGAATTACTCCCGTCTCTATCTGGAGGGCTCTCTTGCAGTAAACACACAAGGCAGTATTTTATTTGTGAGAATTTATCTGCTGACAAAGCTTCGGAGGGTCAATTTCCTGTGAGAAGATTGGCTCTCGATTGATGGGTCAGGTATGGTGTCCGTATGATGGGCATAGTCCGAGGGAGAGACCAATGACTGCAATTGATCCGTATATCAAAGCACTAGGTCGCATTCTGCTTTCGTTGATGTTCCTGTCATCGGGTGTACAGAAAGCCATGAATTATGCCGGCACGTCTCAGTATATGGAGAAGAATGGCGTACCAGGCGGTCTTTTATTCCTGGTTATTGCGCTCGAAATCCTTGCTCCACTGGCTATCATCATTGGATGGAAGACGCGATGGGCGGCGCTTGCGCTTGCTGGGTTCTGCTTTCTGTCAGCCCTGCTGTTCCATTTTGACTTTGGCGACCGCACCCAGATGATCATGTTCATGAAGAATGTCACCATAGCGGGCGGTTTCCTTGTGTTGGCAGCTGCAGGACCTGGAGCGCTCTCGGTCGATAAGGACTGATCGATGCGACTCCTTTACAATAGCGCCTGCATAACCTACATCCCGCGAGAGCCCGGGTTAAATGGTCCCTGGCAATATATTTGGAGCGAGCGTTATGGGCTATAATATCGCCATTGTCGGTGCCACGGGCAATGTGGGCCGTGAATTGCTGGAAATTTTGTCAGAACGCCAGTTCCCGGTGGATGAGGTTTTCGCCATTGCCTCGCGCCGCTCGCTGGGCACCGAGGTATCGTTCGGCGACAAGACCCTGAAATGCCAGGATCTCGAGCAGTTTGATTTCTCCAAGGCCGATATTGCGCTGATGTCCGCAGGCGGAGAGCTCTCAAAGGAGTGGTCGCCGAAGATCGCAGCCAAGGGCTGTGTGGTGATCGATAATTCATCCGCCTGGCGTTACGACCCGGACGTGCCGTTGATCGTGCCGGAAGTGAACCCGGACGACATTGCGGGTTTCACCAAGAAGAACATCATTGCCAATCCGAACTGCTCTACCGCGCAGCTCGTCGTCGCGCTCAAGCCCCTGCATGACGCGGCCACCATCAAGCGCGCCGTCGTCGCCACCTACCAGTCGGTTTCAGGCGCGGGCAAGGAGGCGATGGAGGAGCTGTGGACGCAGACCAAGGGCATTTATGTCAATGACAGCCCGACGCCGGACAAGTTCACCAAGCAGATCGCTTTCAACGTCATCCCCCATATCGACGTGTTCATGGAGGATGGTTACACCAAGGAAGAGTGGAAGCTTGTGGCCGAGACCAAGAAGATCCTCGACAAAAAAATAAAGCTCACGGCAACGGCCGCGCGGGTTCCGGTGTTTGTCGGTCATTCAGAAGCCATCAACCTGGAATTCGAGAAGCCGATCACGGCGGATGAGGCGCGCGAGCTTTTGCGCGAAGCGCCGGGATGCATGGTCGTCGACAAGCACGAGGATGGCGGCTACATCACGCCGGTTGAATGCGTCGGCGAGTTCGCCACCTTCATCTCCCGCATCCGCGAAGACGGAACGGTCGAGAATGGCCTGAACATCTGGGTTGTCTCGGACAATCTGCGCAAGGGCGCGGCGCTGAACACGATCCAGATCGCCGAGACGCTGATCAATCGCGGGCTGCTGAAACAGGCGGCTTGAGGGGCTACTGCTCCCCTTCCTTGTCTTCATCACCCAGGAAATCGAGGTTGGGCGTCTGCCGTGCGCGCGCGAGATCGTCGGCGCGCTTGAGCACATTTGACCCGAAGCGTTCCTTGAGATCATCGATTGCCACTTCGAGATCGTGGCGGCGCATCGGGCCCTGCGAGAAGAGATCACCCTGGAGGTCCTCGCCGGACTGCTCAATGTCATAGGCGGAAAGCCCCACCAGCCGGAACGGCCCGGGATCGTCGAACTTCTCGAGTAACATCACGCCGTCATTGTAGATATCCTCCGCCACGTCTGTGGGGCGCTCGCGCTGGTGTTGCCGGGTGAGAGACCTGAAATCGCTGGTCTTCAGCTTCACCTGCACCCCCCACGCCACGCGGGTTTTGCGTCGCAGCCTCTGGCCCACCTGTTCCGCAGAACGCCGCAGATAGAATTTGATCTGTTCGGGATCAGAAATGTCTTGCGCAAGCGTGCGCTCCGAGCCGACGCTCTTTGAGCCTCTCCGGCCCTCGATAACGCGCGGGTCTTGGCCCTGGGCGAGTTGATTGAACCGCCGCCCCATGGCCCCGAGTTTCTCATCCAGCCAGTCATCTCCACACGCTGCGACATCACCGATCGTGTGCAGGCCCAGAGCCTGCAGCTTTTTCTGCGTCACAGGCCCCGCGCCCCACAGCCGCGAGACCGGCATGGGTGCAAGCCACGCCCTGGCCTCGTCCGGCGGCACGATGGTCAGCCCGTCGGGTTTCTGGAAATCACTCGCCACCTTGGCGACGTATTTCGTGCCTGAGATGCCAACCGAGACTGTCAGCCCGCCCGTGGCCTCCCGAACAGCATTCTTGAGGGACAGGCCGATGGTGTCTGGGGAGCCCAGAAGGTCTTCGCTGCCGGTGAGATCAATGAACGCTTCATCCAGGCTGATCGCTTCCACGCGTGGAGAGAAATCAGCAAACACGCCCATTATGGTCCTGGAGACTTCCGTGTAGCGTTCAAACCGCGGCGGCACGATGACCGCCTCGGGGCAGAGTTTGCGCGCCTTGAACATGGGCATGGCGCTGCCGACTTTATAGGGTCTTGCTTCATAGCTTGCGGTCAGAACCACGCCGCGGCCCGATGGAGGACCGACGAGAACGGGTTTCCCGCGCAGCTCCGGGTTATCCATCTGCTCGACAGCGGCGTAGAAGGCATCCATGTCCGCATGTGCCACGACGCTCGGCCAGTCTGAGTCGGAATTTGACATTGCGCTTTCAGTTTAGCTGAAGGTGGCGGGAGGGGGAGCCTGGATTTCAACATTGTCAAGATTCCCCAGGTGCTGATCAAACTCCAACTGATGAAACAGGCGGCTTGAGCAATGCGCCTCTTTTCTTTATCTCTCGGCTCCATGTCCGAGGATCAGAAAAACCACCCCTATTGCCGGCCAAAGGATGCCGCGACCCTGATCGTCATCGATTCAAATGGCGCGCGCCCCAAAGTGCTCATGGGGCAGCGCCATTTGAGCAGTGCGTTCATGCCCGGCATGTATGTGTTCCCCGGGGGCCGTGTTGATGCGGGAGACAGCCGGCTCAGTGTTCCGGACGCCCTGGACACGACTGTTGAGCGCAAACTGCTGACCGACATGAAAGGGATTTCATCCCCGCGGCGCGCCCGGGCGCTGGTGCTGGCGGCCATCCGCGAGACAGCCGAGGAAACCGGCCTCCTGATCGGCACGCGGAACGCCCAAAACTGGACTACCAGATCGCCCGCATGGAGCCCGTTTGTCGAGCATGGGCTGGTGCCCGCTCTTGCACCCCTGACCTTCTTCCTGCGCGCCATAACCCCGCCGGGCCGGGTCCGTCGTTTTGATACGCGCTTTTTCTGCACCAACTCGCAAGCCATCGCCCACATAATTCCCAATGACAATGATGAGTTGCGCAACCTGCACTGGCTGACCATTGAGCAGGCCCGGAAGCTGGAGCTCCCGAGGATCACCCGCTTTGCACTCGATACCCTCGATGAGAAATTGACCCGGAACAAGTTCCCGAAACCGCAAGACGAGGTTGCTTACTTTTACGAGCGAGGCGGTTCATTCCAGCGGGAGACGTTGTAGGCCGCATCTCGAGGCAATGAACCAGACAGGCCTAAAATCGAGAGGTCAGGAGCCTCACTCCGGCGAACGCGAAAAAGGCTCCAAGCGCACCCTGTATCCAGCGGCGCGCCCTGCCGTAGATGCGGACCATGGGCGTCGTGGAGAACATCAGCGCATAGACACAATGGATCAGAACAGAGAACATCGTCGTGCCGGCAACGATCGCAATGCTCACCCAAAGCGGCGAATTGGGTTGAAGGTCCAGCGAGATGATTGCAATCTAGGCGAGGGCGGCCTTCGGGTTCGTCATCTGGATGGTAAAGCCCCGCAGGTAATAGCCAGGCCGTGTCCGCTCACCGCCATCCAGTGCTTGCGCTTCAATATCATGCCGGGAAGTGGCTGCTCGCAAAGACTTGTAAGCAAGCCACAACAGGAAAAGCCCGCCAATGATCTTGATGAGCGTCAGGGCGAGCGCATATGACGCCAACAAGGTGGATAAACCCAGAGCGGTCAGAAGCGCCCAGCAAAAAGAGCCGGATGCAACGCCCATTGCCAGCGCCAGTCCTGAGGACCGGCCAACACCCATGGAGGTCCCCATGATGGCGAGGATATTCGGCCCCGGGCTCATGATGGACAGGAGGAAAGCTGTGTAGGCCAGCAATATGCCGGGCAGATAGATTGAGAGCTGGTCCATATTATGCGCCTTCTGCAAATTTTAGACTGCGAAAGACTGGCATAGAATCGGTTGAATATATTTCGGTAAACACCGAAGTGTGTCAATAAATGCCGAGCAATGAAGCAATGCCGGTATAATTTTTAGCCCTCAACCAGCCATGGATCCGCCTCGGCCCATTCCACAGAACCCACAAGCTTCAATTCATCCGACTTGGCACTCTCATCCAGCGCCTCTTCGACACCAGCCGTGGCGCGGCCCAGCGCTTCCGATGCACCAAGGCCATTCAGCAATCCACCAAGGAACAGCGCTGCCATCAGGTCGCCCGGCCCGTGTGGCACGTCTTTGCGCTTGTCCACACTCGTGACCAGCCCTCCTTTTCCCTGCACCAGGAGGTTTGCGAGGCTTTTAGGGTCCTCGCCGGTCAACGAGGTCACAAGAACCATATCAGGACCAAGCGCCCTGGCCGGCGCCATGGCCGTCTTGGTCCGCTTGGCGCTCTTGCCGCTGAGCCATTCCAGCTCAAACCGGTTCGGCGTGGCGATCTGGCTGAGCGGGATCAACTCATCGCGTATGGCGGAAGCCACAGCCTCGTCCACGTAAAGCCCTCCGGGGTCATCCCCGAGTATCGGGTCGCACAAGTATGTCAGGTCGGAGTTAGACTCTTTGACCATCTCCACCGTGCTGGCCGCCAGCGCCACATGTTCAGCACTCGGCATATATCCGGTCATTACCGCGTCAACATCGCCGAGCCACCCATTGGCCTCCAGCGCCTCAAGCATGGCGCGAAGTCGGCCAGGTGGCACCTGTTCGCCGGCGAAGCGGACGTGGCCGGGATGGTTTGAGAGGATGACGGTTGGCAGTAACCAGCATTCATGGCCCATGCGCTCCAGCGCAATGCGGGCCGCACTTCCGCCCACATAACCGCGAGCAACCTGGGACGAGAGGCAAAGAATTGTTCCCATTAGCGAGTGACTCCGAATTTTCCCTTTTGCCGCCAAGGAAGCATGGCGGGTACAGCCCGGCTCGGCTAATCTGCACATGCAGGATGCGGCAATGCCCCCAGTGACATTCAGACGATCATAACGCAAGGCTAATTCATGTCAGAACAAATCCGCCCACGCCGCAGCGCACTCTATATGCCCGCTTCGAACGAACGCGCTTTAGAGAAGGCGAAATCGCTCGCCGTCGATGCGGTCATTATAGACCTTGAGGATAGCGTCGCGCCCGATGAGAAGGTTGAGGCGCGGAGAAAAGCAAGTGCCGCTGTTTCAACGGGAGGCTATGGAAACCGCGAAGTGCTTATCCGCGTCAACGGGCTGGGAACACAATGGAGCGAAGAGGATTTCTCGGCTGTGGCAACTTCGGGTGCAGATGCTGTCTGCGTGCCCAAGGTCCAGTCTACCGATGATGTTGCCGCCATACGCACCGCACTTGTTCAGGAAGACGCCCCGGCAGACCTCGCCATTTGGGCCATGATTGAAACGCCCCTTGGCATACTGAACGCGGGTGCGATTGGCGCAGCAGCCAAATCAGAAAAAAATCCAATCACCGTCCTTCTCATGGGCACAAATGATTTGGCCAAGGAAACCCGCGCGATTGTGACCCCTGACCGGATGTCCATGATTGTCTGGCTGTCGCACTGCGTGGTGGCGGCGCGGGCTTACGGCCTCGATATCCTTGATGGCGTTTATAACAATTTTCGCGATAGTGAAGGACTGGAAACCGAGTGCCGTCACGGTCGCCATCTCGGCATGGATGGCAAGACGCTGATCCATCCGGGCCAGGTCGAGATTTGTAATCAGGTCTTCTCGCCGCCAGCTGATGAGGTTGAAGAGGCACGCATGATCATCGCCGCCTTCGAAATGGATGAAAACAAAGGCAAGGGCGTCATCAATCTCAAAGGAAAGATGGTCGAGTTACTGCACCGGGATATGGCGCTGCGCACCATTGCCATTGCCGATGCCATAGAAAGGAGCGCGCAATGAACAAAGCTGAAATGATCCGTTCCGCAGCCGTCCTGCAGGTCAGAGACGTGGTCAAATCTGCGGCGTTCTATCAGGAGAAGCTGGGCTTCAGTACAGCCGGGATGTGGGGTGATCCGCCCTGCTTCAGCATTGTCGGGCGGGGCACGGTGACACTTTTTCTCGACCATGCGCTCAAAGATGGGCCGATCCCGATGAACCAGTACTGGGCGGCTTATATCTATGTGGACGATGTTGACGCCTACCTGGAAGAGCTCAAATCAAGGGGTGTGGAAATTATCCGTGGACCTGAAGACATGGACCATGGATGCAGGGAGGTCGACGTAAAAGACCTCGACGGTCATATCATCGCGTTCGGGCAGGATTTAACGCCGGGTCCTGTCGGGCCAGGTCTCTAGGCGAATGGGCATGAGCAAAACAAACACCGGAAACTTCTTCGAGGATTTCAGCCTGGGGCAGAAAATCCCCCACGCGACACCGCGCACGGTAACCGAAGGCGACGTCTCGCTCTACACAGCACTCACCGGCGCGCGCTTTGCCGTTCAGTCCGCAGATACATTCGCCATGGATATCGGCTATCCGGCTGCGCCCGTGGATGATCTGCTCGTCTTCCACATGGTGTTCGGGAAGACCGTGCCGGATATCTCGCTGAACGCCGTGGCCAATCTGGGTTATGCGGAGTGCCGGTTTCTTGCGCCCGTCTTCCCTGGCGACACGCTGAGCGCCACTTCCGAAGTGATTGGCTTGAGGCAGCTTTCAAACGGAAAGGCAGGGGTTGTCTATGTACGCTCGACAGGCGTCAATCAGGCTGGAGAAACCGTACTCGACTATGTGCGCTGGGTGATGGTGTCAAAGCGTGATGCCGATGCACCCGCGCCCGAGACGCAAATTCCTGAACTGGGCGACCGGGTGGCGCCGGATCAATTGGCGCAGGGAATCCCGCCAATAGATGCCCAGGCTTATGGCACCGCCCTGTCCGGCGCACCGCATCTGTGGGGCGATTATAATCCGGGCGAGAAAATCGACCATGTGGACGGCATGACCATCGAGGAAGCGGAACACCAGATGGCGACGCGTCTATACCAGAACACCGCCAAGGTGCATTTCAATGCCCATGCCCAGGCTGACAGCCGCTTCGGCAAGCGCCTGATTTATGGTGGCCATGTGATCTCACTCGCCCGTGCGCTGTCTTTCAACGGCCTGGCCAATGCGTTTCACGTCGCGGCTATAAATTCAGGCGATCATGTCGCGCCCTGCTTTGCGGGGGATACACTCTATGCGTGGTCGGAAATTCTCGAGCAGGAGGAAATTCCGGGACGCACTGATGTGGGGGCGCTGCGCATACGCACGCTTGCCCTGAAGGATCGCCCTTGCGCGGAGTTCCCCTACAAAGACGGTGAGGATGCATATATGGATGGTGTCCTGCTCGATCTTGACTATTGGGTGGTTCTGCCACGCTAGGAGACACGAAGCATTCCCGCACTCTGTTGCCGCAATTGCACGTATAGTGGTGATGTGCCGGCATCTCCGCCGGTGACCATAAGATTTTGAGAGGAAAAGTGATGCTTAGAAATCTGGCAATCGGCACCGCCGTTGCGGCCGGACTCATTGTAGCGGGTAGCATCGACAGCGCATATGCCATGGGACATGGCGGATCGGCCAAGGCCGACCTCATCAACCCTGATGGCAAGAGCGTTGGCTCGGTAACGCTAAATCAAACACCAAACGGCGTCCTGCTGACGGCGAAGCTGAAAAATCTCCCTGCAGGAGTACATGCTTTTCACGTCCACGCGGTGGGCAAATGCGAAGCCCCCTTCAAGTCTGCGAAGGGCCACTATAATCCGGGCGGCAAGAAACATGGTATTCTGGTCGAGGGCGGTCTACATGCGGGAGATATGCCGAATGTGCATGTACCAGCGAGCGGTACACTCAATATCGAGGTGCTGAACCCCAACATTACGCTCGCAAAGGGCAAGCCGAACACCGTGTTTGATACCGATGGCTCGGCCATCGTCATGCATATGAAAGGCGATGACTATAAGAGCCAGCCTTCAGGTGCTGCTGGTGGTCGCATCGCCTGCGGCGTGATCAAATAGAACAATATGAGATAAGTGCCGGGTGGTCCTGTTGGGTTGCCCGGTCCTTCCGTCTATTGCCAGAAAGTCGGCACAATGGGCCATTGCCGCGCATGGTGCATCGCGGTAGAACCTTATAGACGCGAACCGATTCACCGACGGGAGACGCCATATGGCGGATGCCAGATCGCCGGCCGACCGGCCGCTTTCCCCGCACCTGCAAATCTACAAGCCGATGCTGACGATGATGATGTCGATCATCCATCGTGCGACCGGCGCGGCACTCTATTTCGGCTCTCTTCTGCTGGCCTGGTGGCTGATCGCCGCCGCCTCGGGACCTGACTATTTCGAGTTTGTAAACGGCCTTGCCGGAACATTGATTGGGAAGCTCGTGCTGTTCGGATACACTTGGACGCTGATCCATCACATGCTTGGGGGTGTACGCCATTTCATCTGGGATACGGGAACCGGATTCGAGCTGCCAACAATTGAACTCATGGCACGCGCCAGCATTGTTGCCTCTCTCGGTTTGACGGCCCTGATCTGGGCCGCCGCGCTCTGGACCATGGGGGCGCTTTAGCCATGGCTGATATGCGCACCCCGTTGAACAAGGTCCGTGGTCTTGGCTCCGCGAAAGAGGGCGCTGATCATTTCTGGAGGCAGCGGATCACAGGACTGGCCAACATACCGCTCACCCTGTTCCTGGTGGTGACGATCATCCTGCTGGCAGGCAAGGACCACGGTGCCGTTACCGCCTATCTCGGATCGCCTTTTGCAGCCATTGCCATGATGGCGCTGGTCATCTCTGGCGCCATACACATGCGCCTCGGCATGCAGGTCATCATCGAGGACTATGTGCATGGCGAAAGCACAAAAATCCTCTGCCTGATGACCAACACCTTCTTTTCAATATTGATGGGTCTTGCCTGTATGTACGCAATCATCAAGCTGAGCCTTGGAGCCTGATATGGCAGCTAAGACAAATGGCAAGACCGCCGCCCCGCGCGTAAATGGCAAGGCTTACCCCATGACCGACCACACTTACGACGTGGTGGTGGTTGGGGCTGGCGGCGCGGGTCTTCGCGCGACGTTGGGATGTGCACAGGCCGGACTCAAGACCGCCTGCATCTCAAAAGTGTTCCCGACACGCAGCCACACGGTTGCAGCGCAGGGAGGTATTGCTGCTTCACTTGGCAATATGGGCGAGGACAACTGGCGCTGGCACATGTATGACACGGTCAAGGGGTCGGACTGGCTCGGGGACCAGGACGCCATCGAATATCTCTGCCGTCAGGCACCAGAAGCCGTCTACGAGCTTGAGCATTACGGCGTACCCTTTTCACGCACCGAAGAGGGCAAGATATACCAGCGTCCGTTTGGAGGCATGACCACCGAATTTGGCGAAGGCCCGCCCGCACAGCGCACATGTGCCGCGGCCGACCGCACGGGCCACGCCATGCTGCATACGCTGTACGGGCAGTCATTGCGTTACACGGCGGAATTTTTCATCGAATATTTTGCCCTCGATCTCATCATGGACAAGGATGGTGTGTGCCGGGGCGTCGTGGCGTTGTGCCTCGAAGATGGCACCTTGCACCGGTTCCAGGCGCATAAAACCGTGCTGGCGACTGGTGGTTATGGTCGTGCTTATTTCTCCTGCACTGCTGCACATACCTGCACGGGCGATGGCAACGCCATGACCCTGCGCGCCGGGCTGCCGCTTCAGGATATGGAATTCGTCCAGTTTCACCCGACCGGTGTTTATGGCGCGGGCGTGCTCATCACCGAAGGCGCACGCGGCGAGGGTGGGTATCTCACCAATTCAGAAGGCGAGCGCTTTATGGAGCGCTATGCCCCGCACGCCAAGGATCTGGCATCGCGCGATGTCGTGTCCCGCTCCATGACAATTGAGATTAATGAAGGGCGCGGTGTGGGGCCGGACAAAGATCATATCCACCTGCATCTCGATCATCTCGATCCCGATATCCTGGCAGAGCGTCTTCCCGGCATCACTGAGTCAGCCAAGATATTCGCAGGCGTTGATTTACGCCGCGAGCCGATCCCCGTCATTCCGACGGTGCATTACAATATGGGCGGCGTCGCCACCAATTATCATGGTGAGGTCATGACCTCGAAGGGCAAGAACCCTGACACCGTGGTACCCGGTCTTCTGGCGATCGGCGAGGCAGCATCCGTTTCTGTACATGGCGCCAACCGGCTGGGATCCAACTCGCTTATCGACTTAGTGGTGTTCGGCCGCGCGGCCGGCCTGAAATGCGCTGAAACTATTGAAGCGGGGTCATCACACCCGGACCTGCCATCTGATGCCGGCGATCTGGCATTGTCGCGTCTTGACCGTTTTCGCCATGCCGATGGCGATACACCCACTGCAGAGCTTCGCGGGCAAATGCAGCGTGCCATGCAAACCAATTGCGCCGTGTTCCGAACCGGCGATCTTCTGAAAGACGGCAAGAAAGCCATCCAGGGCATCTGGGATGCAAGCAAGGACCTTAAAGTTACTGACCGCTCGCTGATCTGGAACACCGATCTCATTGAGACCCTTGAATTTGACAATATGATCGTCCAGGCGGCGGTGACAGTCGCGGGCGCGGTCAACCGCAAGGAAAGCCGAGGGGCGCACGCGCGCGAGGATTTCCCCGACCGCGACGACAAAAAATGGATGAAACATACGCTCGCCTGGGCCGATGATGACAAGCACACCGTCAGGCTCGGCTCCCGGCCCGTGCACACCTACACAATGACCAACGACATCGCCTATATCGTGCCCAAGGCGCGGGTGTATTAGAGGAAAACATGGTCGAACTCACTCTCCCGAAAAATTCCAAGCTCACCGACGGCAAGACCTGGAACAAGCCCGAGGAGAAGGGCGACTGGCGTGAATTCCGGGTTTATCGCTGGAGCCCGGACGATGACGATAATCCGCGCGTCGACAGCTACCATATCAATCTGGATGAATGCGGGCCGATGGTTCTCGACGCGCTTATCAAGATCAAGGCCGAGATCGACCCGACGCTGACCTTCCGCCGGTCCTGCCGCGAAGGGATTTGTGGCTCCTGCGCCATGAATGTGGACGGCACCAACACGCTGGCCTGCACGCGGGGCATGGACGAGATCAAGGGCACGGTGAAAATCTATCCCCTGCCCCATCAGCCTGTCGTCAAGGACCTGGTGCCTGACCTCACGAATTTTTATGCTCAGCACCGCTCTATCCAGCCCTGGTTAAAAACGGATACAACCGAACCGCCGAAGGAATGGAAGCAGTCCCGCGAGGACCGGGAAAAGCTGGATGGGCTGTATGAGTGCATCATGTGCGCCTGCTGCTCAACGTCGTGTCCCTCTTACTGGTGGAATTCTGACCGCTATCTGGGGCCCGCGGTATTGCTGCAAGCCTATCGCTGGGTGATCGATTCACGTGATGAAGCGACTGGTGAACGGCTGGACAATCTGGAAGACCCGTTCCGGCTCTATCGGTGTCATACGATCATGAATTGCTCGAAAGCGTGCCCCAAGGGCCTCAATCCGGCCAAGGCGATTGCCGAGTTGAAAAAGAAAATGGTCGAGCGGCGGTACTGATCCGATGGCACCCACAGACGACGGCTCCATCCTCCTCACTGTTTTTCTGAAGCATCAGAAAGACAAGAATCTCGACCAGATTCGCGAGAAGCTGGTTGAGAAGGAATTCTGGAAACGCTTCCCGCCCGAAGGCTGCGAGGTCGTCTCCTGGTACGTGATGATGGGCATTGGCCAAGTTGCAACGCTGAAAGTGCCTGCGAACAAGCTGCGCGACGTCAACATGGCCATCGAGGAAAGCGCCTGGGGGGCGTTCGATACCGAGTTTTACGCGACTTACGATTTTCAGCCGGTGCGAGAGACCATCCTAAAATCACAATCATAGTTTTCTGAGCGCCACCTGGTCCACGGCGTGGCCCTTGATCTTGTGCAGAATAAGATCGGCGCGCTGGCGCGTGGGCAGGATATTCTCCTGCAAATTTTTCAGATTGATCGTATCCCAGATACCCTGAGCTGTTTCTCTTGCTTCCTCGTCAGAGAGTTTCGAATAGCGGTGGAAATAAGCCGCCGGATCACGGAAGGCCGTCTGGCGCAGACGCATGAAGCGTTCCACATACCAGCGCCCGGCCAACTCTGCATCGGCGTCGATATAGATCGAGAAATCGAAATAGTCCGAAACGAAGGGGATGGCTTCTCCGTCCCTGGGCAAGCGCGCGGGTTGTAAAACATTTAGACCGTCAACGATCAGAATATCCGGCCGGTCGATCGTATTCGTCTCGCCCGGGATCACATCATAATGAAAATGGGAATAGACCGGCGCGATCACATTGCGCTCGCCTGCCTTCACATCAGCCATGAAATCCAGCAACCCCGCCTGGTTATAGCTTTCAGGAAATCCCTTTCGCTCCATCAGGCCGCGCTGTTCCAGTGTTTTGTTTGAGAGCAGAAACCCGTCGGTGCCGATGAGATCAACACGTGGATGATCGGGCCACCGTGCGAGCAGCGCCTGCAGCACGCGGCCCGTGGTGCTCTTGCCGACCGCCACCGAGCCCGCAAGCCCGATGATAAACGGCATCTTGCCGTCTTTCTTGCCCAGAAACGTAGTGGTCGCCTCATGCAGCTTCTGCGCGGCACCCACATAGAGGTTCAACAGTCGAGACAGAGGCAGGTAGACATCGCGCACCTCATCAACCGACACGCGCTCAGTCAGGCCGGACAATTGTTCGACATCTGCTTCTGTCAGCGTCATGGGTGTGTCGGCGCGCAGTGCCGCCCATTCCTCTTTCGAGAAGTTCCGGTAAGGCGTCAGCCTGGTCTTCGGTTTGGGACTCATCGCTCCGTCCGGCATGGGTTCAGCCGTCCTTGTTGCGCTGGGCTTTTTCTTCCAGCCCCGATTGCCCTGTGCGGCGTTCGAGCTCCGCCAGCACATCGTCCAATGGGACATTGCGTGCTTCGAGCAGGACAAGCAGGTGGTACAGCAAGTCTGCGGCCTCGCCCGTGAGCGCAACATCGTCCTGGGAAACACCAGCGATCACCGTTTCAGCTGCTTCCTCACCGAGCTTCTTGGCGCATTTTTCCGGGCCGCCATCCAGCAACTTGCGAGTATAGGACACATCTCCGCTGGAGCTTCGCCGCGCCCGGATCGTTAGCTCAAGTGCTTTGAGAATGTCGTCTGTCATGATCGCGTCATACACCCTGATGGCTTTTAGCGAAAGTGGAGGATCGGCGAAGGAGCGGTTTATCCGTCCAGTCGCACCGCGACCCCGGCATCAGCCATATGCTGCTTGGCCTCACCAATTGTGTGTTCACCAAAGTGAAAAATAGATGCCGCCAGCACGGCACTGGCATGTCCCTCTGCCACGCCCTCCACCAGGTGATCCAGTGTACCCACGCCACCAGACGCGATAACTGGCACGGACACCGCATCGGCTATCGCCCGCGTCAATTCCAGATCGAAACCATCCTTTGTGCCGTCTCGATCCATGGAGGTAAGCAGAATCTCACCCGCTCCCAGCGCGACCACTTCCTTTGCATATTCCACCGCATCAATTCCTGTTGGCTCGCGCCCGCCATGGGTGAAAATTTCCCAGCGGCTTTGCTCTCCCCCGCTGGAAACTTTCTTGGCGTCTATGGCGACGACGATGCATTGCGATCCAAATTTTTCTGCGGCCTCGCGCACAAAACCGCGATTCTTCACAGCGGCAGTCATGATGGACACCTTGTCAGCACCAGCTTCCAGCAGCTTGCGCACGTCTTCCACGACGCGCACTCCGCCGCCAACGGTCAGCGGCATAAAACAGCGCTCCGCGGTTTCTTCAACCACGTCGAAAATCACATCACGGTTTTCATGGCTTGCGGTGATGTCTAGAAAACACAACTCGTCGGCGCCGGCGGCGTCATAGGCGGTTGCCGCCTCCACCGGGTCCCCCGCATCTCGCAAATCAACGAAATTAACGCCTTTGACGACGCGGCCGTCTTTTACATCCAGGCAGGGTATGACGCGTGTTTTCAGCATTTCGCCGGTCCTTTATGCACCTGCAATTATGGCCAGCGCCTCATTCGCATCAAGCCGGCCATCGTAAAGTGCGCGGCCCGAAATGGCGCCTTCGAGCATGGCATATTCTTCTCTGACAAGTTTCCGGATGTCCTCGATTGAAGCGAGACCACCACTGGCAATGACAGGAATTGAAACCGAGCGGGCCAGTTGCGCCGTAGCGTCGAGATTGAGCCCTTCAAGCACGCCATCGCGTTCGATGTCGGTGTAGATGATTGCCGAAACACCGGCGAATTCGAATATCATGGCCAGGTCCATCGCCGATGTGGTGCTGGTTTCCGCCCAGCCCTCGATGGCGACCATGCCACCGCGCGCATCTATGCCCACCGCTATCTTCCCGGGAAATTCCTTGCAAGCCTCGCGCACCAGGTCGGGGTTTGTAACCGCGACCGTACCGAGTATGACGCGGCTGATACCCTTCGTTAGCCAGGCTTCAATGGTCGCCAGATCGCGAATTCCACCACCCAGCTGCACGGGGATTGAGATCGCATCAAGAATTGTCTCAACCGCAGCGCCATTGACCGGCTTGCCCTCAAACGCGCCGTTCAGATCAACCATGTGGAGATACTGGAACCCCTGTTGCTCAAAGGTCCGAGCCTGGGCAGCCGGGTCATCGCTGAAAATGGTGGCCTGATCCATTTCGCCCTGGACCAGTCGCACACACTGGCCGTCCTTGAGGTCAATGGCCGGGAAGAGAATCATGTTACGGCTTCCATTTCAGAAAATTCGCAATCAATGCCAGCCCGAGCTTCTGGCTTTTCTCGGGGTGAAACTGAGTGCCTGCCAGATTGTCACGCGCAACCATCGCCGTCACCGGTCCGCCATAGCCTGTTTCGGCAACCACGTGCTCACGCGTCTCGGTCACCAAATGATAGGAGTGCACGAAATAGGCATGAAGACCGTCAGGTCCGGTCTCGATATCCTCCAGCAGCGGGTGCGGGGTGACAAGGTTCAACGTGTTCCAACCCATATGCGGAATTTTCAGACTTGGATCATCTGGCGCAATGGCCCGCACTTCTCCCCCAATCCAGCCAAATCCAGGCGTCTCACCATGCTCAAGACCCGTATCGGCCATCAGCTGCATGCCGACACAGATGCCCAGGAAGGGCCGCGCCTTTTCAATGACCGCATCTTCAAGGGCCGTCATCATTCCCTCCACTGCCAGCAGCCCGGAGCGGCAGTCTGCAAAAGCTCCGACACCCGGCAGGACCACACGGTCTGCACCGCTCACCTCTTCCGGGTCATCAGTCACCTTGATGGTGTAACCGGTACCCGATTCACCATTCATGCGCTCGAAAGCCTTGGCGGCTGAGTGGAGATTGCCAGATCCGTAATCGATTATTGCAACGGTGTTGGATGGGGGCATGGGGTCAATGCCTATTTGCCGGGTTCGGGAAACAGGCCGATGACATCGTCATCATCCGTGTTCATTTTTTCACGCACAGCGGGTGCCGGTTTGGCGCGCTTTGCGGTTTTTCCCGGCGCAGCTTTCACCTGCATGTCCTTCCCGGTGAGCCAGTGGGTAAAAAACGTTTGCTCGCATTCGCTGCGATCGCGGCCACTCACCAGATCGACAAGCTCAAAACCCTTGCGCTGAAGCGACCAGCGGCGCAGATCATTTGCCTGAAGCGCAAACAGGCCGCTCAGGACAAATGTGGTGACAACCGCAACAGCATCGTTGAGCTCCAAGCTCATCACGCCTACCTCCAGCAATGCGACGATGGCAATAAAACCCGCAAGCACGATCCACAAGCGGTGATACAGCAACCACACCAGCGGGAATGCCAGCGCCAGCCAGGCGAAACCTTCCTTGACGAAGATTATCTCCTCCGCGCGCGCGGCAATGTCTTGCGCATCGCTGTCTCGCTCATGAACGGTATAGGTGATCACGTCGTAACCCTTTAGTCGCTCAAAGTGCCCTTGGTGGAGGGCACCATGTCCGCTTGCCTGGGATCAATCGCCAGTGCCGCGCCCAGTGCGCGCGCCAGCCCCTTGTAGCAGGACTCGATCATATGATGGTTGTTTTCGCCGTAGAGGCATTCCACATGTAAAGTCAGCCCGGCATTCTGGGCAAAGGCGCCAAACCATTCACGGAACAGTTCGGTGTCCATTTCGCCGATCTCGGGGCGGGTGAGTTCTACCTTCCAGACCAAAAACGGCCGCCCGGAGATATCAAGCGCGACCCGGGTCAACGCCTCGTCCATTGGCAGATATACGGAAGCAAACCGCGTTATTCCTTTTTTATCGCCCAGCGCTTTTGTCAGCGCCTGGCCCAAAGCAATGCCTGAATCTTCCACCGTGTGGTGCTGGTCCACATGCAGATCACCCTTTACCTTTAGCGTAATATCCATCAGCGAATGGCGCGCCACTTGTTCCAGCATGTGGTCGAGAAAACCGACACCTGTGGAGATGTCAGCCTTGCCCTTACCATCAATGGTCACGGAAACCGAAATTTCGGTCTCTTTCGTGTTGCGCTCAATGCTCGCGGTGCGCATGTATCTTCTCTTTGTTCTGTTTGGGAGAAAACGCTTTTTCAGGGCGCCGGTGTAGCACCTCTTTGCCCCCTGCGCTACAACCTGTGCTGCACATGGTTTTTTGCGGAATTTTCACGTTCACCATATTTCACGCGTTTTTGGCATGAATCCCGCAAACCCTTGACTTGACTGGCCGTGATGCCGATATGGCGGGAACAGAATGAACATGATGAACCACACACAAAACTCAACAGATCTCTGGCACGGCACAACTATTTTAACCGTCCGCAAGGGCGGCAAGGTGGTGATTGCCGGCGATGGCCAGGTCAGCCTTGGCAACACCGTTATCAAGTCCAACGCCCTCAAGGTACGTGAGCTTGGTGCCGGTGGTGTGATTGCCGGGTTCGCAGGCGCGACCGCAGACGCCTTCACATTGTTCGAGCGGCTGGAAAGCAAGCTTGAACGCTATCCCGATCAGTTGAAACGCGCCTGCGTTGAGCTGGCCAAGGACTGGCGCACTGACCGTTACCTGCGACGGCTGGAAGCCATGATGATCGTAGCGGATAAAACAGAGTCACTGGTGCTCACTGGTACGGGAGATGTTCTCGAGCCGACCGATGGTCTGATGGGTATAGGGTCAGGCGGCAACTACGCGTTGGCCGCGGCACGTGCGCTCACTGATACCAAGATGAGCGCGGAAGAAATCGCCCGCAAGGCCATGGCCGTGGCAGCGGAGATTTGTGTCTTCACCAACGACCAGCTGGTGGTCGAAATCCTCGACGCGGACTAAAATCAGGTCCGGTCTTTCTTTTTATAACGAACAGCAAACCCCGGAAAACATGACCAATTTCTCGCCACGTGAAATCGTCTCTGAACTGGACCGCTATATCATCGGCCAGAACGCCGCCAAGCGCGCCGTCGCCATCGCGCTCAGGAACCGCTGGCGCCGTCAGCAGCTTGAAGGTGAGTTGCGCGAGGAAGTGCTGCCGAAAAATATCCTCATGATCGGCCCGACCGGTGTCGGCAAAACGGAAATATCGCGCCGTCTCGCCAAGCTGGCCAGTGCGCCTTTTATCAAGGTCGAGGCCACGAAATTCACCGAGGTCGGTTACGTGGGCCGGGACGTGGAACAGATCATCCGTGATCTTGTCGAGGCGGCCATCGGGCTGGTACGGGATGAAAAACGCAAGGAAGTCTCAGCCAAGGCCCATCTCATGGCCGAAGAGCGCGTGCTCGATGCGCTGGTTGGCGAAAATGCAAAAAAGGACACCCGCGACAGTTTCCGGAAAAAACTCCGTGAGGGAGACCTGGACGACAAGGAAATTGAAGTTCAGGTGGCTGATACCGGTGGCGGGATGCCAGCGTTTGATATTCCCGGAATGCCTGGCAGCCAGGTTGGCATGGTCAATATCGGCGACATCATGGGCAAGGCCTTCGGCGGCCAGCGCACCAAAGCGCGCCGGATCAACGTCAAGGGCAGCTATGAGATATTGCTGGCGGAAGAATCCGACAAACTGATCGACGACGACATCATTATTCAGGAAGCTATCTCGGTTGTTGAAAATAATGGTATCGTATTCTTGGACGAGATTGACAAGATATGCGGCAGACAGGAGCGTTCGGGTGGTGATGTCAGCCGGGAAGGCGTGCAGCGGGATTTGCTGCCGCTCATTGAAGGCACAACCGTTTCAACAAAATATGGTCCGGTAAAGACCGACCATGTGCTGTTCATCGCCAGCGGAGCCTTTCATGTGTCCAGCCCTTCTGACCTTCTGCCCGAGCTTCAGGGGCGGCTGCCGATCAGGGTGGAGCTCAGGGCGCTGACCAAGGACGATTTCAAGCGCATTCTTACCGAACCGCGCGCCAGCCTCACCAAACAATATGTGGCGCTGATGGCGACAGAGGGCGTGGAGATCGAATTCACGGAAGACGGCGTCGACGCCATTGCCGACATCGCCGTTGAAGTGAACTCCAATGTGGAGAATATCGGTGCGCGCCGGCTGATGACGGTTATGGAAAAAATTCTCGACGAGATCAGCTTCGATGCAACCGATATGGCGGATGAGAAAATCCTGATCAACGAAAAACATGTGCGCGATAATATCGGCGACCTGGCCAAGAACGCGGATTTGTCGAAATTTATTCTTTAACTCAAAACTGCATCACGCCAAATAGCAGGATTCACATATGTTATAACATATGTATAAATATCGGCCGTTGATATTTATGAACTTTTCCTGCGTCTGAGTCGGACATACAGCGCACCCTCGCCTCCATGGCGTTTGTTGGCAAAGGCAAAACTCACAACCCACTGACGGAATTCCGGCTCCGAAAGCCAGCGTGGTACTTCGCGATTTAGCACGCCACGCTCATATGATCCGTCCTGGTCTCGATTGCCGCCCTTGCCCGTTATCACAAGCACATGCTTGTGCTCCCGGGACTGTGCATTCGCCAGGAACGCCATGAGGCTGCCATGAGCCTCGCGCTGACGCATTCCATGCAAATCGATACGGGCATCGACGCTGGTCCGGCCGGTTCCTAACCGGCGCGCCTCTTTCCGCTCAAATTGCGCCACGGGGGGTGGATCCTGGGGTTCAGGCCTCTCAACCTTCTTGATTTCATTCTCGAGGGGTGGATGTTTATTCTGGTGACGCACTTCAGGAGACGGCTCAGCAACGGGTTCGGGGAGGTCGACAACACGGTTTTTGCCCTTGGACCACGGCTCGGCTGTTTCTGCCACCTGATCCCACAGCTCGGCATCTTCCGGAGCAAGCGACCCGGAAGAAGGAGATTTGGAGCGATCTTTCTTGCTCATTTCAATCCAATGCCCTGGCCTCTGGTTCAACTGCCAGATGGCTACCTGTTCGGGAGCAGGAGAATAAATTCAGCATCATGACGCGTCGACCCGGCGATATCACCAGCAGCCGAACCCGAGCCCCAGAAGATATCTCCACGCCCGTGCCCCTTGATAGCTGAACCTGCATCCTGCGCGATCATTAACTGGCTGAACCCCGCCTGCCCATGTAAATCCAGAGAATGTGAGCGGACCCATATAGGCGTGCCCAATTTGTGCATGGAGGTGTCAACGGCCAGACTCCGGCGGGGTGTCAGCGCCACGCCCTGTGCGCCCACCGGGCCGATTGCCGCCTCTGACCTATCCAGTTCACGAAAGAATATATAGGAGCGATTTTCCCACATGAGTTCACGCGCCTGATCTCCGTTGGCCTCGAGCCAGGCCCGCACGGCATCCATGGACATTTCATCGCGCGAAATGGCCCCGCGCTCAATCAATGGCTTGCCGATGGCGGTGTAGGAATGTCCGTTCTTGGCCCCGAAGCCAAGTCTTGCATGCCCGCCCTCCTCCAGGGCCACCCGACCAGACCCCTGAATATGCATGTAAAACGCATCGGCCCAGTCATTGAGGTAGAGAATTTCGAGATTACGGTCTTCCAGCGCTCCCTGCTCGATCTCCTTGCGGTCAAAATAGGGGACCATACCATCGGCCGTTTCTCGCCCCGCGGTCATTTCATGGTTCCGCTTGGCGCGTTCACTGTCGGAGTAAAGCTGCACCAGGTCACCCGGGACCGCGTAGACTGGCACGAAGTATTTATCACTTCTGGTGCGGGAGCCTTTCAGTTCCGGCTCATAATAACCGGTGACAAATCCGGATGCCTGCTTGCCCTGAAGGCGGTGCGGTGTGAAACGGGTTTCAAAAAAAACGCGCGCCGAAGAGCGATCCACATTCGTGCCCAATTCCACGGCTGCCTTGCAAACACTTAAAAGCGGATGGGGGGCCATTTTGCCATCGCTCTTGCCATCTCTAGCGTTTTCGATTGCCACGATCTTCTCACAGGACCTGTGAAAGGCGACAAACGCAGCAGAGTGGTCGTCTTCCTCCCAGGCCGGGATGTCGGAAAAAGCGATCTCTATGGGTGAAGGTGTGCTTTCATCCATGCGCTGTCCCTCGAGCAGGTACAACAGGCCAACACCAATAATGCTCGCGATGATGATCGTGAAAAGTCTGGCAATGTTCCATCGGCGCATCATGCGCGACACGCAGGCAGGCAGGCAACGCTCAAGGCACCTGAATGCCCGGCAATCCCAAACAGGCTAATTCGCAGCCTCGGTTGCAACCAGTTTCCAGTTCGGATCGCGCGATGTGATATCACGTGCAAAAGTCCAGATATCGGTAACCTCCCGGACTTTTTTCGGGTCGCCATCGATCACCTTGCCCTTGTTGTTAGTGGTCGCGGTAATCAGTTGACTTACGAATTTGACGGTGACCTGGGCGGACTTTTTCTTGCGCTCCGCCTCGATGATGTCGGCCTTGTCGATACCGACAAATGAAGAATCCACTTTCTCTCCGCGCTCTTCGCGCTCATCAATGGCGCCGATAAAGCCGTCATAGACGTCCTCACCCAGCAATTGCTTCAAAGCCCGCTTGTTACCGCCGGCAAACGCCATGACGATCATCTCGTATGCCGATTTCGCGCCCTGGAGAAACTGTTCGGGATCAAAGCTAGGATCAGATTTTACAATCGCCATCAAACCCTTGGCCAGCGGGCTGTCCTTGGGAGCGTATTTTTTCAGAAGCTCCTCGACATTGACAGCCGGCTCTTTGGATTCTGCCTCGCGTCCGCGCTGCAGCGGGACAACTTTATCCTGACCGCCGGGGCTGGCACCGTTGGATTTTGTATCGGGAGCCGCATATGGATCAAAAGGTTGGCGTTCATTGCCCGTGCGGCGGCCAAGCACATTCCTCAAACGCAGAAAAATGACCACCGCGAGGATGAGAAAAAGCAGGGTATAAATGTCGAACGTTTCGTTCATCATTGTGCCGTTATCCGTTTAATCAGCCAAGCATGTGAATCCGGGCCGCACCTACGAAAATCTGTGAAGATGTTATATATAAGGTGCCGACCATGCACATACCAATCAACACGGACGAACTTTAGATGCCCAGAATGTGTTGGTCCATTGTGTCCAACTTACGGCATCGCCCCGGGTAAGCCAACTCTCAATCGCGTAAGGCTTCGGTGCAGCCATACGTCGCAGCAATCAAGGATGCCAGTAATATGAGATTTCTCCCCTTCCTGGCGTTCATCGCAGTGCCCTTGATGGAACTCGTAATACTCATCAAGGTCGGTGAGATTATTGGCATCGGCGCAACCATCCTGCTCGTGATCACGACAGCCGTCATAGGTGTTTCTCTACTCAAGAGACAAGGGCTTGCGGCCCTTGGCCGTGCTCGTGAAACCGTGGAATCGGGCGAGTTTCCGGTTGAGTCGGTTGTTGATGGCGCGTGCCTGCTTGTCGCTGGAGCATTCCTGCTCACTCCGGGATTATTGACAGATACAGTGGGATTTTTACTCCTGGTACCAGCACTTCGCCGGGCGCTCGCACATTGGCTATTCAACAAGTTTTCTTTCACAGGGCAGGCTCATGGAGGTCCATTTGATTCGGATTCGAGTAGCGCGCCGCGTCAAGATGGCGCAAGCGCCTCGCCGGGACCAGTCATTGAGGGTGAATTTGAGGACATCGACAATCACACGCCAGAACGCGATGAAGGCCCGCCCCGGGGAAAAAATGACAAGCACTCTCCCTGGCGAAAATAACCTGACTGGGCAAGTGATGCGCATTAACTCTCCTCACCAAAATGTGTGAGCGTTGCCTGTCGTTCTCCGGCATGGTAGCGACAATCCAGATCAATATGGCGTGAACCGCAAGCGGAAGGCGTCGAGGTGTCCGAAGGAGACATTTTATCCATGGCAAGAAAGAAAAAGACCACAGGCGACGGCAACGGTGCTGAGAAAAAACCCGCAGCGGCGAAAAAGCCGGGGGCAGAAGCAGCCGAACAGCCCGATACAGAAAATGCCCAGTTCGGAATATTGGTGCAGTTTATCAAGGACCTCTCGTTTGAAAGTCCCAACTCACCCATATCATTGCAGGCGCCCGGTGAGAATCCCAAGCTGGATCTCAATGTGCAGGTGAATGTCAGTCGTCACACCGACGAGATTTTCGAGGTTGATCTTGCCTTCGCCGCGAAAGCAGAGAGCGACATTGGCGTCATATATAATATCGAGCTGGTCTATGGCGGCATGTTCCAGGCATCGGGTATTCCCGAGGAATATATGATGCAGGTGCTGTATGTCGATGCACCAACCCTGATGTACCCGTTCCTGCGCCGTGTCATTGCTGACCTCACGCGCGATGGTGGATTTCAGCCGCTGATGCTTGACCCGATAGACTTCGGGATGCTGTTTCAGCAGAATTCCGAGAACGCCAACGTTCAGGACCTCAGGCCCACCAGCTAGTCGCCGGTTTTCAGTCTTTGTAGTGATGCCACAGCGCCTTGGCGCCCAGCGTTGCAACAAAGGCCTTGTGCTCCTGAATTTCCGTTTCGCTGAGACGTGGTGCAAGCGGCACCGGGCGCTGCTCTATGGCTGTTGCTCCTGCACCGGCTGTGGTTGCACTCCCACCTTTTGCCAGATCAAGCCCGGCCTGTTGTCCGCCAATAAGCTCGATATAGACCGAGGCCAGCAAAACGCAGTCGATCAACGCGCCATGCTTGGTCCGCTGCGAGGTATCGACGCCATAGCGCTTGCACAATGCGTCCAGTGAGTTCGAAGCACCAGGATGTTTACGCCGGGCCAGAGCCAGAGTATCGGTCACTCGTCCCATCTCGATCAAAACCCCACCGGCTTTTTCAAGTTCGGCGTTGAGGAAGCCCACATCGAAACTCGCATTGTGGATTATGAGCCGGTCCTGCCCGATAAACTCCATGAAGTCCTGGGCCACATCGGCGAACAGCGGCTTGCCGGTTAGAAATTCCTGGCTAAGTCCATGAACCTCAAATGCCGACTGTGGCATGTCGCGTTCCGGATCGAGAAAGCTGTGCCACTCCTGTCCCGATGGAATGTGGTTGACGAGTTCAATGCACCCAATCTCAACCATGCGATCGCCCCCCTTGGGGTCAAATCCGGTTGTCTCGGTATCCAGTACGATTTCGCGCATGGTGGGCCCTGGTTCCTTTCAACGGCTATTTTTCCACGCCGTTCCCTGCCGTGAGCTGGAAGGTGGTGCCATCACGCCCTCGCAGTGATTCGATAATTCTATCAATTTCTTTGGCGGTTTCGGGAATGGTGCGGTTTGTGTCCACAACGAAATCCGCCCTCTCGCGCTTGTCCGCATCCGGCATCTGGTTGGCAAGCAGTGCATCCAGTTTTGCCTCGGTCATGCCGGGGCGCTCCAGGACCCTTGCGCGTTGAACCTGCGCGGGGGCCGTAACCACCACGCTGACATCAACCTGGCTTTCAGCCCCGGTTTCAAACAGGAGAGGAATTTCGAGCACCACCATGTCCGCCCCGGCTCGGGCATGGCGCGTCAGAAATGCGGATCTCTCCTGCCGCACGAGCGGATGCACAATGGCTTCAAGACGCGTGATGGCGTTCTTGTCTTTCATGAGCACGGCTGCAAGAACGGCACGATCGACTTTTCCATTTTTGGTGGTGCCGGGAAATGCCTCTTCGATCAGCGGCACGGCCACGCCCTCATAAAGATCATGTACTTGAGCATCAGCGTCAAACACCGGGATGCCATTGGCCGCAAATTGTTTTGCAGCTGTTGATTTGCCCATGCCGATGGACCCTGTGAGGCCAATAACCAGCATCACGCGGTCTCGATGTCGGCAATCACGAGTTCACGCAGCTCACTGCTCACCTCCGGACGAACTCCGAACCATTTCTCAAAACCCGGTACGGCCTGGTGAAGAAGCATGCCCAGACCATCAACACCCCGTAGACCCGCATCGTTTGCATGCTCAAGCAGTTTTGTCTTGAGCGGAGCGTAAACAAGATCATTCACGACGCACCCCTCGGCAGCGTTTGAAAGATCAAGCTCAAGCGGCGGCTGGCCTGTCATGCCGAGCGTGGTGGTGTTGACCAGCAGCGCACATTCGCCAACAAGCGCGTTTCGTTTCTCCCAATCCGCAACCCTGAACGCCCCTTTGAAATGTGCCGCGAGCGCTTCAGCGCGCGACCGCGTGCGGTTGACGAGGATGACATCGCGAAAAGACCTGCTTCCAAGCGCATGAAGTATGGCACGCGACGCGCCGCCAGCGCCCAGAACCAAGGCACATGACCTGTTTTCATCCCACCCCGGCGCCCTCTCATCCAAATTGGCGAGGAACCCATAACCATCGGTGTTGGAGGCATGAAGCACGCCCTTGTCGAACCACAATGTGTTGGCGGCCCCGATGATGCGCGCAGCCTCATCGCTTTGCCCGGCAAATTTCAGGACCGTCTCCTTGTGCGGCACGGTCACGTTGCAACCGGCGAATCCATTCTCACACATGGATGAGATGAATTTTTTCAGATCATCCGGTGAAACTGCTTTTTTTGCGTAAGAACCATCAATTCCATGCAGCCCAAGCCAGTGGCCATGGATGAGCGGCGAGCGGGAATGCTCGATGGGCCAGCCAATGACACATGCCTTTAATGTCATGACGCCGTGCTGCCTTCCAAACGCAAGCGCTTCAACAGGGCCAGCATGGGCAACCCCAGGATGGTGAAATAATCCCCTTTGAGCTCCTCGAACAGATGCACACCAAGCCCCTCAAGCTGGTATGCGCCCACCGAAGAGAGCACTTTGTCACCCGCTTCGCCCAGGTAGCGGCCGATCTCTTCTGCCGTCAGCGTCAGCATGGTGAGATGAGCCGTTTCGGTATGCGCCCAGATCACATTTCCGTCGCGCGCCAGGGCGACAGATGCGTGTAACTGATGGGTCTTTCCTTCCAGTGCCAGCAGTGTGCGGCGCGCATCCTCCATCGATTGCGGCTTCTCGAACAGATCTTCACCACAAGCCAGCACCTGGTCAGCACCAATGACCAGTGCTCCTGGGTTTCTCTCGCTCACTGTTTCAGCCTTGGCTCGGGCCAGGACATCTGCGATGTCCCCTGGTGTCGCGCCCCGATCACGGGTGACGACCAGGCGGATGGCACTCTCATCTATCCCGGCAGGGTCGATTTCAAATACAAGACCTGCCGCCTTGAGCAGGGCAGCCCGGCTGGGACTGCCGGAGCCCAGGACCAGTTGAGATGTCGTATTAAAAAGCATGGCTTCGGCGCGCCCTTAATTGTTCGCCACTTTGGCTGCACGGTCGTGATACTGAAGGATTGCCGCCGCCGTCTCTTCCACCGAACGGCGCGTTACGTCAATCACCGGCCAGTTGTTCCGACTGCAAAGCCGCCTGGTAAAAGTGATCTCTTCCTCGATGAGGTCACGGTCCACATATTCATTCAGATCCCTGTCTGCCAGTGCCAGCACACGGTTGCGCCGCACCTGGGAAATACGATCAGCACTTGCGATAAGCCCGACAACGAACACATCTCCCGCATTTTCAAGTTGTGGCGGGAGCGGGATCTCCGGGATCAACGGCACATTGGTGGTTTTGAAACCGCGTTGCGCGAGATAAATGCTGGTCGGCGTCTTCGATGTGCGGCTGATGCCGACTATGACAATATCCGCATCATTCAGATCATCAGGAAGCCGCCCGTCATCGTGAGCCATTGTAAAATTCAGTGCATCGATACGGCTGAAATATTCCGCGTCGAGCACATGCTGACCACCTACGGTGGGCGTCGAGGGTGCGCCGAGATAGGATTCAAACACCTTCATTATGGTAGCAAGGACCGGCAGGCAGGGTACATTCAGGCTTGCGCAATATTCTTCAAGCGACCGGGCGAGCTCAGGATTGACGATGGTGTAGAGCACGATCCCCGGCGCGGATTCGATTTCCTGGAGAACGCGGTCAAGCTGCCGTTTGGTGCGCACCAGAGAATGCACATGCTCAATGCTGCGTATCTGCGAATATTGCACGATGGCCGCCCTGGCGATGGCGCTGATGGTTTCACCGGTGGCATCAGAGATCAGATGCAGGTGGAAAAACTTGGGTAAATCCTTGGCCACGCCTTGTAAGCTCCGTAGATAAAAATGACACTTTTAGTGCATCATCCACATTTCACAGGTTCTGTCCCGTCTTCTCCACCAAATCGCCCACAGGCTAGAGTCTGTGGACCCGATTTTCAGGTTTCTCCACAGGGCGTCCTTTCAACAGTTTCTTCCTGGTTCATCCACAGCGTATCAACATATGAGATTGATAGTCGGGTCAGTAAAAATTTCAGCTTTTTATTTCAGTTGCGGAGCTTTTCACGGTCAAAGAACCATGCTTCTTCTCACTGTGGAAAATTTAGGAGTCCCATATATTGAGTGTGAATCTCGTGTGGGAAGACTGGTGCCAGGAAAGAATATTCGATATCCACCTTGTAATAAAAAAAACTGAAAAGAAGAATCTAGAATCCTTATTGGATTATTAGAGAATGGATACGGTTATTCAGTCATCCACCGAAAAGCCTGCGTTGCTCAAAGTCCTGTCAGGGGAAGTATGTCATCCTCCGCCGATTTGGTTGATGCGGCAGGCAGGAAGATATTTACCTGAATATCTTGAAGTGCGCGCTGACGCCGGGTCATTCCTGGAGCTCTGCTATAATCCTGAACTTGCGGCCCAAGTCACTCTACAGCCGATAATACGGTTCGGCTTTGATGCGGCAATTTTGTTCTCCGATATCCTGGTCATTCCTGATGCTCTCGGACAGAAAGTGTCATTCGTTCAAAATGAAGGCCCGGTGCTGGATCCACTTAAAGATTTCGAAGCGGTCAAATCACTCCGGCGGGAAGGTTTTCTAGAACATCTGGCGCCGGTGTTTGAAACTGTGAAGCTGGTGCGTTCAGGGCTTGATCCAAATGTTGCTCTGATCGGCTTTTGTGGAGCACCCTGGACAGTGGCAACCTACATGGTAGGGGGACGCGGCAGCCCCGACCAGGCCGCCGCACGTGGTTTTGCCTATCAGGATCCTGACGGTTTTCAGTATCTCATTGATTTGCTGGTCGAGGTGTCAGTGGAATATCTGCTGGCACAATTGAATGCTGGTGCGCAGGTTTTGCAGATTTTTGACAGCTGGGCGGGTAATTTGCCTGAAGGTGAATTTGCGCGCTGGTGCCTGAAACCTGCAAAACAAATCGTGTCCGGAGTGAGAGCGAAAGCTCCTGATGTTCCAATCATTGGCTTTCCCCGTGGGGTAGGGCCCCTTTACCCGGTCTATGCCAAGGAGACGGGCGTTAACGCGGTAAGCTGCGATACGTCACTGCCGCTTAAATTCATCAAGAACCAGCTTCAGCACCATGTTGCTGTCCAGGGAAATCTTGATCCCTTGCTGCTCGTCTCTGGAGGAGCTGCGCTGGAGACGCGCATAGATGAAATCCTGCACGAGCTGGGTGATGGTCCACTGATCTTCAATCTGGGACATGGCATTGTTCCGCAAACACCGATTAAACATGTGGAGCAACTGATCGCACGTGTGCGTGGATGAGTTATCTCATTCTCAAATCCCTGCACATCATGGCCGTGATCGCATGGATGGCAGGGCTGTTCTATCTGCCTAGGCTCTTTGTCTACCACGCGGACGCAAAGCCCGGATCAGAGATGTCGGAAACATTCAAGGTGATGGAGCGGCGACTGCTCAAAGCCATCATGACGCCGGCAATGCTGGTCAGCTGGGCTCTGGGATTGTGGCTCGCCTTCGGGGTGGGCGTTATTGACTGGTCGTCAGATTTTTGGTTCTACGCCAAGCTTGTTTGCGTTCTGGCCTTGAGCGCCTTCCACTCAGCGCTTGCCAAGTGGCAAAAGGAATTTGAGGCCGATGCCAATAACCGGCCGGCACGGTTTTACCGGATCGCGAACGAAGTTCCGACACTGTTGATGGTGGTAATTGTACTGCTGGTGATAGTACGTCCCTTTTGATGCCATGTTTGACCCTGACTCGTTTGGCTTTGAATTTTTTGGCACCTCTGGTATAAGGTGAGTCGAGTTACATTCTTTTGGCAGCCAATTCGGCGCCCAACCTAATCAACAGCGCGAAAGACTCCCAAGCCTCCATTCGTGGCAGAGACCGGTTCATCCGGCGCAGCTTGGCAGGCAATAAACTTTCCAAAAAGGCTTGAGAAGAATGGCGTATTTGCAGCGCTGGGCCTTTTTCCCTTCTAACGTCAGTCCGGAATATACCCCATGAAGGAAATGAAACTTCAAGACCTGAAAACGAAATCGCCCACGGAGCTTCTGAGCTTCGCCGAGGAGTGCGATGTCGAGAACGCCAACACGCTGCGCAAGCAGGAGTTGATGTTTGCGATCCTCAAGCAACTCGCCGAGCGGGATATCGATATTACCGGCATCGGCGTCGTCGAGGTGCTTCAGGACGGCTTCGGGTTTCTGCGCTCCCCCGAGGCGAATTATCTCGCCGGGCCGGACGACATTTACGTATCACCCAGCCAGATACGCCGTTTTGCCCTGCGCACCGGCGACACGGTCGAGGGACAGATCCGCAGCCCGAAGGACGGCGAGCGTTATTTTGCGTTGCTGAAGGTCAACCAGATCAATTTTGACGATCCGGAACAGATCAAGCACAAGGTCAATTTCGACAATCTGACGCCGCTTTATCCGGACGAATGGCTGAAACTGGATATTGAAGATCCAACCCGCAAGGATTTCAGCGCCCGGGTTATCGACATCGTGGCCCCAATCGGTAAAGGCCAACGGGGATTGATTGTCGCGCCGCCGCGCACCGGTAAAACGATGATCCTGCAGAATATCGCTCATTCGATTACCGCCAATCATCCCGAATGTTACCTGATCGTTCTCCTCATCGACGAGCGCCCGGAAGAAGTGACTGATATGCAGCGCTCGGTGATAGGCGAGGTTATTTCCTCCACCTTTGATGAACCGGCAACACGCCACGTCCAGGTAGCGGAAATGGTGATCGAAAAAGCCAAACGGCTGGTTGAGCATAAACTCGACGTGGTGATCCTGCTCGATTCCATCACCCGGCTCGGGCGCGCTTACAACACAGTGGTGCCATCATCGGGCAAGGTACTGACCGGCGGCGTTGACGCCAATGCGCTGCAGCGCCCGAAACGCTTCTTCGGTGCAGCCCGCAATATCGAGGAAGGCGGCTCGCTCACCATCATCGCCACCGCGCTGATTGATACCGGCAGCCGGATGGACGAAGTCATTTTTGAAGAGTTCAAGGGCACTGGCAACTCCGAACTGGTTCTGGACCGCAAGGTTTCGGACAAGCGCGTGTTCCCGTCGATTGACATTGCCAAGTCCGGAACGCGCAAGGAAGAGCTGCTGGTTTCAGAGGAGCAACTCAAAAAAATGTATGTGCTGCGGCGTATCCTGAATCCCATGGGCACCATGGACTCGATCGAGTTCCTGCTCGACAAGCTCAAGCAGACCAAGAACAATGACGAGTTCTATGACTCCATGCAGACATAGATATAGCGCCTAACATATTGTTATATAATGTAAATATGCCGGATTTTAGTCTGGCAATATTTGGGCGGCATCAGGAAGCCCATGACGCAACCCTCTCAGACTGACACCATTTTCGCGCTCTCGAGCGGGCGCGGGCGAGCCGGCGTTGCCATTATCAGGCTGTCGGGGTCGCGAGCGCGTGGCGCCCTTGAAGCACTTGCAGGGCCTGCGCCAGATGCAAGACAGGCTGTCCTTCGCAAACTGCTCGATCCCGAAAGCGGTGAGCCTTTGGATGAAGCCCTTATTCTGCGCTTCGATGCGCCGTCAAGCTTTACCGGCGAAGATGTTGTGGAGTTGCATGTCCATGGTGGACCGGCGGTGATCGAGGGCGTGCTGAGCGCGCTGGGGCATGTGGAAGGGCTTCGCCCTGCCGAGCCGGGTGAATTTGCCAGGCGCGCCTTTGACAATGAAAAGCTCGACCTTACCGAAGTTGAAGGTCTCGCCGATTTAATCCAGGCCGAAACCCAGGCCCAGCTCCGCCAGGCACTTCGCCAGTCGGGCGGAGAATTGCGATCGTTATGCGAAGGCTGGCGCGGGCAGATCATTCACGCCACATCACTGGTGGAAGCTGCACTCGATTTCTCCGACGAGGCGGACGTGCCCGATCTCGTTGGCCGTCAAGCACGCTCCGTGGTGGACGAACTCGTAGCATCTCTGCAGTCACATCTGGAAAGCGCGAATAAGGGCGAGCGGCTGCGGGACGGTTTTCAGGTGGTGCTGGCAGGCGCGCCCAATGCTGGCAAGTCGAGCCTTCTCAACAGGCTCAGCCAACGCGATGCGGCAATTGTATCTGAAGAACCGGGCACGACACGCGATACCATAGAGGTGCATCTGGACCTGGGAGGATATCCTGTCACGCTCATCGACACTGCAGGCCTGCGTAAAACTTCAGGTGAAGTTGAAAGCGAGGGTATACGCCGCACGCACGCCCGGGCAGGAGCCGCTGATCTTGTGCTGTGGCTGGTAGACGCGGAAGCACCCCAGTGGGAGCCGCCATCCACGCTGAGCGGGTCAGTGAATGTCCTGAACCTCCTCAACAAGGTTGACCTGGGAACACCAGATGAGCGCCCGGACACAGACATCCTGGAAATATCGGCAAAGACGGGCGCCGGGCTTGATGAGCTGGTGTCCATATTGGCCGCACATGCCAAAGCCGGAATGGAGGCAGGTGAACCAGCCATGATCACACGGACCCGACAGAGACTTGAGCTTGAAACATGCCGGGAGGCGCTCGCATCTTTCCTCTCAGGTGAAATTAACGATCTTGAGTTGCGTGCTGAGGATCTGCGCGTCGCCGCCCGTGCACTGGGACGCCTTTCCGGCCGGGTGGATGTGGAAGATGTGCTGGACCGCATTTTTGGGGATTTCTGCATCGGTAAGTGATGTTTCACGTGAAACATATCAGTGCCAATTGTTCGGTTTGCTTTGACGAAAATCCCGCAACCGTCTAGACCATCGCTCCCATGAAGTCTTTTGATGTCATTGTGATCGGCGGCGGGCATGCCGGCTGTGAAGCTGCTGCCGCTTCCGCGCGCATGGGTGCGCGTACCGCACTTGTGACTCATAAATTTGCCACCATCGGTGAAATGTCTTGTAACCCGGCCATTGGCGGGCTCGGCAAGGGACACTTGGTGCGTGAGATTGATGCTCTGGATGGCCTGATGGGCCGAGTGGCCGACGCGGCGGGAATCCAGTTTCGTATGCTCAACCGGTCAAAAGGGCCAGCAGTCCAGGGGCCGCGCGCCCAGGCCGACCGCAAACTCTACCGTGACGCCATGCAGGCGGCCATCAGGGACACAGATGGTCTTGTGGTGATTGAGGCGGCCGTTGAGGACCTCATTCTGGACAATGGCAAAGTTGGTGGCGTCGTCACCATGGAAGGCGAGGAGATTCTTGCCGCGAGCGTTGTGCTGACAACGGGCACCTTCCTCAACGGGCTCATTCACGTTGGAACCAAGAAAATACCTGCCGGACGCATGGGAGAGGCTCCGGCGTTAAAACTGTCCGACCGGCTCTACGATATGGGGCTGAATATGGGCCGTCTGAAGACAGGCACCCCGCCCCGTCTCGATGGCACGACGATCGCATGGGATGGTCTGGCCATCCAGAATGGCGATGACCCGGCAGTTCCATTTTCATTCCTGACGCCGACAATTGAGCGCCGACAGGTGCCCTGCCACATCACCTTCACTAACTCGGAAACCCATGCGATTATTGAAAAAAACCTTGAGAATGCGCCGATTTATTCCGGCCAGATCGAGGGCACGGGTCCGCGCTATTGCCCCTCTATCGAGGACAAGGTAGTACGTTTCAAGGAACGCGATGCGCACCAGATATTCCTTGAGCCAGAAGGCCTGGACGACGATACGGTTTATCCCAACGGGATATCGACCTCCCTGCCGGAGGAGGTTCAGCGTGAATTCCTCAAAACCATTCCGGGGCTTGAAGACGCGAAGATACTGCGCCCCGGCTACGCCATCGAATATGACTATGTGGACCCGCAGGAGCTCGATCCCACGCTCCAGGTCAAGCGCCTTTCAGGGCTGTATCTAGCGGGTCAGATCAATGGGACCACAGGATATGAAGAAGCGGCGGGCCAAGGTCTTGTAGCCGGTCTGAATGCTGCACTGTCGGCATCAGGGAGCGCGGAAACATTCACCATCAGCCGTGCGGACGCATATCTGGGCGTCATGATCGATGACCTGGTAATGCGCGGGGTCACAGAGCCCTACCGGATGTTTACATCGCGGGCTGAATACCGGCTCAAGTTGCGCGCTGACAATGCCGACCAGCGTCTGACACCATTGGGAGAGCAGGTGGGTTGCATTGGTGCTGAACGCAGCGCCGCCTATGGCGCCAAGTCTAACGCACTAAAAGAGGCATCCCGGATGTTCGAAACCCTCTCCCTCACCCCCACAGAGGCCGTGAGGGCCGGTTTGAGCGTCAATCAGGACGGGAGGCGGCGCAGCGCCTTTGAGCTTCTCTCATATCCCGGGATCGATCTTAAAGCGCTTGTGGGTGTTTGGCCGGAGATATCCGACATTTCTCCAGAAATTGGCGGACAAATTGAGACTGATGCGCGCTATTCCGTTTATTTGCGGCGGCAAGAGGCGGATATTGCAGCTTTCCGCAAGGACGAGGCAGCTGCCATCCCCCGGGGTATTGACTATGGCTCCATATCCGGGTTGTCCAACGAAGTGCGCCAGAAACTCACTCTCCAAAGACCGGCAACCGTTGGACAGGCTTCGCGCATCGACGGCATTACCCCGGCAGCCCTCATGCTGCTTGCGGCACATGTGAAGAAAGCCCCGTCCCGGAAATCCGCCTGAGGGCGGGATCGCGGCAATGAGCATTCCGACCCTGGATACACCCGATCGCTTTGCTGCCCATTTCAATGTTTCACGTGAAACAATCGAGCGGCTCGTGATCTATGAAGCGCTGCTGAAGCAATGGCAAAAGGGAACAAACCTGGTCGCGCCAAAGTCACTGGATGCCATCTGGCATCGCCATTTTGCCGACAGCGCCCAGCTCATGACTATTGCCCCCGATGCAACCAAATGGCTCGATTTGGGTTCTGGCGCAGGTTTTCCAGGATTGGTTATTGCGATTTGTTCTGCGAATCGGGAGGATAGCCTGGTGCACCTGGTGGAGAGCAATGCGCGCAAATGCGCTTTTTGCCATGAAGTTGTGCGCGAAACGGGGTGTTCTGTGGAAATTCACTGCGAGCGCATTGAAAGCCTGGGAACTACGGCTAGATTTGATGACGTTGAATATGTAACTGCACGGGCACTCTCTCCCTTGAATGACTTGCTCGCACTGGCTGCTCCGTTTTTTTCGGCGAGGACGACAGGGTTTTTCCTGAAAGGGCGCAATGCGGAGCAGGAACTGTCTGGTGCAGAGGAAAACTGGATGTTTGAGGCAAGGCTTCATCCCAGCGTAACTGACGCTGAGGCCTCAATCATCCAGGTGAATCGACTACAGCGAAAAGGGTCTGAGGCATGTGGAGGCGGCAAATGAGCAAATCTCACTCAGGCCCGAGAATCCTGGCGCTTGCGAATCAGAAGGGCGGGGTTGGTAAAACAACGACGGCCATCAATCTGGGAACGGCGTTGGCGGCGGTGGGCGAAAAAGTCCTGATAATTGATCTCGACCCGCAAGGAAATGCCAGCACGGGGCTGGGAATCCCCAATACGTCCGAGGCGCGCTCCCCTTCAACTTTGGAGGTTCTCACTGGTGAGTGCAGCGTCATGGAGGCGCAATGCCCTACGGAAATCGAAGGCATGTCCATCGTACCCGGGCATATCGATCTGATGATGGTGGAGCGCGAAGCCGCCAGCAACAGGCACAAGAATTACGGTCTGCGTGATGCGCTCAAGGCGCATAGTGCCTCACTCGCGGCAAATGGCGATGCAAATGCACCCTCATATGTGCTGATTGATTGTCCGCCCTCGCTCAATGTTCTCACGCTCAATGCCCTGGCGGCGGCAGATGCGGTTATCGTCCCGCTGCAATGTGAATTCTTCGCTCTCGAAGGTCTGGGCTTGCTGGTGGATACCATCGATGAAGCGCGCAAGAGCCTCAATCCGAACCTCATTATCCAGGGCGTCATTCTCACCATGCATGATGGCCGCCAGGCGCTGACCCAGCAGGTCGAGGAAGATGTCCGCGCGTTTCTTGGGAAGAAGGTTTATGCCAATACGATCCCGCGAAATGTCCGCCTGTCAGAGGCTCCGTCCTTTGGCCAGCCGGCACTTGTCTATGACATGCAGTGCAAGGGCTCAAAGGCCTATATCGCGGTCGCAAAAGAGTTGATCCGCCGCGAGCGCGGATTGGCGGCGGCCTAGGAGGATTATCTTATGGCGGCACCAAAAAGGCGGCTCGGGCGCGGGCTCACCAGCCTGATCAACGAAGCAGCGGACGTGGCTGCAGCGACTGGCCTCGAAGGCCTGCGCACTGTCGCCATCGAGGCTGTGAAGCCCAGCTCACTCAACCCGCGCACCAGCTTCTCCGAAAGCGAGTTGAAGGAGCTGTCAGACTCGATAAGGGCGCGCGGCGTGGTTCAGCCGATCGTCGTGCGGCCGGTGAATGGCGAAGCTGGCGGCTTTGAAATCATCGCGGGTGAACGCCGTTGGCGCGCGGCCCAGGCGGCGGCGCTTCATGAGATCCCCGTCATCGTCCGCGACATGACAGATCAGCAGGCGCTGGAAGTCGCCATAATCGAAAATGTCCAGCGCACTGACCTGAACGCCATCGAAGAGGCGACCGGCTACCGGAAACTCATTGATGCCTACAAGTACAAGCAGGATGAGCTGGCCGGCATTGTTGGCAAGAGCCGCAGTCATCTCACGAACACGCTGCGGTTGCTGAGGCTGCCTGCGAGCGTTCAGGAGCTGGTTCGTGGGGGGGCGCTCAGTGCAGGTCATGCCCGTGCGTTAATAGGGGTGGATGAGGCCGAGGCACTAGCCCGCGATATCGTCAAGAGAGAGTTGAGCGTTCGCGACGTGGAAGCGCTCATCCAGAGGCGCAGCAAGGTGAAGAGTACACCTGGCACCAAGACTGGTCACAAGAATGCCGACACGCGTGCAGCGGAGCGTGAACTTTCAGATGCTCTTGGCCTTGGAGTGAGCATGATCTCGGGTAAGGGCGAGAAGGGCGAATTGCGGATCGCCTTTTCCACACTTGATCAATTCGAGGATCTACGCCGAAGATTGCTCAAGGCACCGGGTAAAAGATAATATTTTTCAATAGCTTGCAGATGCACGATGGCTAATGGCTATGAGCAGTCTTTCAGTCAGTTCCGCGTCAAGCCCCGGCGTAAGGCGCGTTGCTTTCATTGTCTCCTGGACCCTCTGAAGGGCGTTCGACGCAGCCCGCCTGCTCCAGTTTCGCGTTTGCGCCAGCAGGGCATCACGCTGTTTGAAATGTATTGGTGGCCGGAACCTGGCGATGACCGTCTTGGCCTGTTCTCCTGCTTCAACAGCCGCGCATAGTCTGTAGAGACGCTGAAAGGAGCGGCTCAAGGCGGCAAGCGCCCCGTGAGTGCTTTGTCCGCTGGCAAGCAGCGCATCAAGCTGGGAGAGCGCCACGCCGGTCCTGCCTTCAATCGCTGCCATGGCCAGCGCGTCCACCAGCCCCGCACTCATATCTCCGATGATCGCGTCTATATCCTCGATGCTGATTTCAGTGTCAGGCCCGGCATAGGTCGCGAGTTTGGCGCACTCGCCGCGCGCCTGTCCCAGATCAAGCCCGAGCTGGTTTATCAGGTAGGCCCGCGCCTCACGGGATATGCGCACGCCGCTGGCCGCGAGCTCACCATCAATCAACGGGCCCATGTCGCGAGCGGGATCGGCGTAGCAGGGCAAGGCCACAATGCGGTCATTTGCTTCAAACAATTTTCTCAAAGGTGATGAGGGGCGCAGATTGCCTGCCTCGACAATAAGCGATGCAGCGAGCTCTCCCGCAAGCAACTCTTTCAAGGTGTCAGGTTTCAGTCGTCGTTCCGCCCTGACGTGAACCACGCGCCGCTCAGCGAACATCGAAAGCATCTGTAGCTCGATGGCAAGCCTGTCCGGATTCTCTGCAAGATCACGATCATCAATCCGGATGAGTTCCGCTTGGGGCTCCTGGGCACTGACCATATTGCGTGCCAGTTCGCGGGCGCGTTCCGAAACCAGTGCGGCGTCCGGCCCGTAGACCAGCGCGGCGCTGTATTTCGCTTGGGGTGATCTGATGAAAGCCGCGGTCTGGGCGGCTTTGAAAGCAACCATCTATGCTGCTCGGTGTTCGAAGCGGCCGGAGCCAGATATGCGGATCAGGCCGTGCTGGAAAGGAACGCGGCGACGCGGGTACGGATACCATCTGATACCACGCGCGCGGCTCGGTTCTCGGCATCAAGCTGGGCACGTGTGTTTGTGAAGATGGGATTGTAGCGATCAAGTGCTGCGCGGCCCGCACTCTTACCTGTGAGAACAACCTGTTTATCGGCCAGACGAATCAGTGAGAACTCGGCTTCGACATTAACCAGCTGACCCTGGATATCACCTGTCAGCTCGACAAGTGTGTTGGTGATCGATTCGCGTACCGAAATGTCGATGCGGTACAGCGCATTGGCGGGCCGTCCGCCCCCGGTTGTTCCGAAGATCAGCTCGTTGCGCACGCGTTGCCCCACCCGGCCCGGAATTTCCGGAATTTCCAGACCCGCCATCACATCCTTGAGCCGGGCTCCGCTTTGTGTGGTCCCGTAGAGCGGTTGGCATGCAGACAACAGCGGCGCGGCAAGCAATGCCGAACCGAGCAGCGCGAGCATGCGCCGGCGGCTGTGGGGTTCACCCTGTTTTGGTCCGTTACGCAACGACATTGATAATCCTCTGAGGCACAACGATGATTTTTTTCACATCCCGACCCTCGATAGCGCGCTGCACATTATCCAATTTTAGTGCGGCGGCTTCAATATCCTCTTTCAGCGCGTCTCGTGCAACTGTCAATTCATCTCTGCGCTTCCCGTTTACCTGAACGGCGATTGTCACGGTATCCTCCACCAGCAAGGCTGGATCGGCCGTGGGCCAGGGCGATTGTGCCAGGAGTTCCGGGCGATCATTGAGCACTTTCCAGCATTCTTCTCCTAAATGCGGCATCATTGGGCCGATGAGGATAATAAGAATCTCCAGCGCCTCGCGTAAAGCCCATGATATATCCTCTCCGCCTTCCGCGGATAAGGAGGAGAGAGTGTTTGTGAACTCGTAAATATGTGCGACAGCGCGGTTGAAGCGCAGGGCCTCGATGTCCCGGGAAACCTCATTCAGAGCCTTGTGAGCGGCACGGCGCAGCGTCAGGGCGTCATCACCGAGAGTTCCGGGCATTGCCGTGCCAGATGCACAGGTTTTTGGCGCCAGTTCACCAACCAGCCGCCAGAGGCGCTGGACAAACCGCCAGGCGCCCTCCACGCCCGCTTCTGTCCATTGTACATCGCGCTCGGGTGGTGAATCAGACAGCATGAACCAGCGGATCGTGTCGGCGCCGTAATGGCCGATAATGTCTTCCGGGTCGACGGTGTTGTACTTCGACTTGGACATTTTCTCGATCGAGCCGATCGTGAGAGGCGCGCCGGTACCGGTGTGGAATGCACTGCGATCATCGCCATCACCCTCAATTCTCACATCCAAGGGCGCCACCCATGACCCATCCTCAAGCTTGTAGGTTTCGTGGTTGACCATGCCCTGTGTGAACAATCCGTCGAAGGGCTCACTCATGCCCGCATGTCCGGTTTCCTTCATGGCGCGGGTGAAGAACCTGGAATAGAGAAGGTGCAAAATGGCATGCTCAATACCACCGATATACTGGTCCACCGGGAGCCAGTAATCGACCGCGCTGCGAAGTGCAGGCTCGTCCGCCTGCGGAGAACAAAAACGCGCGAAGTACCACGACGAGTCGACAAAGGTATCAAAAGTATCCGTTTCCCGACGTGCATCTTTTCCGCAGCTCGGACACGCGGCATTCTTCCATGTCGGATGCCTGTCCAGTGGATTTCCCGGTGTATCGAAGGTGACATCTTCCGGCAGCTTCACAGGCAAATCAGTAACAGGTACCGGCACGAGACCACATGCCTCGCAATGGATGACCGGGATCGGACAGCCCCAATAGCGCTGGCGTGAAATGCCCCAGTCACGCAGGCGGAAATTCACTTTCCGCGCGCCCTTGCCTAACGCTTCGTAGCGCTTGGCAATTTCATGCTTGGCATCAGCTATGGTCAACCCGTCGAGAAAATCGGAATTGACCAGCGTGCCGTCACCATCAAAAATTTCGCCACGGTCTGAATAGTCTTCCAAATAGGAGGCAAGTGATTCGCCCTTCAACTCAGCCGGGGCAACGACGGGAATGATGTCGATCCCCAGCGCCTTGCAGAAATCAAAATCACGCTGGTCGTGACCGGGACAGCCGAATATGGCGCCGGTGCCATATCCCATCAGCACGAAGTTGGCAGCGAATACTGGTACTGTTTTGCCTTCAACAAAGGGGTGGGCGACGCGCAGACCAATGTCAAAACCGGTCTTTTCAGCCTTCTCAAGCGCCTCTTCCGTGGTGGCGCTCTGGCGGCACTCCTCGATATAGTCTGACAGCGCTTCATTTGATTTTGCGGCCTCGACGGCCAATGGATGATCCACCGAAATCGCACAGAAAGTCATGCCGAAGATGGTGTCGTGCCGGGTGGAGAACACTTCCAGCTCACCTGCGTCCGAGTCATTCTCGTCTACGAGATCAAGTTTGAATTGGAGGCCTTCGGACTTGCCGATCCAGTTGCGCTGCATTGTCCGGACCTTTTCCGGCCAGCGCTCCAGTCCGTCGAGCGCCTGCAGCAACTCTTCCGCCATGTCGGAGATTTTGAAGAACCACTGGGTAAGCTCGCGCTGCTCAACCTCAGCGCCCGAGCGCCAGCCCTTGCCGTCAATCACCTGCTCATTAGCAAGCACCGTGTGGTCAACCGGGTCCCAGTTGACCTTGGCGGAATGGCGCGAGACCAGTCCCTTGTCGAGGAAATCGAGAAACAGCTTCTGCTCCTGGGCGTAATATTCCGGATCGCAGGTTGCGAGCTCCCGGCTCCAGTCGAGAGACAGACCAAGCGCTTTGAGCTGGGTGCGCATGGCGTCAATATTGGCGTAGGTCCACTCCCTGGGGTGTACGCCGCGCTCCATAGCGGCATTTTCCGCCGGCATTCCGAACGCATCCCAGCCCATGGGATGAAGCACGTTGAAACCCATGGCGCGTTTGTAGCGCGCCACCACATCTCCCATGGTGTAGTTGCGCACATGGCCCATATGGATGCGCCCGGAAGGGTAGGGGAACATCTCCAGGACGTAATATTTTTCCCGCTGCGCGTCTTCACTGGCGCGGAAAAGACCCTTCTCGTCCCAGATTTTCTGCCAGTGGGATTCGCGCTCTTTCGGGTTGTAACGCGCGTGCACCATGGTGCGTCTTCCTTGTGAGAGAGGCTTGTCGAGCGCCGTTGTGGGCAAAAATGGCGAGGGGGTCAAGACACCAGCGAAACCCTTGCATAGCAGGTAAAGCCGAGTATGGTCCGGCAGGATGGCCCGGGCTCGCGTCCCAGCATTGGTAAGAGCAGATGAACAATACCGCAAAGCCGGATATGGAGGTGACGCCAACTAAGCGTATCGCCGCCATTCAGGAGAAGATAAAAGCAGCGGCAGAGCGCGCCGGAAGGGACGCTGGTGAGGTCAAACTCATCGCAGTTTCGAAAGTCTTCACCGCAGACCACATTGCACCGGTTATTGCGGCGGGACAGAGAATGTTCGGCGAGAACCGCGTCCAGGAAGCGCTAGGAAAATGGCCTGAATTAAAAGAGCGCACTCCTGACGTGGAGCTGCACCTTATCGGACCGCTGCAATCCAACAAGGCACGCGATGCGGTTGAGTTGTTCGATGTGATTCACACCATAGACCGCCCAAAGATCGCCCGGACCATTGCCGGTGAGATCGAACGAACCGGCCGCAATCCCCGGCTGCTGGTGCAGGTCAATACGGGCGAGGAGGAGCAGAAAGCCGGAATGCTCCCGGCTGATACGGATGAGTTCGTCCGTCAGTGCCGTAATGAGTTTGGTCTGACAATTGAGGGCCTCATGTGTATTCCCCCGGTGGATGAAGAGCCTTCACTGCATTTCGCGCTCCTGAACAAGCTCGCCGCGCGTAACGGATTGAGGGAGCTTTCCATGGGCATGAGTGCGGACTATGAAAACGCGGTTGCACTTGGCGCGACCTATGTGCGGGTGGGTACGGCTATTTTCGGTCAGCGCGGCTAGGGAACAATCGTAACGGCGCTGCCCGGACCGCACCGTTCCAGCAGCAACCTCAAATCACGTTCCTTGAATGCGATACACCCTTCCGTCGGTGTGAACCCTTCCCGGGCCAGGTGGAGGAACACGGCGCTGCCGCGACCTCGCCTTCTCGGGAGGGTATTGTGATCGAGCACCACGACGATGTTGTAGATTGAATCCTCACGCCACATGTTTTCAGTGCTGGCAGGATAGGGCAGTTTGACAGCGGAATTATAATTGCGGTCGCCCGGCGCATCGCACCACCCGTCAGTGCGGGCTATGGGGCATACGGGTAATAAGGTTCCCGGCCGTGTAACCTGGTCGGCCCGGTACAGGACTTTTAAGAGACTCCAGTTTCCGGCTGGAGTTCCGCCATCACCCTCGAATTTGCGCGCCATGATACCGGATGTTCCGAGCGCACAGGGGAAGGATGAAAAGCCGCAATTCACCAGTCCCTGGCAGCGATTGCCGGGCAGGGCGCGAACGGAGAAAGTAATCCGTTCACGGACTTTTGACCATCTGTTACGCCTCTGCATGTTTACGCGGACCAGATATTGGGCAAGTTGACACTTTGAAAAGTCGACTTACATCATTGAGTGTCCAACTGAAAGCCAATCCGCGATGGAGCGAAGCATGAGCACCGCGCGAAAAATTCTGATTATTGACGACGACGACGACCTTCGCGAATCGCTGAGCGATCAGTTCGCGCTGCATGATGAGTTTGATTCGCTCGCCGCGGAGACAGCGGCGCAGGGGCTTGAGCTGTCTAAATCGGAGCATATTGATCTTATCCTGCTCGATGTCGGATTGCCTGATATGGATGGGCGGGAGAGCTGCAAAATCCTGCGCAAGAACGGGTTCAAGAGCCCGATCATCATGCTGACCGGCCAGGACTCCGACGCGGATATGATTCTTGGCCTCGAATCAGGTGCCAATGATTATGTGACAAAGCCGTTCAGATTTTCCGTTCTGCTGGCGCGTGTGCGTGCGCAGTTACGTCAGCACGAGCAGAGTGAGGACGCGGTTTTCTCCATCGGCCCCTATACCTTCCGCCCGGCAACCAAGCTGCTGGTCAATGACGGGGGATCAAAGGTGCGGCTGACGGAGAAGGAAACCTCGATCCTGAAATATCTTTACCGCGCAGGAGAAAAGGTCGTGACCCGCGACGTGCTGCTTCACGAGGTGTGGGGGTACAATGCCGGGGTCACCACCCATACGCTGGAAACACATATTTACCGCCTTCGGCAGAAGATCGAGAAAGATCCCTCGAACGCAGAGCTCCTGCTGACGGAAATGGGCGGCTACAAATTGATGCCGTAAATTTTGTGTTGCATTCCTCCCCCCTCTTCGCGTTAAAGTAGTGCGTCCCGTTCGGGGCGTGTACCGCGTATTCCTAGATCCTTAATTCAGTACTGCGTACCCAAACTTGTATGGAGTTTGAGCTGATGCAGCACGACGCGGCGGTCGAGCTGCTCGCCCGCACGCCCATGTTTCGCGGATTAGGCGGCGAGTTGCTCACGGCTATATTGCAGGGAGGCAGCACGCGCGGATTCAGCGCGGGCCAGCAACTTGCGGTGGCTGGAGCCCGGGCCGATGCCGGCCTATTCATTCTCAGTGGCAACGTAACCTTGGTGGATTCCAGTGGATGTTCGCTTGAGGTTCAGATTGTTCCAGGAATGTTTATCAATGAAATTGCGATGTTCGTGGAGACCACCCATTTCTATGGGGCGGTGGCAGTGGACGAGGTTGTGGCGTTCAGTTTACCTCGCGCCGCCATGCGACTTCTGATGCGGCAACAGCCTTACCTGGCGGTGCATTTCGTGCGTATGATCAGCCAGAATCTGGAAATGACCAAAGCCACCTTGCGAGAGCTTGATGAGACTCTCACTCTCTCAACTCCGAAAATTCCGCTGTTTGATGAAGCCCCGATGGCAAATGGTGCCGCAAATGGCGTGAGCCATGGCTTAGGCGGCGGCGCCTCCAATGGAGCTTCAAATGGTGCCCCAGATGATTTGGCCAGCGCTTTACCTGTGCAGGATCTTCTGGCTGGCTTGAATAAGGCTAACGGCCATTCAGATCAAATCCCGCCAGTACAGGAGCATGATCAGAAGGCTTTTCCCAATCGCGCGCCTCATCGATCACCCTTAGTGAAACGGAGGACGACTTTAGAGCCGGCGTCACCCAGATATGGTCAAGCCGCCGGCCCCGGTTCGAATCCCGCCAGTTCCGTGCTCGGTAACTCCACCAGGTAAACAGTTTCTCTTCCGGAGGAATGTGCTCGCGCATCACATCGGTCCAGTCATGCGCATTGCGCAGTGCCTCCAGATGTTCAACCTCGACAGGTGTATGGCTGACGACCTTCAATAATTGCTTGTGCGACCACACGTCGCTTTCAAGCGGCGCTACGTTCAGGTCTCCTACCAGGATTGCGCGGTTTGCGCTCTTGTTGTCCTGATCTGAACACCATTGTTTCATGGCGCTTAAAAATTTGAGCTTCTGGCCAAATTTTGGATTGACCTTCTCATCAGGTACATCACCTCCAGCCGGCACATAGAAATTGTGGACCACAGTTCCGTTGGCTTCAGGTGCACTCAGACGGACCGCAAGGTGACGCGCCTCGCCGGTTCCGTTGAAATCGCGCGTTTCAACCCGCTCGATTGGCAGCCGCGAAAGGGTGGCAACGCCGTGATAGGCCTTCTGGCCATTCAACTCGATATGGTTGTAGCCAAGCTTCTGGAAATGTTCGATCGGGAAGCTGCCATTGGCGCATTTGATTTCCTGCAGGCAGAGAATGTCGGGATTGTGGGCCTCGACCAGGCGCTTGATATGATCGAGCCGCATGCGAACTGAATTGATGTTCCAGGTGGCAAGTGAGAATTTCATCTGACCTCAATAATCGATTGGCCTGTGTGCGCAACAAAAGTGCCTCGCACTAAAAAAGACGCCCAACCTTTTGAGGGGTTGGGCGTCAATTCCGCAAATAAGCGGTGCGCCGGGAGGGAATCCGGCGCAAGCGAACGTGTCTTCGGCTAGACGGGGGGGCACTGCCGATAAAGTACGACGCCGCCCGCTTGTGTTATTAGACTTATGCCGGATGGCTCAAAATTCAATATTTGGCTTCCAAGAAAATTAACACTTCGTTTACCCGATCAAATAAATTGCCTTCCCCACTATGCAGGAAAAACTGATAAAGGTATGATATATCTGGGTAATTATGGTTAATGTGATATTAATAATGAAGCTGGAGTTAACCGGCACTGGCACATTAATTGTTGTCCAGGTTATCCAACTCGATCGAAGAAGCCTGGAAAAAACTTTCAGATTTTTTATTTCCAATGATCATATCGGCGAGTTGAATACGGGTGTCCAGCCCCTGGGCATCGGTGATGACCCATTCATATAATTCAAGCTCGGGCCGTTTGAAAAAGAGCTGCAGGTGCCCAGGTGAGTTTCCGCTCTTGTCCCTGATAACGACAACCACTGCGGTCTCATCCTGCCGCATATCAAGGATCAGCGCATCACGGGTCAGGTTCACGTCTTCCCCAAGCAGCAGCTGGATCGGCGTTGCTGTTAAGGGGAATTTATCGACCGTCTTGAGATCATGATCCTCAACAGACAGATACTCGCCATCGGAGACAATGCGAAGTTTGCTGGGTGGGGAATAGTCGAAGCGTAGCTTGCCGGGACGGTGAAGATAAAAGCGTCCGCGTTTTTCCTCATTGCGGTGATCGGTCTGGACAAACCGGCCCTGCAGGGTAATCAGAGAGGTCAGGTAGCCATTGATATTTCCCAGTAACTTGATCTGCTCTGTCGTCAGCACAAGAGGAGGCTGGTCATCAAGCGATCTTTTTGGTTGTGTTCCGCTCGTGCTGGTGTCGCTCTCGGTGGTCCAGCCAGCACCACTTTGCGCGACGGGTTCGGCGGGGTTGGCCTGCGGAGCGGACGACTGGGCGTGAGCGCTCACAGATACGCCAAGCGCAAGGACTGCGCATATACGCGCCACCCTTCGCTGGAGACCTAGATTGTCAAGATTTGCCATTAGCGAGATATATTTGACCCTTCGATGCTAGGGCATAGATGATTCACGAGAAAATCGTCAACTTCTGAGCGAAGATTTTTTTACCCGTATAGAGTATGGCGTTTCAGGCCTCGCTGCCAACCAGTATTTCGCGCTTTCCAGCATGATTGGCCGAAGAGATGACACCTTCTTCCTCCATCCGCTCGACAAGCGTTGCGGCCCGGTTATATCCGATTGATAGGCGGCGCTGGATATAGCTGGTGGAAGCCTTGCCGTCCCGCATCACTATGGCGACCGCTTCATCATACAGCGCATCACCACTTTCTGCGTTCCCGCCCATGCCCCCGTAAGTCCCACTGTCTTCTTCTGTATCGGCGGTCACGGCTTCAAGATATTCAGGAAGACCCTGTTTCTTTAAGAAGCGCACGATCTTCTCGACCTCGTCATCGGACACGAAGGGCGCGTGAACGCGCATGATCCGTCCACCACCGGCCATATACAGCATGTCGCCCTGTCCAAGCAGTTGCTCCGCCCCCTGTTCGCCGAGGATCGTGCGGCTATCGATTTTCGATGTGACCTGGAAGGATATGCGGGTTGGAAAGTTGGCCTTGATCGTGCCGGTTATCACATCAACACTGGGCCGCTGTGTCGCCGTAATAAGATGAATGCCCGCGGCGCGCGCCATCTGAGCCAGGCGCTGTACGGCACCCTCAATATCTTTACCGGCGACCATCATCAAGTCAGCCATCTCGTCAACGATGACGACGATGTAGGGCATCGCCTCGTAATCCATTTCTTCCTGTTCAAAAACGGCTTCGCCTGTTTCCTTGTCGAAGCCGGTTTGAACCGTACGGGTGAGAACCTCACCCATTTCCTGCGCCTCGCGCACGCGATCATTGTAGCCATTAATGTTACGCACCCCGAGTTTGGACATGCGCTTGTAGCGCTCCTCCATCTCCTTGACGGTCCATTTTAGTGCAACGACAGCTTTCTTGGGATCGGTAACGACAGGCGCCAGCAGGTGCGGGATGCCGTCATAGACCGACAATTCCAACATCTTGGGGTCAATCATGATGAATTTGCACTGGCTTGGGTCGAGCCGGTACAGCAAAGACAGGATCATGGTATTGATGCCGACTGACTTGCCCGACCCCGTGGTGCCGGCAATCAACAGATGCGGCATCAGCGCCAGGTCTACAGAAATCGGCTCCCCGCCAATGTTCTTACCCAGTGCAAGCGAGAGCTTGTCATCTGTTGGCCCCTCGCCCTCCGCCTCAAGCAATTCTCGCAGGAACACCATCTGGCGGCGCATGTTCGGCAGCTCGATGCCAATGACATTGCGCCCGGGTATGACGGCAACACGCGCGGAAACCGCGCTCATGGACCGGGCAATATCGTCTGCCAGCCCGATCACCCGCGAAGATTTCGTGCCCGGTGCAGGTTCAAGCTCATATAGCGTGACCACAGGACCTGGACTGACGTTCGTGATCTCGCCCTTGACGCCGAAATCCTGGAGTACTTCTTCCAGCAGGCGGGCGTTTTGCTGCAACTCCTTGTCGGATATGCCAGTGGCGCGCCGCGATACCGGTGCTTTCTTAAGCAGCCTCATCGGGGGTAAAGAAAAAGCCGCCGATATATCGGCATGGGTTGAGGAAACCGTAGTTGCCTTGAGTTTTACCGGTGCATCGCCTTGCTTGCGTGTAATCTTGTATGGACCCTCGTCTTCATCAGATGCTGGATCCTGTTTCATTCTGGGCGTTCTGGCCCCGGCAAAAAAGGGCTCGATGCGACCTGACGCATCGCCCTTGTCACCGGAACTGTCACGGCGGAGAAACTTGGGCATGGCATCATCGAGTTCCGAATCTCCATCGAGATCATACTCGCCTGAAGAAGTCTCAAAAGATTCATGCTCATCGTCCGGATAGTCCGGGTATGGCTCCTCCCGCGCCTGCTGGCGAGAAAGGCGGGAGTGAACTGAACTCAGAATTTCACCTGCATTACCAACGGACCTCATGAACCAAGAGGATTGCTCCGGCGCGCCTTGCTTCGGCTCGCCCCGCAGCGCGTCGTAAGCCGCCCTGGAAATGCCCGACGCGTAAAGGATAGCGCCCGCTCCACCAGCGAGAAACAGTATTGCCGCCACAGCACGCAGAACAATACCCGGGAGGGGCGCCAGTACAAATCGGGCAGCGGCGAGGGTTAAATCTCCCATGATGCCTCCAAAACCATTTGGCAGCGGCCAGCTCTCAGGCTCCGGTATGGCAGACAAGCCGCCGGCAACCAGCAGTACCCCGACGGGCCATGCCGCAAGACGCAGCTTTATGCCCGACGGGAATTGTTCAAAAGCGATATGGCGGCCCCAGGCCGCGAGGGGAAGGAACAGGGCAATTGCAGCCAGACCAAGGGATTGCATGGAAAGGTCGGCAGTTATCGCGCCCCAATGGGCCAGAAGGTTATCCGTCGCCCCTCTCGTGGCATGGTTGAGGCTGGGGTCGTGGATTGACCAAGTGGCGAGAGAAAGCCAGCCAGCCAGCGCCAGTGCGAGAAGCAACGTGCCCACGGTCCGCCATGCCATGCGCTTAAGGCCGGTCTCGAAAGTGCCGGGCAGGAGCTTTTTGCGCTCTGCGCTGCCGCTGGTCAGTGCCATCTTCCCTACTTCCTTATTTGAGCGTACCGGCGATGCGGGTGAGCGCATCTTCGGTGGTCGCCAAATCCTCAACCATCGCCACGCGAACGTATTTTTCTCCCGGGTTTGTTCCGTCCGCCTCGTCACGCGCGATATAGCGTCCAGGCAACAGTTTGACTCCACACTCTTTCCAAAGTGTTTTCACGGCAGCTTCACTGCCGCCAAATTCGCTGACATCGAGCCACAGAAAAAAACCACCCTCCGGACGTTTATATCCAAACCGGCCGGCCAATATGGTGTCTGCCGCCTCAAATTTTTCCCGGTAAAGGTCCCGTGTAACTTCCACATGGGATTCGTCAGCCAGAACGCGCACGCAGGCATGCTGCACAACAAGCGATGTTTGCGGCGCAACCACGTTACGGAAAGATGCAAAGTCCTCAATAAACTCTGGATCACCGCAACAGAATCCGGCCCGCAATCCCGGAAGGTTGGAGCGTTTCGAAAAAGACTGCATGGAGATTACATTGGCCAGGGTTTTGCTGGTTTTCGACGCGGTTTCAAGCGCGCCCGGAGGCGGTTGATCGGTATAAATTTCTGAGTAGCATTCGTCGGAGATCAAAATAAAATCGTGAGTGCGGGCCAATTGAACGGTTTTTTCCAGATAGCCTTCATCTGCTACGGCCCCTTGCGGATTTGCTGGTGAACTCAGAAAAAAAGCCACGCTACGCGCAAGCATTTCATCATCAATGGCATCCAGATCGGGTAGAAATCCGGATTCAGGTCCGGCAGCCAGGAAAACAGGCTCCGCGCCGCAGGCACCAGCAGCCGCGGCATAAGTGTGATAGAACGGGTTCGGCATTAAAATAACTGGTTTTTCGATATCCGGCCTGCGCGCACGTGCGGAAAACGCCACGTAAAACAAGCCCTCACGGGTGCCGGAAAGCGGAATGATGCCAAGTTTGGTTTCCTCAAGCCCGTCAAGATACGGATAGCGGCGAGAAAGCCAGTCGCTGACAGCGGCGCGAAATTCCACCGACCCGCGGATTGGGGGATACTTGCCGAACAGCTCCTGGGCTTCGGCGAGGCCCTGCATCAGGAAATCTGGCATCGGGTGGTGGGGTTCACCAACAGTGAGGTCGACAACTGGGCCGCCGGGTGCCACGCCCTCAAGTAAACCGGCCAGCCGCGCGAAGGGCGATACCGGCATCAGGTTCGTGGTAATGGCCGTTTTTTCTGGAGACATGAAACTTTACATTTCCGTATCTTTACCCCCCCGGGTCTGACCTGCAGCGCCCGCCAAACTCGGGAAACGATAGGTTCTAACTGGTTAAGCCCGCATTAAGACTTTCCCGGTTGCCGGGAGATAATCACCATATCCTGAGGGACAGAGAAACGCTCAAGTGCTTATGCAATGCTAGATGAATTCACAGTTTGAATAAGTGTATTTCCGAAATTTATTACTAGTACTGGAAAGTCATTAATCATATCCGCTTATCCTTTGTTCAGATCGCCCACTTTCAAGGTTGTTCAGCCAGGCGGATTGATTGTGTGATGAAGAACAGGGTTTTAGTAAATGCAGTTGCTGGCCAAATTATCCAAAGCCAAACGGGCTGCCGCGCAAGAAATGGAGCGCGAGAGTGTGCCCGCATCAGCCCCGCAGGAAAACCGCTCTTCATCTGCACAGGATCCAGAAACTCCGCGTGAGACGACTCAGAGTTCTGGGCGACTTAAGCAGTCCCTTGTTGATCATGATGCCCGAGGGGAGAAATCGATCGCTCTGGCACAGGCGGGCATATGCTTTTTTGTCCTGACGCTTCACTTGATGGCGCAATATTCAAGCAGCTGGCAGACGTTCAATCTCTGGGTGCCCTGTATACTGACAGGGCTGATCCTGTCGTCCGTTTTCCGTTACATGGCGGCCAGGGCTAAACCCCTTCCGGAAACGCAACTCGAAATACTCAATGTTACGGATATCGCGATCTTTCTGTCGTTGATCTGGAGTTATCAATTTGCCTATGACCATACCGCGTCTGGCATTTTGAAAGCACCATCAATGACGCTGTTATTCGTATTGGTTGCGCTGCGCGCGCTGCGCTTTCATCCATCACCAATTATAACAAGCGGCACGATCGCCTTCGTAGGCTGGGGATTGCTCACCGGCATGGCGGCGATCAAAAGCGGACCGGATTCGATCACCCATGAATATTCCCAGTATCTGACATCGGTCGATATTCTGATCGGCGCGGAAGTTGAAAAGATGGTGGCACTTTTGGCACTCACCCTTTTTCTGGCGCTCGCCATGCACAAGGCCCGTGCCTTGTTGTCCAAAGCTGCCGATGCTTCCGACTATGCCGAGGCGCTTGACTCCGCCAAGCGAAATCTGGATGCGGCTGAGAAAGCAAAAGACGGTGCGGAATTGGCGCTCACGGCCCTTGATAAACAGGAGCATGTGCTTAAAGAGCAGAACACCCGATTTAATGTCGCTCTCGATAACATGTCACAAGGTCTGTGCATGTTCGACGCCGATAAAAATCTGCTGGTTTGCAATGATCTCTATATCGAAATGTACGACCTTGATCCCGCATTAGCCGCGCCGGGCACGTCATTCCGTAAAATCCTTGAGCACAGGATAGAAAGTGGCGTGTTTGCCGGAGATGATCCTGAGTCCTACATTCAGGAGCGCCTTGAGGCAGTTGATGAGGGAGAGGCTTCCACCAAAATCCAGGATATTTCCAATGGCCGCGTCATAGCCATTGCCCATAAACCGATGGCTGGAGGCGGCTGGGTAGCGACCCATCAGGATATTACGGAGTTGCAGCGCATTGAGGCGCAGGTGACACATCTTGCGCATCATGATGCGCTTACCGGCCTGCCAAACCGCACGACATTGCGGATGCGGATCGAAGAGGCGCTGTCATGCATCGCCCGTGGTGAGGACGTTGCCGTGATGTGCCTGGATCTTGACCGCTTCAAGGCGGTGAATGATACGCTTGGACATCCTGCTGGTGATGAACTTCTGAAAACGGTGGCAAAACGCTTGCGTTCCTGCGTTAGCGAGGCCGACACTATTGCCCGGCTAGGTGGCGACGAGTTCGCCATCATTCAGGTTGCCGGTGAGCAACCCCAGGATGCCACAGCACTTGCCCAGCGAGTATGTGATGTTGTCAAGCGGCCATTCAATCTTGACGGGCACCAGGTGGTGGTTGGCACCAGCGTGGGCATCGCCATGGCACCGGGCGATGGAGAAGATGCCGACTTGCTTATAAAGAATGCCGACATGGCGCTCTATGGCGCAAAAAGCGATGGACGTGGCGCATTCAGCTTTTTCGAGCCGGAGATGGACGCCCGCGTTAAAAAGCGCCGTGACCTGGAGCTCGACTTGCGCAAGGGTCTGGAGTTGGGTCAGTTCGAATTGCATTACCAGCCGTTACAGAGGGTTGAGACCCGGGAAATATCCGGATTTGAAGCCTTGCTGCGCTGGCGTCATCCAGAACGCGGACTGGTCTCTCCGGCTGATTTCATTCCGCTATCTGAGGAAATCGGACTTATCGTTCCTCTTGGAGAATGGGTGATCAGGCAAGCCTGTGCCGACGCTTCCCAGTGGCCCGACCATGTCAAGGTCGCGGTCAATGTCTCGCCAGTACAATTCAAGAGCGGTAATCTGGTGTCTCTCGTAATGAGCGCCCTGGCGGGTTCGGGAATAGAACCGAATCGCCTGGAGGTCGAAATCACCGAATCGGTACTGCTTCTGGACAGCGAGTCAACGCTCAGTACCTTGCACCAGCTGCGCTCGCTGGGTGTGCGCATTGCCATGGACGATTTTGGCACCGGGTATTCCTCGCTCAGCTATCTGCGTTCATTTCCGTTTGATAAAATAAAGATCGACGGCTCCTTCATCAAGGACCTCGATAATAGCGAAGACGCGGCTGCCATAGTTCGGGCCGTTGCCGGTCTTGGCGCTTCTCTCGGCATGACAACAACGGCAGAGTGCGTCGAGACCGAGGAGCAGATGAACAAGGTTGTGGCCGAGGGCTATGGTGAAATCCAGGGCTACTTTTTCTCACCCCCGCGTCCGGCCTCTGAAGTGGCTGATTTCTTCCCGGATATCAAAGAGCAATCCTTGAAGGCCACAGGATAATACCGGGTGAACACAAATCGACCCGGATGCCGTGAAGCATCCGGGCCATTATGCCGGACATGCCCTTTCAGCATAAGCGCATGCCCGCTCTCAGGAAGAAGACGGGACGCCCCCGTGTCCCTCAAGTCGCTATTGCACAACCTCGCCATGGAGATTGATATCGAGGCCCTCGACCTCTGTATCCTTCTCAACCCGCAGGCCAATGATCACATCGATGATCTTCAGGATCACAAAAGTCGCGATAGCTGACCATGCGATCGTGGCAAGGATACCTTTGATCTGGATGAATACCTGGCTCATGCTGCCGGCGGTTCCGCCGATCGCTTCGACCGCGAAGAAGCCCGTCAGGATAGCTCCGGCAATTCCGCCGACGCCATGAATACCAAACACGTCAAGCGAGTCGTCATAGCCCAGAATGTGCTTGAGCTTCACCGAGGCAAAGAAACAGATGAAGCCAGCAGAGATGCCTATAAACAACGCGCCCATGGGGTCAACGAAACCCGAGGCAGGCGTGATGGCAACAAGCCCGGCGACAGCGCCAGATACGATACCCAGAACACTGGGCTTCTTAAGCACCATCCATTCAATGAACATCCACGTCAGCGCTGCTGTGGCGGTGCATATCTGTGTAACGGCCATGGCCATTCCGGCAGCCCCGTCAGCGGCGACAGCGGATCCGGCATTAAATCCGAACCAGCCAACCCATAGAAGGGATGCGCCGATGACACTCAGCACCAGGTTATGCGGTGCCATATTTTCGGTGCCGTAATTGTGGCGCCTGCCAAGCACGAGAGCCGCGACAAGCCCGGCAATACCTGAGTTGATGTGGACCACCGTGCCGCCTGCGAAGTCGAGTACGCCAGCGTCAGACAGAAATCCGCCGCCCCACACCCAGTGGGTGATCGGTGCGTAGACAACCAGGACCCAGGCACTCAGGAAAAGCAGCAGTGCGGAAAATTTCATCCGGTCAGCGACGGCGCCGCAAATCAGCGCCGGCGTGATAATCGCAAAGGTCATCTGGAATGTCATGAAGACCGATTCCGGGATCGTCCCGGTGAGCGAGTCCTTGCCCATGCCGGAAAGAAACGCCTTGGACAGGCCGCCCACATAGGCATTGAGCGAGCCGCCTTCGGTGAAGGCTATCGAATAGCCCGCGATCATCCAGAGCACGCTCATGAGGCAAGTTACGGCAAAGCTCTGCATGACGGTTGCCAGCACGTTTTTCTTGCGGACCATACCGCCGTAAAAAAGTGCAAGACCGGGTATGGTCATCATCAGCACCAGCGCGGTGGATGTCAGCATCCACGCTGTATCGCCGGCGCTCAGTTTCGGTTCCTCTGCTGCTAGCGCCGGTTCGGCGAGCATGACCAGTGAGCCGGCCACGGCCGCAAGCGCTGTCAGCAGGCTGCGAGTAGGTTTCATCTCTAACCCCCAATAGGCACGAGTAAGGTTGTTGTTACAGCGCATCGGCATCGGTCTCGCCTGTGCG
>JAJFHP010000055.1 GCA_021775555.1 Hyphomicrobiales bacterium | reverse complement strand
CCAGTCATACCAGGGGATATAGTCTCGTGGAGAATTCTTGAACATCGGGAAGGCGGTCGCTGCCAGAAACAACGCCAGCGCCAGATGAATGGCCCGGTTTTGGTCGGAATTCATAACGAACAGGTTTGAACCCGTGATTTCGGCGAGCACGAAAGGTACATTGGATGCAATATAAATCTGGAAAATCGCCCAGATAAGCGCAACGCCCGTGATCAGTTGGCCTGTCCAGTTTGCTGGATTTCTTGCACCGGTATCAAGATCGGCGACCATTGCGGCCGCATCAATTTCATCAACTTTTTTAGCGGCTGTCTTTTTTGACGCCTTGGACTTAGCCATAGTGCCCTCCCCGAGCTCATCCCTTGCTTCCCAGCCAGATCATGGCGCTTCATCCATGGAAGCTATGTGATAAAAATGGAGGGGCCGGAGCCCCTCCATCATTCGTTCAATCAAGCTTATTTCATCAGGCCCAGTTCTTTATAGGCCTTGATGGCGCCCGGATGCAGAGGAGCGGACAAGCCGTCCTTGATCATTTCCGAGGCTTTCAGGTTCTTGAACGCAGGATGCAGTTTACGGAACGCATCCATATTGCCCAAAACGGACTTGGCAAGTTCATAGACAACGTCATCAGGAACCTTTGCGCTGGTCACGAAAGTCGCGCCCACGCCATAGGTCTTGATGTCTTTGGGGTTGCCAGGATACATGCCGCCCGGAATAGTCGCATAGCGGTAGAACGAGTTCTCTTTGACCAGCTTGTCGATCTCAGGACCGCTCGCCGGCACGATGAGAGCATTACAGGATGCAACGGTTTCCGCTGTCGAGCCGGACGGATGTCCAACAAGCCAGAAATAACCATCGATCTTGTTGTCGCACAGCGCACCAGCCATTTCAGCTGACTTCATGGCAGAGGCCAGTTTCAGGTCACCACGCTTCCAGCCCATCGCTTTTTCGAACACTTCGTAAGTACCGCGCGTACCCGAGCCGGCATTGCCGATATTGAAGCGCTTGCCTTTAATCGCGGTGAGATTCTTGATGCCGGAATCGCGGCGGACAAGAACGGTCACAGGCTCAGGATGAACGGAAAAGACGGAGCGCAAATCCTTGAACGCGCCCTTGTCCTTGAACTTCGAGGTGCCGTTATAGGCATGATAATTCCAATCGGACTGAGCAACGCCGAATTCCAGCTCACCAGCACGAATGGTATTGATGTTGTAAATGGATCCGCCAGTCGACTCGACCGAGCAGCGGATACCATGAGTTTTCCGGTTCTTGTTGACCAGACGGCAAATTGCGCCACCTGTTGGATAGTAAACGCCTGTGACACCACCGGTACCGATGCTAACGAATTTCGTTTCGGCTTTTACTTCGGCTGTCACGAGTGTGGCGCCAAGAGCTGCTACTCCAGCAAGTGCCACAACTCTACCTGTTACGGTAAATGGCATAAGTCTCCTCCCTATACATACTTCACAGAAAAACTCCGCAGCGTCCTGGCCAAGGTAAAATGCCCCGGTATGGCGCTGCGGTGGTGCCCATTATTAACGGAATTGCACAGAAGATGTAACCAAAAGTTCTAAAACTATCGGCGATAGGTAAATGGGCGGGGTTAACGCACAAAAGGAGCAGTCAGCGGATTCTGCTGAGACCCTTACTCTCCATCTCATCGAGATATTCCTGCCAGCGCTCCTCTTGAGACTCGCCAAGCTCATGGAGATATTCCCAGGAATAAAGGCCCGTATCATGGCCATCGTCAAATACGATGCGAACGGCGTAATTTCCAATCGGCTCAAGGGCCTTTACAAGGACATCGCTTTTGCCAGGGACAGTAACGCGTTGATCGGGGCTGTGACCCTGGACCTCCGCGCTCGGGCTGAGAACGCGCAGGAATTCAGCTGCATATTCAAAGCTGCTGCCACTCTCAAAGCCAACAGATAGCTTGTTTTTATCGCTGTTGAGCCGGATTTCTTTTGGCCAGACCGTATTTTTCTCAGTCATGATCGCCTTCGTGGGTGGTTGCGCGGTGCCGGACGTTAGAACCGGGCTGCAACGAATGCAATGACCTGAAATTACGCAATGGACTCTCATTGAGCGTCGATGATAATGGCATGGGTCATGAGAGATTTATTCAGAGTTCTCTTTTTCGCAGCAGCACTTGCTCCCGCCGCAAGCCATGCGGGCGTCAACGAGCCGGAAATACCTGCGGGCAAGGACCCCGGCGGCGTTGCAGTGGCGATTATCGATTCCGGCGTGAACTACACTTTGAAACAGATCACTCCCAGACTCGCGCGTGACGCCAATGGAAAGCTCATTGGTTATGATTTCCACGATAATGACTATTGCCCGTTCGATGTGGTTCCTGGACAGAAACCCGACGCCGGGCGGCACCACGGAACCAGAGTTGCCGGCATCTTCCTGCGCGAGGCCCCCAAAGCCCGCCTGGCACCCTATCGTTATCGCGCCCATTCATTCGAAACCTTCGCTCCAATCGTCGAAACCATAGCCAGGGGCCCGGCGCGCATCGTCATCATGTCACTGGGTGGCTATCAGAAGGACGACTGGCGTCATTTTGCAAAAGCAGCCAAAGCCCATCCGGAAATCCTGTTCATTATATCCGCTGGAAATGATGGTTGGAACGTGGATGAGAAACCTATCTATCCTTCAGGGTTCAAGCTTGCGAACGCCCTGGTGGTTGCATCGACCGACAATTTCGGACGCCTGCCGCTTGCTTCGAACTGGGGTCCGGAAACGGTCGATGTTTCTACGCCGGGCGAGGGTCTTGAGAGTATCGATCATAAAGGTGCGAAAACCTTTGTGTCAGGGTCGAGTTTTGCCGTGCCGCGCATCGCGGCACTCGCCGCGCGCTACCAGTCGGCCCACCCTGAGTGGGGCGCTAACGACGTTAAACAGGCAATCCTGAAGCTCGCCCGCCCCTCGCCCAAAGACCGGACGAAACGCACCCGGCATGGATGGATTGCAAACCCGGCTTTGTCCGGTCCCGAGACGCAGTGACGCAATAGCCAACGCATCGGCAAGCTTGTTTTCCGACACACGGGCATAAGGGTAGTGTAGCGGGGCAACCAAAAAACACATCGCCTGGAGCGTGACATGGTGGACATTCAGCCGTTTAAAATCGCCGTCCCCGACGATACTCTTGAGCATATTCGCGGCCGCGTCGCGGCCTATCCCTGGCACGAAATGCCGGACGATGGCGGCTGGGACTATGGCGCCAATCTCGATTACATGAAGGAGATTTGCGCCTACTGGGTCGAGGAGTTTGACTGGCGAGCCCAGGAAGCCGCCATCAACCGCTTTTCTCATTTCATCGCCCCGGTCGATGACATCGATATCCATTTCATCCACGAGAAAGGTAGCGGTCCATCGCCTTTGCCCTTGATAATCAGTCATGGCTGGCCCGTTACGATCGTTGAATTCCTGGACTTCATCGAGCCGTTGGCGCACCCGGAACGCTTCGGCGGGAACATCGAGGATGCTTTCGACGTGGTTGCCCCCTCGCTGCCGGGCTTTGGATTTTCAGGCAGGCCCGACCGCCCGATGGGGCCGCGCGGGATGGCGAGAGTTTTCAATGAGCTGATGACCGGCGTGCTTGGATATGACAGCTACCTGGCACAGGGAGGTGACTGGGGCGGTGCTATCTCCAGTTGGCTCGGGTTTGAACACGCCCCCGCCTGCCGCGGCATCCATATCAACATCCTGACCATGCGCCACAAGGACGGCCCGCAGGGCGTGGAAGAAGAAGCCTGGGCGGAACGCTTCGAACAGGAGCAGGAGATGGAAAATGGCTACCGGACCCAGCAGGCCACCCGGCCCCAGACACTCAGCTACGCGATGATGGACAGCCCCGTGGGTATTGCCGCATGGATCATCGAGAAGATGAACTCCTGGTCCGACACGAAAGGCAACGATGTCGAGAGCGTCTACACCAAGGACGAATTGCTGACCAACATCATGGTTTACATCGTCACCCGCACCTTCAACACCGCATCGTGGATTTACTATGGAAGACGCGAAGAAGGCGGGCGCCTGCTGTCACCGGAAGGCAGGCGCGTCGAGGTCCCCACAGCCTGCGCCCTGTTTCCGGCCGAGCTGCTAGCATGGCCGCCGCGTTCTTACGTCGAGCGGATCTACAATGTGGCGCAATGGACGGAGATGCCTCGTGGCGGGCACTTCGCTGCCATGGAGCAGCCGGAGCTGATGCTCAATGACATCCGCACCTTCGCCCGCACCCTGCGCTAGGGGCCGACAACAGACGAGGCGCTCCCGATATGGCTGGATTGCCAATTCGGCTCTAGCGGTCCTACCACACAAGAGATCGCGTTGTGCCAGATCGTCGGAACTTCGTAACCACATTCCCCTTGACGCTGCCCAACCTGAAACATGATGCTTGCGTAGTATCAAGCATAAGAATGGGGACAAGTGGCAAAATCAAAACCGACCGGATATCGCGATCCTGCAGTGCGCACCCTCGCCATGCCAGCAGACACCAATTCAGCCGGTGATATTTTCGGCGGCTGGCTGATGTCGCAGATGGACATCGCCGGCGAAATCACGGCACGCCAGCGCGCACAAGCGCGAGTTGTAACTGTTGCGGTGAACGGCATGGAATTCCATCAGCCCGTCTATGTCGGCGACGTCGTCTCCTGCTACACCGACATCACTCAGGTGGGTAAAACATCA
>JAJFHP010000054.1 GCA_021775555.1 Hyphomicrobiales bacterium | reverse complement strand
GTTCCCTTGGCCTTCACATGGTGACGCTTGATGCGTGGCAGTCTTCTAGGCGCTGAGGATTTTGTCGATATCCTCAACGCTTTCGATCTCGATCACTTCCGCCGGGTCAAGTTTACGCCCCAGCGTCTTTTCCAGCTCTGTCAGGATCTGCTCATGGGAGAAGCTGTCCCACAGCTCCCACTCATCGAGGCGGGCATCGGGCGGCACCATGTCGGTACCGATATCCAGGGCGTGGGCGATGAGATCGCGTGCTGTTCCATGCGCGCTCATGGCTTTCTCCCACGCAGTTCGGCCCAGTCGTCACGCATCATGACGAAACGATACTGATCGAGCTTCTCGCCTGTCGTTATCGACACAAGATTATCCCGCATGATTTCATCCAGCGTCCACCCCTGTGACTTGTAGTTGAAGATCATCGGAAAGTTGCGCGCCAGCGGCATGCCATAGGCCTTTTCGATATTCTGCTCGAAGAAGAAATAATCGAGCAGCGCGCCGCGCGTCTCAAGGACAACGTCGTTGCCCCACCATTTCCTCTCGCCGATCAGCACGTTGGTTTGCAGCAGGCGTTCCTCGCGGTTGAGGTTCATTTCATGCACACCAATATGCAGCTTGGTGGCGAGATCGAAGACGCCAACGTGATAGTGATTCCAGTTGTCGTAACCGGTGAGCTGGCTGGCGAGGGACTGCACAGTGTGGTTGCAGGGTGGCGCGTTGAGGGGCGTCAATATTTCCGGATCGTTCAGCCACGCGATCCAGCGCGGCGAGATGTCCGCTGCGGTGAGCGAGCGCAACTCGAACCGCTCGGTCACGATCTTGATGGGGGCTGATGTCGGGTATGAATTCATCTGTGCGGGCTTCAGATTGTTGGATATTACCCCAACGATTTGCGGAGCAGGCTGGTCGTCGTGACCCGTTCATAGCCGAGATTCGCATAAAAAGCGTGAGCGTCTTCACGATTAACCTGCGAGGACAGGGAGACGGAGGTAAATCCTTCTCTCTTCGCCCGGGCTTCCACGGCGTCGACAAGCGTGCGGCCAATACCGTCCTGTCTCGACTCTGTATCGATGACCAGGGCCTGCAGTATGGCCTCGGGAGGTTTTTCCAGTGCCGGGCGCGAGAACATGTGGCAAAAACCGGCAATATGCCCGTCAAGATCGGCCACCAGCAGGGTGTGCCCCGCCATGGAGCGAATGCTCTCATAGCGGCGCTTCAATTCGCCGATATTCACTTCGTAACCGAGCTGGATCATCAGCGGCATAATGGCCTCGACATCGTCCGGTGTCATATCGCGTATGGCTGGATTGGTTTCTGGCATGGATTCTACTTTATCAAAAAATGCAGTTTCGGCAGATCATTTGACAGCGAGCGCAAGAATGTTCTATATTTGTTCTCTTTTAAGAGTCAATCGTCACAATTCCGCTTGAAATTCTGCATATCGACCCTATTTCAGGGTTAACGAAAACGAATCAGTCTGACACATGATGATGATGACCATTACAGCAGCAAATGAGGGCAACGCGCCCATTCCGGCCAATGAGCCGGCGCTGGTGTGCCGCGAGGCGCAGGTCACGCAGCCGTTCCATTATTGGCGCGGCGCATCGGGCCAGCGCTATCTGCACACAGTTTTCCCGCTCGTCGATTGCCCGTTGATGCCCAAGGTCAATTATATCCTTGTGCAGTGCGATCGTGACGGTACGCGCCGTCCGCTGGATATCGGCCAGACGGTCTCCAATGCCGACAGCCTCAATCTCGCGCATCTGCGTCGCAGGGCTGCCTCGCTGGGCGCAAACGAGATTCACATTCATTTCCTCTCGGAAACTGTTCGTGAACGCGCAAGCGCCGAGGCTGATTTATCGGCGCGTCAACTGGGCCGCACGGCGCCACCGCGCAGCTTTGCGCCGGCCAATGACGAGCCGGAAGCCGTCTGCGCCTGAAGCGCTTCGACAAGGCATTCACTGACCATCTTCAATCTGTTTGAAAGTATATTGCGGGCACTCAGTCGAGTTGCGCCATGACCTGTTGCAACTCGTTCTCCCGCAGACCCATTTCATCAAGATGGGAGAGCGTGTTGGCTACATATTCGACATTGTCACCGGATTGCCCATGCCCGTGAGCCACGAGCTCGGCCTGTTTTGAGACCGGCAGGCGACCGGCATATTGGGGATGCTCACGATCAACCAGGAAGCATACCGCCTGAACTTTTCGTTCTGTTCCATCAAGCAGCCGGATGGAGCGAAACGCCTCACGGTAGACCATGGTCACCTGTTCGCGGCTGCGTAAATATTCGATGGTTTCATCGGCGAATGAGGATTTGACGCGGAAAGCAATTCCCCGGCAGGAGCCGCCGGTATCCAGGCCAAGTACAAGCCCGGGCCTGTCTTCTGTGCCTCGATGCACCCAGGAATAGACACACAGTGAGCGGTGTGCTCCGCGCAGCAGCGCAGGCTGGCGCTCCATATGATCAAAGCCCGGCCGCCACATCAGCGACCCGTAACCGAAGACCCAAAGATCAGACAAATTCTGCTCCCCTGCCACTTCTAGGACAGATAGGCATTCCTGCATGAATAAGAATGGTTTGTCGGGTAAAAATGACGGAAAAAGACTTAATCTTTTTTGGAAGAACCCGATAGACCGCGTCCGAAATCGGCCCTTTCCGTTTCCTGACCGGCATCGATAATATTGCGGCGGATGTCCCGGGTGCGGGTGAACATTTTCTCCAGCGCTTCTCCATCACCGCGCCTGATTGCGCGCTGGAGGCCGGACAGGTCTTCAGAGAACCTCCCGAGCATTTCCAGCACCGCTTCCTTGTTTGACAGGAACACATCACGCCACATGGCCGGGTCGGACGCGGCGATGCGGGTGAAGTCACGAAACCCGCTGGCGGAATATTTGATCACTTCAGACCGGGTGTCCGTTTCCAGATCAGCCACGGTACCCACAATGTTGTAGGCAATGAGATGTGGAATATGGCTGGTGATGGCCAGAACCAGGTCATGATGCTCCGGGTCCATGATGTCGACATTGGACCCGAGCGTGCTCCAGAATTCTCGCAACCGGTCAGTCGCCTCCGGCGTGGCCTTGGCCGCAGGAGTGAGAATGCACCAGCGCCCCTCGAACAGTTCGGCAAAGCCTGCGTCTGGGCCTGAATGTTCCGTTCCCGCAACCGGATGCCCGGCAATGAATGTACAGCCATCAGGTATATGAGGCTCCACCTGCGCCACCACGCTGCTTTTGACTGACCCGACATCCGTTACGATTGCACCGGGTGAGAGGTGCGGGCCGATTTCACGGGCAACCGCCTCGCTGGCGCATACCGGCACGCAGATAATCACTAGATCAGCTCCCGCGACGGCCTCGGCAGCGGTCTCCATGACCTGATCAAGGAAGCCCAGCTCTTTTACCCGCGCACGGGTTTTGTCAGAGCGTGCAGTGCCGACAATCTCTTTGGCCACGCCATTGGCCCGTGCCGCATGGGCAATGGAGGAGCCAATCAGGCCGAGGCCTACAAGGGCAACGCGGTTGAACAGGGGCGCGCTCATGATGCATCCCCGCTCACGCCCAAAAAAACTTCAAGGGCCGCAACGGTCTGGTGGTTTTCATCTTCTGTACCAATGGTCATGCGCAGCGCATTGGGAAAACCATAGCCTTCAACGCGCCTCAGCAGAATCCCCTTTGCACTCAGCGCTGCATCCGCATCAGTGGCTGTCTGGCCTTCTTTATCGGGAAAATGGATGAGGATAAAATTTGCTACGCTCGGGGTAACCTCAAGCCCGAGTGCACCTATTTTTTCCGTCAGCCATGCCAGCCATTTGTCATTATGCTCGACGGCCTTCTCCATATGCGCGCCATCCTGTATCGCAGCGACAGCGGCGGCAATTGCCGGAGCAGACACGTTAAACGGTCCGCGGATGCGATTCAGTACATCAGCGATTGCAGCAGGTGCATAGCACCAGCCGATGCGCAGGGCTGCCAGGCCGTATACTTTCGAGAATGTGCGCGTCATCACGGTGTTAGCGGTGGTCGCGACGAGCTCCAGCCCTGCCTCGTAATCGTTGCGCTTTACATATTCCGCATAGGCTGCGTCGAGTACGAGAATTACATGATCGGGCAGCCCGGCGCGCAGGCGCTGCAACTCGTCGAACGGCAGGTAGGTTCCGGTCGGGTTGTTCGGGTTGGCGAGAAAAACAATTTTGGTTTTTACGCTCACCAGATCGAGGATCGCATCCACGTCGGCGCGAGCGTCCTTCTCCGGTGCAATCACCGGTGTCGCACCATTGGCGAGAATAACGATATGGTACACTAGGAAGCCATGCTCGGTGTAAATCGCCTCGTCTCCTTCACCCAGATAGGCCTGCGCCAGAAGGCTCAGCAATTCATCCGATCCCGCACCGCACACGATCCGTTCCCGGTTCAGCCCGTAAGCATCTGCAATGGCCTGTCGCAACTCCGTCGCCTGGCCGTTCGGGTAGCGCTCAAGCGTTGAGACCTCGCCATAGGCGGCAAGCGCCTTGGGGCTGGGCCCCAGGGGGGTCTCATTGGACGACAATTTTATCACCGGGCTGCGTGAAGCGGCCGTGCTCTTGCCCGGCACATATGGGGTGATATCCATGATGCCGGGCTGAGGCGTCGGTGTGGTTTTCTCGCTCACGTATCTGCTCCTTGCGCGCGGCCTTTTGAATAGGCTTAGGCAGGCACGAAATCAAAGGAAAGTTCCACATCCTCCTTAACCCCATCTCCCATCAACCCTTGACCGGGACGAGAAAAGCCGTGTTTAATCCCTCCCAGTGGTGATTTGGCCGGTCGGCTTGCAGCCACTTTAAATAAGTCGCTAAAAGGCCGCGGAGATTAGACCCCCGGTTTTGGCGCATCGCCCGGCCGGGGTTTTTTGTTGGATCTTTGGCCTCAAGGTCATGAGGCGCGGATGGTTCAGGTGGATCAAAGAACAAACAGTCAGGAAGGCGTCAATGGGCGCTCAAAAACGCGTGGGCTTGAGGGAAAATTTGTAACGTTTCCCGCCGATGAGCCGCTGGAGCTTGATTGCGGTACGCAGCTTGGACCCTTTTCCCTGGCCTACCAGAGCTATGGAGTGCTCAATGAAGACGCCTCCAACGCAATCCTGGTCTGCCATGCGCTCACCGGGGACCAGCATGTCGCAAACAGCCACCCCGTCACTGGCAAGGCCGGCTGGTGGGAGATCATGGTTGGCCCCGGCAAACCCATCGACACGGACAGGTTCTTCGTTATTTGCGCCAACCATGTGGGCGGCTGCATGGGCTCAACCGGCCCCATGTCTGAAAATCCGGAAACTGGCAAGCCTTATGGACTGGACTTTCCGGTCATCACCATTTCCGACATGGTGCGGGCCGAGGCGCGGTTGCTGGATCACCTGGGCATTGACCAGCTCTTCAGCGTCATTGGTGGCTCCATGGGCGGTATGCAGGTGCTCGAATGGGCATCCTCGTTCAAGGACCGTGTCTTCTCCGCTATTCCCATCGCAACCGGGGCGCGGCATTCATCGCAGAATATCGCTTTTCACGAGGTTGGGCGCCAGGCAGTCATGGCAGACCCCGATTGGTGCGGCGGGCGCTACATTGAAGAGGGCAAGCTGCCGCGCAAGGGTTTGGCTGTAGCGCGCATGGCAGCACATATCACCTATCTGTCGGATGATGCATTGCACCGGAAATTCGGGCGCAACCTGCAGGACCGTGAAAAGATTTCATTCGGGTTCGACGCTGACTTCCAGGTCGAGAGCTATTTGCGTCATCAGGGCTACACTTTCGTCGACCGGTTCGACCCCAACAGCTATCTCTACATGACTCGCGCCATGGATTATTTCGACCTGGCCGCGGATCACGACGGCGAATTGTCAAAAGCGTTTGAGGGGACCCAGACGCGCTTTTGCTGTGTCTCCTTCACCAGCGACTGGCTTTTCCCGACCGAAGAATCCCGTGCCACCGTGCAGGCGCTGAACGCAGTCGCGGCCAATGTCAGCTTTGTCGAGATAGATACGGACAAGGGACATGATGCTTTTCTGCTGGATGAACCGGAGTTGGCTGATGCTGTATCCGGGTTCCTGTCAGCGGCAGCGAGGAAGCGCGGACTGAAGTCACCGGACGAGGTGGCTGATGCGGAGTTGAGCACCCGATGAACATACAAAGTACCAATCTTCAGGCAACTCGCGTCGATCTCCTGCTGATGTCGGAGATGGTCCATCCCGGATCGCGGGTGCTGGATGTCGGCTGCGGTGATGGTACGCTCTTGCGCATTCTGTCAGAGACGCGAGATGTTGACGCACGCGGCATCGAGCTTCAGCAGTCCGGCGTCAATCAGTGCGTGGCGCGCGGGCTTTCCGTGGTGCAGGGGGACGCTGACACGGACCTTGTGAACTATCCCGACAATGCATTTGATTTCGCGATCCTTTCACAAACCATCCAGGCCACGCGCCGCCCGCGTGATGTGCTGGAACAGTTGTTGAGGATCGGCAAGCACGTCATCGTGTCATTTCCCAATTTTGGCCACTGGCGCGTTCGCTCACAAATCATGTTTGCCGGGCGTATGCCGGTGACGGAAAACCTCTCCTTCTCCTGGTACGACACGCCGAACATTCACTTCTGCACGATCAAGGATTTTCGTGCGATGTGTGATGAACTGGATGCGAAGGTTGAACGCTCCGTAGCTCTGAACGCGCAGGGTCAGCGGCTGGGCGTGAATATCCCGGACTTCATGCAGAACCTGCTCGGGCAACAGGCGATCTTCCTGTTATCGCGTTGAGTCTTTAACTTCACGGATAGTGTTCCGGCTGCGAGCGGCAACCGAACCAGCAGGAACCGGGTAGAGCTTGCCGCGCAGCTTTTCAGTGTTGCGCTCGGGTGTTGCGGCGTAAATCTGTTTCGTGGCCTCGACCATGTTGATACCGCAAAAACCGGGCCAGAAAATCGCTCCCATGCGCTCCCATGCAATGGCGCCGCGTAACAGGATTGGCCAGTTGAATGGCGGCATGTAAAGCGCCTGGTCCCAATCCAGCGGGGTGAACATGGCATCACGCAGCAGCCTTGTGAGCTGACCACGGCTATAGGGGCGTCCATGCCCGAAGGGGGTGCTCTCAAAGCGCGCCCACAGGCCCGCGCGATTGGGCACGATGAGGATCGCCCGTCCACCGGGTGCGAGAACGCGCCATGCCTCGCGCAGCAATGCGCGTGTGTTCTCCACGGTTTCCAGGGAGTGAACTATGATCAGGCGGTCGGCGCAGCTGTCAGGCAGGGGCAAATCATCTTCCTGCACCAGCGCGGCCTGCCGGGCGCTGTCCTGGGGCCAGGCGATGACGCCTTGAGAGGCCGGCATCAGAGCACCAACGCGCGTTGCCTCATTTCGGAAAACGCCCAGATAAGGCGCTGCGTATCCCAGACCAAATACATTCATGGCCGAGACATCGCTCCAGCGCGCACGCAGGCGCTGGACGATCAGCCGCCGCACCACCGCTCCGAGCGGACGGGCATAAAACTCACGTAGATCGATGATATCGATATGCATGGCCGTGCTTTCCGCGCAAATCCTGTTGCTGCATTGATCCTAGACCTGAACTCTCATTAGAGCAGCATGACATTTGAATTGCATTAAAGCGGTGCTAGGTTGCGCGCTGCTTTTGAATGTTGAAGAAAATGGACCAGCTTTTACGTCCTGTCGCTTCGCTTTTTGAGGACCAGACATGCCCAACCTAGAAATTCACCAGTTCCCCTGCCTGAGCGACAATTACGGCGTTCTGATACATGACGCGGAAAACAATCTCACGGCCAGCATTGATGCGCCTGAAGCCAGCGCAGTCAAGCAGGCCCTGGCGGAGAAGGGCTGGACCCTCACCCATATTCTCACCACCCATTATCATGCGGATCACACGGGTGGAAACTTGGAGCTGAAGGGAGAGACAGGCTGCACCATCGTTGGGCCAAGGGCTGAAGCGGATCGTGTGCCCGGCATTGATGTGCTGCTTGGTGATGGCGACAGTTACGACTTTGGTGCGTTCACGGCCAAGGTGTTTGATACGCCGGGTCATACGGCAGGACACATCACCTACTGGTTCCCCAAGGCCAGTTTGTGCTTTGCCGGAGATACGCTGTTTACCTTGGGGTGCGGACGTGTGTTCGAGGGTGATGCGCAGACCATGTGGACGTCGCTGTCCAAGATCAGGGCGCTGCCGCCCGAGACGGTGGTCTATTCAGGCCATGAATATACCCAGTCGAACGCCGCTTTTGCGCTCACCGTGGAGCCCGGAAATGCGGCGCTTCAGGCGCGTGCGCAGGAGATCAGCGAAATGCGAGCGAAGGGCGAGCCGACGGTCCCCACCACGCTGTCGCGCGAACTCGAAACCAATGTTTTCCTGCGTCCGGACAGTGCTGAAATTCGCACCAATCTCGGCATGGAAGACGCTGAGGACTATGAGGTGTTCGGCGCGGTGCGGGCAGCCAAGGACAATGCCTGATGCACTCGGCGGATGAGGTCATCCGCCTGCTGGAGCTCGAACCGCATCCCGAAGGCGGGCATTTCCGCGAGACGTTTCGAGATGCGAAAACCGAGTCCGGGCGTTCCGTCGGGACCGTGATCTATTATCTGCTGCGTGAAGATGAAGTCTCGCATTGGCACCGGGTCGATGCCAGCGAAACCTGGCACTGGTATGCGGGCGCAGCACTGGAATTGCGCATTGCACCCGATGGATCCGATCCGGAGACGTTTATCCTTGGAAACGACCTCAAGGTTGCTGAACGCCCGCAAGCTGTAGTGCCGAATAACCATTGGCAATCGGCGCACTCACTTGGAGCATGGACACTTGTGGGCTGCACGGTTGCCCCGGGTTTTGAATTTGCAGGTTTCGAGATGGCGCCCGAGGGTTGGGAGCCATCCAGGGACGATGCTGGCTAGGCTCTGAACTCAAATAATAAAGGGGGTTGAGGGGTTGTGCGCCGAGGTCCGCTTTCGGGGGTAAAGCGGACATTGCTAACTGAGGGGTTTTATGTCTGCTTGTGACCCAAAGCGGACATCGTAAACCGCCTCATACAGGCGTCAGCATTGCACGGGCCCCTTTCTGTTGTGGTGCACACATCGATGGGTTAGGGAGGGAGAAGATATGAACATCAAGAGCCTCCTTGGAAAAATACAATGGCGTCGTGATCTCATCCGCCTGTGGGTCGCTGGCACTGTTACCTGGGCCGTCCTTTGGTTTTTGGGTGCTGGCTTATTCCCGCAGTCGCTAACATCAGCGCAGCTGGGAGACTTTGCCTCTATCTTTGTAGGCGTGCCCGCGTTCTTATGGGCGCTACTGTTCGCCGGTTTTTGGATTGCCAGCGGCTTCACTCGGGAGCAAAGCAAATGATTGAGACAATCTTTGCAATCCTGATTGCCCCTCAGAATGTGCGCTTAAGACCCAAAGCGGACATTCACGCTCACCAATTTGTCCTAATGCGGAAAATCCTGATAGGCTCATCCCCTGTCGCGGATCGGGGCTGAGAGGAATTGGAAAAAATGTTCAGAACCACAGCAGTTGTAACATCCATCATCTCGGGTCTATTGATTGTGGCACCCGCACATGCGGGCACCCAAGTTTGCGGACACTATGTGTTCGGTGGCGCGTATCCAAGCGAAAGCGCCGCGCTAAATAAGGCCAACAGTCTGCCTTGGAGCCCCGAACAAACAAATGGGCCTGCTATGGCCCTGGACTTGAGAACATCGAACAGCCCCAATAATAAAAAGAAGCTGTTCGTGGTCGCTTTAGGCCCGTTCGATTTGAAATCAGAGGCGGATAAATGGGTAAAACAGTGGAAGAAGAGTGGGGTAAAAGGCGCCTATACCGCTAACCGATGCTTCACAGGGGTTTGAGCCTGAACGCGGCTAACACGTTCATCACCAGCTGCCCCGCGTGTCGAGTAAGGTGAGGAGGACCCGGCATGATGACCGTCAGATTTCTCAGCATTGTATTCACTTCTTTTCTGTTCGCATTCGTGTGGACAGCCTCCAGTTCCGGTTCGGCGCACGCCGAACCCCGGTTTGAGGACTATCCCGCGTCGACCTACTCCGGGCGCGTGCGAACACCGGACCTTGGATCCCATCCTGACGCAAGAACCTATCGGACACGCCTCAGGAACGCGGCAAAAGGCGGCATTAATTTCTCCGGGGATCATGTTCTCGCAACCTGGGGCTGCGGTGGGCAGTGCCTGATGGGCGCCGTCATCAATGCAAGATCAGGCCACGTGCAGTTTCTTCCCGGAACGATTTGCTGCTGGCTCGAAGCAGGCGAGAATATCAATCCGGTTGATTTCGAACGCGGCAGCGATCTGCTTATCCTGACTGGCCTGCTCGACGAAGAAGAACCGATGGCCCGGCACTATTACGATTTCAGCGGTCGCGAATTCCGGCTGATCAAAAAACATGTGCTGACCTCGAACCCTGCAGGTTCCGGCTCAGACGGTCCGCAGACTGTCGCGCCGTCTTGTCCTGACGGTTACGTCTTCCAAGACGGGCAGTGCGTGCGCAATTGATTGGCGGTTCCAACTCGCACACCTGCACGTCCCGGCCGCGCCGCATGAAGGCGATGCCAAAATGTCCGCTTTCGGGGGCAAAGCGGACATTCTACTCATCATTGAAACTATGCGCGCTGCATATGTTGGATGCCGACCCACAGACTTATCCTGTAGGTTAATTTTTTTGATCACAGAAACCAGATCCAGTTTGAATGTAGGCTCACTGCTGGACACAGCGCTTTTGTCCCCTTCCTGGACAGAACTTGAATGATTTTGCGATGGAGAAAAATACGCGCCAGTCGCGGTCTACGTTAGCGGGTGAGCGATAATCCAGCGGCGCAGCGATTTCGATGCCAGCTTGCAGATCCTTGTGCAGATAGAGGCGCGCGCCCACCCCGGCCGAGGAGAGGGAAGTGACATCATCCTCTCCGTCACGAAAGTCCCAGACCAGACCCCTGTCGACGAAGCCATAGAGTTGATAGCCTTTGAAGAATTTGTGCTTCAGCGTGTTATCAAAACGCAACTCAGCGGTGCCGGCAATACCATTATCTCCGCTAAGCTCGCCGCCGTCATATCCGCGACCAAATTGCGAACCCCCGATATAGAATTCCTCTGACGACAACAGTGCCGTTGATGTCAGCTGTCCGGCGGCAGAGAAGTTCAATGACCACATGTCGGTCAGTTTCTGGTAGCGATTGTATGAATAATTGAGTTTCGTGAAATCTCCTGAAGCATCATTGTTGGAGAGCAGAGCATCGTCCTTATCCGATCCGCCGAGAATATCGCCTCCGTGGCGCAGGCTGGCGGTCACAAAATTAGTGCCGCCTATATCGTCCTGCAGCTGATAGTCCGCCGTCAGGCTCACGGTCCGTAATTTGTCGCTATAGTTTGTGCCAAGGGAATCGCTTTCCGAGACATTGCTAAGACCGGCAGCAGCAGACAACCAGAGAGATGATTTTCGCGTTCGCAGCGGAACAATACTTCCCCTGACCTCAATGCCCTCGGTCCGGGTCAGGGTATTGAGTTGCTGCCTCTCATCGCCTGGCCGAATTTCGCTATATGAAGCCGTGACGCCAAGCCGGGCACCACCAGTTCCAACTGGCACCTCGTAAGAGAGACTGCTGTACCCAAGCTCACTAGTCGCATCGGGGATGGTCGACAGGCTGAGGAGGAGTGTATCCCCAGCAATAAAGTATGAATTGAGAGATGGCGCCATATAGGCTTGCAAGGGGCCAACTTCGGACGTGCCCCGGTTATCTAGGCCAAGCGCCGTGAAAATACGCCAGGTCTCCAGGATCACTATGAGGCGAAAGCGGCCGGTGCCTTCGCCAATCTCTTCAAGAACCGTATCGGCGATGTGGACACCTGGAATATCGTTCACAAGCAACAGTTGGCGCTCGAGAGTTGAAAGCCGTGAGGGATTCTCAGCTTCGACAGCATCGAGCAGCGGACGAATCCCGAATTCCTCGCCACCCGCTCCCTTCAGAATAATCTCCGCTATATGGCCTTCGAGCACCTGAATCTGGATACGCCCGCCCTTTATGTCCTGCGGTGGTATGACGGCTCGGCTGAGGCTGTAGCCTTCATCGCGATACAGGTCACTGATCTTGCTTGTGATCGTCGCCAGGTCGGCCTTGGACACGGTCCTCCCGATATACGGTTGATAGGTCGCGGCTATCACGTCATGGGATATAACGCTCGCGCCTTCAACAGAGACGGACTTGAGCTTGAAAAGCGGCTTGTCATCGGCTGGAATTTCCGGTCTGGCCGCTCTCGGCACCTGTATTTTTGCCTTCTTGGTGCGTTTTTGTTGAGCCTGGAAGGCATCAAATTTTTTCGCAGTTTGGTTGGGGTCAAGTCGCTGTTGTGGCGATGCCTGCTGCGCCGCCGCTGGACCGGCACCCGCATGCGACAGGATCAGCGCGGATGCAAAGATTGTCATCCGGGTCACGTTCTTTCGCGGCCGCACGGGCCACGTATCACCAACTTTGTAACCCCGCCCCATTGGTTTTTTACCAAATTGTTTAGTTGCAGACTGCTGCACCTTTCAATCTGAGGTTTCATGGTTAACCAAAGGTTAATGGTGGCGCTGCAATTTGACCGTTTGCGCTAAGCAGATATTCAAACGTGTGGAGTAGCATTGGCCTCAACCAATAATTGCGGACGTGTCTCACGATAGCGATGCGTGTGAAACAGGTATGAGGCGACTATGTTTGATCATTTAATAATGAGATGTGCTGAGGTTTTTTTAGCATTTGTTGTTGTCTTTTTCACGGGATCGGTCGTGATCGCGGGGGATGCAGGCTGGCAGGTCAGTAAAAGCTCTGGTGAGATATGGGTGACCACGTCCGGCGTTCAGAAAGCCTCGCTCAAGAGTGAGACTGTGCTGCAGCCTGGCGACAATATCCGTACCGGTCGAAATGGCCGTGTTCTTCTGGTGCGCGGCGAAGAGACCATGCTGATCTCACCAAATTCAGTAATCGGTATTCCGACTGAAAAGAAAGAAGGACTGTCGACGACCATTATTCAGCAGGCCGGTTCGATCCTCCTTGAAGTGGAAAAACGCAATGTGAAGCATTTCGAGGTCGAGACACCGTATCTTGCTGCTGTGGTGAAAGGCACGCAATTCCGCGTATCAGTCAACAAGTACGGTACCAATGTTGATGTGCTGCGAGGCAAGGTTGAAGTCGCGGATTTCAAATCCGGCCAGTACGCACTTGTTCTACCAGGACAAGTTGTGAAGGTTTTTGCACAAGGTAAGGGTGGCCTGTCCCTGAGCGGCTCGGGCACGCTGAGCCCAATTCAGAATGGTACGCCAAGGACCTCATCGGTTAAACGCGTTCAGGTGCCGAAGAGTGGACTGTCCGCACCGCGTGGCACGCCAAACGGACTGAAGGTTCGTTCTCTTGGAAATTCGAACCATGCAGCGGGTTCCAGCCCGGTGAAGGCCCGCAAGGATTCTACCGCGCTTCGCGCGCGTGCCGGGCGAGGCAATAGCGTTCTGCGCATAAAATCTCCAATCGGCGAAGTGAAGTTAAACGCCCATAAAGCCACGAAGGGACTGGTGCGCTCGGCAACTGTTTCCAATTCCGCGCATGGTCACGCCGCCAAGAAAACCTTGTGGAAATCCGGTGCGCTCACGCCAGGCAATGGTGTCGGCAATGCCTATGGCCAGGGAAATGGTAACGGCAACGCAAATGGTCATGCCAAAGCCCAAGCCAAAAGCAATAACGGCAATGGCAATGGCAATGGCAATGGCAATGGCAATGGCAATGGCAATGGCAATGGCAAAGGCAAAGGCAACAGCTAACGCCAACATTAGTAGTTAAGACCGCCTCCTGGGGCTCTGCTGTTCTCTCTGGACGGCAGCAGGTGGCGGGACGGGGGAAGAGTGAAACAGTATCGAGCACATCTTTTCGTGTTGTGCGTCCTGGCGGTGGTTCAACTGACCGGGGCGCACAACGCGTTGCATAATGTCCTTGCTGACGCGCGGTTCGGCTGGAATTCCCGCGAGGCCTCTGGCGACATTGTGCTGGTCGCAATCGATCCGCGGTCGATTGAGAAGGTCGGCGTCTGGCCATGGCCCCGGCGGCTTCATGCGGAGCTGATCGGAAAACTGGCAAGCTCGGGCGCGAGCGATATAATTTTCGATATTGATTTCAGTTCTCCGTCGATTCCAGAGTTTGACCAAACCTTTGGTGAGGCTCTCCAAAAGGCCGGTGGCTCGGTTGTCCTGCCGTCATTCAAGCAATTGGTGAGGACGCACGGAAATGAGAAGAAAATTTATGTGAACCGCCCCTTGCCACTCTTTGGAAAACACTCTTGGCCGGCGACCGTGAATGTCGTTGTCGAGCCAGATGGACTGGTTCGCCGATACGCGTTTGGTGAATTACTGGATGGGGAATTTCTCCCATCGGTGGGAGGGTTGCTGGCGGGGCAGTATGAAAAGAATAAAAAGTCCTTTCTAATTGATTTCAGCATTCGATCCGATTCCGTACCGACTGTCTCTTATGTGGATGTCCTGCATGGTGATCCCGCCACATCAAAAATGCTCAAGGGCAAGAAAGTCATCATTGGCGGTTCAGCGGTCGAACTGGGTGACCGGTTCAACGTACCAAACGGCCATGTAATTTCAGGCCCATTGCTGCAGATTCTGGCTGCCGAGTCGATCCTGCAAGGCCGCGTACTGCGAACCTCCTCTGATGTCGCAACGCTGGGCGGACTGGGCATCATAGCGCTTCTCATGGTGGCGCTTTGGCGCCGCCTTGCCGCCAGGGTGCGGGTTCTGATCCTGGTCGGCTTGGCTGTCACGGCTGAATTGGGTGCTGCGCTCTTGCAGGCGAAGCTGCCCGTTATCCTTGATACGTCGCTCTTGCATGTGGCCGTCGCCGCTTATCTTGTAGCCATGGCACTCGACGAGATCGACTTTCGCGGTTTATTGGCCTTGGTCGCGGAAAAACGATTTAAGCGTATCGCCATGTCGCTTGGCGATGGCTTGTTATGCGCCGACCAGAACGGCCTGATCACGGTCTGGAATCCTGCGGCAGTGACTATTTTCGGTTACGAACCGGCGGAAATGATCGGTCGGTCGCTCGACAGGATCTGCACCGTGGACGACGGTGCCGCTATAGGTGATCCCTTTTCGATCCTGGACTTGGAAGTTGGAGCACTCCAGGCCCCCGGTGGCAAGGTCATGGAACTTGAGGGACGCCGGAAAAATGGCGAAACATTTCCGCTTGAGGTCTGTTTCTCAGGGTGGCCGGGAACAGACGGCTTCCAGTATGGCGCAGTGCTGCGGGATATCTCGGTCCGCAAACGCGAAGAGGAGCGGATACGCTACCTGGCGGAGTACGATTCGCTGACAGGGCTGGCCAATCGAAATACGCTGTACGAGCACCTGGATGCAGAACTTGCCGAGGCGAAAACGGAGCAGAGCAATGTTGCAGTTCTGCTGATGGACCTCGATAAATTCAAGGAGATCAACGATACACTGGGCCATGCTTGCGGCGATCAGGTGCTGTGTGCCGTCGCCAAGGGATTAAAGGCTTTGGTGGAGGGTACCGGCTTGGTCGCCCGGTTGAGCGGTGACGAGTTCGCCATTGTGATCAGCGGTTCCGATGTGGCTGACAGGGCGGAAAAACTGTCGGAACGGGCAACCCTTTTGTTCAGCAAAACGCCTATTTCACTCGGAGAGCGCAGGGTACGCGTTAAATGCAGCATCGGGGTGGTTATATATCCCGAACATTGCGAGACGGCGGACGAACTCCTCGCCAATGCTGATCTCGCACTGTATCGCGCAAAGACAGCCGGACGTGCCCGCCACGTCTTCTTTGATCCTGGAATCAGGGATGAACTTGAAGCTCGGAAAACACTTGAGGTCGACTTGCGACTAGCCGCACAAGGGGATGAATTTGAACTTTTTTATCAGCCGCAAATCAGTCTGACAGACGGTAAGCTGGTCGGTGCGGAGGCTCTTATCCGCTGGCAGCACCCCACTCGAGGTCTTGTCTCGCCGGCAGAATTCATGCCGGTCGTAAATGCAACCTCGATCTCCGATGACGTGGCGTTCTGGGTCCTGGCAACCGCCTGTAATCAAGGCCGCATTTGGGAGCAGAATGGCTATAACATTCGAATTGGCGTGAACCTCTCGCCCTCGCAGCTTCAGTCGGGCGATCTTGCGGAGACAGTCAGGATGGTTCTGAAGGATACCGGCATTTCGCCCTCACTACTCGAACTGGAAGTCACGGAGGATATCCTGCTGGAGGATGATGAAGCAGTGCGGAAAATTTTTAAACGTATCCAGAATCTTGGGGTCCACATCGCTTTTGATGACTTCGGCACTGGTTATGCCAGCCTGACCTATCTCAAGAAATTCCCACTCAATCGACTGAAAATAGATCAATCCTTTGTTCGTGAACTGCAGAGGGGGTCAGAAGATGAAGCAATTATTGAGGCCACGATAAATCTCAGCAAACGGCTGGGGATGTCAGTCATTGCTGAAGGCATCGAGAATCCCGATACAATAGATATTCTGAGAGGCATGGGGTGCGAAGAGGGGCAAGGATACTATTTCAGCCGTCCTATGCCGGCGGCGGAATTTGAGCAGCAATTCCTGTCGAAAGAGGCTCCTTTAACTTCCGGCTTCTCTGCGGCGGTACCTGCAGTTTCCGCAGCCTAGGAGCAGTACTTAAATCCAGGATGATACTGCCAACCTCTATAGACTGGCCGACCATATTGATATTCTCGTCAAATGTCCGCTTCTGGCACAAAGCGGACATTCCTCAGAGATACCGGCCAAGCGCAAACCCCTCAATAATGAGATCATACGCTTCCTGTTGCCGTATCGGATCAGGCTGGTGCCATCCGCTACCACCCACCACTAAACCCAGGCCACCCGTCGGTTAGCGAACGTAAAGGGGTCTGCTTGGCTCACTCGACTGCTCCACCATTGGCCAAATGGAACGCGATCGGTTAGATTGATCCAGTCTTTCTGAAACAATTTGTCCTAACTCGTCGAGGGAGGTCGCCCCGCCACGCTGCCTGGCAGCGCGCACGGTGCAGACTCGTCGTCCCGTGAGCGGACGGTGAAGTGGAGCATGGTGTATGAGGGTAGTTATGTTGGCGGCCGGAATCGGTGAACGGCTCGGATTTACGACCACGAAGCCTCCACCGAAGGTTTTGCTGCGCTTCGGCGACAAATCCTTGTTGCAATACCATATCGAAATCCTCAAGCGACACGGCATAGACGAGTTGGTACTCGGTGTCGGCTATCACCATCAAGACATCGAGCGGGAGATCGCTGCCCTGGGGGCACAGGATTTCGTGAGAACCGTGTTCAATGAGGATTATGAAGAGGGCAACATCGTCACCTTGTGGACCCTGCGCGACGAATTGTGTCGCGGGGGCCCGATCCTCCTAATGGATGCTGACGTCCTCTACAGCGAAGACGTGGTAGAGCGTCTCATCAACTCACGCCAAGAGAACTGCCTGCTCCTCGATCGTGGCTTCGATCAGGGCGATGAGCCTGTCAAAATATGTGTACGGGATGGCGAGATCGTCGAGTTCCGTAAATGGCTGAGCGCCGAGTTTGATTTCTGCGGTGAGTCGGTGGGCTTTTTCAAGCTGTCAGAAGAGGTGGCCAGGAAGATCATCATTCAGACCGAGCTTTATTTACGCCAGGGCCGCCGCCACGAGCCTTACGAGGAGACTATCCGTGATGTTCTGCTTACTTCACCAAGCAGCACCTTCGCATTCGAGGACATCACCGGCACGCCTTGGATCGAGATCGATTTCGCCGCCGACATCGAGCGCGCCAATGCCGAGATTTTGCCACGCATTCTGACGGCCGAGGGTAACCGCCGCGCGGCAATGATAATAAAACCGGACATGGACCGAGGTGAGACACAAAGGCTATGACCGTCATCGAGACATCACTGTCTACCCCCCGTCAATCCCCGGCAAGAGACCCGTTACCCCCCGTGCCGCGAATGACTGATATCGACTACGCTAAGGTCAACCGGTATTGGGGAAAAGCCACGGCGTCGATCCTCGGACCGTACATGATGGATGATTTCGGCTTTCCCGCAAGCGCGGGGGATTTCCGTTTCCGGGAGGAAGCCCGGATCGTTCAACGGCTGACCCGTGGGGTGAAGCGGGACGGTGCGATCCTCGATCTCGGTAGCGGCATCGGGGTCTGGGCGGAGAACTTCGCGCGTCGTTTCTCCCTGGTGACGGCAGTCGAGGGTAGCCGCACCCTTTTCCAGTCCCTGCAAAGGAGATGCGCCCCCTACCACAACCTCAGTCCCATCCATGGCGACGTCATGACGTTTGAGCCTGATGCCCGCTATGATTTGGTCTTCCTCGGCGGTCTCCTCATGTATCTCAATGAAAGAGACGTGATTACCTTGTTGCGGAAGTTGGTTTCATGCATTGAACCGGGCGGAATGATCCTCTGCCGCGAGTCCACCGTCAGGGGCAAGGCCGTGGCACTCACGGGCGATTACCAAGTCGTCTATCGTTCGGTGTCGGACTACAGGCGCATCTTTGAGCAATGCGGATTGAGCGTCCGCCACGTCGAAAGGAACGAGCCCTATGTGCTCATGGAAATGGGCATCGAACTGATCGAGAAATGGAAGCAAACTGTGCCGGTGCGGTTTCAAGCCCTTCGGACCGTCGGGCATTTGACGTATTTCGGGATGCGCCTGGGGAGCCCCTGGATCAGACGCGTTCCCAAGGCGATGAGCATTGCTTTTCCGATGTTGGAGAATCACTTCTTCGTTCTTGGGGAGGACGCATCTTGAACATGCGCGGGGCACAGGGAAGTTTCATCTATCGGAATCTGGCCAATGCAACGTCCATTTTCGGGGTGCTGCCTCTCGTGGTTCTCTTTCTGGACGACGGTTACCGGTACGTGATCCCTTTGATCATTTTCAACAATTTCATGGACGACCTTGATGGCTTTTTGGCCGCCAAGTTGAACATCAGAAGTCGGTTCGGCGCCGACCTCGACAACGTTTGTGACGCGGTCGCCCACGTTGCGCTCGCATTGGCGGTCGGTGCGCATTTCGGGAGCCTCCTCATCGCCGCGAGCGCGATAGCCGCCGGCTCGATCCTTGTCCGTATTGTTACCCGGCTCAATCCCAAGACAACCGGGGGAACAGGCTCTCCAACGAACGAACTCATGCGCCACATGTTGTTCGTCCTGCTTTTGGCTGGGCAGTTTGACTTCAACCCTGAGTACATTTTGATCGCGGTATTCTTATTACATTCAGTCTCGATGCTGGTGCCGTACCCGATACGCCATCCCATCATAGACCGGGCCAATTCAGCCGTAACGCTTGGTCTTGTAAATGCCGCCTTGGTAGCTGCATGGCTTGTTCCCATCGTTACGCCGGTGGTTACGGCGGCCTTCCTTACCGCCTATTTGTACTCCTTCATTGTTGGATTGGGTGGGTGGAGGAGGACGCAGGGCGCAATATCGCTTCCGTAGAAATTCATCCGACACAGTTTCTGGACTTCCAGATATGGCGAGGTCCTATCGGAACGTCCCGAGGCCATTCAGGACCGATTAAATAGCGCCGGTCTGCCCGGGAGCTTGACCCCTTGCGGACATTTTTGAGGGATCAAAAAATGTGCTTTGGCCAGGCAGTTGTCCCGGAGTAAATGCCAACGCAAAAAGTGGCAGCCTTTAGAGCTGTATCGGCCTGCCTGCAATGATGATACGTTGGTCGTGGCGTATCCCAGCCTTCATAGCCCGTGACATCCAATTACAGTCAGCTGCCGTAAAGGGCAATCGATTGGATGATCTCCGGCCAATAACACGAAAGGGCTTGGCAATATTCATTCGCGTAGGATTTGAGATAGAGGTCGACTGTCCGGAACCAACGCCCATGCTCGTGGCGTTGTACCCGCATCCATCGCTCAATCGCCGGATGATTGGCTCAGATCACATTCACATTGAGCCTGATAACAGGCTCGAGGAATATCGTGATATTTATGGAAACCGTTGCGCTCGTATCCAGGCACCGCATGGTTCAACTGTTCTCTGGTCCGATTGCATTGTTGAGGATACAGGCGAGACGGACAGGTTCAACTGGGATGCGCGCCAGCATGAAATTCTGGATCTACCTGTTGAGACGCTTCCATATCTGCTGGCCAGCCGGTATTGCGAAAGCGATGAGCTTATTGACAAGGCCTGGGATCTTTTCGGCTCCACGCCAACTGGTTGGGCCCGGGTGCAGGCGATCTCGAACTGGGTTCACAACAATGTACTCTTCGACTACCGGTTCGGTCGGCCCACAAAGACCGCGGTCGATGTGTTTCGAGAGGGTACTGGTGTGTGTCGCGATTTCGCGCACCTGTTTATCGCCTTTTGCCGCGCAATGAATTTACCAGCGCGCTACGCAAGCGGCTATATCAGCGACATCGGTCTCGAAAATCCCAGCGCAGGGGATTTCTGCGCATGGAGCGAAGTCTACCTGGAAGGAGAATGGTACGCCTTCGATCCGCGCAACAATACGCCGCGGATCGGCCGCATTCTCATGGTGCGCGGGCGCGATGCCGCTGATGTGGCAATGATGACGACCTTTGGAGAGTATCAGCTAACAAACCTGAAAGTCTGGACTGACGAAGTTGTTGGAACACCCTCGCAGAGTGACCTCACCGAAATCCTGCAGGAGCGTCCAGCTGTGGAGGCTCTGGTGTTGGAAGCGTCTTCCGGCCGCTTGTGCATGTGACGGCTCATGGCGATTATTGGCACCTGGCGGACGTTCTTGCATGAGCCTCCAGAATGTCTGCATCTGACCCAAAACGGACTCCGGCATGCAAACAGAGAAATCAGGCAGGTTCGTGTAACGCTTGCCGTGTCACAATCTTTCCTGCCGCTCAATTAATAAACTTTTGCGTGCGCCTATGTGAGTGAAGAACTCATTGGAGCAGTCATAAGTCATGGGAATTTATTGTGAATTCAAAAAAGTCACGCAAGACAGAAGCATTTTCGTCAACGCGACTCAGGTCATCATAATCAGCCACGGCGATGCGCAGGGCACTTCAAAGATCGAGCTCGCCGGGCAACGAACATTCGATGTTCAGGGGACCATAGAGATGACCAAAGCAACGCTCGAACAAGAAATCTCAAGATAACGGATTAATGTCCCCAATCACAGCGCAAATGCAGGTGAAAGCGCCTGTGCCGCTCCCAACCAGCGGGACATAAGCAAACACATCGTTGATTTGGGCAAAATAAAATATTGAATACATCATGTTTATCATAATATTGATATTTTATAATTGTGAATTGTTATGATAACTATATTATATATAATCTTTAGTTATATAAATATTTAATTGAATAAAACTTATAAATATCTTATAATTATGTTGCTGGCAAAAATAATTGCCAGAAAAGGAAACGCATTTCATATACTCCCCGCTAAAATAATTTCATCGAAGCGTGCGGGACCGAACAAGAGCAAACCGCAGAACAAGCCACAACACACTGTGGCAACCAAGAAGCGGTCCAAACCAGTAGAAACAGCGCTTGCCATAGAGATGGCGGCATATGGCGTTACGCACTTCCCGGTTGACTATTTTCACTTCGGGGCTTTTCGCTACACGAACCTTAATGATGCCTTGGCGCAGGCAAAGAGAATAGTTCAGAACTGATTTTACCATTGGCCGGTGCAAAAGCCGTCTAACCAATACGATGCGCGCATCCCGTCGCTCGCGGAAAAACGCTGGCCAAAGTCACGCAGGCGCCCAAGTCGTAGCAAACAGAATCCAGGGGAGCGATTCTCCCTTACAACTCCATCAGGAGGGCAAGCTCGCCAGTCCGGTATTTTCCGATGGCGATGTGCCTAGTGAAAAAGCACTGAGTTTTGCTTTTGAGCTGCCCTGCATGGACGTTGAATTTCACATTAGGAGATATTTTGGACGCTCAATATAAAGAATCTGAACAAATCACGGACGTGATCCCAGCCCCTTTTGGCAAATATGCACCTGCTCCCTATAGGCATCCTTCTGAAGAGCTATATGTGATTGGCATTACAGGCACGAACGGCAAAACAACAGTCACATACCTAATTGGGGAAGTCCTGAAAGCTGCCGGGTACAATCCGTTTGTACTAGGAACATTGAATTCAGGAAACAACGACTTATCCACCCCGGAACCATCTGATATTTCCAATTTTATGAGAGCTCACCTGGACCAGGGAGGCACTCATTTCGTGATGGAAGTAACGTCAGAAGGGATAAGTCAGGAGCGGGTATTGGGCACAAATTTTGATGTCAAATTGCTGACAAACATTACTCAGGATCACCTTGATTATCATAAAACCTTAGAGCACTACCAAATGGCAAAATTGGGTTTTATGAGCGAAGGTGGCGCCCACAAGATTTACCCGAAAAACTTTGAAAAAGAACAGATTGAATTTCCGACACAGCTATTGGGGGATTTCAATCTTCTGAATATCAAAGCGGCAGCAAGTGTCCTTCGCCATATTGGTATTCCCGAAAGACATATTCGTAAAACATTGTCCTCCTGTGTTTCCCCAAGAGGCCGCTTGGAAAAGGTCGATAAAGGGCAGTCCTATATGGTTCTGGTTGATTATGCCCATACTCCAGATGGGCTTCAGAACGTACTGGGCACGGTCAAAGACATCGCAACAGAAAGAGGCGGGCGCCTCTTGGTTCTGTTTGGTTGTGGTGGAAATCGAGATCGCGGCAAGCGGCCCAAGATGGGTAAAATTGCCAGTGATATTGCAGATTTCCTGGTGATTACGGATGACAATCCGCGCTCAGAAGATAGTCAAGAAATTATGGCCGAAATTTTGAGCGGCGTAGATCCTGATTCCTGCGATCATATTTTAATCCAGGACAGGCGAATGGCCATAGAACATATCATCAATAAAGCACAAGAAAATGATGTCGTTATTCTGGCTGGAAAAGGGCATGAAACCTATCAAGTGCTAAAATCAAAAACTGTTCACTTTGATGATATGGAAATATCGTCGAGGGCCATATTAAAAAATTCGCACATGAAATTCACATCAGGCTTAGCTGCCAAGGAATAATCCATGAATAGAACTAGACCCGCGTATCAAATTTTCATGCATTCCTTTTTACTGCTCACACTCCTGGCAGCTGCGCCTTCCGTTGTTTTCGCGCAGACCAGTTCCTCAGGAACGCCCGAGAATGCGACCGAGAGGCACTATGGAAGCGGGTGGGAATGCAACACCGGGTTTCGCGAGAGCGGTGGCGCCTGCGCCGCGATCAACATTCCTGCAAATGCATTTCCAACCGGGGATTCCTACGGCAAAGGTTGGGAGTGTGACCGCGGATATCGCGAGGATAACGCGGTCTGCATTGCATTCGCTTTGCCTGCGAACGCCTATATGAACGCCGCTGGCGACGGGTGGAAATGTGAGCGCGGATTCAATGGGACGAGCGACTCATGTGAACTCGTCAAGGTGCCGGCAGATGGTTATCTGAATTCCACCGGCGATGGCTGGAAGTGCGAGCGGCAATTTCGCGCAGTCAAAGATAACTGCGTATCCGTCAAGGTCCCGGAGAATGGGTACTATGATGCATCGTCTTACAGAGGCGGGTGGGAGTGCACTCACGGCTACCAGGCGGTCAATGAAACATGCGTCGCAATCAAGGTTCCTGCACATGGGCACCTCACCAACTCTAGAAGCAGATCTGGCTGGGTATGCGAACGCGGTTTCAAGGCGACCAATGACAGCTGCGTTGCGGTTGTCGTGCCGGAGAACGGCTACTTTGTGGATGCAACATACGGGGACGGCTGGAAATGCAACCGTGGATTTCGACCGTCCGGCAAGACGTGCGAAGCGGTCAATGTTCCGAAAAATGCCTACTTCCTGGACTCCAATTATGGTTCCGGATGGACATGCATCCGCGGTTTTGAATCGTCCGGCCAAGCTTGCACACTGGTCAAAATACCCGAGAATGGCCATCTCGATTATTCCGGCAACGACTGGGCCTGCGACAAGCCTTACCGCAGGCAACAGAACCGGTGCGTGCGCTCATAGAGTACAGAGCACAAAAATTACGATCGTCATTCATTACCCGCAAATGTCCGCTATTGGCACTTAGCGGATATGAGTGACTTCTGCACTGAATGTCCCCTTTCCGGGCTTGAGCAGGCAATAGCGATGTTGAATATTCCTATGAACATTCACGCATGTGCTAATTTTCTTCAAATACGTTAGAGTGTAGCCATGATGCATTTCAAACCTGAAAATCCCCATGAAATACTCCGGCTTTACCAGGGCGGTGCGTCGATCTTGGGACTGGCGAAGGCATGCTGCGTTTCGGAATCGACGATGGAGCAGTTCCTGAGGGGTCAGGGCGTTTACAAGAGACCCCAAACGATCTCCAGAACAAGGTCGAACAAGGGCACTCCACAGAGGCCAGTCCACATCAGCGGCCAAGAATTGTCTGACGCGTGGTGGGAATCGAACAATCAAGCGTTTTGCGATGCGATGGATCGGGGATACCCCAAAATGAAGTTCTCGGATCAGTAGCGTCGATATTGACGCCATTTCGAGCCCACGTTTTGAGCATGTCCCCAAGCGCACGGTTTTGATTGATTCCGTTTATTCCTGCTCATAAAGCCAAAGGAAAATCTCATGTCTAATGCAGAACGTGGAACAAAGAGGGTTTGCAGTGATTGCGGAGAGAAGTATTTTGATCTGAACCACGATCCTATTGTTTGCCCCCTCTGCGAGGCAGTTTTTGTGCCACCAGTGGTAAAAGCCAAACCGTCCACCAGGCGTGGGCCAAGTTCGTGGTATAAAAAATAAGCAGAAACTTCTCATCAATAAGAAGTCGCCCCCTTCAATATGAAATTGTTCTAGCCAGCGCTCCACTAGCTGCGTATCCATAATTACAAGGTCTGGTCCGCAGACGGAAACAGCATATCCTTTGCCGCCAGTGCAGCACCGAGAGTGATGAAAACACATGCCAACCAGAGCGCAGTTGTAGCACTGGAGAGCCCGAAGGCTACAAGTGACAGGGTTGAGAGCAACGGAATGGCGTAGGCTGCCGCACCAAGCACGCGAATATCTCCATGCTTCACCCCGTAGTCCCAGAAATAGAATGCAGCCCCGACCGGCCCCAGTCCAAGCCCGGCGATGGCCGCCCATTCGATTTTGCTCGCTGGCCACACCGTGGTTTCAAGGCCCAGATGCGCCAGCATAGCGGCGATCGCTGTCACAAGGCAGAAACCTGCAACGCTTGTGCTGGGCACATCAGCAAAGCGCCGGTTCAGCACCGAATAGCTGGACCAGACAAGGGCCGCACCAAGTGCTGAGCCATAGCCAAACCAGGGAATGGAGCCACCACTGAGCAAAGAGCCATTGTCAGAATTACCTGTAACAATGATGACTGTGCCCGCCAGCCCAAGCGCTGCACCTAAGATGTGCCACCATTTCAGTCCACCCTCTTCGCTGCGCGACGGTAACAGGGCGGAGAAAAGTACAATTAGCAGAGGCCAGAGATAGTTGATGAGATTGGCTTCAACGGCCGGGGCAGTGCGCAACGCCAGGAAGTAGAAAAAATGATACCCAAACAAACCCGTGACACCAAGCGCCCAGGCACCTGGCGGTGTCGCGGACAGCGAACGAAAACCTGCTGGATTTCGAAGTAGATAGGCGAAACCAATTGCTCCGGCGATAACGAAACTCATGGCCACAAGCTGAAGCGGAGGGACAGCGCCTGACAATGTTGTAAAAACAGCCAGCTGCGACCACAGAAGGATGGATATGAAACCAATGCCGGTAGCGGCGCGCCTGCTCATACTTCTCCCGCGGTGCGTGCGGGCTCAGACCATGACCTGACCGCCATTCGCGGACAGGGTTGAGCCAGTGATGAAACCCGCGTCATCTGAAGCCAGAAATGTGACGCAGCGCGCGATCTCTTCCGGTTCACCAAGGCGCCCGACCGGTATGAGTGGCAGGATTTTTTCATTCAACACGTCTTCAGGCACAGCGCGTACCATTTCTGTGCCGATATATCCGGGACAGATCGCATTGACGGTGATGCCCTTGAACGCATTTTCCTGAGCCAGCGCCTTGGTAAAGCCCAGCTCTCCTGCCTTGGCGGCTGAATAGTTGGTTTGCCCCATCTGGCCCTTCTGGCCATTTATCGACGAGATGTTGATGATGCGGCCAAATTTACGTTCACGCATGCCCTCGATGACGGGTCTGCACATATTGAACAGGGAGTTTAGATTGGTGTTGATAACGGCGTTCCACTTTTCAGCATCCATGCGGTGAAACATGGTGTCACGGGTGATGCCGGCATTGTTGACGAGAATATCTATCCCGCCCAGATCCTTCTCGATCTGGCCCAAATTCTCGGCACAGGCTTGCGTGTCACTCACATCGCATTTGTAGACAGCGATGCCAGTATCGTCCTTGAACTTGGCTGCAGCTTCGTCATTGCCGCCATATATTGCGGCAACCGTGCAGCCTGTTTCTTTCAATGCGGTTGAAATCGCCGCGCCGATACCACGTGTTCCGCCCGTAACCACTGCCACTCGAGACATAAATGTCCTCCCCCCAACCTCTATGATTCACCAACTCAGTTTGCGACTATCCAATCAGCCTCGCTCAACGCACATGGCCACGCCCATGCCGCCACCGATGCATAAGGTCGCGAGGCCCTTCTTGGCATCACGTTTTTGCATTTCATGAAGCAGGGTCACGAGCACCCGGGCGCCTGATGCCCCGATGGGATGGCCAATGGCGATGGCGCCGCCATTCACATTCACTTTTTCGGTGTCCCAGCCAAGGTCCTTGTTCACCGCACAGGCTTGTGCGGCAAAGGCTTCATTTGCTTCCATCAGGTCGAGATCGTCCGTCGTCCATCCGGCTTTCTCAAGAGCTGCACGCGAGGCGGGAATTGGCCCTGTGCCCATGATTGAGGGGTCAACACCGGCATGTGCCCAGGAGACGATCCGGGCAAGTGGTGCAGCTCCACGCTTCTCTGCTTCCGCACCTGTCATCAGCACAACAGCCGCTGCACCATCATTGATGCCGCTGGCATTGCCTGCTGTTACGGTGCCGTTTTCACGGTCGAAGGCGGGACGGAGCTTGCCGAGGCCCTCTGCGCTGACGCCTTCCTTGATATACTCATCGTCTTCGACAATGGTGTCTCCCTTGCGGCCGGGAACCGTCACCGCGGCGATCTCGTCCTTGAACTTGCCATCTTTCCTGGCAGCTTCAGCTTTGTTCTGAGACGCCGCAGCAAATGCATCCTGCTCATCGCGCGTGATCTGATACTTTGTCGCGACATTTTCGGCCGTGGTGCCCATGTGATAGCCATTGAAGGCATCCCAAAGGCCATCGCGGATCATGGTATCGATGAATTTGACATCGCCCATTTTGGTACCATCACGCATATGCGAGCAGTGAGGCGACTGGCTCATGTTTTCCTGACCGCCAGCAACAACGATGCTGCTTGAGCCGTCCTGGATCTGCTGTGCGCCAAGCGCAACAGCGCGCAGGCCAGAGCCGCAAAGCTGGTTCATGCCCCAGGCCGGAGTTTCGACCGGTATGCCTGCAGCGATAGAGGCCTGGCGGGCGGGGTTTTGTCCTGCGCCTGCTGTCAGGATTTGCCCGAGTATAACTTCTGAAACATCTTCAACACTCACTTGTGAGCGTGAAAGCGCTGCCTCGATCGCGACCTGACCAAGTGTATGGGCTGGTAAACTACTCAAGCCCCCACCAAAAGACCCGACCGGCGTACGTGCCGCGCCCGTAATTACGATTGCATCTTTGCCACTCATCACAACATCTCCTGGTCAATTAGGCCTTACATAAAGAAAATTCCTATAATTAATTACCATCCTTGAGAGGTATATCCAAATGCCCAAACGGCATGGATTGCTTCGCCATATTTGACTCTCACATTGCGACAAACCCGCACATGCCTTTATCTTCTTTACCTTGGCCTTGAAATTTCTGGTGCTATGCACAAAACTTATGCTACCTATTTCGCAGTGCGGCATAAGGTCCGAAAATGACCTCTCGGAGATGTAGTACATCGTGCAAAAAGATGCAGAGTCGCAGACCGATCCGGTCGTCATAAAGAAGTACGCCAACCGGCGTCTCTATAACACCGATACCAGCTCCTACGTGACGCTAGACGATCTGGCGGAAATGGTTCGTGCCGAGCGTGATTTTAGCGTGCATGACGCGAAGACCAGCGAGGATCTTACTCATGCCGTTCTGACGCAGATTATCGTTGAGCAGGAAAGCAAGGGTCAGAATTTGCTGCCGATACGCTTCCTGCGCCAGCTGATCCGCTTTTACGGAAACAGTATCGAGGCGATTGTTCCAAGCTATCTTGAATTTAGTCTCGACTCGCTGACCCGTGAGCAGGACAAGTACCACAAGCAATTTGCCGGTGCGTTCACCGCCCCGTCTTTCGATGCCATGCAGGAACATGCCAAGAAGAATTTTGCGATTTTTGAAAAGGCATTGGGGATATTCAACCCCTATTCAGGACTCGGAAATGATGATACCGGAAAGGCGCAATCCGCGTCACAGTCCAGCAACACTTCACAGACACCTCAGGATGGCGACCGTCCAGAAGAAAAATCCGGCGATCTTGAAAGGCTCAAGGCCGAAATGACGGCCATGCAGGATAAGCTGGACCAGATTTCCAAGCGCTCAAACTAGTCACGCCAATCCTTTAGATATTCTCCCGATAAAGCCAAGCGCAACAGCTGCGAGTGTTATGAAATGCTTCAGCTCACCTGCTTTATTTGTGGAGCGCGTTGCTCGAAATCGACCAGTTTCGGTTCGCCGAGATAGAAACCCTGCATGTAGGTGATGCCGGCCTGCTCGACCAGTTTGGCGGTGGCTTCATCCGTAACCCATTCAGCCACGGTTTCCATTGAGAAATTGCGGGCCAGGTCAATCAGGGCTTGCACCAGGATCTGGTCTTCACGGTTCTTGGGTAGATCACGGATAAACGAACCGTCGAGTTTGACCATGTCAAAATCCAGCAGGCGCAAATTGCGGAACGACGAGTAACCAGAGCCGAAATCGTCGATCGCCATTCGACAGCCAAGTTCTTTCAGGGATTTCACGAAATTTATCGATTCATCGACATCCCTGATCGCCGAAGTTTCGGTGATTTCCACCATCATCCTCTGTGTCAGTTGCGCGGTGCCGTTGGTAAGTCCATACAAGGCGTTTAGCCATTCAGGGTCCGACGCCGTTTCCCCTGACACGTTCAGGGAGAGGCGCAATTTTGGCGCGCCCTTGAGCAGTTTTATGCAGAGCTCCAGAACCCGGTTGTCAATCAGGCGCACGAGTCCCAGCTGCTCGGCAACTTCAATAAACGCCCCCGCAGGCGTGATCGTGCCATCAGTTTCACGCATTCTCAGCAACGCTTCGTAATACACTGGCTTCCGGCTGCCTGCCTGGACAATTGGTTGAAGAGCCAGGAGCATACGATGCTCATTCAGGGCGCGAACGATCCGGTCAGCCATCTCGATATTCTGCTGGCGGCGGGAGGTGCGTTTCTCATCCGGAGTATGGATGGCAATGGGATTGGCCGGTGTCGCTTTTGCCCGCTCCAGCGCCTCTAACGATTTCGACAAAATCTCCGGCACGCTTGAGGCTTGCTCAGGCAACAACACATAGCCCTGGCAAATGCTGGCAGCGAGAGCACCCGCCGTGCTCTCAAGTACGGAGTCATGGATGGAATCGTGGAACCGCTTGGTGATGAACTCAAGCTGCTCAGGCCCGCTTTGCCGCAACAGCAGGCCGAACTTGTTGGAGGAGTAGCGCCCGATGGCATCGCCGTCGCGTAATCCCGCCCTCAGGCGCTGTCCGACGATCTGGATCATCTCATCGCCGATATCGAAGCCATATAGGTCGTTCACATGGGACAGGTTATTTACCGCCACCATGATGAAAGCACCGCTTCCGCGCTCTCGCTTGAGGTCTTCGAGCGCCTTGCCGACCACTTCTGTCAGAGCAATCCGGTTGAGATGTCCGGTGAGTTCGTCATGGCGGCTCAAATGGCGGAGCCGCTGCTCCTCCTGGTAGCGTTGGTTGATAACTCGGATTATGCCCCGAGCATAAGCGGGCTTGCCTAGTTGCCCTTCATAGGTCCGTCCATGATCCTCGATCCACAATACCGAGGAATTACGCCGTCCATTGGGTCTGAATTTATACTGGATTGAATATGGTATTCCGTTTCCGTCATCGCTGTTGCCGGGAGACCTGATCGCCTCAAAATGCTGGTTGGCGAAATCTGAATCGATCAGCTGGTGGAAGGACGCACCAGTTAGCAGGTTGCTCTCCCCTTCCACTCCAAGAAGCTGGGAGGCATTGTCAGCCCAGACAATATGATCGCTTGTGAAATCCCACTGGTAGCCAGTTTCGCCTGCCGCGCTCAGGGCCGCAAGCAGGTCAATGCCGGAGGTGGCGGCGGTGGGTTTGTTTTCGAGCTTGCCCGACGCACTGCCCGGTTGGGCGGGCGTGACTGTGAGTCCTAATGGTCCGGTTTTTCGAGCGTTACTCACTTGGCGTCCCCGAGGCATGCGAGTGACCTTTTGATCGTCGGCGCCAATGTGGTTGACTAAACTCGTGACGGTCTTTTCGCAGCTCTGCTTTCGAATAGATTTCAGCCTAAGAGACAAGTCTTAACAATGGGCAAACCTTAACGGGCTGGAACTGGCCCGAGACTTGCGAGGTAAAGGCTGAAGTGTTGCAAAATGAAACAGGGATCCGGTAACAGGTGTCCAAAATGGAAATAAACAGGTCAAGATGCAGGCGGAGCCAGACAGACCGGCGCGCTCAGAATGATCCAGCTCCTATTAAGGCCAGCCGTGCGTTGACTGTTCAGGGGGCTGCAACCACCAGCCGCCCTCACAATTTGAGCGCCAACCCGAATCGCCGCACGTCCGCGTTCCTGGCGCATCTCGCCCTGCAATATGATGGAGTTCCTGCCCGGCGTACCCAGCGCGCTCAGCGTTTGGAAGCGGCGATCACGGGATATGGGGCAGATACACCCAAGCGATCCGCACCACGCGCACGGCCCACCCACGATCTGAAGATTTGACCTCCCAAGCCAGGCCCCGTCCCCAAACAACCGGGTCTGGCAAAAATCTTCTTCAAATGAACTTTTAAAAACTCTGCGGACCGACCGCGAAGTCCCGCCGCGCAGCGCGGATGGTGACTGAAAATCCGGCGATCACGTCAATCAGCGTGATCAAGGTGATGAAGAAGAACAGTGACGTCGCTGCCTCGGGCACTACCAGGAATTCGATAATGCAGATGATGAAGACAATGGTCGACAAGGCATGATCGACCAGTGAATTTCCGCTTGTGCGCGTGGCCTTGAGTATTTCAATGAACAGCAGGAAAAGCGTCGCTGCCACCACCAGGTCTCCCAGGGTAAAAAGCCACAGGGCTCCGGAAAGCATCGGCGCCTGAAAGACGGTGGTCTCGAAGGGGGTGCCTGTCATGAACACGATCACATTGTATGCGATCACCGATAAAATCAGAAACGGCAAGCTCAGGATCATGGCTTCTCTCCTGGATGTCGGTTGGTGCTAGAACTCTTCTTTTGGTTCCAGGATCTGGCGTCCGCGATACATGCCGGTCTTCAAATCAATATGGTGGGGCCGGCGCAGCTCGCCACTGTCCTTGTCCTCGACATATGCATCGGACTTGATCGCGTCTGCCGATCTGCGAGTGCCACGTTTGGCGCGCGATATTTTACTCTTTGGAACAGCCATCAAACATCTCCTACGTGATTTTCCTGCTGCCAGCACCGCCCCTTGAGGCTGCTGTACGTCCCGGCAATTGTCCAGGACGGGCGCGGGTGAGCCCATTTGGCGTCCTTATACTGATATTTGTCCGCGAATACCAGTGATTGTGCGCGGGTTTTTTACTTGCCGTATATGCAGTCGAGCGGGGCTCCAGCCCGCACCAGACGCGATTCAATGCGCCTCGCCAGCTTGCGCGTTTTCGGTCCGGGCCGTCCCGCGTTACGCACATGGGGATTGGGCAGTGCGGCGGCCAGTTGTGATGCCTGGCGCCGGGTCAATTTGCTGGCGCTGGTGCGAAAATGGTGGCGTGCGGCGGCTTGCACACCAAACACGCCCGGACCCCACTCCACGATATTAAGATAAATCTCAAGCATGCGGCGTTTCGGCCACAGCGCGCTCGTCACGTAGGCCAGCGGAATTTCGATCCCCTTGCGGATGTAGCTCCGGCTTTGCCACAGAAACAGGTTCTTGACCGTTTGCATGGGGATTGTACTGGCGCCGCGCGGCCCATCGCCACTCTTTTCAGCGCGTTCAATGGCATTTTCCATTTCCCTCCAGTCGACGCCATTATGAGTACAGAAGCGGCCATCTTCCGATGTCACGATGGCGCTCACCAGATGGGGCGAAATGCTCTTCAGCGGCACCCAGCGATGCTTGAGGGTGTGCCCGGCCAGGACATTTACCACCATCAGGCTGGAGTAGGGCGGGTTGATAAAACGGTAGAGCAGGATCACTGCGAAGATGGCAACGATCACAGCCGCGGCGATCTTTCCCAGCAAGTTCACAATCACATGGCGGCGGGCAGACATGGTTGCTTTTTAGCTCTCACATCCTGCCACAGCAACGGGCATGACATTTATCTCTCCTCAACCTAGTGTTGCGCGATGACATTCGCGGATAAAATTTCAGAGACCACTGTGCTGGTTGAGCAGCGACTGGCCGATTATCTCACCGGCGCAAGAGGTCCAGTTGCACCCCCCGAGAAGCTGGCCGAAGCCATGCGTTATGCCGCACTTGGCGGTGGCAAAAGACTACGCCCGGTGTTGCTTATTGAAAGTGCAGCACTATTCGGAGTGCGGGCTGAAAATGCCCTGGATGCGGCGGCGGCGCTCGAATGTGTGCATTGTTACTCGCTTGTTCATGACGATCTTCCGGCCATGGACGATGATGCCCTGCGGCGTGGGCGGCCAACGGTGCATCTGGCCTTCAATGAGGCCACCGCAATTCTTGCAGGTGATGGCTTGCTCACCCTTGCTTTCGAAATTTTAGCCACACCGCAAACTCATGGCGACCCATCGGTGAGGGGTGAGCTTGCCCTGGGCCTTGCGCGCGCTGCCGGGTGGGCCGGGATGGCGGGGGGGCAGTCTCTCGACCTTGAGGCCGAAGACCAGCAGCTTGAAGTGAACGACATCCGCCGCCTGCAGGCACTCAAAACCGGTGCGCTCATCCAGTTTGCCTGTGTCGGCGGCGCAATCCTCGGGCGGGCAGAGGGAGAGAGCTGGCAAGCCCTGGAGACCTATGGCCGCTTGCTGGGCCAGGCCTTTCAACTCGCCGATGATTTGCTCGATGTCACAGGGGACACGGATAAACTCGGCAAGGAAACCGGCAAGGATAGCGGAGCAGGCAAGGCGACCCTTGTCGCAGCACTTGGGCTGGACGAGGCGAGAGCCGAGCTGGAACGGCTGGAGGGAGAAGCCATAGCCTCCCTGGAGAAGTTCGGAGACAGCGCGCATACGCTGAGAGAAGCAGCAACCTTCGTCAGCCGCCGCGAGTATTAACGTCAGCGTCCCTGGCCCGGGCGATTGCCGTAACGGTCCTCGATATATTCAGCCACGATTATCTTGAACTCGTCGGCAATATTCTTGCCGCGCAGCGTCATGGCCTTTTTACCGTCAATAAACACAGGCGCTGCAGGCTGTTCACCAGTGCCCGGAAGCGATATGCCAATATCCGCATGTTTACTCTCGCCGGGCCCGTTCACGATGCAGCCCATTACCGCCACGTTGAGCGCCTCGACGCCGGGATAGCGCTCTCGCCAATCAGGCATTGAGCTGCGCAAATGCTCCTCGATGTCCTGAGCCAGTTGTTGAAATGCTGTGCTGGTCGTGCGCCCGCATCCCGGGCAGGCCGCAACCTCTGGCGCAAAGGTGCGCAGCCCAAGGGCCTGGAGAATGTCCTGTGCCACACGCACTTCTAAAGTGCGGTCGCCATCGGGCTCAGGCGTCAGGGACACGCGGATTGTGTCTCCGATACCCTGTTGCAGGAGGATGCCCATCGCGGTGGAAGACGAAACAATGCCCTTTGAGCCCATGCCGGCTTCCGTGAGCCCCAAATGGAGTGCATAGGAACTGCGCTCCGCGAGCATGGTGTAAACTGCGATTAGATCCTGTACCGCACTCACCTTGGCCGAGAGGATGATCCTGTCGGCGCCCAGTCCTAACTCCTCCGCGCGTTCAGCGCTGAGCAAGGCCGATTGCACCATTGCTTCATGGAGCACGGCGCGTGCTTCCATCGGTTTGGCAGACCTGGCGTTCTCATCCATCAGGTGGGTGAGCAATTCCTGATCCAGAGACCCCCAATTGACGCCGATACGAACGGGTTTTTTATATTGAAGCGCGGTCTCAATGATGGCGGAGAATTGCGGGTCGCGCTTGTTTTTGAAGCCGACATTGCCCGGATTAATGCGGTATTTGGCGAGCGCCTCGGCGCAGGCCGGATGATCGGCCAGCAGCTTATGGCCGATATAGTGAAAATCGCCCACCAGAGGGATATCAGCACCATGGGCCGCCACTGCATCGCGGATATGCGGAACGGCGGCTGCCGCCTCGTCGCGGTCTACGGTAATGCGCACCAGCTCGGACCCCGCATTTGCCAGCGCCAACACCTGCGCCGTGGTGGCTTTCACGTCGGCGGTGTCCGTGTTGGTCATGGACTGCACGACAATGGGGGCTTTAGCGCCGACTTCGACACCGCCAACCCTGACCAGGGTAGTGCTATGTCTGATATTTTGGGACTTGGTCATCGCCCGACTTTCTAGCGGCAATGATCCGCATTCGATCCTGCCACCCTGGGTGTTGATTGAACCTTCATTCTAGCGTGCGGCTCGCAGACTGCCGCACAAAAAAGACACCAGGAAGATGAGCGCCAGCACCATGACGATGGTTGGTCCTGCCGGGGTGTCGAGCCACAGCGATGCCGCCATGCCGCCAATGACGCCTGAACCTGCCATTCCAGCTGCAACGAATGCCATCTGCTCCGGCGTCGAGGAAAAGGGCCGCGCGGCGGCGGCGGGGATCACCAGCAGGGAGGCGATCAGCAATATCCCCACAAGCTTCATGGCGAGCGCAACGGTAAAGGCCAACAGCAGCATGAACACTGCGCTGGCGCGGGTTGCGTTCACGCCCTCGGCACGGGCCAGCTCTTCATGGACGGAAATGGCCAGCAGCGGCCGCCAAATCCAAGCTGTGACTGCCAGGATGGCCGCTCCACCACCGTATATCCATAAAATATCCTGCTCACTGACGGCCAGGATATCGCCAAACAGATAGCCCATAAGATCGAACCGATTACCACCGAGCGCGCTGGCCGCGATCAGCCCTCCGGCGAGCGCCACATGGGCCAGGATGCCCAGGATCGTGTCCTGCGGCAGGGTTGTCGAGCGCTGCAGTAATGTCAGGATGGCGCCAAGGGCAAGGGCGACGGCAATGACGCCGATGGTCAGATCAATGGCGAGAAGCAGTCCGACGGCCACGCCAAGCAAGCCCGAATGGGCAATGGTCGCGCCAAAATAGGCCATGCGCCGCCAGACGATGAAGCAGCCCAAAGGTGCGGCAACGATGGCCACGCCGACACCGGCAACCATGGACCTGAGAAGAAAATCATCAAGCATCATATTTTTTCACTTCTGACATGCGACCGAACACCACTCCATCTGGCATATGACCCTAATATGCTTTTATGCTATTCGTCGTTGCGAAATAGGCGAAGTGCGCGCTTGGGGCAAGCGCTGGCATGGACAAACAAGGCTGAAAATGGTGAGCACAGAAAGCGCAAAACGCTATTGCCTGATTGGCGCGGGCGCGTGTGGTCTGGCGGTTGTCAAGAATTTCGCCGAGCGCGGGATCCCGTTTGACTGCTTCGAGAAGGAGGCCGATGTCGGTGGCATCTGGAACCCCGAAAGCCCGTCTCACGTCTATGAAACCATCTGCCTGAACACGTCTCGCAGCCTGTCGAAATATGTTGATTTCAACCCACCCCAGGGCACGCCCGAATTCATGAGCAAGGGGCAGGCGATCGACTATGTGCGCTCCTATGCGCGACATTTCGGACTGTATGACCACATCACCTTCAACACAGCTGTTGAGAAGGTCGAGAAGAATGGTGACAAGTGGATGGTGAGCGTGTCCGGCGACAAGCGGCCGCGCGTCTATGATGGAGTGGTCGTCTCGAACGGCCATCACTGGGACCCGAGAATTCCGGAATATCCCGGAAAATTTACCGGAGAGACGCTCCACGCGATCGAAGTGAAATCCCGCGATCAGCTGCGCGACAAGCGCGTGCTTATCATCGGCGCGGGCAATACCGGGTGCGATCTGGCGGCGGACGCTGCATATCTGTCGCGCTCGGTCGAACATTCCATGCGGCATACTTATTACTTCCTGCCCAAATTCATCTTCGGACGCCCGATGGACAAATGGCTGGACCGGACCCAGCGCTGGCCTGTCCCGCGCAAATTCCTGCGCTGGCTGTACGGCATGGCGATCTTCATGGTCGTTGGGCCTTATGAGCGCCTTGGTCTGCCCAAACCAGACCACAAGATTCTGGAATCCTTCCCCAACTCGGCCTCGGCCTATCTCGACCACCTGGCGCACCAGCGGATCAAACCGCGGCGCGATATTGCGCGCTTTGACGGGAAGAAGGCCATTTTCACCGATGGCGAGGAAACCGAAGTTGATCTCATTGTCTACGCCACGGGTTACCACCTCTCGTTTCCCTTCATGGACAAGAGTTATTTTGCAAATGAGGATGGCTCGTCGCCACTGTTTCTCCAGATTTGCCACCGCGAGATGGACAATCTTTTCGCCTGCGGGCTTGTGCAGCCGGCTGATGGCGGCTTTTGGCAACTGGCCGATTATCAGGGGCAGTTGATCGCCAGTTTCGTTGTTGCCCAAGAGGTCGCGCCTGAAAAGGCTGCATGGTTTGCCAAGCACAAGATGAGCGCCAAACCCGATGTCACCCATGGCGTGACCTATCTCGATTCTGCGCGCCACAAGCTCGAAGTGCAGCATTACCGCTACCGCACGGCAATCAAGAAACTGCTGAAGAAATTTGGCCCGGTCACGGCAATGTCCTATCCCGCCCACATGCAATCTGAAGCGATGGGGGCTGAGCGCGCCTCGCGGGGCGCCAAGCGCCCCCTCAAGGCCGCCGAGTAGGATCATCGAGCCGGTCAGCCAATCCCTTTTCTCCGGAACTGTTCAAGCCTGAAAGGCATCCCGCTCTTGAATTTTCCCGGAATAAAGCAGCTCTTTTTCGGCCTTACCCTCACGGTTGTCTCGGTAACGATAACCCTGCTTGCGCTGGAGGGCGGCTTGCGCGTTTTCTATCCCGGGATCGGCAACCTGAAAGCCATCATCACGCAGGCACCGTATGGGGATTCCCGCACTTATATGCTCGAGCCCGGTAAGCAGGTTACTTTTTCCGGACTGCACGAGCGGCTGAAAAAACCGGTGCTCTGGCAAGTCAATGCTCAGGGGGTTCGCTCCAGCAAGCCCTTGCCTCCAAAGTCAGAGAAATTTCGCGTTGCCACATTCGGTGACAGCGAGACCTTCGGCTGGTCCGTGTCGATTGAGGACACGTTTCAGCGGCGGATGGAGCAAATCGACAGCTCGGTTGAAGTCATCAATCTTGGCACGCCTGGCTACAATGCTGAAAATGTCGCTGACCATATGGAGAAAACCCTTCCAAGCTTGAAGGCTGACTTTATTTTCTACCTGTTCCACAAGAATGATCTGGAAGGGCCTTTGAAATTCTCACCCGCTTTTGCCTCCTCGCAACTTTACCTCCTCTACAAGAAATCCAAGGAGAGGATTATGCGCGGCCTGTTTCCAAACCTTACCGGAAGCAGGTATTCACCGGAGCGTATAAAAATGTTCAGGCGTCAGGCCGATCGGATGCTCGAAATATCCAGACGCGAAAACGTCCCTCTGCTGATTGGCTTGCTCAAATGGCGTTTCGTCAAGACATTGCAACCTTCCGCCCAAACTGACTGTGATCCCTCACTCAAACCATTGCCTTGCTCTGTGAACGGCCAGGCCGGGTTCTGGGCCGGTACGATCGATATTGAAGCTATCCGCAAGAAGAGCAAGCGTACCGACGGTCACATGATGGCGACGAGTCACCGGGAAGTTGCAGAATTGCTGTGCCGGGTTATTTCCGGGGATCGGAAAAGCAGCTGCGTTCCGAGCGGCTGGGAGTAGGCACTGCGCTAGTGCTCGTGACCGTCCGCGATTTCCCCCGACAGGCCATGCTCATGGTCATGGGTGTGGGAATAGATGGCAAAAGCCTGCGCTGCCTTTGCACCGAACAGGCGCTCATATTCAGGATGCTTGCCGACGGTTTCAGGCACGCCTGAACAGCACACATGGTGGTTGAGGCACACAACCCGGTCGCTCGCACCGAGCACCACGTGCAGATTGTGCGAGACCAGCAGGATGCCGCAACCGCGCGCATCCCGGATTGTTTCAATCAGCTGGTAGAGTTCCGCCTCGCCTGAAAAGTCGACATTCTGCACCGGCTCATCGAGCACAAGCAGCTGCGGGCTGCCCATCAGCGCCTTTGCAAGTACGACCCGCTGGAACTCGCCGCCCGAGAGCGATGACACCTGCGCATCTTTTAGATGACCGGCCCCCACTTCTTCCAGAAGTTTGGCCGTGTCATCCCCCGTCCCACGGCCCGACAGTTTCAGGAACCGCTCGACCGTCAGCGGAATCGTGGCGTCAACGAGGAAGCGTTGTGGCACGTAACCTATGGTCAGGCCCGGCGCTCGGGTAACGATGCCTTCATTCGGGTTCACAAACCCGAGCAAGAGACGCACCAGCGTTGTCTTACCAGCCCCGTTGGGACCAATCAGGGTTACGATTTCTCCGGGCAATATTGCGATGTCGACATGCTCCACGACCATCCTGCCACCCACTGTCAGGGCCAGTTTTTCCCCCTTGATCAGCGGGCTTTCAGATTTTTTCCCCGTAAGCGCCATTTTTGATCCTGTGCATTTTGTGTCCAGGATTGCTTCTTAGCCGATCAAGCGGGCGTGGTACACAAGTGAACGAAAGGATTGGATTATGCAGGCGGGCGCAAAACTGCAGGTGATCGAGGCCGATATCACCACTCTGGATGTCGATGCCATTGTCAACGCGGCCAATCAGCAACTTGCGCCTGGCGGCGGGGTCTGCGGGGCTATTCACAGCGCGGCAGGGCTGGAACTGGCGCAAGAGTGTGCAACTCTTGGAGACTGTGCGACGGGCGAAGCGCGAATTACGAGGGGATACAAACTGGCGGCCCCATGGGTCATCCATGCGGTCGGTCCTGTCTGGGGTGGAGGTGAGACGGGTGAAGATCGCCTGCTCTACAAATGCTATGACAGCTCACTCAAACTGGCAGAGGAACACAGGCTGACCTCGATTGCCTTCCCCGCCATTTCGACAGGCATTTACGGGTTTCCGGCACCTCGGGCTGCGCATATCGCGGTGGCCGCCGTGCTGGATTATGTGAGGTCGGTTGAGGAAATGGGGTCCGACACACCACTTGAGAGGATCATCTTCTGTTGCTTTGGCGCAGAGTCGGTGCAATTGCATCAAGCGGCGCTAGTGGAACATGGCTATTCTCATGCTCTGTGATACGGGCCGCACCGTGGGCCACATATTATGCGGGCATGGTCACCGCGTCTAAACTTGCCGAAGGTGTCAAGGACCACATAAACACCGTAAATAAATTCTCAGCATTGGCGGGGCCTGCGCGAATCATTTTCATCACGCCTGGGTCGCTGGCAATTTCTCAATTCATGCGGGGATGCGAGGGAACAATGGCGGCAGCGCCTATCATCGTCTGGTTTCGGGCCGACCTGCGTTTGCATGACCATGCGGCGCTTTCAGCCGCCGCCGCCACCGGCGCACCGGTTATCCCTGTATATGTGCATGATGAAGAGACGCCGGGGCATTGCACGCGTGGCGGGGCAAGCCGCTGGTGGTTGCATGAAAGCCTGAAAAGTCTTGATGCTGATTTGCGCAAACTGGGATCATCGCTGGTCCTCGCGCGCGGTCCGGCACTGGAGGTTTTGGGAGACCTGGCGCGCGAAACGGGCGCTGGCGCCATTTTCTGGAGCCGGGGATATGAACCCTGGGCGGTTAAGCTGGAAAGCAATCTGCACGGAGCGCTTGAAGGCGCAGGCGTGCGCTGCCGTCGTTTTTCAGGCGCACTCCTGTTCGAGCCAGAAGATATCAGGACCGGATCGGGTGACCCCTACCGCCAGTACACGCCCTTCTACAAGGCATGCCTGAAAGAGGCCGAACCGGGAACCACTCTCAAGGCGCCGGTCGCCCTGCCACGCGTTCCTGACGGTGTCGAAAGCGATAAGCTGGAATCCTGGGGCTTGAAACCCTTCAAGCCTGACTGGGCAAGCAGCATTGCCGCTGCATGGACGCCCGGAGAAACAGGGGCGCAGGCACGCCTCGACTGGCTGGTGAAGGAAATCCTTCAGGGGTATCAGGCTTCGCGTGACTTTCCCGGCATAGATGGAACATCGCGGCTCTCACCGCATCTGCATTTCGGCGAAGTCAGTCCGCACGATGTCTGGAATGCGGTGCGGTATACCACAGCGGCGATGGGCGCCAAGCTGGAGACAGGCGCCGAAAATTTTCTGCGTCAACTTTTATGGCGTGAATTTTCCCACCATCTACTGTTCCACAGACCAGGTCTCGTCACTTCGCCTCTCAGGCCCGAATATGCAAAATTTCCCTGGCGCACCGACGCGGAAAATCTGGAAGCCTGGAAGCAGGCACGCACCGGCTACCCGATAGTAGACGCCGGGATGCGCGAACTCTACTCCACCGGCTGGATGCACAACCGGGTGCGCATGGTCGTGGCATCGTTTCTGGTGAAACATCTACTGATTTCCTGGCAGCAGGGCGCAGAATGGTTTCTGGATACGCTGGTCGATGCCGACCTCGCAAGCAATTCAGTGAATTGGCAATGGGTGGCTGGATGCGGAGCGGACGCAGCCCCCTATTTCCGCATTTTCAATCCTGTCCTGCAGGGCAAGAAATTCGATGCCAAAGGGGTCTATGTGAAAAGCTGGATACCCGAATTGGCGAAACTTCCCAACAATCGTATCCACGAGCCGTGGAAGGCAACCAAGGCGGAGTTGGAAAAGGCACGGATTTCTCTCGGCGAGAGCTATCCGGACCGCATTGTCGATCTAAGTGAGGGGCGCAAACGGGCGCTGGCGGCTTACGAGACTATCAAGGGTTAATGTCGGCAGAGTTGATCACTCACCCTATTTCTCCGGCTCCAATATCAGGATTTTTAAATCCTGCTCGGGGTAGAAATCTTTCTTTGTCACTTCAAAGGTTGTCGGGCCGGTTTTCTTGATGCCGTCGATACACAGCGACACAAGGTTGCCGGGTTTGCCCTTGTCGATGGTGAGGTGGAATTCGCCGATTGTCCCGAGCCAGTTGGCGCCGGTTGTCAGCACATAGTGCAGCTCGCGCACAAAACCATTCTGGGTCTTGGCAAATTTGCGCCGGGCTGCTTTTAGGAAGCCCTTGTCCATGCAATAGGCGCTCTGCACCGTGCGATCTTTCAGGATTTCGGGTGAGTAAAAGCTCTCACCCGGCACAGGCCGGTAACTGTGCGAGACTTGCGTTACAGCCCCTGCGGCAAATGTCTGCTTCCAGTAATAGATCGCACTGGCGCGCCAGTGGGGGTTCGGCAAGGGCACATTGTTGGCACCAAAACTTGTGCCCCAGTCGGCGAGACCCGCTTCTTCAAGTTCCTTGCGCGCGGGGCCGGACATCTTCTCAAGACGGGTGTAAAAATCCTCAGCAAACGGTAGTAATGGGATACCAAGCCGGTTGAGCAGCGCCGTCTGGTCGACGCCGAAGCGGGTCGCGCGCAGTTGCAGCGCGGGCGTGACGCCCTGGCCGTTCACCTGCACCTTGAAGCCGATGAAATTGGCCGGGTCGCTGGCTTTGATGCTGTAGTCGGTGTCGTCCCCAATATTGATATCAGGCAGGGGGAAGGCCACCAGCGTTACCACATCACTTTTCGATGTGTTGCGGAAGCTGTAGCGCACGCGCACTTCGCTAGCGCTGATATAAAGATCCTCGCGGTCAAGCGCGATGTGCGGGGATGTAGTGAGTTGCAACTCGCCCGATTTCAGGATCGCGGAGGAATCGTTGGCTTGAGCGGGCGTTGAGACCACCGCCCACACAAGCCCTGCAAGCAAGGCGAGCGAAGTATGAATAGCTGCCATCATCTGTTTCTCCAATATCCCGCATCATAAGAGCTTGCAGCGCTCCCCTCCACCGCGCAAGCTTAGGGCTATAAGCCGCAAGGCGGCAAGGGAGGTTTGAGTGCATGGCGAAGTTGAAGAAGTTCCAGACACATATTGGCGGCAAGTGGTGCGACGCTGAAAGCGGCAATACTTTCGAGAGCGAAGACCCTTATACGGGCGAGCCATGGGCGCTGATCCCCAAATGCGACGAGGCGGACGTCAACAAGGCTGTCGATGCCGCTTACGACGCGTGGGACAGTGGCACCTGGGCCGAGACAACAGCAACTGCGCGTGGACGCATGATGCGCAAGCTCGGTGATCTCATTGCCGAAAATGCAGAAATGCTCGCCGAGATCGAGGTGCGTGACAATGGCAAGCTCATCTCCGAGATGTCGGCGCAATGCAAATATCTTCCCGAGTGGTACTATTACTATGGCGGGCTGGCCGACAAGATCACCGGCACGGTCATCGCCTCGGACAAGCCCGACACCTTCAACTACACGCTGCGCGAGCCTGTCGGCGTCTGCGCCATGATCGTGCCGTGGAACTCTCCGCTGCTTCTGGTCGGTTGGAAGCTGGCACCCGCACTCGCGGCCGGTTGCACCTGTGTCATCAAGCCATCAGAATTTACCTCCGCTTCACTGCTGGAATTTATGAAGCTGGTAGATGAAGCCGGCTTCCCGCCCGGCGTCATAAATGTGGTGACGGGCACCGGCAAGGAAGCGGGAGAGCCGCTCGTCACTCACCCGAAAGTGGCCAAGGTGGCCTTCACCGGTGGCGGGCTTTCCGGCCGCCGGGTTTATGAACTGGCGGCGAAAGGATTGAAGAAAGTCTCTCTGGAGCTGGGCGGCAAGTCGCCTAACATCGTGTTCGACGACTGCATTCTGGAGGACGCTGTAAATGGTGCCATCTCCGGCATTTTCGCAGCTTCGGGACAAACCTGCATCGCCGGCTCACGGTTGCTGGTTCAGGAAAGTATCCATGATGAGTTCATGGAAAAACTCATCGAGGTTGCCTCACAAGCGCGAATGGGCGACCCGAAGCTCACCGAGACACAAGTGGGCCCCGTCACCACACCGCCGCAATACGAGAAAGTGCTGGACTATATCGGCATCGCCAAGGATGAGGGCGCCACATGCGTGCTTGGCGGCGGCCCTGCGGGCGCGGATGAAGGCGGGGGCAAATACTTCGTCAAGCCAACCATCTTTGACAATGTCACCAACGATATGCGTATCGCCCAGGAAGAGGTGTTCGGTCCGGTTCTGTCGGTGATAAAATTCAAGGACGAGGAAGAGGCCATAGCAATTGGCAATGACGTGGTCTACGGGCTGGCGGCGGGCGTGTGGACGCAAAACCTCAAGCGCGCCACCATCATGGCCAAGCGGCTGCGTGCGGGCACGGTGTGGATCAACACATACCGTGCTGTCTCGGTCACTTCGCCTTTTGGCGGCTACAAGCAATCAGGCATTGGCCGCGAGAACGGTCAGGAAGCCATTGAGCAATATCTGCAAACAAAGAGCGTCATGATCAATACCGCTGAAGGGTCCGGAAATCCGTTCGTCATGAAGGTGGCGGGGTCGGACTGAGGGCCAGGCACAAAATCAAAAATCAGATGGAGAAAAAGAATGCGCTTCAAACAGCGGCGTGAATCCTTTCGCGCCATTCTGGAAGGAGACCGCTGCGTGCACCCGGCCTCCGTCTTCGATCCCATCTCCGCACGCATCGCGGAAGATATCGGCTTCGAGACGGGGATGTTCGCGGGCTCGGTCGCCTCGCTAACGGTACTCGGCGCGCCAGATCATATCGTCGTCACCATGACCGAGTTCGCCGAGCAATGCCGGCGCATCTGCCGCGCAGGCGAATTGCCGCTGATGGTTGATGCTGATCATTGCTATGGCAATGCGCTCAATGTCATGCGCACGGTCGAGGAACTCGAGATGGCCGGCATCTGCGGCATGTCGGTTGAGGATACGGAACTGCCGATGGAATTTGGCAGTCCCCGTCCCGCGAGCTTCACCTCGATCGAGGAGGGTGTAGGCAAAATGAAAGCAGCACTCGAGGCGCGCCGCGATACCGGCATGGCAATTGTCGGGCGCACCTCAATGGTACCGCGTGACCTAGCCGACGGGATTGCCCGCGTGAAAGCCTATGAGCAGGCCGGCGTCGATGCGCTTTTTCTCGTGGGAGTGAAGACGCGCGAGGATCTCGAAGCGGTGGCGGGCGAAGTGAATCTGCCGCTGGTCATTGGCGGTTCTCCGGCCGATATGCAGGATCTCGATTATCTCTCCGGCCTCAATGTGCGGCTTTGCCTGCAGGGACATCAGCCGATTGCCGCCGGTTACCAAGCGGTGCATGAGACCATGAAGGCGCTGCGCGAAGGGACCAAGCCCGCCGATCTACAGGGGCTGCCATCTAGTGCGCTCAGCGATGCGGTCAAGCGCAATGTCGATTATGAACGCTGGATTTGCGAGTTTCTTGGCGGTAAATAGTGTCTGGAATGCAGTCGTTGACAGGTAAATGCGTCCTTCATCAGGCCATTTTTCGCCATTATGCTGCTGTTTGATTCGTTACGGACATCGACCCCGCTTCAGGAGGACGCCCGCCATGCGCGTAATTAGATTGTTATTCATCGCTTTTCTTGCCGTGACGGCCATCAGCTTGCGCGCGCCTGAACCCGCACGCGCAGCGTCAGCAGCCGCAATAGATGCGGATGCGCGTGCGACGCTGGATCATTTTTTCAAAACGGTAGTCAATGGCCGCGAACTGGCCAACAAAGCGGAAGCCATTCTCATCTTCCCCTCTATCGTCAAGGCAGGCATCGGCATAGGCGGTGAATATGGCGAAGGGGCGATGCATATTCGCGGGGCGACAACCGACTATTATAATCTCATCGGCGCTTCTGTTGGCTTCCAGTTTGGTGTGCAGACGCGTTCGGTCATCATCATGTTCATGACGCCGGCGGCGCTGGCGGGCTTCCGGTCACGGGCCGGGTTTAAGGTTGGTGTGGATGGATCTGTCGCGCTGATAACCGTTGGTGTGGGCGGTAGCGTTGATACCGACAAGGTTGTCGATCCAATCATCGGGTTCGTCTTCAACAATAAGGGCCTGATGTACAATCTGACCCTTGAAGGGTCGAAAATTACGCGGATAAATCCCTGATCTGCATCACTTGCCAGGGGTGGGTCCCAGGATCAGCTCTCCGCGCTACTTAATTGGATGAGACTGCTTGCGATTGTCTCTCAAATAGCCTTCAATCGGCGGGCGTTATCCCGGTTTCATTTCAGCTCGAAATTCCATGTCCCCTGATCCATCTCATTCGCCCCTGTCGCCCTATACGGTTCTCGATCTCACCCGCGTGCGTTCGGGCCCCACCTGCGTTCGGCAGCTGGCGGATTGGGGGGCCGATATCATCAAGATTGAGGAACCTGGCGGTGATGATACTGGCGGTATGGGTGGACCAAGGGCCGGGCCGGATTTTCAAAACCTGCACCGCAACAAGCGCGCCATCACCATCAATCTGAAATCAGAAGAAGGCGTGGAGGTTTTTAAAAAACTCGCCGCGAGTGCTGACGTGGTGATGGAGAATTTTCGCCCCGGCGTAAAATCTCGGCTGGGTATCAGCTACGAGGATCTCAGACCCCTCAACAAGGGATTGATTTACGCTTCAATTTCCGGCTTTGGCCAGGATGGCCCCAATTATGACCGCCCTGGGTTCGACCAGATCGCACAGGGTATGGGCGGACTGATGTCGATTACCGGAAAGCCCGGCGAGGGGCCAATGCGGGTCGGCATTCCAATCGCTGATCTGACCGCCGGGCTGTTTTGCGCCCAGGCAATCCTCATGGCGCTTCTGGAGCGCGAGCGTTCCGGCGAGGGCCAATGGGTGCAGACGTCCCTGTTGCAGGCGCAGGTGTTCATGCTGGATTTCCAGGCCGCGCGCTGGCTGATGGACGGGCATGTCCCCAAGCAGGCGGGCAACAACCACCCGACCAGTATCCCGACCGGTGTGTTCAAGACATCCGACGGCTATATCAATATTGCCTGCGCGGGCCAGCCCATGTGGGAGCGGCTGAAAGAACTGCTTGGTGATCCGGAGCTTGACCATCCCGATTTCGCTGATGGCAGTTTAAGATCAGACAATCGGGATAAACTGAACCAGCTAATCGAAGCGAATATCATGAAGGATACCGGGGTCAACTGGATCGCCAGGATGACAGAGGCGGGCGTGCCCTGTGGCGAGATAAACTCTATCGACCAGGTGTTCTCCCTGCCACAGGTCCAGCATCTGGGATTAAGCTGGCCTGGTCCTTCGAATGAGCGCGGCGAGACGAATTATCTCGGCCAGCCCATTCTCATGAGCCGGTCAAAAAGCGGCATTCGGACGCCTCCGCCAGGGCGCGGCGAGCACAGCGATGAAATTCTCGGAGCGCTTGGTTACTCTGAAGACGAGATCGAGAACTTGCGCGCCAAGGGCGCCATATGAACAAGGCGCATCATGATGCTGGATATCGCTGAATCTGACGACAAGCTGATAGGCCGCAAGGATGGTGCCGTTGGCCATGTTATTTTCAATAATCCGGCCAGACACAATGCGGTTTCTCTCGATATGTGGCAGGCCATGGGCGCGGTGATAGACTCGTTTCTCGGGGATGATGAAATCCGGGTTCTGGTTGTGAGCGGTGCTGGTGGCAAGGCTTTTGTATCAGGCGCGGATATTTCCAAGTTCGAGTCCGAACGCTCCACCAAAGAAGCCGTGGCGGCATATGCGGCAGCATCAGCTTCTGCTTATGATAAGCTTTACAATTTTCCCAAGCCAACGATTGCCCGCATACAGGGCTATTGCATCGGCGGCGGCGCGAACCTCGCCATGTGCTGTGATTTGCGCATTTGCAACGAGAGCGCGCGCTTTGGCATTCCCGCCGCCAGGTTGGGATTGGGCTATGGATTTACCGGGCTGAAACGGTTGTCGGACATTGTCGGCGTGTCGCGCGCCATGGAGATGTTCTTCACAGCCAGGCAGTTCCCGGCGCGCGAAGCCTATGAGATGGGTCTTGTGAATGCCTGCGTGCCGGATGATGAACTCGATGATTATGTCAGCGATATCACCACGCGCATTGGTGAGAATGCGCCACTGACCATTGCCGCGATCAAGCGTGCGGCACGTGAAATCAACTCGGACCCGGATAACCGAAAGCTGGATGAGCTTGAAGCCATGGTGCAGGCCTGTTTTGATTCTGAAGATTACATCGAGGGCCGGCGCGCCTTCATGGAAAAACGCAAACCCGTATTCAAGGGCCGATAGGGCTAACCTGCACTCCGGAGGTAAATGGTCATGACTGCTGCCGAAGATTTCCGAGATCATGTAAGCGAGGCCGAATGGCGGGCGCGCGTCGATCTTGCAGCCGCTTACCGTCTGGTTGACCTTTTTGGCTGGACCGACCTGCTTGGTACCCATCTCTCGGTGCGGGTGCCGGGTGAGGAGGACCAGTTTCTCATCAATCCCTATGGACTGCTGTTTGAAGAAATTACAGCGTCCTCGCTGGTCAAGGTGGATGAGGAGGGAAATATCCTCTCCCCCACTGACTATGACGTAAACCCGGCCGGATTCGTCATTCATTCAGCGGTACATATGGCCCGTCCTGACATCGCCTGCGTCATGCATACCCACACGACGGCGGGTACTGGCGTCGCGACCCAGAAACAGGGGTTGCTGCCCCTGACCCAGCACGCTTTGACGGTGATAGCCACCACCGCCTATCACGATTATGAGGGCATCGCCACGGACCTTGAGGAGCGCGAACGTCTTGTGCGCGATCTTGGCGACAATCGAGTGCTTGTCCTGCGCAACCACGGGCTGCTGACTGTCGGGCGAACTGTGGCGGAGGCTTTTGTGTGGATGTACCGCGCTGAGCGCGCCTGCCGTATGCAGCTTGCCTTCCAGCAATCGGGGGCCGAGGCGATGGAAATTCCTGCCGAAGTGCAGCGCGTCACGATCGAACGAAACCGGGAAGCCAATGCACCGGGTGGCCATCGCCCGATTGGCGTCAAGGAATGGCCGGCGTTGCTGCGTAAGCTTGATCGGGTGGACCAAGGCTACAAGCAATAGGGGCTGATCTACTGTCAAAACAAGCTGAAATCCGGAGTGACCCGGTAGGGGGCACTCGCCTGCCCGAACCCGGCTGGCGAGTGAAAACCCTGATTTGGTTTCATCTGGCGGCTTGCCTTCTGCTGGCGAGTTGGTTCCTGCCGGTCACGCGAGATCTGTGGGACATGCTGGATGCAGGCCTGTTTCGCCTCATCAACGGGTCTTTGAGCCTGGGGTACTGGTGGCAGATGTTCTGGGCGCTGGGCAATAACCGGCAGGTTGATTTTCTGTCCGGGGGGCTCACCGCACTGATCTTTGTCTGGTGGCTCTGGGGTCAGCCGCGCGAGGTACAAAACCGGCTCTGCGCCGCCCTCGGCGCTCTAGCGATTGTGCTCATGGTCGTACCATTCACAACTCATCTCCTGAACAGGCACGTATTTCAATATCACCGGCTCTCCCCGACACTGGTATATGACGATGCACTGCGGCTCTCGCAGCTGATGCCGGGCTTTGGGGCCAAGGATATTTCCAACCGATCATTCCCGGGGGACCACGCCTTCATATTGATAAGCATTATCACCTATTTCTGGTGCCTTGCTCCGCGAAAGATTGTCGTGGCAACAGCTCTTTTGGGGGTGATATTCATGGCTCCCCGCCTCGTGGGGGGCGCCCATTGGCTGACCGATAATGTCATGGGTGGAGCCGTGCCGGCTCTTGTCGTCATTGGCTGGTTCATGGCAACGCCGCTTTGCTATCACATGACAAATCTGTTCACGCCATTGGTGCGTCTGGTGTTGAAGCTGATCCCCAAACCACTTCGTATTCCAGACCACACAGGTTCCCGGAGCGCCTAGATTTCCGGACTGCGCGGATTGTATACCCGCGGCGGGATGGTCGGCTTTTTCATTGGCTGGGTTGCCGGCGGGATGATCTCGACGGTGATGCCGCCACGTTCTTCCAAAGACCTTTTCGAGAACGGGTTTGTCACGATGACGCTGGAGCGCGTTCGGTTGGCCTGCTCCATGGCGTCCTCCAGGTCCTCAGCCGTCTGCTGGCGCCATGGCAGGGAATAAAAACGCGGCGCGATCATGCCGTTGAGGCGCAACCACACATAGATCGCCTTGCCCTCATCGAAGCTGACGGAGAGCAATTCGGCACGGTCAACATCGCGGTCCATCCATTCCCACGCGACCGGTTTTGGCTTTGATAGCAGCCCCACGAACTGTGCGTAGATTATCGGCAGGAACAGCGTCATGGCCGCCAGGGCCAATACACGGATGGGCGTCTTGCGCGGCGCCCAGATAGCGATGCTGGCCAGCAGCGCGGCGGTGCCGATGGTGGCAGCGAAGATGTAGTAGATGACATCCATTGCCTTTGCTCCTTGCCTGGGGTCCGAACCCTAGTTCTCCTTGAAATGCTTGTTGCGACGGGCGCGAAAACTGGTGATGAGCGGGCGGCGCAGGGTTGAGACGCTGCCCTCCACCAGATCGCCCTCGGCTGTCAGGCGAAACCTGTATGCGGTCTCTTCCTGATTTCGTTCACGCAGTTTGACGTTAGTCTTGAGGATTTGCTGTGCGGTATCATATTTCTTGCGCACGCTGACAACCACCGTTACGGGCACAACGAGGCCTTTAGGCACGAGCCCGTACATATGCACATTGACGATATACTCACCCGGCCTGATGCCTCGGCTGTATGAGATTTCGTAGTTCTCATTTGTTGCGTCGCCTTCTATCCCCAAATCATCTCGCAGCAGGTTAAAGATGTCATTGCCCTGGTTCCAGAAGCCGACAGGGGTGGATTTGGGTGCCCGTACCCACAGATCAACATCCACTAACATATCGCTCGGCCAGTGCATCTCGACGATCACATTGCCCGGCGCCTTGTGGTCCTCGGTCTCCTCCTTTTTCTTCTGGATGTGCGGCAGCAGCATGATGACCATGGCGACGAAGCCAACCAGCGTGAGCAGGATAACGTCGCGAAACACAGTGTCCGTGGTGTCGTCCTCAAACTCATCGAAGGGTGTCACCGCTTTTCTCCAAATGCCACAATTTCGGAGATGAGATCAACGGTGCCGGTCAGGAGGAGGCGGTGGTTGATATTCAGCCACACATTCAACACCGCGCCGAGCAGGGTTGTGTAGAGCGCTATCGACATGCCCTGGATAAGAGTTGCGACCATTGTGGCCACGCTATCGGCCTGGCTGACCGCTTCCGCGTTAACGCCAGACAATGCAATGATGAAGCCGATCACGGTACCGATCAGACCGAGAAACACCAGCAGGTTGGCAATGTGGCGCACAATCTGGATGCGGTGAGAGAGTTTCAGCCGCAGCATGTTGATCTGGATGGACCGGCTTTCCGCATTCTTTGCACGCGCGTCGGCCATGTAGCGTGCGGCCTGGGTGGAGGCCGCCTTGCCGCCGGCTTTCATGTCATTGATGGCGCGCGAGGTCTGCCAGATCTTGAACCCGCAGAGCACCAGCCCGTAGGCAAATACCGCGAAGATGATCCCCGACAGAATGGCCGTCATCGGCTCAAACAGACCCTTGAGCCAACCCTGCCGCCAGGCTGCACCAATGAGGGCAAAGGCGACGATATTGATCAGCGCAAAGCGCAGGACGAGAAGGTATCGGTGTGCCATGTTGTCTCAATATCCCTTTCCGGCCATCAGGGGTCCTGTGGGTCGTTCAAAAACAAGAATAGACGTGCATGGAGATCATACGCCAAGGAATGCTGTACACTTAAGCGTGATTATATGGGTCGGGTACAATTTAACTTGCTGGAAACCATGACCGCCTAACTTGTGCGCCATGATTGGTGGTGTAGGGCCTGCTGCCCAGTTCCAGTACAGATCTCCAGTTGAGAGTCTTGATCGGACCTCACGCCCTAGCCACACCGGATCGATAAATCCGCATACTGATGAATCCGGCGCAAGTGGCGACAAGGCACCTTCGCCGTCATCCCGGGTTCAGCCAGCTCATTCATCGGAAAAACCATCGGACAAGCCTGCCGATCCTTCGAAAGGAACGAAGGCCAGTGGAGAACCGCTCAGCGAAGATGAAGAGCGGCATGTTCAAAAGCTCAAAGAGACGGATGCCAAGGTCAAGGCTCATGAGCAGGCACATGCTGCTGCGGGCGGGCCGCACGCAGAAGCGCCAAAATATGAGTACACAACGGGACCCGATGGCAACCGCTATGCAACATCGGGTGAGGTGAAAATTGACTCCTCCCCGGTGAAGGGCAATCCGGAAGCCACAATCCGGAAAATGGATGTCGTTATCAGCGCCGCGCTCGCACCTGCCGACCCCTCATCGCAGGATCTGGCCGTTGCGCGCCAGGCGCAGAGCGAGCGAGCAAAAGCACAAGTTGAGTTGTCCAGAAAACGCGAAGCTGAACGTGGTCAGGGCGAGGAAGATGATGGTGCCCCTGATGAAGCGCAGGCCCCGGGGTTAGTCGCATCTCTCGTTTCCAACCCCGAGGACGTGATAGCGGCCTATCAACAGACTGCGGAAGCAGATCCCGCTGCTGGTATATTTGCGCTCATCCAGAACGCCTAGTTCATAACCTGGGGTCCAATCCCGGGGTATTATTGAAGCATTTCACCGCCACCTGATTTACTTCCCGGCCAAATGTTCAGCGAAAAAATCTATCGTGCGCTCACGTGCCAGCTTGGCGCTTTCGGCGTGATATGAACCGCGATGGTCGCAGCTGAAGCCGTGCCCGGCCGGGTAAATGTGGATGGGTATGTCAGGATGAACCACCATTACCATCTCTACCCCCTCTATCGGGATTGACTGGTCTTCCTCGCCAAAATGAAGCATCACCGGGTGTTGCGGTTGTTCATCCACCATATCCGGGATCATGCCGCCGTAATAACCAACCGCGGCGCTGACGCCATCGAGCTGCGTGGCCGCGTTCCACGCCAGCGATCCACCCCAGCAATAGCCCACAACACCGACCGGCTGGCCCTTGAGTGCGTTGACCGCTGCCTCCATGTCACGCACTGCATCCTGATGGTCGATTTTGGCGCGTATCTCGCGGCCCTTTTCAACGTCTTCGGGTGTGTAACCCAGCTCGATGCCAGGCCCGACCCGATTGAACATGGCGGGCGCCAGAACGAGATACCCATCCCTGGCAAAACCATCGGCGACTTCACGGATATGGCTGTTGACCCCGAAAATTTCCTGGATCACGACCAGGGCCCCTTTCGGCGTCCCCTGCGGTTCCGCCATGTAACCCGTGAGGTCATGGCCATCGCTGGTCGCGATATCAATGTTCTTGCCCATACTTGCGTTCCTTTACTAGGTCTGTGTACCGCCATTCACCTGGATCATCTGACCGTTGATGAACGCGCCTTCATCTGAGGCAAGCAGGCCTGCTGCGGCCGCAATCTCCTCGTTGAGCCCAAGGCGTCCGAGCGGGATTTTTGATTTCTGGGATTCGATATGAGCCGCCATCTCCGGATTGTCCGGATGATCTCCGGCTATGGGTCCGGGCGAGATAATATTGGCTGAGATGCCTCGTGAGCCAAATTCTTTTGCCAATGACTTGGTCATTCCCCATGCGGCGTGCTTGGCGACGGAAACATGGCAGCGGCCATTATATCCCTGGATCGCGTTCATACCGGCGATGTTGATGATCCGCCCCCAGCCCTTGTCGATCATTCCGGGCAGGCAGGCGCGTGCGAGCCAGAAAGCCGCTGACATATCGACCGCGAGTACGCGGTTCCATTCTTCTTCGTCCATCTCAAGGAACGGGCTCGTGGGGCGTATCGCGGCATTGTTTACCAGCACATCAACCGCGCCAAATTTATCCAGAGCCTCGCCAGAAATTCTTTTGCAGTCGTCTGAAACACCCACATCGCCCATAGCTATGAGGGTTCCGACACCGAACATTTCAGCTTCCGCCGCGACCGCTTCGCAGGCTGTCTTGTCGCTGGAACCATTGAGCACCACGTTGAGGCCTCGGCCCGCGAGATCAAGCACGATGGCTCGTCCAATATTTTTTCCCGAGCCCGTGATAAGGGCCGTTCTGTTTTTACGAGTCATAGGGTCTCCTGAAAATTACGCAGGTTTACCGCCGGCCAGGGTAATGCGGTGCATCACCCGCTTGTAGCCGTGGTAGTCGTTTACGGGCAGGTGCTGTGTGCAGCGGTTGTCCCAAAAGGCGATAGAGCCTGGCTGCCATGCGAAACGGCATGTGAATTCGGGCCGTGTCTGATGCTCGAACAGATATTCAAGCAGTGGCGCGCTTTCCTCTTCGCTCATGCCCTCGAACTTGAGCGTATGACCGCCATTGACGTAAAGCAGCTTCCGGCCCGTTTCGGGATGCGTGCGCACCACCGGGTGGGTTGCCTTTAACACGGTTTCGGGTGCAATGGTGCCAGATACCCTTGCACGTTCATCTCTTGTGGCCGTCACCTTGGGCAGGTTCGACACGCTGATACCCTTGAGCGGGTCGAGCATTTTTTGCATAGCTTCGGAGAGCATCTCGTAGGCCAAATACATATTCGCGAAAATGGTGTCCCCACCCTGTGGCGGTAGCTCGCGCGCCACCAGGATGGATCCCATGGGTGGTTCCTCGAGATAAGTGGTGTCGGAGTGCCACAGGCCGCCGAAATTGAGTTTCTCATTTTCCAGTTTCACCACCGTCATAATTTCCGGAAATCCCTCTAGACCCTTGATGAGTGGATATTCCAGCACATCGCCAAAATGCCTGCCAAAGGCCAGGTGATGTTCGGGCGTTATGTCCTGATCGCGAAAGAAGATGACGAGATGATCCAGTAAGGCTTGTCGGATTTCGACAGCCGTCTCTTCGCTCAATTCAGCAGACAGGTCGACACCATGTATTTCCGCACCGAGCGCGCCAGCCACGGGGCGGATGTCGAGGGTCTGGGGGGATACATTGGGTTGGGCGGCTTGGGGCATTGTCATTCCTTCCCGTTCACTGAGCACAGTATAGCCAATTGCATACGGGTATTTCTATGCCTTGCGGTCAGTCTTGGCATTCTCACGCTTTTCCAGTTCCACGAACCAGGAAATGATGATCTGGCCGCCAAAGACGATCACCATCACGCGCAGCAGGTGATGCAGTGCGACATAGGCCGGATCATAGTTGAGCACCAGCGCCACAAGGTTCATCTCCGGCTGCCCGCCCGGCGCATAGGCCAGCGCCACAGCATTCTGGTCAATGCCTGTGGCCCACACAACGAGAACCGTAAATACCGCCGCCCCGGCAATCAGCAGCAGGGCATAGCCAAATGCAATGCTCACGGTGGAGGTGAGTTCGCGCATGGTGATTCCTGCAAACTGGCAACCTATATGAATACCGATGGCGAGCTGGGCGGCATTCACCAGTTCTACCGGCACCCGCGCTTCGGCAAGTCCAAGCATATGCACCGCACCGTTGACCAGCATGGGGCCGATGATGGCGGCGCCCGAGATGCCGATGCGGTTGCCGCCCCAGCAACCCACGACACCGCACACAATCAGGATCAGCACTTCCCTGAGACTCAGCGCTGAGAATGTCGCCGATGCGGGCGCAATGGCCGTGGAGAGGTCAGTGGTACAGGAGAATTGTATCCAGATGGGCACAAGAAATACGATCACGAGGATACGCGTGGAGTGAACGATGGAGAGGCGTCTGATATCCGCGCCGCAATCCTCGCCTATGGCAACCATGGTCTGGAACCCGCCAGGCACCGCGGCAAGGAATGACGTGACCCGGTTGTAGCCGGAGAACATCCGGAAATAGGGATAGCCGATGAGACCGAGAAAAATCACGTAAGGAAAAACGAACAGCAGACTGAGCGCCATTTCGCCTGCGCGGCTGGTCATTTCAGGTGAAAAGGCGCTGCCGATCGCCAGCCCGAGGACAATACGCATGACAAGTGTGAGCGAAGATGCCGTGCGGATCGGGAAGCCGATTGCAAGGGCCGCGAGGCAACCCAGCATAGATCCGAGAAACCAGGGCAGGGGCATCGGGGTGAGGGAATAAATGGCCGCGCCGCATGTCCCTATGCCAAGCGTCACCAGTACAAGGAGCGCGCCGCGCCGATCCTTGGGGCCGAATAACTTCTGCCACGGCGACATGGGCTTCATTCTCTCGTCATGGGATATGAACGCCCGGGGAAAGGCGTGTCCGGATCGCGTATCTGCTCTGACTTTCCAGTGTTAGTCGTTAGTTTACAGCGCGGTGGCGCGTAGCGATAGGTTATGCGGTGTTAAGCCGCTGCATTAAGCAGCCTAATGGGCGCGCCCTTCAGCCAAGCCGCAATGTCTTCTACAGCCTCGCCGTAAGCCACCTCGTATAGCTCCTTGATGACATAGCCCGTGTGGCCAGTGAGAACGGCATTTTCAAGACCGCGAAGAGGGTGGTCCTTTGGCAGGGGTTCAATGTCATAGACATCAAGTCCCGCGCCGGCGATAACACCCGCCTTCAGGGCGTTGATGAGTGCCGTTTCCTCCACGATGGGGCCGCGCGAGGTGTTAACCAGGTAGGCAGATGGTTTCATCAAAGCGAGTTCATTTGCACCAACAAGACTGCGTGTGCGCTCGCTCAGGACCGTGTGGATGGATAGCACATCTGACTGCCTGAACAGCGTTTCGAAATCCACTTGTCTTACGCCCAATTCATTGCAGCGTTCCGGGGTGAGGTTTTGGCTCCAGGCGATGACCTCCATTTCCAGCGCCTTGCCGAATTGTGCGACCCGTTCGCCAAGCTTGCCCAGCCCCAATAGCCCCAGCGTTTTTCCGTTCAGACCTTCCGACACATTGGCCTGCCAGCCACCTGAATGCATCGACGCGTTCTCGCTGGATATTTTCTTGAACAAGTCCATGATCAGCGCCACCGCATGTTCCGCCGCCGGGTACGGCAGCATGGCCGTTCCGCACACATCGATACCGCGTGTCCGTGCAGCATCCATGTCGATCGCCAGGTTGCGCATACCTGTCGTCACCAGGCATTTCAGGTTTGGCAGGAGCTCTAACAACTCAGCTGGAAAGGGTGTGCGTTCCCGCATGGCGATGAGGACATCGAAGGGCTCCAGTGTCCTGGCGATGTGCTCCAGGTCATCGCCAAGATGTTTGTCGAAGACGTGAATTTCAATATCGCTGCCAAGCGTGCTCCAGTCTGCGGTTGTCAGGGCGGCGCTTTGATAGTCATCGAGTATGGCGAGCTTCATTTGAATTCCTCAAGAAAGTGGGGGGCTTTGTAATTTGAGCCATTCTGAACCGTTCCGCAGATGATATCTATCATCGCGGGGGTGATGCTGTTTCTCAACTCCGGGGCAAGACCGAAACATGCTAGTCTGCGCAATCGCTTTTGATGAGGGGTACATTGGAAATGGGCCAGACGCTGGCTGAAAAACTGATTGCCCGAGCCGCGGGCAAGGACGTCGTGCGCCCCGGTGAAAATGTGACTGTGCGCGTGGACCTTGCCATGATGCACGACTCCAGCGGTCCGCGCCGGATCGCGCCCATCCTTGAGCGCCTCGGTGCGCAGGTGTGGGACAAAGATAAAATCGTTCTGGTGAGCGATCACTGGGTTCCCGCGGTCGACCCGCAGAGCGCGCAAATTCTCGACATCACCCGGCGATGGGCACGTGAGAACAACATCAAGGCTTTCTACGATATGGTCGGCATTTGCCATGTAGTACTGCCACAAGGCGGGCATCTCAAACCGGGCATGTTCGTGGTCGGCGGCGACAGCCATTCAACAACGGGCGGGGCGTTCGGGTGCTACATGTTCGGTATAGGCTCAACGGACATGGCAGGCGTGCTGGTGACGGGAGAAACATGGCTGCGGGTGCCGGAAAGCATTCGTCTTGAATGGAATGGCAGGCTGCGGCCCGGTGTCTGCGCCAAGGACATCAACCTTGCGCTGTGCGCGCGTCTGGGGCTTGGGGGTGCTGAATACCGGACGGTCGAATATACAGGCACGCTGGTGGACGCGATGGACATGGAAGAGCGCATGACGCTCTCCAACATGGCCGCCGAACTTGGCGCGCAAGCCGGTCTAATCGCCGCAGACGAGACGACCTGTGACTGGATCAAAGCAACGGGAAGCGATCCGGGGGATGCGAGCCCCTGGCAAAGCGATGACGATGCCAACTATCACGCCACGCACTCATTCACTGCAGACGAGCTGGAACCGCAGGTGGCGGCGCCCCACAGCCCGGCAAACGCCGCACCTGTGAACGAGCATTCAGGCGTCAATATCGACCAAGCCTATATCGGGGCCTGTACCGGCGCCAAGCTCTCAGACTTGCGCATGGCGGCGGATGTATTGGCAGACCGCCAGGTGGCGGCTGGAACGCGCCTGCTTGTCGCTCCGGCCTCACGCCAGGACATGATGGCGGCCAATGCGGAGGGTACGCTCACCAAGCTGATGGAGGCGGGCGCGATCATGATGCCCACAGGATGCGGCGCCTGCGCCGGGTTTGGTGGTGGCGTACTGGCCGAGGACGAAGTGTGCATTTCTTCCACCTCACGAAATTTCCAGGGTCGCATGGGTGCGCAGTCGGCTAAAGTTTATCTCGGCTCGCCCTATAGCGTGGCCGCGGCAGCGGTCGCGGGCGAAATCCGTGACCCGCGCGAATTCCTGCAAGGAGCCTGAGCGATGAGCAATGAAGGAGGGTCCGCATGGGTGTTTGGCGAGAATATCGATACCGACCAGTTGGCGCCGGGTGGCACGCTCAAAAGTGGCATTGAAGTCATTGCCAGCCATTGCCTGGGTGCCCTGAGCCCTGATTTTGCACAGCGGGTTAGACCTGGAGATTTTGTCGTTGGCGGGCGCAATTTCGGGATCGGTTCTTCACGCGAGCAGGCCGCCCAGGCGCTGTGCCATCTGGGCGTGGAGGCAGTTATCGCACCGTCCTTCAGCGGTATCTTTTACCGCAATGCGCTCAATTTTGGACTGTTGGCGCTTGTTTGCCCTTACGCGGGGAGCATATCGCAAGGCGATCAGCTGAGCGTCAATCCGGAAAAAGGAAGCGTGCAAAACCTGACGCGGGACGAAACATATAGCTGCGATACCGTTCCTTCCCATTTGATGGAGATCGTGAGCGCTGGCGGGCTGGTGCCCTATTTGGAAGCCAACCGGCGTTGAGCCAGGAGCAGAAGAAGCGTAAAAGTAAGATAAGAATTTATTTTGGTGAGCGGAGAGACGAGAAATGAGCACTAGAAAGACATTCCGGAAGCTGATTGAAACCGATGACATGACAGTGGCGCCAGGTGCCTATGACTGCATAACGGCAACAACGATCAGCCAGGCTGGGTTTCCAGCTGTTTACATGACGGGTGCTGGCACGTCCGCCTCCCTGGGGTATCCTGATTTCGGCCTGCTCACTATGACCGAAATGGTCGAAAATGCCACGCGGATCAGCAACTCTGTCGACGTTCCGGTTATCGCCGATGCTGACACCGGCTATGGCAACGAGTTGAACGTTGTGCGCATGATCCGCGAATATGAACGTGCCGGCGTTGCCGCCATCCACATGGAAGACCAGGAATTCCCGAAAAAATGCGGGCACCTGGACGACAAGAAAGTCATACCGGCGGAAGACTATGTGGCCAAGGTCAGGGCGGCTGTCGATGCCCGCAGCGACCCGGATTTCATGATCATTGCCCGCACGGACTCGCGTGCTGTCATCGGTTTTGACGAAGCCATCAGCCGTGCAAACGCCGCACTTGAGGCTGGTGCCGACATTGCTTTTGTTGAGGCCCCGCAAACGCTGGATGAGGTGAAGGCAGTGCCTGAACTAGTGAAAGGGCCCTGCCTGCTCAACGTGGTGCATAGGGGAAAAACCCCGTCAATCGCTCTGGGTGACGCAGAAAAAATGGGCTACAGGCTGGCCATTCTGCCAACTCTCCTGTTCCGCAGCGTCATTGGTCTTTGCGACAATCTCCTCACTGAGTTGAAGGAAACCAATGTCTTCCCGTCACCGCCCGGCGACATGAGCCCGCATGATGCGTTCCGCCGCTTTGGTGCGGATGAATGGGATTCCCTTCGCGACAAGTACAACACACCGGCCGCGGCTAAGGTGGCGGCGGAATAAAAAAAGGCCGGCACCCTCGGGCGCCGGCCTTTTTAAATCTTCAATACCCCGGTTACTGCGAACGCAGCTTGGGATCGAGTGTATCGCGTATGGCGTCGCCAAACAGGTTGAAGCCGAACACCGCCAAAGAGATCGCAACACCGGGCCAGATCGCCACCCATGGCGCGCTTTCCACATATTCTTCAGCACCGCCCTGGAGCATGAGGCCCCATGCAGGGATGGGCTCCTGAACGCCCAGGCCCAGATAGGACAGCGAGGCTTCCAGCAGGATCGCCTGGCCAACAAAGGCCGTGAGCATGATGAGAAAAGGCGCCATGACGTTGGGCACCATATGGCGGAGAATGATCCGCGAATTGGAAAAGCCGTTGGCGCGGGCCGCATCAATATAGGGTATCTCGCGGATCGCAAGCGCCGATGAGCGCACCACCCGGGCACAGCGGGGAATGAAGGGAATGGTGATTGCGATAATCACGTTCTGGATGCCCGTGCCAAAGATTGATACAACGGCCAGCGCCAGGATGATCAGCGGGAACGCCATCAGCACGTCCATGATGCGCTGGAAGATCAGATCGAACTTACCGCCGAAGAATGCGCTGGCAACGCCGAGGACAAGTCCGATCGTGGCGCCGATGAAGGCCGCGGTGAAACCGACGAACAGCGCTGTGCGCGCGCCATAGATGATCCTCGACAGAATATCCCGGCCGAACTGATCCGTGCCCAACCAGAAGTCGAAGTTGGGCGGGGTCAGCATGTACTCGAACGAGTTCGCCTCCGGGTCATATGGTGTCAGGAAGTGTGCAAAGACTGATGCAAATATCATGATCAGCACAATGCCGAGCCCAAAGGATCCCAGCGGTTGTTTGCGGGTGAACTCACCGGCAACAGACCAGAACGGCCGTTTGTCCGCCAATTCCTCGAACTGGGCTTCGACGCGTACTTCAGATGTCGTAACCATCAAGGCGTTCCTTTAAGCGTATCTGATGCGCGGATCGAGCCA
>JAJFHP010000053.1 GCA_021775555.1 Hyphomicrobiales bacterium | reverse complement strand
CTTCGTAATCGCCGCCGTCAACGTCGTCTTGCCATGGTCAACATGACCAATCGTGCCAATGTTGCAATGCGGTTTGTTACGCTCGAATTTTTCCTTAGCCATGTCGTAACTCCGTTCCTAGTCGCTATTCCGTTCGAAACTGTATTCGTTTCATTTACGCGAATTTGGCCTGTACTTCCTCGGCAACCGCTTGCGGTACCTTGGCATAGTGGTCGAATTGCATGGTGAACTGGGCGCGCCCCTGAGACATGGAGCGCAGCGTGTTCACATACCCAAACATGTTCGCCAGCGGCACTTTGGCATTGATAACCGCAGCGTTGCCGCGCATTTCCTGCCCCTGTACCTGGCCGCGACGGCTTGTGAGGTCGCCAATGATCCCGCCAACATAATCTTCAGGCGTCACCACCTCGACCTTCATCATCGGCTCAAGCAGTTTTGGTCCGGCCTTCTGGACGGCTTCACGAAATGCAGCGCGTGAAGCAATCTCAAATGCCATAACGCTGGAATCGACTTCGTGATACGCACCGTCGGTGAGCGTCACCTTCATATCCAGCATCGGAAAACCGGCCAGGACGCCATTGTCCAAAACGCTCCTGATGCCCTTTTCAACGCCCGGGATGTATTCCCTGGGTACATTGCCGCCGACAATCTTGCTTTCAAATTCAAAGCCCGAGCCTGGATCACCCGGCTCCAGATCAAACTTGACCCGGGCGAACTGTCCAGAACCACCGGTTTGCTTCTTATGGGTGTAATCCACGTTCGAAGACTTGGTGATGGTTTCACGGTAGGCAACCTGAGGAGCGCCCACATTTGCTTCCACCTTGAATTCACGCTTCATGCGATCGACAAGAATGTCGAGATGAAGCTCACCCATGCCGCGAATCAATGTCTGGCCCGATTCCTGATCGACAGACACACGGAAAGAAGGATCTTCCTGCGCAAGACGATTAAGAGCAACAGACAGCTTTTCCTGGTCGCCCTTGGTTTTGGGCTCCACCGCAACCTCGATAACAGGTTCGGGAAATTCCATACGCTCAAGGATGACCGGCGCGTCGACCGAGCACAGCGTATCGCCGGTGGTCACGTCCTTCAGCCCCGCAATAGCGACAATATCGCCAGCAAAGGCTTCCTTGATATCCTCACGGGAATTGGAGTGCATCAACAGCATGCGCCCGACCCGCTCCTTTTTCCCCTTCACCGTATTCAGCACCTGCTGACCGGTCTCAAGCCTGCCAGAATAGATGCGAGCGAAGGTGAGCGAGCCGACAAACGGGTCGTTCATAATCTTGAAAGCCAGCAGGGACAGCGCCTCGTCGTCGGAAGACTTCCGGACAGCATCTTCACCTGATTTGACATCAATGCCCTTGATCGGTGGAACATCCAGTGGTGAGGGTAGATAATCAACAACCCCGTCAAGAAGTGGTTGTACGCCCTTGTTCTTGAACGCCGAGCCACAGAAAATCGGCACGAAATCATTCACACAGGTGCCCTTGCGGATCAGACCTTTGAGCGTGTCCTGATCGGGCTCGGTTCCCTCGAGAAAGGCCTCCATGACCGCATCATCCTGATCAACGACAAGCTCGATCAGTTTTTCGCGATACTCGCTGGCCTGGTCGGCAAGGTCGGCGGGAATGTCTTCTTCGCGGAACTTGGCTCCAAGCGTCTCGTCATCCCACACGATCGCCTTCATCTTTATAAGATCAATGACACCCGCAAATTTATTCTCCGCACCGATCGGCAATTGCACCACTGCCGGCACTGCGCCCAGACGGTCCTCGATCATTTCAACCGACTTGAAGAAATCAGCACCGATCTTGTCCATCTTGTTGACAAAAATCATACGCGGCACTTCGTATTTGTCTGCCTGGCGCCACACGGTTTCGGTCTGGGGCTCGACACCTGCATTGGCATCCAGAAGCGCGACCGCACCATCCAGCACGCGCAACGAACGCTCGACCTCAATTGTGAAATCCACGTGACCGGGCGTATCAATGATATTGACACGCTTGTCGTTCCAGTAGGTGGTGGTCGCAGCAGAGGTGATCGTGATGCCACGCTCCTGCTCCTGCTCCATCCAGTCCATGGTGGCCGCGCCATCATGAACCTCGCCGATGCGATGGCTCTTGCCGGTGTAATAAAGAATACGCTCGGTCGTCGTGGTTTTACCGGCGTCAATATGGGCCATGATGCCGATATTGCGATAATCTTCTATGGGGGTTTGTCGTGCCATATCTCTAAACTTTATCTAATCGCCTGCTACCACCGATAATGAGAGAACGCGCGGTTTGCGTCCGCCATGCGGTGTGTATCTTCACGTTTTTTCACTGCAGTCCCACGATTGTTAGCTGCATCCATCAGCTCCCCCGACAACCGTTCAATCATCGTATTTTCGCCCCGCGAACGCGCCGCCGTGATAATCCAGCGAATAGCCAAGGCCTGACGCCGCTCAGTCCGCACTTCGACAGGAACCTGATAAGTCGCGCCACCAACACGGCGTGACCGAACCTCAAGGGCCGGCATGACGTTCTCAAGGGCCTGATGGAACATCTCCACCGGGTTCGTCTTTGCCTTGGCTTCCATCTGATCAAATGCGCCGTAAACAATGCGCTCAGCGGCAGATTTTTTGCCGTGCTTCATCACCGAATTCATGAATTTCGTCAAAACGACGTCACCAAATTTCGGATCTGGAATAATATCTCTTTTTTCAGCTCTGTGCCGCCGGGACATATCCGTTCTCTTCCCTTATCTCATATCAACCGGTGGACCGACACTATTTCGGGCGCTTGGCGCCGTATTTAGAGCGTCGCTGACGGCGATCCGATACACCCTGGGTATCGAGCACGCCGCGAATGATGTGATAGCGCACACCCGGCAAATCCTTGACCCGGCCACCGCGGATCAACACCACCGAATGCTCCTGAAGATTATGGCCTTCACCGGGAATGTAGCTCGTAACTTCAAAGCCATTGGTCAACCGCACGCGCGCGACCTTGCGAAGCGCTGAGTTCGGCTTTTTCGGCGTCGTCGTGTAGACGCGCGTACAAACGCCACGCTTCTGCGGACACGCTTCCATAGCCGGCACTTTAGTGCGCTTTATCGGCGCTTTGCGCGGATTACGAACGAGCTGTTGTATTGTCGGCATGCCTAACTTTCTTCAGTCAAAATCTCTTCAGTCAAAACAGGTTCATGAGGGCCGGCAAAACAACGCCAAAACCTCATGCACCAAAAGCCGAGACGACCGCATATGCGCCGCTCAGCACCTTGAAAACCAGAGGATCTTTCGGGCTTTATTCCAGTCCGAAGATCATGTCCCAGTTCTAGTCCGGTTTTTTGACGGCAGCGTTTAGAAGACACCCGACTTAATCCCGGGGCATGTATCCCCATGCGGTGTGTCCTACCGCCTGCCGCAAAGTTGGCGCAACATACGCACGCACTCTATGCCCGTCAACCGCTAATTCGCGGAAATATCGTGGGATTTCCGGTGATTTATGCGCCTGCTGGAGACGCGCAACCCCGTCTTGCTTGTACACCGATTCACGTCAGGTCACTCGCTTCCCGTGATTTTGGTTTCAAGCAACAGATTCCATTACTGAATGGGAGTTGACATAATCTAATATAACTATATAACTAGTTATATCGTGTCTTTATAAAATTGGATGAACTTTCATGCAGGAAAAGCAGGCAGCAAATGGGTTTTCAGCGCTTGGAAACGAGTCTCGGCTGGCAATATTCAGGCTACTTGTGCGTGCTGGCGACAAGGGTTTTGCAACCGGACGCATCGGCGCTGAACTTACGATCCCCCTTTCCACGCTGGCTCATCATCTCGACAGACTTTCCCGCGCCGGACTTATCACGCAAATGAAATTTGGCCGGGAAGTCATTTGCACCGCAAATTATTCGGCGCTGCTGGCATTAACAGATTATCTCACCGAGAATTGCTGTGAAGGCCTGCCGGATGAGGCGCTCACCACAACAATTCAGCAAAATAAAGTACAGGAGCTGGTTGACCAATGAGCACAGAGGTTTTTTCCACCATTCGCCGCAAACTGCCGACACTTAGTTTAGACAGTGCAGTTGTGGCCACGGTGCTGATACTGGCTGGGCTCGCTCTGTTCGATGCCCCGCAGTTTCCTGTATCCGCCAAATTCATGGCCGTTCAGTTCGGCCATGTGCTTCCCTTTCTGATGCTTGCGGTTGGTCTCGCCGCCTATGCCAAGGCAAGCAGTGCTGACCGTTTGATCGCCCGCGCATTTTCAGGTCACATAGCGATCATGATCCTGATGGCCGCCCTGCTTGGCGGCCTTTCTCCATTCTGCTCCTGTGGAGTCATTCCGTTGATTGCGGCACTCCTCTCCATGGGTGTCCCCCTCCCCGCGGTCATGGCTTTCTGGTTGTCGTCGCCGCTGATGGACCCGTCAATGTTTGTACTCACTCTTGGAACTTTAGGGTCCACTTTTGCGCTCGCCAAGACGGTTGCGGCAATTGGCGTCGGCCTGATGGGAGGCTTCGCGATGCTCGCTCTCGGATTTACATCACTATTGGCCAACCCGCTAAAGCCAGGTATTGGCGATGGCGGATGTGGCGCCGCTTCGGTACGCAGCACCAAACCCATACACTGGTCGTTTTGGGAAGACTCAGAACGGCGAACCGTTTTTGCGAGTGAACTGGCGCGTAATTTCATATTCTTAGGAAAATGGCTGGCGATTGCCTTCCTGCTTGAAAGCCTGATGCTTGCCTATGTGCCTGGTGAATGGATTTCTCAATTCCTCGGCGGTGGTGGATTTACAGGAACAGCGCTGGCTGCACTGGTCGGCATCCCGGCTTACCTCAACGGCTATGCTGCTCTTCCGCTGATGTCAGGTTTGGTGGATGCGGGCATGGACCCAGGCGCCGCGATGGCATTTTTGATAGCTGGCGGCGTCAGTTCCATCCCGGCCGCAATCGCAGTGTTCGCGCTTGTCCGCCTGCCGGTATTTGCTGCCTATCTATTGCTCGCCTTCATCGGCGCGGTGATTTCCGGCATGCTCTTCACACTGGTCATTTGACACGCCTTCTAATTATAATTCCCAAATAGAAGAAGGGCCGCCTTTCCTGAGGCGGCCCTTTGCCTGTTCCATGCATGGAGAAGAGCGCGAACGCCTCCTCCAATGATCTTTTACTCAGCAGGCGCTTCTGCTTCGACCGTCTCCTCGGCAATCAGACCAGCTTCATCACCACTCTGTTCGGCAAGACGTTCAGCCGCTGCCCGTGCACGCTCTTCAAGAATAAGCTCGTCACGATGAGTGGCAACTTGTTGCAGATCGTTCAGCATGGCGCCCGTTCCAGCCGGGATCAACCGGCCAACAATGACGTTCTCCTTCAGGCCTTCCAGAGTATCCACCTTGCCATTCAGAGCGGCCTCAGTGAGGACCCGGGTAGTTTCCTGGAATGATGCAGCCGAGATAAAGCTGCGGGTTTGCAGAGACGCCTTGGTGATGCCAAGCAGAACCGGGCTCGCCGTAGCCTGCTTGCCGCCATTCGCCTTGACCTGCTCATTGCGACGATCAAAATCTTTCCGGTCGATCTGTTCCGCCTTGAGGAGGCCAGTATCTCCCGGGGTATCAATTTCGACTTTCTGCAGCATCTGGCGGACGATCACCTCAATATGCTTGTCATTGATGGTCACGCCCTGGAGCCGGTAGACCTCCTGGATTTCATATACCAGGTAGGCCGCCAGTTCCTCGACACCCTTAATCGCAAGAATATCATGCGGTGCGGGGTGGCCATCAAGCAGGAACTCGCCCTTCTCGATGCGATCACCTTCCTGGACGCTCAGATGACGCCCTTTCGGGATCAGATATTCCACCGTCTCCGCATCATCCTCGGGCTTGATGGCTATCCGGCGCTTGTTTTTGTAGTCACGCCCGAATTCCACCGTACCGCTGATCTCGGCGATGATGGCATGGTCCTTGGGACGGCGCGCTTCGAACAGTTCCGCAACGCGAGGCAAACCGCCTGTAATGTCGCGGGTTTTAGCACTCTCCAGCGGAATACGCGCGAGCGCGTCACCGGCCTTGACCTTCTGATCGGGGTCGACTGACAGGACAGCGTCCACCGACAACAGGTAGCGCGCCTCGCCGCCACGCGACAATGTGATCGGATTACCCTTGGCATCATTGACAGCAATGGCTGGTTTAAGGTCTTCACCGCGCGTATTGGTACGCCAGTCAACAATCACACGGTTGGTGATACCCGTGGCCTCGTCCGTCTTTTCGTTGACCGAAATCGCGTCCACCAAATCCTCTAACTTAACGACACCATCGGTTTCGGTAAGGATTGGCCGGGTGTAGGGGTCCCATTCAGCCAGGCGCTGGCCGCGCTTGACCTTGTCACCATCATCCACTCGCATCTGCGAACCGTAGATGATCCGCTGCGCAGCCCGTTCATTGCCATCCCCATCAACGATCGCCACAGACATGTTGCGACCCATGGCGACAAGTCGTCCCTGAGAATCCTTGGCTATGTTCCGGTTCTGAATCTTCACCGCTCCATCAAAGCTCGATTCGATGAATGATGAATCCACAACCTGCGCAGTACCGCCAATATGGAAGGTGCGCATGGTGAGCTGAGTTCCCGGTTCACCAATCGACTGCGCGGCGATAACACCCACAGCCTCGCCCATATTGACGGGCGTCCCGCGCGCAAGGTCACGGCCATAGCATTTACAACACGCGCCATAACCCGCTTCACAGGTAAGCACAGAGCGAATACGCATATCTTGTATTTGAGAGGCGTCGATTTTCTCGACGTGAGATTCCTCGATCAATTCGCCGTCCTTGACCAGAACATCTCCAGATTCGGGATCAACGACCTTTTGAGCCGCGGTCCGCCCAAGGACACGTGCGCCAAGTGTCACGACAACCTCACCTGAATCAACAACGGGCTGGAGTGTGATGCCGTTCTTGGTTCCGCAATCCTCCTCGTTGATGATGCAATCCTGGGCAACGTCAACAAGACGGCGTGTGAGATAGCCCGAGTTGGCTGTCTTGAGTGCCGTATCGGCAAGGCCCTTACGCGCGCCGTGAGTGGAGTTGAAGTACTCCAGCACAGACAAGCCTTCCTTGAAGTTCGAGATGATGGGCGTCTCGATGATCTCGCCCGAAGGCTTGGCCATCAGTCCGCGCATGCCAGCCAGCTGTTTCATCTGGGCGGCAGAGCCACGCGCACCCGAATGCGCCATCATGTAGATGGAGTTGATCGGGTCCTCGCGGCCGGTCTTCTTGTTGACCGTCACCGAGGAAATATGATCCATCATCTCGTCGGCAACGCGGTCGGTACATTTAGCCCAGGCATCAACCACCTTGTTGTATTTTTCGCCCTTGGTAATCAGACCGTCATTATATTGCTGCTCATATTCCGTCACGAGATCGCGGGTCTCATCGACCAGCTTGTCCTTGCGCTCAGGCACAACCATGTCGTCCTTGCCGAAGGATATGCCGGCCCAGCACGCATGGCGGAACCCAAGACCCATCACCTGGTCGCAGAATATGACCGTCTCCTTCTGACCGCAGTGGCGGTAAACCACATCGATCATATGAGAGATTTCTTTCTTGGTGAGCGGACGGTTGAGCAGGTCGAACTCGATACCCGGACGCTTGGGCAGCAATTCGCCCAACAGCATACGCCCTGGCGTCGTATCGTAGATGGCGCTTTCAAGTTTGCCCTTTGCATCTGCGGTCTCGAAGCGGCCATGTATCTTGGTGTGAAGAGTCACAACGCCTGTATCCAGCGCATGCTGGATCTCTGGAACAGAGCTGAACGCCATGCCTTCGCCTGGTTCCCCGTCCTTCATCAGGCTGAGATAATAGAGGCCCAGCACGATGTCCTGGGAGGGAACGATGATCGGCGTACCGTTTGCCGGATGAAGAATATTGTTAGTCGACATCATCAGCACGCGCGCCTCAAGTTGCGCTTCGAGCGATAGAGGCACGTGAACGGCCATCTGGTCGCCGTCAAAGTCGGCATTGAATGCAGCACAGACCAGCGGGTGAAGCTGGATTGCCTTGCCCTCGATGAGAATCGGCTCAAATGCCTGAATGCCAAGCCGATGTAGCGTCGGTGCGCGGTTGAGCAATACAGGATGCTCTCGGATAACCTCGTCGAGAATATCCCAGACTTCGGACTTTTCGCGCTCCACCAGCTTCTTAGCCTGCTTGACCGTGGATGAAAGCCCCTTCGCCTCAAGGCGCGAATAGATAAACGGCTTGAAAAGCTCCAGCGCCATCTTCTTTGGCAAACCACACTGGTGCAATTTCAGCTCCGGCCCAACCACGATAACCGAGCGTCCGGAATAATCCACGCGCTTGCCAAGCAGGTTCTGGCGGAACCGGCCTTGCTTGCCCTTGAGCATATCCGAAAGGGATTTCAGCGGACGCTTGTTGGCGCCCGTGATGACCCGGCCGCGGCGGCCATTGTCAAACAGAGCATCGACGGCCTCCTGCAGCATCCGCTTCTCGTTACGGATAATGATGTCCGGTGCGCGCAACTCCATGAGGCGTTTCAGGCGATTGTTCCTGTTGATCACGCGACGGTAGAGATCGTTAAGGTCAGACGTCGCGAAACGGCCGCCATCCAGCGGTACCAGTGGACGCAGTTCGGGCGGAATCACGGGAACTACCGTGAGAATCATCCACTCCGGCCTGTTACCAGAGTGCATCAATGCCTCGATGACCTTGAGGCGTTTGCCTAGTTTTATCGGCTTCAACGCTGTGGTTGATTCGGCAATTTCGACACGCAGATCCTCCGCGATCTTTTCGAGATCTAGGTTGACCAGAAGTTCGCGGATCGCTTCAGCACCAATACCGGCTGTGAAACTGTCTTCACCAAACTCGTCCTGAGCCTGCATATACTCTTCTTCAGACAGCAACTGGCGGTCCTGCAGCGTTGTCAGACCGGGCTCGATCACGATGTAGCTCTCGAAATACAAGACCCGCTCAAGATCCTTGAGCGTCATGTCCACCAGCAGGCCAATACGTGATGGCAGGGATTTCAGGAACCAGATATGGGCAACGGGTGCCGCAAGCTCGATGTGGCCCATGCGCTCGCGGCGCACCTTGGCGAGGGTAACCTCGACACCGCATTTCTCACAGATCACGCCCTTGTACTTCATGCGCTTATACTTGCCGCACAAGCACTCATAGTCCTTCACCGGACCGAAGATACGCGCACAGAACAGACCATCACGCTCCGGCTTGAATGTCCGGTAATTGATGGTTTCAGGCTTCTTGATCTCACCGAACGACCAGGAGAGAATTTTCTCCGGACTCGCTATCGAGATTTTGATCTGATCAAAAGTCTGTGTCTGAGTCTGGGGACTGAAGAGGTTCACAAGCTCTTGGTTCATCCGTTCATCTCCCATGTGGCGGGTCGCATTTGAACCGCCAAAAAAATATCTTGCACGCGTTACGCGTCATTCACCCGCCGCTGCCTGCATGGCAAAGACGCACCAAATTTTCTATTCCGCAGCTTCTTGCGGCGGCAATTTCGGAGTGCTCTCGTTTACTTGCGCCGCGCGTGACTGGGTCAACTCCACATTCAGCCCAAGCGCACGCATTTCTTTCACAAGCACGTTAAATGATTCAGGAACGCCCGCTTCAAAGGTATCGTCACCACGAACAATGGCTTCATAAACCTTGGTCCGCCCGGCCACGTCATCCGATTTGACGGTGAGCATTTCCTGCAATGTGTAGGCTGCCCCGTAGGCTTCCAGTGCCCACACTTCCATTTCACCGAAACGCTGACCACCGAACTGCGCCTTGCCGCCCAATGGCTGCTGGGTGACCAGGGAGTACGGGCCGATTGAGCGCGCATGGATTTTGTCATCGACCAGGTGATGGAGCTTCAGCATATAGATGTAGCCCACCGTCACCTTGCGATCGAAAGCCTCGCCCGTGCGCCCGTCATGAAGGGTAACTTGTCCGCTGGCATCGAGACCGGCACCTTCAAGCATTTCAATGATGTCGGCTTCATGGGCACCATCGAATACCGGTGTCGCAATCGGCACGCCCGGTTTAAGGGCAACACCTAGATCGATAATGCCTTCCTCGCTCAACGAGGCAATGGATTTGTCATCACCATAGACCGATTTCAAGAGGTCCTTGAGATCCTTGGTCTTGCTGGTTGCATGGTAGGCCTCAAGTGCTTCACCGACCTTGGTTCCAAGACCACGGCAGGCCCAGCCCAGATGTGTCTCCAGGATTTGCCCGACATTCATGCGGCTCGGCACACCGAGAGGATTGAGCACAATGTCCACCTGCGCCCCGTCATCGAGATACGGCATATCCTCGATCGGTACGATCTGCGAAATCACGCCCTTGTTGCCATGACGGCCGGCCATCTTGTCGCCCGGTTGCAGCTTGCGCTTCACGGCGACGAACACCTTGACCATCTTCATAACGCCAGGCATCAGCTCATCACCGCGCTGAAGCTTGTCGACCTTGTCGACAAAGCGCTGCTCTAGCTGCTTCTTGGCAAAATCATACTGCTTGCCGATGGCCTCGACCTCGGACAGGGCCTTGGGATTCTTCGGCGCGATTTCCCACCACTGACTGCGCGGCATTTCGTCCAGCATCGCCTCGGTAACCTTGGCGTCTTTCTTGATCCCCTTGGGAGCCTTGGAAACCTGCTTGCCCACAAGAGCTTCGTGCAAACGCCCATAGACGTTTCGGTCCAGGATCGCCAATTCGTCGTCGCGGTCCTTTGCCAGGCGCTCGATTTCCTCACGCTCGATGGCCATGGCGCGTTCATCCTTGTCGATGCCATGGCGGTTGAACACACGCACTTCGACAACCGTTCCGGCGACGCCGGGCGGCAACTTGAGTGATGTGTCACGAACGTCTGAAGCCTTCTCGCCAAAGATGGCACGCAGAAGCTTCTCTTCCGGCGTCATCGGGCTTTCACCCTTCGGCGTGATCTTGCCGACAAGGATATCGCTCGGGTTCACCTCCGCACCGATATAAACGATACCGGCCTCGTCGAGATTTTTCAGAGCTTCTTCCGAAACGTTGGGAATATCGCGTGTGATCTCTTCCGGTCCGAGCTTGGTATCCCGGGCCACAACTTCGAATTCCTCGATGTGGATCGAGGTAAATACGTCATCACGTACAACGCGCTCAGAGATCAGGATCGAGTCCTCGAAATTGTATCCCATCCAAGGCATGAAGGCGACGAGCACATTGCGACCCAGCGCCAGTTCACCCAGGTCCGTCGAGGGGCCATCGGCTACAATTTCACCCGCCTGCAAACGGTCACCCACCTTCACCAGCGGACGCTGGTTGATACAGGTGTTCTGATTGGAGCGCTGGAATTTGCGCAGATTATAGATGTCCACGCCTGACTTAGATGGGTCATCCTCTTCCGTTGCACGGATAACGATGCGCGTGGCATCGACTTGATCAACAACACCGGTACGACGCGCAGCAATAGCAGCACCCGAATCGCGCGCCACAACCTCTTCCATGCCAGTTCCAACCAACGGGGCCTCAGCAACAACCAACGGCACGGCCTGACGCTGCATGTTTGAGCCCATCAGCGCGCGGTTGGCGTCGTCATTTTCCAGGAACGGAATAAGCGCCGCGGCAACAGACACCAGCTGCTTCGGCGACACATCCATATATTCGACCCGATCAGCCGGAATTAGAAGCGCATCACCCGCGTAACGGCAGTTGATCACTTCATTCTCAAAGACACCCTTGTCCGAGATTTTCGCATTTGCCTGAGCAATGCGATAACGCGTCTCTTCCATGGCGGAGAGATACACCACATCGTTCGTAACCTTGCTGTTTTCCACTTTGCGGTATGGGCTTTCAATAAAGCCGTATTTATTGACCCGCGCATAAGTGGCGAGAGAGTTGATGAGACCGATATTCGGACCCTCTGGCGTCTCGATGGGGCAGATACGACCATAATGGGTCGGATGCACATCGCGCACTTCAAATCCGGCGCGCTCACGCGTCAGGCCGCCTGGCCCAAGCGCGGAAAGGCGTCGCTTGTGGGTGATCTCCGACAGCGGGTTCGTCTGGTCCATGAACTGTGACAGTTGCGAGGAACCAAAGAACTCGCGCACGGCCGCGGCTGCCGGCTTGGCATTAATCAGGTCCTGCGGCATCACCGTATCAATGTCGACCGAACTCATACGTTCCTTGATGGCGCGCTCCATGCGCAACAGGCCGATGCGGTACTGGTTTTCCATTAACTCGCCAACCGAACGCACTCGCCTGTTGCCGAGATGGTCGATATCGTCGATCTCGCCCTTGCCGTCGCGCAAATCCACCAGCGTCTTGATGACTGCCAGAATATCTTCCTTGCGCAGGATGCGCATCGTATCCTCGCAATCCAGCTCAAGCCGCATGTTCATTTTCACACGGCCAACGGAAGATAGATCGTAGCGCTCGGAATCGAAGAACAGGCTGTCAAACAGCGCCTGGGCAGCATCTGGCGTGGGTGGCTCACCCGGACGCATAACGCGATAAAGATCCAGCAGCGCTTCTTCGTGTGAGTTGTTTTTATCCACGGTAAGCGTATTGCGGATAAAGGCCCCGATATTCACGTGATCGATGTCGAGGATCGGAAATTCCTTCAGACCAACCTCACGGATTTTGGTCACGAACTCTTCGGTGATTTCTTCGCCGGCTTCTCCGTAAATCTCGCCTGATTTCATGTCGACCAGATCTTCAGCCAGATAGCGCCCCAGCAAATCCTCATCGGAAATCAATAGTTCCTTGACGCCCTCCGAAGCAACCTTGTTGGCAAGGCGGGCCGTGATTTTGCGGCCGGACTCAATGACAACTTTTCCGGTCTTGGCATCAATCATGTCGCTGGAAGCTTTCAAGCCCCGGAACCGGTCTGGCAGGAAGGGCATACGCCAACCATCCTTCGTAGCTTTTAGACCCAGGCTGTCATAGAAGATGGCGAGAATTTCCTCGTCATCCAACCCGAGCGCATAGAGCAAAGTGGTGGCGGGAAGTTTGCGGCGGCGATCAATTCGCACGAACACCAGATCCTTGGCATCAAATTCAAAATCGAGCCAGGAGCCGCGATAGGGAATGATGCGCGCCGCGAACAGCAGCTTGCCGGAGGAATGCGTTTTGCCACGATCATGGTCGAAAAACACACCAGGGGAGCGGTGCATTTGGCTGACAATGACCCGCTCCGTGCCATTAATGACGAAAGTACCGTTCGACGTCATAAACGGCATATCGCCCATATAGACGTCCTGCTCCTTGATGTCCTTGACGGACCGGGCCCCTGTTTCTTCATTCACATCGAACACGATCAGCCGAAGCGTTACCTTCAAGGGTGCGGCAAAGGTCATGCCCCGCTGCTGACATTCCTCGACATCGTATTTCGGCGCTTCAAACTCGTAATGGACAAATTCCAGCTGAGCACGGTCAGAAAAGTCCTTGATCGGGAAAACCGAATCAAACACGGCCTGGAGACCTTGGTCAGGCCGCCCGCCCTCCGGCTCGTCTTCTATAAGAAATTTATCATAGGAATGCTTCTGCACTTCAATCAGGTTGGGCATAGCTGCCACTTCCTGAATGTTGCCAAATTTCTTCCTTACGCGCCTGCGACCCGCAAAATTTTGCTCAGACATAGGGGCTCCTCATCTCGCTCGATAACAGCTCACCCAAACTCCCGCGCAGGGGGCTTGAGGGAACCGTTTGAAAATGCTGAAAACCCAGGCCCTGCACGTGGCGGGACTTGGGCTTTCAACCTGAAAACGCTTACTTGAGTTCCGCGGTCGCGCCGGCTTCCTCAAGTTTACCCTTGATTTCGTTAGCCTCATCCTTGCTAACGCCTTCTTTAACCGGCTTGGGTGCGCCCTCGACCAGATCCTTGGCTTCTTTCAAGCCAAGACCGGTGATGGTGCGCACTTCCTTGATGACATTGATCTTCTTGTCACCAATTGAGGCCAGAATCACATCAAACTCGGTTTGCTCTTCCGCAGCGCTAGCATCACCGCCAGCAGCAACCGCGGCAACAGCAACTGGAGCCGCGGCGGAAACGCCCCATTTATCTTCCAGAAGCTTGGCCAGATCGGCCGCCTCGAGCACTGAAAGCCCGGACAGTTGATCTACAATTTTCTCTAAGTCTGCCATACTCTTAAGTCCTTTTAGATTTGAACCTGGTTCAAGTAGTCTGTGGATTGCGTCACGCCGCTTCGCTTTGACTTCCCTTCGCACTGAAAACGCGCGCCAGCTTGCCGGCAGGAGCAACAACCACCTGGGCAATCTTGCCCGCGGGTGCCTGCAACAGGCCGACCAGCATGCCGCGCAGTTCATCGAGCGAGGGCAGGCTTGCAAGCGACTTCACACCGTTGGGGTCCAGAGCCGTTGCGCCCATGGTGCCTCCAAGGATCACGAGTTTTTCGTTTTCCTTGGCAAAATTGACGGCGGCCTTGGGTGCGGCAACCGGATCTTCGGAATATGCAATACAGGTTGGCCCTGAAAACAATTCCGAAATTCCGCTGACTTCTGTCCCTTCGAGTGCAAGCTTGGCAAGGCGGTTTTTCGCTACCTTGACCTGGGCACCGGCTTCACGGGCACGGCTCCTGAAATCGGTCATTTCTGCAACCGACAGGCCAGAATAGTGGGCGACAACAACCACGCCCGTGTTCGAAAACACCTCATTAAGCGTCGTAACGAGCTCACTTTTTTGCGCTCTGTCCAACTGCTCTCTCCAGCTATGCGAGCCCGGAATACTATTCCGTCAACCCGCGTTGCATTTGCCACTAATGACGCCACCGGCAAGCCGAGGCGCAGTACTGGCGCTCGTTTGCCTGTCCACCCCGTGTCCTTCACAAAATTCAAGGAAACGGCGTGCTTACGAGGTTCAAACCTAACCCGGGCACAAACCCCGGCTTAGAGATCGTCTCCCGTCTCATGCAGGCCCTCAAATCAGGCTTAAACCGCTCGATGAGCGGCACCGGCAATCTTGGACAGGTTCAGACCGAAATCCGAAAAGTTCAACAGCTCGCTTTCGGTCTGTATTTGGCAACGCCGAGGCACTGCCAAAACTCAATAATTCCTCCTTAAACCGCCATCAAGCTAGACGGTTCAATCTTCACGCCCGGCCCCATGGTCGATGAGATGGCCACGCGTTTGACGTATGTTCCCTTGACGCCGGTCGGCTTGGCCTTGGAGACCGCGTCGGCAAACGCCTTGATGTTTGCAATCAGTGCATCTTCGGAAAAGCTGGCCTTGCCAACACCGGCATGAAGAATGCCTTCCTTCTCCACGCGGAACTCTACCGCACCGCCCTTGGCGCCCTTGACCGCTTCGGTCACGTCCGCGGTGACCGTGCCAACCTTGGGGTTCGGCATCAGGTTGCGCGGGCCCAGAACCTTGCCGAGCTTGCCAACCAGCGGCATCATGTCAGGCGTTGCGATGCAACGATCAAAATCGATTTTGCCCTTTTGCACGTCTTCTGCGAGTTCTTCCGCACCAACGATATCCGCGCCGGCCTTCTTGGCTTCGTCAGCCTTGTCGCCCTTGGCGAAAACGGCCACGCGAACCGAGCGCCCTGATCCGTTGGGCAAATTCACCACTCCACGCACCATCTGGTCCGCATGGCGGGGATCAACGCCCAGATTCATGGCGATTTCGACCGTTTCATCGAACTTGGTGGTGGCGCTTTGCTTAAGCAGCTTCACCGCATCGTCGATGGAATAGACCATATTGCGATCAACGGTCTTGCGCGCCTTTCGTATACGCTTTCCTTCATGCGCCATCACATCTACTCCTGCACCTGAAGACCCATCGAACGCGCGGAACCAGCAATGATTTTCATAGCTTGTTCCACTGAATTTGCGTTCAGATCCTGCATTTTCGCTTCGGCGATTTCCCGCAACTGGGCCTGGTTCACAGATCCTGCGATTTCCCGGCCCGGCTCCTGCGAGCCTTTATCCAGCCTGGCGGCCTTGCGCAGAAAATAGGACGCAGGCGGCGTCTTGGTTTCAAAGGTGAACGACTTGTCCTGGAAGATCGTGATGATGGTCGGAATCGGCGAGCCCTGATCCATATTCTGGGTTGCCGCGTTGAATGACTTGCAAAACTCCATGATATTCAGTCCACGCTGACCCAGTGCCGGCCCGATGGGCGGCGAAGGATTGGCCTGCCCAGCCGGCACCTGGAGTTTTAAATAACCTTCTATCTTCTTTGCCATATTACGTCCCTAAAATTCCGCTTAGCGGTTTCATTACAAGGGTTTGTGGTAACGGGTAAACAGAACATGGCAGCGTCCTGCGATCCCTCCCACACCACTCAAACCAGTCAGAGTTTCTCCACCTGGCCATACTCAAGTTCGACCGGAGTTGCCCGGCCGAAAATTGACACGGCGACTTTCAACCGCGCCCGTTCTTCGTCAACCTCTTCCACCAGTCCGTTAAACGAGGCAAACGGACCATCCGCGACACGTACCTGCTCACCAATCTCGAAGGACACCGAGGGTTTTGGCCGCTCAACGCCTTCCTGCACCTGCTGCAGGATACGCATGGCTTCATCCTCGGTAATCGGGATCGGTTTCTGGTCGGTTCCCAGGAACCCCGTGACCTTGGGTGTATTTTTCACCAGATGATAGGTCTGGTCATTCATCTCCATCTTAGCCAGCACGTAACCGGGAAAGAATTTCCGCTCCGAGGCAACTTTTCTGCCGCGGCGCATCTCCACCACTTCTTCCATTGGCACGAGCACATCATCGAACTCGTCCTCCAGCCCCTGCGCCTGCGCCCGCTCTTTGATGGCCGTCGCCACCTTGCGCTCGAAATTCGAGTAGGCGTGCACGATGTACCAGTGTTTTGTCATTCGCTCGCTCTTACCGCGTCTTCCGCCATGCCCTTGAGGCTAACGCCCAAGGACCAGCCCAACGACCCAACTCAGCAACGTATCGGCACCAAGGAAAAATAGAGACGCAAAGAACACCATGATCATCACCATGACAGTGGTGATGCCGGTTTCCTTGCGCGTCGGCCACGTCACTTTCGACGTCTCTGACCGGACTTGCTCAACAAATTCCATCGGGTTGGTTTTGGCCATTACTATCTTGTCGTCCTGTTGGCTCTGGTTACTGCGCCACCGCCGGCACAATTTATCTCTTGTAAAAACTCACTCGCACCAGCCGCTGTATTGGCAGGAGTGGAGGGACTCGAACCCACAACCCCCGGTTTTGGAGACCGGTGCTCTAGCCAATTGAGCTACACTCCTATTGCAAGAAACCCGGATCATTTTTGCCTGATGCGTCTCTGTTTGAGACTCCAGTATCATGATCGTAAAATCCGGTTTCCAGCTTTCAATCCAACTCTACTCAATTATTTCCGCCACTACGCCGGCACCCACGGTGCGGCCGCCCTCGCGGATGGCGAAGCGAAGGTTCGCTTCCATCGCAATCGGCACAATCAGCTCAACATCAACCGTCACATTGTCACCCGGCATCACCATCT
>JAJFHP010000052.1 GCA_021775555.1 Hyphomicrobiales bacterium | reverse complement strand
TGAATTGGGAAGAAGGGCGCAGAGTTTGCCGTATGATGCGGCAGCGGCATCGAGGGCCTGATTTTTTTGCTGGACCATTCCAAGATTGAGCCATCCGTCCGCGAAGTCAGGGGCACTTTTGACCGCTTTCTCAAGAGCTTTTTCTGCCCCTTCCAAATCACCCAGTTCGGCGAGAGAGATCGCATAATGATTGAGAATCTGGGGATGGTCTGAAAACTGTTCTAGAACTTTTACAAATTTCTCGATTGCACCCTTATGGTCATCCTGACTTTGTTGCGTGACTGCCTCGTCAAACAGCGTCTGAAGTATATCCGATTGAGGCTTTCCAGTCGGTTCTGCCGTCATACTTCCCGCTCTCCGGTATCGCAGTCTTGTATTACGCGCCCGTATGTGTGCGATTTGGACCGCGATCTTGCCATTTGGACCAAGATGCGGCAACTGGCACTTACAGTTTTCGCCAGCTCAACTCGGGTCTTGTTAGATGTAGGGAGAATGTCTGCGTTCGGAGGACGAACCGGAAGTTCTCCAGCTTGTCACTTACTGGAACAGCTTCTTCAGCACATCCTCGGGCTTCACCTTCTGCTGGCCCTGCGGCTGTGCCGCTCCGGGTTGGCCCTGGGTGGCTCCCTGGTTCCCACCACCAAGTATCCCCTGCAGCAGTTTGTTCACATCCTCTTTCTTCTTCAGTTTCTTGAACACCTTGCCGAGCTTGTTCACGGTGTCCTTGGCCAGTTCGGGGTCGCGCAGCAACCGTTCCAGGTCAGGCACAACCTTCGGCCTTGCCCAGGGTCCGGTGATACGGACGGGCACAGCGATACCCTTGCGGTCATCGGTTGCCCCCTGGCCCTGAAGGGTGCCGACAATCCTGGGCAGCGCGGCATAATCGATGCGCTCACGGCCCAGATCGACATTGCCCTCACCCGTCAGGCGGATAAGCGGCCCGATCAGGCTGAGGTCCTTATTGTAGGCGATGCCTTGCTGCGCGACGAAGCTCCCGGTCAGCGAACTGAAATCGGTCTTCTCCCGCTCGGTGCTTTTCAACCCGCCAAGCTGGCCCAGCTTAAGCTTGCGCACCATGGCGGGAATATTGATGCCCTCGATCGCACCATTGGAAAAGACCAGCTTACCCTGCCCCTGTATCGAGCGCACCAGCTCGCTCTGTGAGCGCCCGGTGCCTGACAGGGATATGGACATGTTCGCGCGCCCTGAAATCCACTTGAAACCCATGGCGTCCTTGAGCAAAGGCAAAGCCGATATGGAATTGAGGTTGAACAGCCCCGTGATGGCCGGAACCGCGCGGGCGCCGTTCAGCGTGATACGTCCCGTACCTGTACCGGAATAGAGCGACAGCTTGGACAGATTGGCGGTCAGCACACCGCTTTTCAGCGAGGCGGCAACGGTGCTTTTGCCGGTCTTTATTTTTTCATAATACAGCGCCCCTGTGGTGAGCTTCACATCAGCATCCGCCGCGCGCAGACCGGTCAGGTCAATAGCCTGCTGGCTCCACGCGCGCACTTGTGGTCGCGGTGTGCCAGACCCCGATTCACCCTTGTTCAGTTTGTCAATGAAATCGGTTAGCGATTCTTTCCCGCCCGGTTTCGGTTCCGCAGGATTTATTCCAGGTGTCAGGCGTTTCTTGGCAGGGCGTATTCCTGCAGCAGGAGAAGCTGCTGAAGCACCCCGCAGATAGGGATTCAAATCGAGCTTATCCAGCGTGAGCGTGGCGGTAATGTGCGGGCGCACGCCCTTGAGCTTCACGCTCGCCTGGCCCGTGCCCGTCATGCCATCGAGGCCAAGCCTGGCCTTTGTGAATGTCACAGTCTGGCCTATGAGCCCAAGATGGCCCTTGATGGTGAGCGGGCCGAGTCCTCCTCCCGGCGGCAGTGGATTTCCAAGCCATCTGGCCAGTGAACGCAGCGATGGCGTTTCGCCCGTTACCGCACCATTGGCCGAGAGTTCCTGGCCGAGTTTCATCTGGCCATCAAAACTTCCCTTACCCAGCCGTGTTGACACGGCCATGCGTGTCTTTGACGACGTATTGCTCAACAGGGCAGAGACATTTTCGAGCCGGCCGTCAAATGTTACTTTTTCTCCCTGCCAAACCAGGTCGCCCTCAGCATCGAGTGGTTCTGACAGGTCCGGCTGATTGAGCGTCACATTCACCTTGTCGATACGTTGTTTCGTGCCCGCGCGCTCGTCGGTGTAATTCACCGTGCCGTCAACAATCTTGGCAGTGCCGAGCGAAATATCCTGCACCACGCCACCGCCCAGACCTCCAGCCTGGGCTTGCATGAATTCGGGCCGAGGTGCTGTGTTGCGCAATTGAACCGGCGCGTTTTCTGTTGGTACAAGCCCGGCGGCTTTTTTTGCCATGTCCCAGTTTTTGCGCCCCTTGGCATCAACCAGAAGGTTGAAAACAGGCCGCACCAGGACAAAACGATCAATCTCGATGCGCCGCGTGAGCAGGGGGAGGAGTTTCAAATTCAGATTGAGCGCGCCCATTCGCAGCATCTCGCCGCTCTTCATACCCGGCGGATTCGAGACGCTCACATTTTCCAGCTCCACCCCGACATTTGGGAACACGGCGAAAGACGTCTTGCCGCGAACCGTCAGATCGCGCCCTGTCTGCTGCTTGACAAGGGACGACACCTGGTCACGCACCACGTCTTCCGGTACCAGAAAGTAAATTGCCCCCAGCGCCAGTACCGCCATCATGAAAAGCGTGAACGTCGCTTTCATCAGCAACCTTATGGGTCCGGCGCGCCGCCGTTTGACACGCCGGGACGGTGCCCCCTGAACTTCCGTATCATTTTGAGATGCATCGGCAACGGGGACGCTGGACTGGACACCCGCGTCGGGCGCAGGCGCGGCTGCGGGAGCTACGGCAGGTTTCTCATCGGGTTCGGCAAGCGCATTGTGAACCGATGAGATAATCAGTTCGGGCACACGCTGATGCAGCCCCACCGGGCCGGTATACAGCGCCTTTGCCCCGCTTTGTTGAATGGCATACGGGATATCACCACCAGCATGCATGCCATCGCCGGAAAAGAAACCGGCTACAACGCTCATACCGGAATAATTCTCGAGCGCATCGATAATGTGCGGTGGCTCTTCCAGAAAAGAGGTCTCAATTCGCGCGAAAGGTGAATGCGGGGCAAGGATGCGCGCCGCCCGCTTCGTGGCATCTGCATTTTCCGGGCCTTGCTTCGACCCGTGCCCGGCCACCAGCAGGCGCGCCTGCGCCGGGTCCAGTCCCGCAGTTTTCGCCGCGCGGAGCGCGCTTTCGAGCATCAGCAGCGGCACCCGCTGGTCAACTCCGAAAGGCTGGAGGATACCGGTGGGCTTTTCAAGGCCAGCAGCGGATATCCGGTCTGCCAGCACGGTCTTCACAAAATAACCGGCGCTCATGAACAGCGGATAGATGATAATCTGTTTCGCACCACTGGCATCGGCCTGGCGAAGTGCGGCCTCAAGCGAGGGTTCGCCATTGAGTACGCCGCCTGAAACGCTGGCGTAGCGGTTTGTACCGGCAAGTGCTGCCACATGCCTGGCAATGCCTTCGTTGCGCATGGATCCGCCGCGATCCCCGTGGGCCGCCAGCACAAGCGCTATGGAAGTTTCAGGAGTTGCGTTCAACTGTGCTGCCTTCCGGTTGCGTGACATCTTTCCATAAGCCCTACCCGGCCAGAGCCTCGCGGACAAGCTCCGCCTGATCCGCATCCATCTGCAGCTTTAATGCTACCGCCTGGCCCCGTTCCGACATTTTTCCCCAGGTCTTGCGCACTATGCGGATGAGCTTTTCATGATCATGCTTCATGGCGAATGCGCTGAAATAATGTTCCAGAAATACCAGGCAGGCCACATCCTCAACCGCCTGCGCCTCGTCGTCATGTTTGACACGCTCTTTGCGGATGAGGGACTGGACACGAGATATCCTGTCCGCTTCAAAGTCTGCTTTTGCCATTATCCCGCCCGCTTCTTCCGCGTGCATGACTTTCGCCGCGTTGCGCCAGGCGTGATAGCCCTTTCGGTCCATCGCGAATTCGGAGCGCGGCAAGGTCCAGCGCTTGAGATGCTGGGCACGAATGGCAAGGCGCAATTCATCTGAGGCTTGCGGATACACGCGCTCAAGAGTCTCACTCATTCGCTGCGAATAGATCAACTCAGCCGGATGATCGCTCCCATCCGCACTGACCATGTTCGGGTCCTGCGCATTGGCTTCATCGATAAGCGCGATTGCCGCATCTATTTGTGAGGACATCTGTTCCTGGCCCCCCTGCTGGGAAATATCTTCACATGCCAAACTGGGTTCGAGTCATGATCTGGTTCAGGTACAGAACCCTAGCCGTGCAAAGGGATTCGGGGAAGCCCGAATGATCACACTCCCGTGGCTTCATAACCCGGACACAGGAAAGTCAGTGCAATCAATAGCTCTTGTCGATATCTATATCGATGGAATGAATTTGTATTTTGTGTCATAAAGCGCACTATGTGCGCTAAATTATCAACGGGCCTCAGTGGGACCGCCCGGTTTTCTAACTCAGACATGAATGCCACGGAGCGCGGCCCATCCTTCAAGGGTTGGCCGCGCACGGCATCGACAGGACAAGCATGGGCCGAATGAACAAATTGCGTCTATTTGGACGCACCAAAGATCTGGAAAGCCAGATCGATCTATTTCTGGACAAGTTATCGGAATCCACGGTCATGTTCCGGCTGGGCGTTCGCACTTACCTTAAAGAAGGTGCCAATGGCGAGTTTGATGTGAAACTGAAAGCCGTGAACACGCTTGAAAGTGAAGCTGATGGATTACGGCGCATTATCGAGAAAGAACTTTATACCCACACGCTCATTCCAGATGCGCGCGGCGATGTACTGGGTCTGATTGAAAACCTGGATCATGTGATGACTTTGTACGAAGGAGCACTCTGGGCGATCTCCATCGAGAAGCCCGATATCCCCGAAGAACACAAAGCCGGTTTCAAAAAACTTACCAATATGGTTGTCCAGGCGGCGGAAGCCCTCGTGCTAGGGGCACGTTCCTTCTTCCGCAGTCCCCATGCCGTAGGCGATTACAATCACAAGGTGATGGTTTACGAGAAGGAGGCTGACAAAATCTCCACTCAGCTCAAGAGGGACATTTTCGACTCTGATCTGGAGCTGGCGCGAAAGGCACATCTGCGTAATTTCGTCGAACAGATCGACAATGTCGCGGACTGGGCCGAGGATGTTGCCGACCGCCTCGCCATCTACGCCATCAAGCGGACTGTCTAGAGCTTCCATGGATCCTTCCGTTCTCATCTTTTTGTCCAGCGGACTGTTTCTTGGCTGGGCGCTCGGGTCAAATGACGCGGCAAATGTGTTCGGTACGGCCGTCGGCACGCGCATGGTGCGCTGGAGCACAGCAGCCATAATCTGTTCCATTTTTGTGATGCTTGGTGCGGCGGTCAGTGGCGCGGGGGCATCTCACACGCTCGGCAAGCTGGGGGCGATCACCGTACTGCCCGGCGCATTCATGACAGCGCTTGCTGCCGCCATATCGGTCTATCTCATGACCAAATCAGGGCTGGCGGTTTCTACCAGTCAGGCCATTGTCGGCGGCATTATCGGATGGAATTTATTCTCCAACCAACCCACTGATACGAAAATCCTGACAACCATCATCAGCACCTGGTTTCTTTGCCCGGTCTTGTCGGCCATCATCGCGGTCATCCTGTACAAGGCGCTGCACCTTTATCTTCGCCATGCCGATCTGCATCTGGTGCGAACCGATGCCTATTTGCGTATGGGGCTGCTGGTTGCCGGTGCTTTCGGCGCCTACGCACTTGGCGCGAACAACATTGCCAATGTGGTTGGCGTTTTTATCCCTGCATCTCCCTTTTCGGAACTGCAGATAGGAGGGTTCACTCTTTCATCTGCCCAGCAACTTTTCATAATTGGCGGACTGGCGATCGCTGTCGGTGTGATGACCTATTCGAAAGGCGTTATGATGACCGTCGGTGGCTCACTGGGACGCATATCGCCGGTCGCCGCCTTTATCGCGGTTATATCCCATTCCATTGTCCTGTTTGCCTTTGCCTCGCGAGGACTTGAAGCCTGGCTGCTCTCAATGGGGTTGCCCACCATTCCATTGGTACCGGTCTCCAGCTCCCAGGCCGTGGTTGGGGCAGTCGTGGGTATTGCCATTCTCCAGGGCGCAGCGGGCATCCGCTGGCGCGTCCTTGGCAATATCGTTCTTGGCTGGATAGCAACACCGATCATGGCCTGCGCCATTTGTTTCTTTGGACTGTTTTTCCTGCAAAACGTATTCGGACAGACGGTGTACTAGGTTATGTATCAATACAGCATCGCTGCTAGCTGCTGTTCTCAAACTCCACCAAACGTCCGGTAGCAGCTTTTCGATCTACGCAGTCTGGATTGTCTGCTACCTGCCAATAAAATACAAAACACGCACTGTGTGCGTTTTTTGTTTGCAACATTGCATATTTTTCGACTATACCCCACGATAAAGCGCACTAAGTGCGCTTTATTTCAAAGCCCTGGGCATGGTGGTACTTGTGAGCGCGACGCATGCACTGATTCAGATCCTGGGCACCGTGGCCTTGTTGCTCTGGGGCCTGCACATGGTTCGTACTGGAATTGTGCGCGGTTTCGGCGCCCAACTGCGCACCCTGATAGGCCGCAGCGTGTCCAACCGTGTTAAAGCGATGTTGGCGGGAATCGGAGTGACCATGGTTGTGCAAAGCAGCACGGCCACCGCACTTATTGTGTCCTCATTTGCAAGCAGTGGACTCATTAAGGCAGCCCCTGCTCTGGCGGTGATGCTGGGTGCGGATGTCGGCACCACCCTGGTCGCCCAGATTCTATCCTTTGATCTTAGTTTGCTGTCACCCATACTCATCCTGACCGGCGTCGTTATGCACAAGACGCTTGAGCGAACGCTTTACCGGCAGATCGGGCGTTCCACGATTGGCTTGGGTCTGATGCTGCTCTCCCTAAAGATCATCGTCGCGACATCAGAACCGATGCGTGACTCCCCGGTTCTGGCCTCGGTGTTTACATCGCTGTCCGACGAACCGCTGATTGCTCTGCTCCTCGCCGCCCTGCTGACCTGGATGGCCCATTCAAGTCTTGCTGTTGTCCTTCTTGTGATGTCCTTCGCATCGACAGGCATGGTGTCCATATCCCTGGCGCTGACGATGGTTCTCGGTGCCAATCTGGGAGGCGTTCTTCCACCAATTATGGCCACAATGAATGAGGGGGTGCTCGCCCGCCGTGTCACGTTTGGTAATGCTGCATTCAAAGTGATAAGCGTTATCGTATGTTTGCCGCTTGTAGAGTTTCTGCCAGGCCTGTTGGAGCAACTGGAAGGTTCAGCAATACGTCAGGTGGTCAATTTCCATACCGCGTTCAATCTGATGATTGCTTTGGTGTTTATTTTCCTGGTGCCGGTTGCCGCGAAAATTTCAGAGCGATTGATCCCGCTTCAAGACGGTATTGACGCACCCGAACACCCACGCTTTCTTGATACAACCGCCATTGATACGCCTGCGGTTGCCCTCAATTGCGCCGCCCGGGAGGCCCTGCGAATGGGAGAATATGTGGAAACCATGATGCGCGGCGTTATCACGGTGATTCAGGAGACGGACAAGAAGAAGACGGTTGAACTGAAGGAGATGGATAACCTTGTCGACCGTTTGTACGAAGATATAAAACTCTACGTCACGAAGATTTCCAGACAAGAGGTTGACGAACCTGAGAGTCAAAGGATCGCTGAAATCCTGTCATTTGCAACCAATCTGGAACATATCGGTGACATCATAGAAAATCTGCTCGATATGGCGGCCAAGAAAGATAAAAAGCAATTGCGGTTCTCGGATGAGGGTCTGGCTGAAATCTCTAAACTCCACGCGAAGGTGGCGGCAAACCTCACTCTGGCCATGACTGTGTTCATGTCCGGAGATATTGCGGTGGCGCATCAACTCGTGAAACAGAAGCGTGTGATCAACGCATTTGAGCGCCGCGTTACCGAGCGCCACATGCAGCGCCTGAGCCAGGGGCGACGAGAGAGCATAGAGACCAGCGCCCTTCACATGGATATGTTAAGGGATCTTCGCCGAATTCACTCACATATCACTGCCGTGGCATACCCGGTTTTGGACGCAGCGGGAGAGCTGAAGAAATCGAGGCTGAAGAAGGGTGCGTGATGAAGAAAGTGCCGGTGCTGATGCGCTGCATTTGTTGCTTAGGTCTGTTTTTCTTGCATAGCGTGTTCGGCCAGACGGTGTATGAAGTGGTGCACTCGTAAAAGAAATGACACCGCTTGCAGGTAATTGCCGCTTCATCCCCCGAAAGCGGACATAAAGCCACCTAGGCTGGAATGTCTGCTAAGTGCCGATAGCGGACATGCGAATGTGATGCCGCGTATCGTTTTCAACACTCTTAATCCTGGACTGTTTGCTCCCTCATTTGTCTGAGGTAATGCTCTGCATGCTGGTAGAAGTTCTCGATTTCGATCGCATTACTGGTGGAAGCGGCATCTCGAGCAAGAGCCATATAGTGTTCATATTTACGTTTGGAATTTGCGGCAGTGTTGGTATCCGCTCGGGGTTGGCGCGGCTTCGATGATGGCCGCCTGGAGTGATTGGAAGAGGAGCCGGTATTTCTGATGTGACTACCGGTTCTCCTGATCCCTTTGGTGCCATTCGGCATAATTGTTCCCTTTTGTGTAGTGGAAAATAAACTTGGAATGCGCGCGTGCGTGATAGACAGCACCCGGCCGTTTGATTGTGCGATTATTGCTTCGGGTCAGTGATGGGAATTTTTATGTATGCGGTCCAGTCAGTACGATGGATCTCTTTTGAGGCCGTTATCTCAGCGCACCACTCCGCCACGTTGATGAGGATTTGCACTGTCGGCAAATGCGTTCGCCAGCCCAGGCACTTGGAAATGGCGACTGGCAAACCAAACACTTCCTGGTCTTTAGCTCTTCCTCGCGCTCAACAACAGGTTCCGCAGTATTGTCATCCTGCGGCGGCGCGTCTCGTTGTTCGGGTCTGGAGAGCATTTTAAAACAAATTTCCCTGGGTCCAAACTGCCAGGGCCGTAGCCCCGACAGTTTGAAATCTCAAACTCTAATGGTAGAGATTATTGTGCAAGCTGTACGTTGGTTGCCTGCTTGCCGCGGCCGCGCTGGTCGTCTTCGATGTCGAAGGTGATCTTGTCGCCTTCATCGATGCTCGGAATGCCAGCTGCCTCAAGTGCGGTCACGTGGACAAACACATCTTTGCTACCGTCTTCCGGCGTTACAAAGCCGAAGCCGCGCGAGTGATTAAAGAATTTTACTGTGCCATTAGTGGCCATGGGGATTTCCTTTCCCGTAAGTATACATTGGATATTGAGAGCACGTGGACCGAGTACGGCACCACGTCCTGCAAAGGTCTCTAAGATGTCGGGAAAGGTCGGCAGTCATAAAAGATAGTCGTCTAACCTGATAGCTTGAGAGGACGCGCCTATCCAACTTCTGGGCGCGCCGGTGTTTCATATATGGGTGCTACCGGGGCCAATAGCAAGAGAATAACAATATGGCTCGCGGTTTATCTTTGAAACAAGAAGTCTATCAGGAGAACCTTTTATGTCCACTTTGGGTCATAAGCAGACATAAAACCGCACGAGCCAGAATGTCCGCTGTCACCGAAAGCGGACATTCTCGGCAACGGCTCAGACGATACTCAATTATTAGTCCACTAGCTAAATATCGGGAGAAGCCCGCATGCCACTAGCGCGGTGCCGGGCTGCAGTCCTTCACCCCCATGACATCCAGCACATCCTTTATGGCGGTCAGTAGCTGCCTCATCACAGCCTCATCAAGCTGGCCAATGCAGCCGATACGGAAGCTCTCTGCTTCCGTCAGCTTGCCCGGATAAATGATGAAGTTGCGTGACTTCAACTCGTCATAGAAGCGCGTAAAGGTGAAATTACTGTCCCCCGGGCAGAAGAAAGTCGTGATTATGGGCGAGAGCCATTCATCTTCCAGCAATGTTCGAAAACCCATCTCCCGCATACCCCTCACCATCACATCGCGGTTCCGGGTGTAGCGGGCAAGACGGCCCGGGGCGCCGCCCTCTTCCTCATGCTGAAGAAGAGCTTCGCGAAACGACACTACGGCATGAGTTGGCGGCGTGAATCGCCACATGCCAGTCCGGTTCATATAGGCCCATTGGTCATGCACATCGAGGCTGAGCGAATGGCTACGCCCCTCAGCTTGCTCCAGTGCCGTCTTTTTAGCGATTACAAATCCGAAGCCCGGCACACCCTCAACGCATTTGTTGGCCGAAGACACCATGGCCTCAAACGGCACATTGGCAACATCCAGCGGCACCGCACCAAACGCGCTCATGGCATCCACGAGCAAACGGCGGCCATGCTTCATAACCACGTCGGAAATGCCTTGCAGGGGATTGAGAATACCTGAACTGGTCTCGCAATGTATTGCAACTACATGGGTGATATCAGGGTCCCGTGTGAGCAGATCATCAACCTCTTCAGGCATCGGCGGCAGATAGTCGCCCTTGTCGAGTTTCACAAAATCGCGCCCAAGAAATTCCAGTGTTTTTGCCGCGCGCTGCCCATAGGCCCCGTTCATGAGAACCAGCGCCCGCCCGTCTTTGGGAATGAAACTAGACAGCATGGCCTCAACGCTATAGGTGCCGCTGCCCTGTAGCAGAACGCAGTCATAATCCCCGCCGCCCGCCATAGCGGTTAGACGCCGGCGCACATCGGCGGTGACCTCATTGAAGCTGGCATCCCATGACCCCCAGTCATGCAGCATAGCTTCCTTGGTACGACGCGACGTGGTGAGCGGACCAGGCGTCAGCAAGTAAGGATCGTCACTCTTTGGCAAGGGATCAGGTTGAACTGGCTCAAGTTCAACCTGGGCATCAGTCACTTGAGTTCTTCGCATCGCCGTCATGTTTCCCAACCTCTGGCGGTTTCACTGAACCGCTGTTCATTGCAACTTTTGAAGTGTCAGTGTCGCCTGAAATACAGCTATAACTCAAATCGCTATATTTAATGCTTTGCATAGCTATTAGCGATAGTAGAGAGCGGCTATCCCTAACGTGTACGCCACTCCGAATGGCGTGCGTTCAAGGTGCGCATCAACAATCCGTGCAGAATTCGCACCGTGACCGATGTCGCGACAATCACCATGGCCATGGCGGCGGCTTCGGCTGTATCGCCCACATCATCCAGATTGAGCACGGTGATCGCCGCCAGCTTTGTATCGGGCGAATAGAGAAACACAACCGCGGACACAGTCGTCATAGCATTGACGAAAAGATACATCATGACGTCAGAAATTGCCGGAAGAGTGATAGGCACATGCACCTTCAGCATGGTCTTGTAAAACGGCACCTGGAGTGACGCGGAAACCGACTCAAATTCCTTGTCGATCTGCTTGAGCGCGGTGAGCATGGTCAAATGGCTGACCGTATAGAAATGGACGACGGTGCAGACCACCAGAATGGCCAGGGTGCCGTAGATCGGCGACAGCGGATTTTCAGGCCGCGAGAAAAAGAACACATACGCCAGGCCCAGCACCAGCCCCGGCACCGCCATGGGCAATATGGCCAGCATATGGAAGACGTTTCGCAATCGGGGAAAGCTCTGTCCCTTCTCGACCAAATAGGCGCCGAGAAAGATGACGACGACGCCGATCACGGCGGTGAAGCCCGCCAACTTCAAGGAGTTGAAGAAGGACGACCAGCCGTTCGGGTCAACCGCGTCGAAGTCGTAATGAGCCAATGTAAAGCTCATATCATAGGGCCAGAACGTGACGAAGGATGCGAACGCCGCCATCCCCAGAATGCCGACCAGGAACACCGTCATCATAATGCAGAAAATGAGGAGCGCGGCATCGCGTGTTTTGTGCGGCTTGGGATGGTATGGTACAGCTCGGGCAGACAGCAGGGCGACCTGCTTCTTCTGAACATGGCGGTCGATGATGAATGAAAATACAGCTGGGATGAGAAGCACCAGCCCGACGACCGCGCCCATGGAGAAATTCTGCTGCCCCACGACCTGCTTGTAGATGTCGGTCGCCAGCACATTATATTGCCCGCCGATCACCTTCGGCACGCCGAAGTCGGTAATTGTCAGTGTGAAGGCCACGACGGCGGCTGACACAATACCGTAAATAGCGCCGGGCAAGGTAACGGTAAAGAAGACGCGCGATGGCTTGGTATCAAGCGACTCGGCTGCTTCATAGAGCCTGGCGTCTGTGGTCGAAAGCGCCGTCACCATGATCATCATAACATGGGGAAAGATGTAGAACACCATGGCGATCATGATCCCGATCGGCCCGTAGATGCTCTCACCAAACAGCAGCCCCTTCATGATACCCTGATTGCCGAACAGATAAACGAGAGAAATGGCCGGCAACAGTGATGGCGCCAGGATCGGGATTGTGGCTATGGCCCGGAAGCTCCGCTTGAACGGCATGCAGGTGCGCGTCAGCCCGTAGGCGAAAATGAAGGCGAGCGTACAGGAGATGACCATTGTCAAAACTGCAATGGTCAGGGAGTTGGTAATCGACTGGACCAGCCCGACAGAGCTGAAATATTCTTCAAAATTCACAAGGCCAACAAAATTACCCTTGTCGTCCTCGACGCTTTTCTTCAGCAATGCATATAGCGGAAGGACCAGAAACGCGAACAGCGCGACGATTATCGCAGAGACCCCACCAAGCAAAATCCAAGATTCAGTGCCGCCATTGCGCAACCGCGCCCAGCGCGATGATGTGATGCCTTCAGAGGCTGATATATCAGCTACGCTCATGCCGGAATGTCCGTACCGTTAGAAGGGAACACTTGAAGTTGTTCCTTCGGCAGCGCAATGTTCAGCTTTGCGCCGCGCTCCAGCTTGAAATCGCGCATGAGATTGATTGAGAAATCTGCAGTCAACTCCTCACCGGTCTTCCCACCGACATCAAGTGTTGCCCTGCAGAATGAACCCAAAAACTCAACATCGCGAATAGCCATCGCATAGCGATTGATCTTTACCTGCGCCAAATCTCGCACCGCAACGTCTTCGGGTCGGATGCACACGACAACCTCATCACCCGTCTTGAACTGATCAGCGGCACCGTTCACGGCGATATCCATCTTGCCGACTTTGACATGACCCTTGCGCACCACCTTGCCGTGCAGAAAATTCATGGCACCTATGAAGTCGGCAACATAGGCGCTTGTGGGATTGCGATAAATATCCATAGGCGTACCGACCTGCTCGATCCGCCCGTCACTCATCACCACGATCCGGTCGGCCATGGAGAGCGCTTCTTCCTGATCGTGGGTCACCATTATGGTTGTTATTCCGAGCGATCGTTGCAGCTCCTTCATCTCATGGCGCAGATGCTCGCGCACCTTGGCGTCGAGCGCACTCAAGGGCTCATCGAGAAGCAGCATGCCTGGCGACGTTGCGAGCGCGCGTGCCAATGCAACGCGCTGCTGCTGACCTCCCGAAAGTGCGGCGGGATATTTATCTTCAGACCCTTCGAGCCCCACCAGTTGCAATAATTCCTCAACTCGCGCTTTTACCTTGGAGCGGCCCATCTTCCTGTTGACCAGGCCATAAGCAATATTTTTTTCGACAGAAAGGTTCGGGAACAGAGCATAGGACTGGAACACGATGCCGAAATCGCGGTTCGCGGGAGGGACATCGGAAATGTCACGTCCCTTCTGGTAGATACGTCCTGTTGTCTGATAGTCGAGACCGGCGATAGCCCTGAGTAATGTTGTTTTCCCGCAGCCCGATGGGCCGAGAAAACAGATGAGCTCACCATCATGAATGTCCAGCGTCACATCCTGTAAAGCGGTAAAATCGCCAAACATTTTGGAGACATCGCGTATTTCCAGGAAGGCCCTTTCACCTGGGCTTTTTGATTTTGAAGTGCTTTTAGGCTTACGCGCCATTGTGGATATACCCCCCAAAAAAAACCCCCGGCCAGTGTAACGCGGGCCGGGGGTTTAAGATCAAGCGTTCTATTTCTTTTTTGGCGCCGACTTTGAATCGTAACGCTTTTTCCACTCGGCCAGAATCCGCTTGCGGTTCTTGGCGGCCCAGAGGAAGTCATTCTTGATCATTTTACCGAGAAGCCCTTCAGGGAAATACTTCACCGGCTTGGCGACACCAGGATAAGCAACAACGGCATATTCTTTGTTGTAGATGACGTTGATTTCCTTGGTCACCGACCAGTCGGCGAACTTCTTGGCGTCGGCGGCATTTTTCGCACCCTTCACCAATCCGAATGCCTCCACATCCCAGCCAACGCCTTCACTCGGTGCAACGGTCAGAACCGGTGCGCCCTTGGCACGAAGCTGTGCACCCTTGTAGGCAAACGATACGCCGATGGGGAATTCACCCTTACCAGCCATCTTGCACGGCTTGGAACCTGAATGGGTATAGATTCCGATATTATCATGCAGGCCATCCATGAACTTCCAGGCCTTTTCCTCGCCCCACATCTGAATCCAGCTGGAGACATCGAGGAAGCCGGTACCGGACGAAGCCGGGTTTGGCATAACAATATGGCCTTTATAGACAGCCTTGGTGAGATCTGCCCAATTTTTTGGTATCGGCAGATTCTTTGCCTTAGCTTCTGCGGTGTTCACACAGATTGAAGCTATCCAAGCACGCTGGCCAACCCATGATGGTGGGTTGTCGCTATCAACAAATTTCTTATCGAGCTTATCAACACCCTTGGGTGCATATGGCTCGAGAATGCCTGTGTCTTTCAACAGCAGCAGGCTTGTTGCGGCAAGGCCCCAAACGATATCAGCCTGAGTGTTCTTGCCTTCGGCCAGCAATTTGGCGGTCATGATGCCGGTGGAATCCCGCACAAATTTAACTTTGACGCCAGGATGCTTGGATTCAAAGTCCTTGGCGAACGCTGAGAGTTCTTCAGGCTCGATTGCCGTATAAACGATCAGGTCTTTGGCATTTGCGGTGGCTGCAAATACGGACCCGGCAAGCACTGCCCCGAATACGGACAGCGTCACTTTTTTCAACACACTGCTCTTCATAAACTTCCTCCCTATTAAAACTCTCTCACTTTACAATCCAATTCCGGTCTTTTCCAGATTCATGGATCGCATTCAGTCGCTGGCCATACGGCCCTTCAACCGGGACTATCCACACTGATTGTGTAGTGCAGATGACATCCGCTTCCAAAGATCCCCTGGAAATATGGTTTCCCTGGAAGCAGGACGCACGGGCCCCAACGCGCTTTTTTTCAACCGATTAGCGCGCCCAAAACTATTTAGTCAAACCGGAGCGCTTGCGCCCAATCGACTATAACAGCAACTTTGGTCCACAGGCGAACCTATCAGCTTGACCAATGAGAATGCACACAGCTACCATAAGTCAAATCACGTGATCTAATGACTTCTATAGGTTTTGGTGATGTATTATTATCAACTGCGCGCATTTCATGCCGTTGCAACCTTTGGTGGGTTCTCCAAGGCTGCAAGACAGCTCAATATTTCACAACCGGCGATCTCCGATCAGGTCCGCAAACTTGAAGGCTGGTTCAACATCCGGCTGTTCGAACGCAAGCGACGATCGGTGGTGCCAACCGAACTGGGATTGCGGTTATTCGAACTCACCAAGCGTATGTTCGAGCTGGAACAGGAAGCCGTCGAGTTGTTGTCTGAAAGCGAGGCACTGCGTACCGGATCACTGCGCATAGCTGCCGATGCACCACTTCATTCCGTGAACCTGATTGGTTCGTTCCGGGAGACCTATCCCGGCATTTCAATATCGCTCAGCACGGGCAATGCTGACGAAGTGCTGGAGCGCCTGTTTGATTTCAACGCCGACATAGGCGTGCTGGCCGACGTTCCCGACAATGATCATCTGCAATCACTCCCGCTTCGTACGGACGCGCTGGTGGCTTTTGTCGGCGCGTCTCACCCCTGGGCAAGCCGTGAATCAATCACTCTGGAGGAGCTATGCTCCGAACCTATGGTGATGCGCGAAACAGGGTCGAAAACACGTATGATAATCGAGCAAGAAATCCTTGCGCGAGGTCTTGCCTATGACATAGCCCTGGAGGCTGAAGGCCGTGCCACAGCGCGAGAAGCTGTTGCCGCCGGGATTGGAGTCGGCGTGGTTTCAGAATCCGAATTCGGCTTCGATACCCGCCTGCGAGCCCTCACCTTAAGCGATTGCGACAGCACGATGACCGAAAATCTCGTTTGCCTCAAGGAGCGCGCAAAGTTGAGAACCGTGGCCGCATTCTGGGATATCGCGACATCCCATGGGAAATAAGGCCACCCGGCGCGCAAAGCATACGCGGACATTATGGAGCTGATTGTTGCCGGAATGGTGCTGCTATCGGCCGCCATCCACCCGATCTGGAACCTGTTTCTCAAGCAGGAGCCTGACACGCAGCTGGGCTATTTGGGGCTCACCATCGTTCTGGCCGCTTGCGGGCTGGTCCACGCGCTCATTGCCGGTTCGGACCTGTGGAGCGTGGGCGCGGTATTGCCCCTTATCTTCGTGTCATGGTGCGGACAGATTCTCTATGGCACCAGCCTCACGGCCACGCTCAATCGAGGCGATTTGTCGGCTTATTACCCAATTATCCGCGCCTCGCCAGTTTTCATCGTGATTGTCGGCGTGGCCCTGCTTGGCACCAGCTATTCTTGGTATGTGCTGCTGGGCATCACCATGGCTGTAGCTGGTGGTTTCGTGCTGCTTTACCGGCGCGGCACACATTTTCTGGAAGACCCGAAAACACTGACTTTCGCCCTGCTGGCGATGTCGGGTACCGGCATCTATTCCCTTGCCGATGCCGATCTCATGAAAACACTCGAACCCGAGGTCCAGCTGTTCTGGATCGAGCTCCTGCTGATCCCGGTGTATCTGATGCTGTATCTGCGCCGCAGGACCCATACCCGCTATGATGACCCGCGCCCCCCGAGCGCCCGCGCCGTCATGCTCATCGTACCGGGCATCATGGCCTATGGTTCATATTATCTCATTCTGATGGCCTATCAGATGGGTGCCGAAGTGGCGGCGGTGACATCCCTCCGCCAAGCATCAATACCCATCTCTGTGATGCTTGGCGGTTTGTTCCTGCGCGAGGGCGCGATCCTCAGGCGTCTGCTCGCAGCATTGTTACTGGCCGCCGGGATCGTTGTGATTGTTGTGATGGGGTAAGCTACGCGCATGCAGTTTGCCCAACTGGAAAACCCCGCCTCCACCCCGCCGCCGGCCATGTTCCGGCGCAACGAAGGCCCGTTTCGCGAACTCGACCTACTGGCGATCGGTACCGTGCTGTTTGCGGTCATGTTGATATTGGCGGTGAGGAAGGTTTTCGGCAAACGGCGCTAAGGTTTGATATCGACTGTCGTGCCGTTGGGAACAACATTCCAAATCTCGCGCATCTCCTCGTTGGTCACGGCGATGCAGCCATCTGTCCAGTCCCAGAACAGGTGCCAGCGCCCGAGCCAGCCCTGTCCGTTCACCAGGCCATGAATCATGATGTTACCGCCCGGTGAGACACCCAGCTTGCGGGCATGAGCCTTGTCGGCAGCGTTGGGATAGGAAATATGCAGCGACAGGTGACAGCAGGATTTTGGGTTGCGCCAGTCGATCTTGTAGCGCCCTTCAGGCGTGCGCTCATCACCCTCTTGCACCTTGTGGCCAAGCGGCCCGCCACCCAGGGAGACATGATAGGTTTTGAGAACCTTATCTTTCTTGAAAAGCGTGAGCTTGCGTTTTGACTTGTCGATCAGGACTTTATCGGCTTTCACGCCCTCGGGCAGCGGCTGATGCGGCCAGAATCTCAGGGTGAGCACCCCCAGAACACCAAGCAGGGCCAAGGCGCAGAGCGAAAAGAAAACCGTTCGAACAGATCTCAAACCGCTGTCTTTTCTCCTGCGTCTCACCACTTTGCTTTAGACCTTCACGCGCTCCAGCTTCGGATCATACGGCGTTCGCAAATACGCCTTGGCCGGAACTAACGTGCCGGCAATATCGATCTCGTATGAACCACTCTCAATGAACGCCTTGTCAACACCCTGCTCGTTGCTGACATAGCCCAGACCAACCGCTCCGCCAAGGGTGTGGCCATATCCCGCGGATTTCAGATCACCCACGGGCTCACCATCACGCAGGATAAGCTCCCCGCCCCACAATACGGGTTCCGGATCCTCCAGCACGAACTGCACCACGCGACGCGTGCGGGGTGTGCCCTTGAGCTTTAGCAGCGCATCACGGCCGATAAAGTCGCCTGAGTCGAAATCGACAGCGAATGACAAACCCGCCTCGAATGGCGAGTCATCGGGGGTGAGTTCATGGCCCCAGGCCCGATAGGCTTTCTCCAGCCTCAACGAGTCCAGCGCATAGTAGCCCGCGTGTACGAGGCCCAGATCCTCTCCAGCCTCGACCAGTGAGCCATACACACTAACCGCGCATTCCACCGGCACGTAAAGCTCCCAGCCAAGCTCTCCCACATAGGTGAGCCGGCTGGCCCGCACACGCACTTCTCCGCATGAAATTTCGCGGCTTGTTGAGAATGGAAAGGCGTCATTACTCAAATCATCCGGTGTGAGCTTTGTGAGCAGGTCCCGTGCCTTCGGCCCCATGATCCCGAAAACCGCGTAGGAGTTGGTCACATCACTGACTGTGACATGGGCATCCTTTTCAAGATTGCGCGTTATCCAGTCATGGTCGCGGATGACTTCCGCTGATCCCGTCACGATCATGAAGCGGCTCTCATCAAGCCGTGTGACCGTAACATCGCTTTCATACCCGCCGCGGTCATTGAGCATGCCCGTATAGATGCAAGCTCCCGGAGCAACAGCCACATTGTTGGCGCAGATACGTTGAAGCTGGGATTCAGCATCACGGCCCTCAACCATCAGTTTGCCGAAGGACATCTGGTCAAACAGGGCAACGCCCTCACGGACCGCCTTGTGTTCGGCTGCAGAGTTTTCAAACCAGCCCTGCCTGCCAAACGAATAATCAAGCTCCGGCTCCTGCCCGTCATTTGCGTACCAGAGCGGGCGCTCCCAACCCATCTTGGAGCCAAAGCAGGCACGGCGCGCCTTGATCTGCTCATAGACCGGTGAGCAGCGCAGCGGCCGTCCCGACAGCAATTCCTTGTTCGGCCATGGCATCACATAGTGAAGCCCAAGTGTTTCCTTCACCCGAGCTTCAAGCCAGGCATCATTGCCCTGGTAGGGCGCGAAACGGCGAATATCGACTGGCCACACGTCCAAAGTCGGTGCACCTTCAACCATCCACTCGGCAACCGCCATACCCGCACCACCGGCACTGGCGATGCCCATGGAATTGAATCCGGCGCAGACGAAGTAGTTTTTCACTCCCGGCGCTTCTCCGATCATGAAATTGCCGTCAGAGGTAAAGCTCTCAGGCCCATTCACGAACTGCTTCACTTGTGCCGTCTCCAGGGCGGGCACGCGAATGAGCGCATTTTCCATCAGGATTTCGAACTGGTCCCAGTCGTCTTCCAGCAACGTGAATTCGAACTCATCCGGAATGGGGTTCATCTTCCAGGGCTTTGCGTCCGGCTCGAAACCGCCCATCACGAGACCGCCAACCTCTTCCTTGAAATAGATATAGCCGTCAGGATCGCGCATGCTGGGAAGGTCACGCTGAACACCTTCAATCTGTTCCGTGACGATGTAGAAATGCTCGCAGCTATAAAGCGGCACATTTACGCCCGCGAGCCGGCCAAACTGGCGCGCCCATTGCCCTGCGGCATTGACCACATATTCGCACTCGATATCGCCTTTATCGGTGCTGATTTTATTTACCGCCCCATTCGCGAGCTCAACGCCCGTTACACGGGTTTTCTCGAATATCTGACCCCCATTCTGGCGCGTGCCCTTGGCCATGGCCTGGGTCAGGTCCGTGGGATTGGCCTGGCCATCACCTGGCAGCCAGACTCCGCCAACGAGATCCTTCGTCTCCATGACGGGCCAGCGTTCACCCGCTTCGCTGGCCGAGATAACATGGGCCTCGACGCCGAAGGCGCGCGCCTTGGCCGCCACGCGCTTCAGCACCGTCATGCGTTCGGACGTGCGGGCAATGCTGAGTGAACCGGTCCCCTTCCAGCCCGTCGCCTGACCGGTATCCTCTTCAAGGCTGGCATAGAGCCGCGTTGAATATTCGATCAGCCGCGTCAGATTTTCATGGTTGCGCAACTGTCCCACCAGCCCCGCCGCGTGCCAGGTGGTACCGCCGCTGAGACTGCCCTGCTCCAGCAGGACAACATCTTTCCATCCAAGCTTGGTCAGATGATAGGCGACCGAGCAGCCAGCGATGCCGCCACCCACGACAACCACCTGTGCATGGGTCGGGAACTTCTTGTCAGCCATGACGTATCACCTCAGCTCAGATCGCCGGAACAGGCCTTTTGGAAAATATTTGTGTAGGAAGCAGCATCATGCTGGATCGGGTTGCCACCCGCGCTCGGGTCGAGAACAGACCTTGCCCCAATCTCGTCAGCATGGCTGTCTGGTACCTTGATATCGCTCAGCGTATTGGGAATACCAATTCCCTCACGGAAGGTCATCAGCCATTCGAACACGCCATCAAAACCTGCATTGTCCAACTCAAGCGCCCGCCCGATGCGAGCCATCTGGTCCTCAATGGCCGGTCTGTTGGCGCGCACCACGTAGGGCATCACCACCGCATTGGTAAGACCGTGATGGGTGTCATACATGGCGCCGACGGTGTGCGAGATTGCATGCACACCACCAAGGCCCTTTTGGAAGGCGGTTGCCCCCATGGCGGCGACGGACATCATATGCGTGCGCGCCTCCAGATTATTTCCATCATGCACGGCTTTTGGCAGATGTTTTGCCGCCAGCACCATTCCCTCAAGCGCTATACCATCGGCCATCGGGTGATAACCTGGCGCGCAGAAAGCCTCAAAGCAATGCACGAACGCATCGAATCCAGTGGCTGCCGTCAGGTGAGCGGGAAGTCCGCGCGTCAGCTCGGGATCGCAGAGGGCAATCTCGGGCATGAATGAGGGATGGAAGATTATCTTCTTTTCTTTTGTCTCTTCATTGGAGATGACACTGGCGCGTCCAACTTCAGAACCGGTGCCCGAGGTTGTCGGCACAGCGATGACCGGCGCGACATTATCCTTTTTTGCCCGCAGCCAATTATCACCCACATCCTCAAAATCCCAGACCGGGCGTTCCTGCCCCGCCATGAACGCGATGGCCTTGCCTGCATCAATACCACTGCCCCCGCCAAAGGCGATCACACCGTCATGACCACCATCCCGGAAGGCTTTCAGTCCAGCTTCAACATTGCCACCTGTCGGGTTGCCCTTCACGCCTGAGAAGAGACCCACCTCGACACCGCCCTCTTTCAGCAGTGTGAGGGTGTCCGTGACGATGGGCATCTCCCTCAATCCCTCGTCGGTGACGAGCAGGGGGTTGTTCATGCCCTCGCCCTTGCAGAGCTTTGGCAGCTGCGCGATCGCGCCAACTCCAAACACCATGCGGGTGGGATAATTCCATTGCCGGAGGTCGGTGACGCTCATTGTTTTAAGCCCCTGTATCAACGCGGAAATGATAACTCTTGGGTCGTGTCAGATGTTCATATCCCACGCTTGAAAGTGTACAGCCACGGCCGGACTGGCCAATGCCGGTCCATGCAAGCGCCGGGTCAAGATAATCGCAGCGGTTCATATAGAAGGTTCCGGTGTTGACCTGCGCGCCAATGGCAGCAGCGGCCTTTTCATCTTCTGTCCAGACTGACGCCGTGAGTCCGAAGACTGAATCATTCATCAAGTTGACTGCCTCATCATCGCTACTCACCGACATGATGCCGACAACGGCCCCGAAACTCTCCTCGCGCATGATGGACATCTGGTGGTCAACACCTGTCACCACCTGTGGCGCCATGTAGGGCGTCCCCGCCTGGCTTTTCTCAAACGCACTCTCATCGATATGGGCCGTTGCACCTGCCTTTACCGCGCCGTCAATTTGCCCACGCACGAAATCGGCTGCCTTGGTGTCTACCATCGGCCCAAGCGTGGTGGCCTCATCAAGCGGGTCACCCAGTACATATTGGCGGGTGAGATCGACAAAGCCCTCGACGAAACCGTCAAACAAATCCTCATGGACGTAGATACGCTCCACACCACAGCAGGACTGTCCTGAATTAAAGAACGCACCATCCACCAGATTTTCAACCGCATTCCCGAGGGCCGCATCAGCCCGCACATAGGCGGGATCCTTGCCGCCAAGCTCAAGACCAAGGCCCATAAACTGCCCCGCAGCCGCCTCTTCCATGGCCGCGCCACCGGGAACGGACCCTGTGAAGCACACCATGTCCACATGTCCGCCGGAAATCAGCTCCGATGTCTGGCTGTGGCTGAGGACAAGATTATGGAACAAACCCTCAGGCAGGCCTGCGGCCTCAAAGCTTTGCGCAAAGCGCTCCCCCACCATCAGAGTCTGGCGCGCGTGTTTCAGGAACACCGCGTTCCCGGCCATCAGGGCTGGGATGATGGAATTGACCGCCGTGAGATAGGGGTAGTTCCACGGCGCAATGGTAAAAACGATGCCCAAAGGCTCGCGCACGATGCGCCGCTTGAAACCTTCTTTGGGTGCGGGAACAATGTCGGCGAGGGCTTCCCCGGCAATGGCAATCATGTGCCGGGCGCGTTCTTCAAACCCGCTCAACTCGCCCTGCCCATAGGCAACGGGGCGACCCATCTGCCAGGCAAGTTCGGGGATGATCTCCTGCTCCATGGCGAGTATGGCCTCGACCGCCCTGGTGCAACATGCCCCGCGCTCCGTAACGGAAAGCACCTTCCAGTCAGCTTGAGCGGCGCGCGCTGAACGGCATGCCTTGCCAATATCTTCCGCACTGGCCAGGGGGCGCTCTGCAAAAACCGAGCCGTCCACCGGGGAAATACACTGAACCATCTTGTCAGACATAAGCCTCAACCCATGACGAATTTGGGGGCAATAATCGCGCGCACGCTATTCGAAATGGCTGATCAAAGACAATCGTTTTTAATTATAAGTACCAGCGATGGTAATTGTGGATACCCATAATCATGGTCGATGGGAAATTATCCCCGCAATGCACCGCCCGTGGCCTTGGTGACGGCGGCGACAACCTTGGCTGCAACGGCATCGATCTCTTCATCGGTCAGTGTCTTGTCGCGCGGGGAAAGCATCACCTCGATGGCGAGCGACTTTTTACCCTCCGCGACTCCCGTACCCGTAAACACGTCAAACAGGGTCACATCGGAGATGAGCGATTTCTCAGCCGCCTTTGCTGCGCGCATCACTTCGCTTGCAGCAATTGCCTCATCCACGAGGAAGGCGAAATCACGCCGCACCATCTGCAGGTCCGTGACATCAAGCGCGGGCCTAGTGCGCGCAGTACGTTTGGGCTCGGGCAAAGCCTCCAGGAAAATCTCGAAGGCGCAAAGCGGACCGTCCACGTCCAGTTTTTCAAGGATCATCGGATGTAGCTCACCGAAATGGGCAAGGATATTCTGTGGTCCAAGCTGCAATACGCCGGACTTTCCCGGGTGGTACCAGTCAGGCGCGCCTCTGGCCGTCTGTGCATTGACGGCATACCCCAGTGCATCAAGCACGCTCAAGACATCGGCTTTGGCGTCGAACAGGTCGACATCCGTGCCAGCACCCGACCAATGCCTGCCGGAACCGGGCAGTTTAGCCGTACCTGCACGTACACCGGCAGCGGCAATGAACTGGTCTTCAGGAGCCGCACCGCGATAGGCCTGGCCCACTTCAAAAAGTGCAACGTCTGAAAAGCCGCGCGCCTGGTTGCGCTGTGTGGCGGCAATCAACCCGGGAAGCAAGCTCGGGCGCATGGAAGACAAGTCTGCAGAAATCGGGTTGGCCAGCTCAAGCTCATCTTGCCCGCCGCCGAAAATTGTTGCCGCGTCACGCGAGATAAAGGACCAGGTCACAGCTTCCACCAACCCTCGGCCAGCTAATGTGCGGCGTGCAAGCCGCACGCGAGTCTGGCCCGTGGTCAACACCGAGCGGGCTATGCCCTCGCCGCGCGCCAGGGGCGTTGCGTCAACGCTGTCCACTCCGACGATGCGGATGACTTCTTCCACCAGGTCGGCCGGCTGGGAGACATCAGGCCGCCATGTAGGCACAGAAACCTTGTATTCAGGCCCCCGGCCAGACAGCCAGAAGCCGAGTGATACAAGTATTTCCTTGATCTCCACTTGCGCCATTTCAAGCCCGGTCAGGCGTTGCACTTCAGAGGTGTCGAAATCGAAAACTGTTGCGTCTTCGGGTGGGGTGCCGGCGAGCGTCACTTTCGAGGATTCCCCGCCGCACAGATCGAGCACCATCTGAGTCGCCATCTCGACACCGGGCACCATGAAAGCCGGGTCGACACCACGCTCAAACCGAAACCGCGCATCTGAGAGGATGTTCAGTTTGCGTCCCGTGGTTGCCGTACGGATAGGATCGAAATAAGCGCTCTCAATGAACACATTCACCGTGTCGTCTGAACACCCGGATTCTTCCCCGCCAATGATACCGCCAAGACCGAGCACGCCGCTGTCATCGGCAATGACGCACATTTCCTCGTCGACCTTGTATGTGTTGCCATCAAGGGCGAGAAACTCTTCGCCCTTTTGCCCCATGCGCGCATGAATACCGCCCTTGAGCTTGTCAGCGTCATAGACATGGAGCGGGCGGCCGCGGTCATACGAAATGTAATTTGTGATATCGGCCAGCGCGTTGATGGGGCGCAAACCAATGGCCTTGAGGCGGCGCTGCAACCATTCCGGACTTGGCCCGTTCTTGACGCCTTTTACCAGTTGTCCGGAAAAAGCCTGGCAGGCGTTAACTTTTTCTTTCTCTAATTTGAGATCAATCGAAACGGGATTATCGAAGGTGCCTTCGACAGGCTTGAGCGTTTCATCCTTGAGCTTGCCAACACCGGCAGCCGCCAGATCACGGGCAATACCGCGCACGCCGAGACAATCAGGCCGGTTTGGAGTAATGGCAATTTCAATGACCGGATCATCAAGGCCGAGCACGGGTGCGGCGGGGTCGCCAACCTGACTGTCCGCGGGCAATTCGATGATGCCGTCATGTTCGTCTGAAATCTCAAGCTCCCGCTCCGACAGCAGCATGCCGTGGGATTCCTGCCCCCTGATCTTGGCGGGCTTCAACTCAAGGTCGATGCCCGGCACATAGGTTCCGGGCGGGGCGAACACTCCTTTGAGGCCGGTGCGCGCATTCGGTGCGCCACAAACCACCTGCACAACCCCCTTGCCCGTTTCAACCTGACAGACCTTAAGCTTGTCGGCGTCTGGGTGTTTTTCAGCGCTCATGACCTCGCCGACAACAAGCTGCGCCATGGCGGTGGCCGGATCGAAAACCTCTTCCACCTCAAGGCCAATGAGGGTCAGCTTGTCGAGGATCACATCCAGTAGTGCATCCGTCTCCAGATGTTCCTTCAGCCATGAGAGGGTGAACTTCACGATGAAATCCCCCGCGCCAATGTGGGGACATCAAGCACGCCGAAACCGTAATGCTTCAACCATCTGAGATCGGCACCGAAGAAAGCACGCAGGTCGGGCATGCCATATTTCAGCATGGCAATGCGATCAATGCCAACGCCGAAGGCAAACCCTTGAACCTTGTCCGGGTCATAGCCCACATGGCGGAGCACGTTGGGGTGCACCATGCCGCAGCCGAGAATCTCCAGCCACTGGTCACCCTCACCAATGCGAATTTCATCACCCACTTTCGCGTAGCCGATATCCACTTCCATGGAAGGCTCGGTGAAGGGGAAGTGGCTTGCGCGGAAGCGCATTTTTACTTCATCCACTTCGAAAAACGCCTTGGCGAATGATTCCAGCACCCATTTGAGGTGCCCCATATGGGTCACTTCGTCAATGACGAGGCCCTCCACCTGGTGGAACATCGGCGTGTGTGTCTGGTCGCTGTCACAGCGATAGACGCGCCCCGGCGCGATGATGCGCAGTGGCGGTTTGGACCCCAGCATGGTGCGGATTTGCACCGGGCTGGTATGGGTTCTCAAGACAGCGCGTGACCCGTCTTCTTTTTCATTGAAATAGAAGGTGTCATGTTCCTGGCGCGCGGGATGCTCGTCGGGAATGTTGAGAGCTGTAAAATTGTGATAATCGGTCTCGATATCCGGGCCTTCGGCAATGGCAAAACCCATGTCCGCGAAGATTTCCGTGATCTCGTCCATCACCTGGCTGACAGGATGTATACGACCCTCGGCCAACGGGCCTGGACGTGGGGGCAGCGTGATGTCTGACTGCTCGCTCCCCAGGCGCGCGGTCATCTCAGCCTTGTGAAGCGCGTCCTTGCGCTCATTCAGCGCCGCACCAACGCGTTCTTTCAGGCCATTGACAGCCTGACCAAAACTTTTGCGCTCCTCAGGCGGCAACTCCCCGAGGCCCTTCATGAGTTCAGAGATGCGCCCCTTTTTGCCAAGTGCGGTAACACGCACATCTTCAAGCGAGACAAGATCACCGGCTGCTGCAATCGCAGCCTGCAATTCGCTTTCCAGTTGCTCGAAGTTGCTGGTCATGGCTCAGGCCTTAACTGTCCAACCAAAAAACTGCCTTGAGCAGCTTATCTGACGGCTTCCCAGCCCTCTCCCCCGGCCCAACCACCCGTAATGGTACCGATTTGGGGTGGTTGGGCCGGGGGAGAGGGCTGGCTCGGCGTTTTTACGCACGACAAAGGGCGCGGCGTGTCCGCCGCGTCAGGACTTGATGGCGGCGGCGGCCTGATCGACCAGCGCCTTGAAGGCATCTGCATCGCGAACGGCGAGATCAGCCAGAACCTTGCGGTCAATCTCGACACCGGCTTTGTTCAGACCATCGATAAACCGGCCATAGGTCAGGCCATGTTCGCGCACACCAGCATTGATGCGCTGGATCCAGAGTGCCCGGAAAGTGCGCTTCTTCGCCTTGCGGTCGCGATAGGCATATTGCCCGGCCTTCTCGACAGCCTGGTTGGCGGCGCGGAAGGTGTTCTTGCGGCGGCCATAATAACCCTTGGCTGCCTTGATGACTTTACGGTGACGGGCGTGGGTGGTGACGCCCCGTTTGACACGTGACATTGCGGTGCTCCTTAAATCCGGGTTGGTTCGCGGGTCTGCGCTTGCGTCTTAAGCGTAGGGCAGAAACTGCTTCACGATCTTCTGGTCCTGGGACGAGAGAATCGTGGTGCCGCGCGCATTTCGGATAAACTTGTTGGTGCGCTTGATCATGCCGTGCTGCTTGCCGGCCTGCTGGCCGCGGACCTTGCCGCTGCCGGTCAGTTTAAAGCGCTTTTTCGCACCGCTCTTGGTCTTGAGCTTGGGCATTTTGCTTGTCTCCTAGATTATTATCAGACGCTGTATGCTGCGCCTCAAGCATTCGAGAATGAACACGGCATGCCCTGCCGGCCCATTCGTGTGAGGCGGGTTATAGGGTGGAACTCGGTTTGCCGCAAGATAGTTGAGTATTTTTAGCCATTACTCAATTTCCATCAAAACAATTTAAAAAAGCAGCTAAACTTGCAGAATGAGGAACGGTAGGATGAAACGGAATCGCCAGCTCATCGGTTGGCGCGAGTGGGTCGGACTGGCCGATCTTGGCGTCGCTGCCATCAAGGCGAAGATCGATACAGGTGCCCGCACATCCGCGATCCACGCCTGGAACATTACCGAATATGATCAGGACGGCACACCCTGGGTCTCCTTCGACCTGCACCCCAATCAGCGGGATAACAAGACAATTATAACTTGCAAGGCTCCTGTCCAAAGCACCCGCGACATAAGGAGCTCGAACGGCCAGATCGAGCACCGGGTTATCATAAAAACCACACTGCAACTGGCGGAGGAGACCTGGCCAATCGAGCTCGGGCTGACCAATCGTGACACCATGGGCTTCCGCTTGCTGCTAGGGCGAGCCGCACTGCGCAAGCATGTAAGAATAAATCCCGGTCGATCTTTCTTGATTCCGTGCCCGGCACACTTCAAGAGTTAAAGAGTTAAGTTTTTTTGATGCGGGGAATCGATCAATGAAGATCGCTCTGATGACACAGAATGCCAAGCTCTATTCGAGTCGGCGACTTATCGAGGCGGCGCAGGAGCGTGGCCACGATATTGAAGCCATCAAGACACTCCAGGTAATCATCAATATCACCTCGCACAGGCCCAGCCTGTTCTATAGCGGCCATCAACTAGAGGGATTTGACGCTGTCATTCCACGGATCGGTGCATCAATTACCTTCTACGGCACGGCCGTGCTTCGGCAATTTGAGATGATGGACGTATTTCCGTTGAACGAGTCTGTCGCCATCGGTCGCTCACGTGACAAACTGCGTTCGCTACAATTGCTTTCGCGGCGGGGAATTGGCCTGCCCGTGACCGCCTTTGCCCATGATACGAAACGTTCATCGGAAGTTATCGAAATGGCTGGGGGCGCGCCTGTGGTCATCAAGCTGTTGGAAGGCACTCAAGGCATTGGTGTCGTTCTCGGCGAGACGATGCAGTCGGCCAAGTCCGTTATCGAAGCGTTTCGAGGCGTCAATGTGAATATCCTGGTTCAGGAATTCATCAAGGAATCCAAAGGCACCGACATTCGCGCAATCATTATCGGCGGGCGTGTCATTGCTGCCATGCAACGCACGGGCAGCGAGGGCGACTTCCGTTCAAACCTGCATCGCGGTGGCAGCGCAAAGCTGATCAAGATCACACCCGAAGAGCGTTCCACCGCCCTGCGAGCAGCCAAGATCATGGGGCTCAATGTCTGCGGTGTGGATATGCTGCGTTCCAACCATGGGCCCGTCGTCATGGAAGTGAACTCATCTCCCGGACTGGAAGGTATTGAAGGAGCAACTGGCATCGACGTTGCCGGCAAGATCATCGAATTCCTTGAAAAGAACGCTGCACCCAACAAAACTAAAACCAAGGGTAAAGGGTGATCACGCCGAAAGGTGAGGGAAATACGGCGCAGACCTGATGTGCACATTCCGAACAGAGGACCATTCCCTGCTTCGGACAGGTTTAAACCGTCGCTGGCGGAGGAAAGTGAGTGCGCAATCTTTGTATCCTTACTGCGACACTTATCATGCTGATCGCCCATGCAATCCCCGCTCAGAGTCAGGCCGCTAGCACCCGGAATGCGATCGGTGATCGGGTTATCGCCGGATACATTGAGAATGCATGGCTAGGTGAACCGACGATCAAGGTAGAGGCAAAACTTGATACTGGCGCTGACAACTCCTCCCTAAACGCATCGAACTATCGTGAATTCAAAAAGGGATCGCAGACATACGTGGCGCTCAAAATATCGAACAGCGAAGGCCGCACGACCCTCATTGAAAAGCCTATCATTCGCCGGGCAAGCATCCGACGGGCGAATACGGGAACTGTGGTAAGACCGGTTATCCTGCTCAAGGTCTGCGTTGCCGGCGTAACTTCGGAGGTGGAGTTTACATTGACGGATCGCTCAGGGCTCTCCTATCAGATACTTATTGGCCGCTCGTTTCTGGCCGACAAGATCCTGGTTGAATCCAACCATACTTTTTTGCGCCCAGGGCTCTGTGGCAAGGGATAGGCTTTGGTCATGGCGCGTGCGCCTTTCACAATAGCGGACACTTCAGTCGACGCGGGCGAACGAACCACGCTCTCCCTGCCGGTACCGGGACAATCGGTGTACACGCCCCTCGCCATGCCTGTGCATGTGGTGCACGGAAAACGTGAAGGTCCTGTGCTGTTTGTATCAGCTGCCATTCATGGTGATGAAATCAATGGCATTGAAATTATCCGGCAATTGCTCAAAGCGCGTGGCCTGACGCGATTGAAGGGCACGCTGATCTGCGTGCCTATCGTCAATGTATACGGTTTCCTGAACCACACGCGATACCTGCCAGACCGGCGCGATTTGAACAGATCATTCCCCGGTGCAAAACATGGATCACTGGCTGCCCGCATGGCGCGCGTGTTTGCCAAGGAAATCATCGATCAGTCTGATTACGGTATTGATCTGCACACCGGCGCCAACAACCGGACCAACCTGCCGCATGTGCGTGCAAACCTGGATGACCAGACCTGTGAAGACCTCGCAGTGACCTTCGGCACGCCCGTAGTCATCAACGCAAACCTGCGCGATGGTTCCCTGCGCCAATATGCGCTGGAACGCGGCACACCCATGCTGCTTTACGAGGCCGGAGAAGCTCTGAGGTTTGACAGTCTGGCAATCCGTGCCGGGCTGCGCGGCATACTCAATGTGATGCGAAAGCTGGAAATGCTTTCATCGCGCAAGACATCCACTGCGAAAATACCAGTTGTTGAGGCACGATCCTCCAGCTGGGTTCGCGCTCCGCAAACCGGGTTGTTTAGAACCGACATCCGGCTTGGTGTCCGCATTGAGAAAGGGAGCTCGCTGGGTCACATTTCCGATGCGCTGGGGGAGAATGAAACAGAAGTGCCCGTCCCGTTTACAGGCATTGTGGTGGGGCGAAGTAAACTCCCCGTGGTGAATGAGGGTGACGCGTTATTTCACATCGCCAGATTCGAAGACTCGCAAGAAGTCGAAAACGCCATCGGCGCCCAGATCGAGGGCCTGACATCAGACGATTATCAGGAGCCGTAGGCGTCTAAAGAGCCTCGGTGCCCGTTTCGCCAGTACGGATGCGCATTGCCGACTTCAGATCGAGAATGAAAATCTTGCCATCTCCGATCTTGCCGGTTTCTGCCGCCTCGCGGATGGCCTCCACAACCTTCGAGGTCGCCTTGGAGTCCACCGCCAGCTCAAGTTTCAACTTGGGCAGATATGAGATTTGATATTCAGCACCACGATAGATTTCGGTCTGGCCTTTCTGGCGGCCATAACCGCGCACCTCGGTGACCGTTAAGCCGGCGATGCCGAGCTCATTCAGCGCATCCCTCACGGCGTCGAGCCTATGGGGCTGGATGATTGCAACAATCCATTTCATTTGCTCGCGACCTTCCTAAAATCCATTTCTAGAGATGGTAACCCTTCTCGCCATGCGAGGTGAAATCGAGACCCTCGATTGCCTCATCCTCGCTGACGCGAAGACCGCAGACGGCTTGCACTATTTTGATCAGCAGAAAGCTTGCGACGCCCGACCAGACAATTGTTGCTCCAACACCCAGGAGCTGAACACCGAACTGGCTGCCCATGGTCGCACCTTCTGCAAAGCCGACGCCGCCAAATGCTGTCGAGACGAACACTGCCGCCAGCAGAGTGCCCGTTGCGCCACCCACACCATGTACCGCCAGCACATCGAGTGAATCATCCAGATTGCATCGGCTCTTCACGAAATCGACAGCAAAATAGCATAGGAGGCCACCGGCTAGCCCGAGGCAGATACCACCCGCCGGACCAACGAAACCTGATGCCGGCGTAATGGTTGCCAGGCCTGCAATTGTCCCGGTGACGATGCCGACAAGGGATGGCTTACCGAACTTCATCCACTCGATGCACATCCAGACAAGGGAGGCGACGGCAGCGGACAAATGGGTCACCAGCATAGCCATGGATGCATCGGTGCCGGCCGCCAGCGCGCTGCCCGCGTTAAAGCCAAACCACCCTACCCACAGCATCGAGGCACCGACCATCACCATCCAGGGCGCATGGGGTGGACGCACCTGGTCAGGGAAACCTGGCCTGGCGCCCAGCTGCCACACGATCACAGCAGCCGACACGCCGGCTGTCACATGCACGACGATGCCTCCTGCAAAGTCCAACACACCGAGGCCAGCAAGCCAGCCGCCTCCCCAAACCCAGTGGGTGACAGGCGCATAGACGACCAGCAGCCAGAGACCAGAGAAGAGCATGACGAATGAAAATTTTATCCGCTCCACATAAGCGCCCAGAATCAGCGCCGGGGTAATGATCGCAAACGTCATCTGGAACATTATGAACAAGGTTTCGGGAATACCTGTCCCATCGACGATACCGTCCCTGGTAACACCTGCAAGGAACGCTTTCGACAACCCGCCTACCAGGGGATTACCCTCTGTAAAGGCCAGGCTGTAACCGGCCACCACCCACAGAACGGATGCAAGGCAGGCAATGGCGATACATTGCATCAGCACCGAAAGGATATTTTTCGACTGGACCAGCCCGCCATAAAACAGCGCCAGCCCCGGAAGTGTCATGAAAAGAACCAGTGCCGTGGACGTTAAAATCCACGCTGTGTCGCCGCTGTCGACCATGTTAGCGCTCCCCTCGACATAATCACCGAACCTGTTTGCCGGTTTTCGTCACCTGCACAGATTTTGTTCATCATGCCGGGTAAACGGCAAGATGCAATCGCATTTCTGGCGCATCAGTTATGCCATGGCCCCGATCCGGGGGATGCAGGATCGGAGCTTTCGAGTCGGTAAACAAAAATTCTGCCGATTATTTAGGCGCGAGCACCATCACCATCTGGCGCCCTTCCAACTTCGGTTCAGATTCTACTTTGGCGATCTCGATGGTCTCTGATTTCACCTTCTGCAAAAGCTGAACACCGAGTTCCTGGTGGGCCATCTCGCGACCACGGAAGCGAAGCGTTACCTTGACCTTGTCACCCTGATCGAAGAAGCGGCGCATATTGCGCATCTTCACGTCATAATCGTGGGTGTCGATGTTCGGACGCATCTTGATTTCCTTGACATCGATGGTCTTCTGCTTCTTGCGCGCCTCGTTGGCCTTTTTCTGAGCCTGGTATTTGAATTTTCCCAGATCAAGGATTTTGCAAACAGGCGGCTCCGAGTTCCCGGCAATCTCGACAAGATCCAGTCCTGCCTCATTAGCCATCTCCTTGGCCTGCTCGGTAGGGACGGTCCCGTGATTCTCGCCTTCATCATCGATGAGTTGAACTTCGGGGTATTCAATATCCTCGTTTGCACGAGGCCCTTTTTTGGTGGGCGCTGCTCGTGCCCTCATTGGTCGGCGTGCGATGTGACTTTCTCCCTGTGTTGCCAAAAACCTGTGGCGCCTTCTGGCGCGGACGTATCATTCGAAAAGAAGCCCGGCGAAGTCAAGCTGACTCTCGTTTAATACAACCGGACTCTACCCGCGTTTAGCATCATCAAACGCGGCAGCCAATGCCGACTTCAGGCATTCATCATATACGCCAAGCGTCTGACGCTTCATGTTTTCCGATGAAAACTTTTCACATACATGCACACGTGCCCGCGTAGCCATGGCACCACGATCCCTCACCGACAATGACAGCGCCTCGGCAACCGCATTGGCAAGTGCTGCAGGTGCGCCAACTGGCACCACCCACCCGGTGGCAGCATCCACACCATCGCGTCGGGCGGTCAGCAAGGTCTCGGGCGATGCTCCCTGGCGCGTGACGATAACCGGGCATCCCATGGCCTGCGCCTCTGCGCTTGTGCGTCCAAAGGCTTCCGGTTCGGTTGAGGCAATGAGCGTCACTTGTGAAGCCGCGTAAGCCGCCGCCATATCATCGCAGTGCCCCACGATTTTTACCCTGCCCTCCAGGGCGTTCCCGGCAATCTGACACTTCAGACCGGCTACGTAATCCTCGCGCCCCTGTGCGTCTCCCGCCAGTATGAACACTGCGCGGTTGTCCCCGTCGCTTGCAAACAGCTTTGCCGCGGCCTCGATAACGTCATGCTGGCCCTTCCAGCCGGTGAGCCTGGCGGCGTGGAGCACAATGCGCTCGTCTTCCGTGATGCTCCATTTTTCTCGAAGGGATTTTATCCGCTGCCCGGAGACAGCAGCCGGATTAAATTTTTCCAGGTCAACGCCGCGATGAATGACCCGGATACGCTCAACTGGTATGCCGTGGCGATCATGGACCAACGCTCCGGTATAGTTCGAGTTGGCGATCACCAGCTCACCCCGCGCCATGACGGAATTATAGAGTGGTTTAAAAAACCCGCGATTTCCATACGCCCCGTGATAGGTGGTCACGAATGTTGTCCCGGTGGCCCTGGCGGCAAGGAATGCGCTCCAGGCCGGTGCCCGGCTGCGCGCATGGATGACATCAACTCCGGTTTCACGAATGAACCGGGCAATACGAAACCCGTTAGAGATCATGGCGATCGGGTTCTTTGTCGCGGCGGGAAACGCAATATGCTTGCCACCCGCGCTCTCGACATCATTCACCAGCCGCCCGCCTTCGCTAAAGACGAATGCCCGTCCACCGGCTCGAACGACCGCCTCGGTGATCTCAACGGTCGCCCGTTCGGCACCGCCCGTATCCAGTCGCGGGATAATCTGAAGCACGGTTGCCGCGTGTATGACGCTATTCATTTATTAATGTCCAACACGCTAAATGTATGAAAAGCAGAATTGAATATTGAATGAACCAAGGGCCAGCACAAAACATAGTTGTAAAAAGCAGCGTGGGCGAGAGCCTGCGCATTGCCTATCACAACACGCCGGTTGAGCATTCGGAAGAGCCAGGTCTGGTATGGCTTCCCGGGTTGAACTCTACCATGGTAAGCAACAAGGTCAGCGCCCTGCAGAAATGGGCAGTGCAAACGAACCGGTCCATGCTTCGTTTCGACTATTCCGGTCATGGGGCATCCGAGGGCAAATTTACCGATGGCACCATAGGCCAATGGTTGGGGGAAAGTCTCGCCATTCTGCGCGAAGTGGCGCGAGGCCCACAAATTCTCGTTGGCTCAAGCATGGGCGGCTGGCTCGTTCTGCTGATTTTACGCGCGATCGTCAATGAAGAGCGGATCGTCCAAAATTTGTGTCCAATTGAAGGCGCGGTCCTGATTGCGCCAGCCTGGGACATGACGGAAACACTGATGTGGAATGAGTTTTCCGATGATGCGCGCAAAGCGATTGAAACCCAGGGCTTCTTTGAACGTTCCTCGCGTTATTATGACGGCCCCTACACCATTACCAGGCAGCTCATCGAAGAGGGCCGGAAGCATCTTATCGGCGAAGACAAGTTCACCCCGCCCTGCCCGGTTAGAATTATACATGGCATTGAAGATCCTGATGTGCCCTGGCGTCACGCCAATGCACTGACGCAAACCCTGCTGGGTGAGAACATCATGCTGAGCCTGATCCAGGATGGAGGTCACCGGTTATCGCGCCCTGAGGATATCGAAAAAATCCTGTATACCATCAACGACCTCTACAGAAGCATCTCGGAAAGCCAGCATCGCCGCACCAAACAGGAGATCATTTAAATGCCCCTGCCAGGGAGGTCATCCCTTCCCGGTATGTTGGAAAAGCCAGATCCACTTCAAGCTCCTGCCTGATACGAGCATTCGAGACGCGCTTGTTTTCACCATAAAAGCTGCGCCCCATTGGGGTTAAATCCGCCTTCTCGAACGCCACCTCCGGCGGAGGCACCATACCCAGCAATTTTGCGGCATATGCGACCACATCCTGTGGCGGGGCGGGTTCATCATCGCTCACATTGTAGATTGCTCCTGCCCTTGGATGGTTGATGGAGGCCTCCAGCACGCTGGCGATGTCCTCCACATGAATGCGGTTGAACACCTGCGCCTTCTTGACGATGCGTCGCCCCTTTCCGGCGCGAACATTCTCAAGCGGGCCGCGCCCGGGTCCGTAAATGCCTGCCAGGCGGAACAACTGAACCGCCTTGCCGGTTTTGGAGCCGAACTCAATCCATGCATTCTCAGCTGCGACACGCAAAAGGGAGCGCTGACTTTTCGGTTTTAACACGGCATCTTCATCAACCCATTCACCAGCATGATCGCCGTAGACACCGACGGTCGAGAGATACCCAATCCATTCCAGCAAAGGCGCATCAGCCAGATCATCCTCATGATGGGTCAGAACCGCATCACCCCCTGCTCCCGGTGCCACCGAGATCAGCACATGTGTTGCGGTTTTCAGCGCATTACTTGCATCTGCACAGGGCTCCTCACCACTGAAAAGCGCCATATGAAAACCTTCATCGCGCAATTTCTGAAGGGCGTCCTCGCTCCGTGTGGTTCCGAGCACCTGCCAACCATGCGCTATCATGCGGCGGGCAAATACCTGCGCCGAGTAGCCAAGGCCAAAGCAGACGAGTTTGCTCATATCCTCACACCCTGCCATTCCATCTGTACATTCAAGTCACGCTCATTGGGCTCCAGTTCCGCACGTCGCGCATTGAATTCTACCGCGTCCATTAGTTGGGCTGAAGCCCACACGGCCATGGCCCGAACGAGTTCAGACTCATCTCGCAGCAAGTTTTCAATCTGGGGCAAGAGCGTTTTATCGCCTGAATTCCCCGCGGCGATAAGCACGTTGCGAAGAAACCTGTCGCGCCCGGTACGCTTGACCGGCGTACCGGCAAAACGCACCCGGAAAGCCGCATCATCCAGTGACAGCAACTGGTCAAGCGGCGGGTTTTCGGTCTCGGCCCGCGCCGCAAAACGGGCCTCGCGTGATTTTTGTGCAAACTTGTTCCACGGGCATACAGCCAGGCAATCGTCACAGCCGAAGATGCGGTTGCCGATACTTTCGCGAAATTCCGGTGCGATGTGACCCTGATGCTCGATGGTGAGATAGGAGATACAGCGCCGCGCATCGAGCTCATAGGCATTCGGAAATGCGTGTGTCGGGCAAACGTCAAGACAGGCGCGGCAAGCCCCGCAATGGTCGCTTTCCTCCTCGTCCGGCTCAAGTGGCTCGGTGGTGAAGATCGTTCCCAGGAACAGCCATGAACCGAACTCGCGCGAAACCAGGTTGGTGTGCTTGCCCTGCCACCCGGCGCCAGCCGCCTGCGCCAGCGGTTTCTCCATCACGGGCGCTGTATCGACAAACACCTTTACCTCGCAGTCCCGTTCACGATGCAACCAGCCCGCGACCCGCTTGAGCTTCTTCTTGATGAGGTCGTGATAGTCCCTCCCGCGCGCATAAACGGAAATGACCCCGTTCGAGGTCTGCGACAAAGCCTCCATAGGATCTGACTCGGGCCCGTAATTCAGCCCCAAAACAATAACTGAGCGCGCATCCGCCCATAGCGACCTGGGGTCGCAGCGTCGCTCCGCCGTGGTTTCCATCCATTCCATGTCGCCATGCCGGCCCTCGGCCAGGAACTCCATCAGCCGCGCACCAGAAAACGGGATGGCATCAGGCGTGGTAAAGCGAATGATGTCAAAACCTGCCTCGAGGGCACAGGCATGTATCTGGTCTTTCAATCGGGGCATGGGAAAAGTCTAAAAATCCGGATCGGCATAACCGTCCGGCGGCTTCAGTCCCGGGACCCGATCAGCCAGTAACGAGCGGAATGAGGGTCGCGATTTTATGCGCGCATACCACTGTTTTGCCTCTTCGGCCTGCCCCCAGGGCACGTCGCCAAGATAATCGATGCACGACAGATGCGCCGCCGCCGCCAAATCGGCAAAGCTCAAATGCTCGCCGCCAAGCCAGGTGCGCTCCTCGGTCAAATGGCCGATATATCCCAGATGGTAACGAAGATTGGCTTGCCCCGCGCGCACCATTTCCATGTCCGGCGCGCCGCCTTTGGCTGTATCAAACCGGCGCATAACCTTCTCGCCGATCAGGTAGTTAGTCACTTCGGTATCAAATTTTCGGTGGAACCAGTCGATGAGCCGACGCACCTCGCCGCGTTCAGCCTCGTCTCCTGGAAGGAAGGAAAAGGCGCGCGCATCGCCAGTTTCATCCACGCCAGTCTCAGCCAGATATTCAGATATCGGGTAAGCCCCGCACAATGTTACGTCATCCTCATCACGGTAGAAGGGCAGCGTACCGGCAGGATTGATGTCCAGGAAATCATTGTCCAGCGACCAGGGCCGCTGTTCCTCCAGGGACAGCTTCAATTCGCATTCGGCCGCGGCCAGGCGGATCGAACGTGAGAAAGGGCAAAGCGGGTAATGAACAAGTGTGGGCATGTATCGCGGGCTCTGTGCGCGTGCCGTTATGAATTGGGGCCTTCGCGTAACCGTCTTCGTCCGGTATAGAACCACTCGGCGATGCAAACAAGGTGCTTGGGTCACGCGCCAGGCGGGAGGCAACCGTGCCGCTTGAACAAATTGTTGTCCTGGCGATCGTTCAGGGCATCACCGAAGTCCTGCCCATCTCTTCCTCGGGCCATTTAATCCTCATCCCTGTCCTTACAGGCTGGAAGGATCAGGGCATGGCCACGGACGTAATGGTCCATGTCGGCTCGCTGGCCGCGATCATCGTTTATTTCTGGCGTGATGTGCTGACCATCCTCGCCGGCCTGCTGGACCTGATGCGTGGCCGCTGGAGCAACAGGGCACGCCTTGCCGCTTATATTGCCGCTGCAACGGTCCCGGCGATTGCGTTCGGGCTTGCATTAAAATGGTTCGACCTGCTCGACAGCATCCGCGGTATCGAAATCGTCGCCTGGAACGCGCTTGTTTTCGGCATTGTCCTTCTGGTTGCCGACAAGATGGGATCACGTCTGAAAGCAATGGCGGACATGACCTTTGGCCCGGCCATGATTATCGGCCTGTCCCAGGCGCTGGCACTGATCCCGGGCACGAGCCGATCAGGCATCACCATGAGCGCTGCGAGGTTTATGGGCTTTGAGCGCGCTGAAGCTGCGCGCTTCTCGTTTCTGCTCGGCATCCCTGCCATCACGGGTGCGGGCGTGCTGACGATCGTTGAGATGAATTCAAACGGGCATGTTATGCCGCCAGGGGCAGTGACAGCAGCCATTTTCACATTCTTCTCAGCGCTGGCAGCGATCGCCTTTTTAATGGCGATGGTGAAGCGAATGAGCTTCACACCCTTTGTCATTTACCGGATGTTTCTGGCGGGTTTCCTGCTGGTATTGGCGTATTATTAGCGCCGGAAAGCGGCAAACTCGCCATAGGCGCGAAAGCGCTCGAGATATTCCGGCACCACCGCATCAATGAAAACCGGGACAATTCCCAGCCCTTCCAGCGAATGCTTGCTGGTCCGCGCCTTGAACGACACCACATTGTCGCGCTCAAGCAGCCTGACCTGATCCACCGTCAGCAGGGGCGAGGGGAACAGCTGCAGGAAGGCTGCCTTGAACCGCGCCACCCCGAAAGGCACCGGAACCAGGAACCGCTTGCGGCGGCAATGATGCAGGATGCGCTGCAGAACTTCCTTGAAGGTCAGAACTTCCGGTCCGCCAAGCTCGAAGATCTGTCCAGCTGCACCCTCGCTCCTGAGCACCTCCACAACAGCCAGGGCAACATCACCGGCGAAGACCGGCTGAAACTTCGTGTGACCCCCGCCAATCAATGGCAGCACCGGCGAGATGCGGGCCATGGCAGCGAAGCGATTGAAAAATTCATCCTCCTGACCGAACACGATGGAGGGGCGCAGAATGACTGCATCGGGAATAGCTTTTTTCACATAGGCTTCGCCGGCCGCTTTCGACTGGGCATAAAAAGAGTTTGAACGTGCATCTGCGCCTATCGCCGAAACATGCACCAGCGTCTTGATACCCTCGGCTTGTGCAGCGCGGGCAACATTATGCGCGCCAGTTGCCTGAACGTCCGAAAATTTCTGCTTGCCCGTCTCATTGAGAATGCCCACCAGATTTACGATGGCATCAGCACCTTCCGCCGCCTTCGCCACCGAATCGGGATAGCGCAGATTGGCCTGGACCGCATGAATTTGCCCGACTCCGCCAAGGGGCTGCAAATGCCCCGCAAGGTCAGGGCGGCGCACGGCGATACGAATCCGGCAACCCGTCCGCGCCAGCGCCTGGGTGACGTGACGCCCGACAAAACCCGAACCGCCATAGATGGTAACCAGACTTGATGAGCCCAACCTGATGGCCATGAAACTTGCCCCCTTGGTTGCAGAAAGCCCTGTGAATCAGCTCCCGCGCGCCGCGCCATATATGTACATCAGGATTACACGCACTCAGTCCTCATGTGAAGTGACCAATCACCGCCAATTGACAAGGCGTGCGCGCTCTCGTAACTGGAGGTCACAGTGCCCAGGTGGCGGAATTGGTAGACGCGCTGGCTTCAGGTGCCAGTGGCCGCAAGGCCGTGGAAGTTCGAGTCTTCTCCTGGGCACCACGTTTCGCTATTGCAGGCTATGCGTGGCCCTGCCGCACATTCACTTACACGAGGCCAATCCCATGAGCGTGGAACTCCATCAGGGCGATCTCCCCGAAGGTCTCGATTTCGGCTCCGCCGTCGCCATAGATACAGAAACTCTCGGCCTCAACCCGCTGCGCGACCGGCTGTGCCTGGTCCAGCTTTCAAGCGGTGATGGCAATGCGCATCTGGTGCAGATCACCAAGGGCGTGCCCGATGCACCAAATCTCAAAAAGCTTCTGGCCGATCCGAAAATAATGAAACTGTTTCACTTTGCCCGTTTCGATATCGCGGTTCTCTATCATTCCTTCGGCGTCTTGGCGGAACCGCTCTATTGCAGCAAAATCGCCTCCCGGCTGACACGCACCTTCACAGACCGGCACGGGCTGAAGGATCTTTGCAGGGACCTGATCGGCGTTGAGATATCCAAGCAGCAGCAATCCTCCGACTGGGGGGCCAAGAAGCTTACGCCCGAACAGCTCACATATGCCGCCTCGGACGTGCTCTATTTGCATGCACTTAAGAACAAGCTCGATGACATGCTGGCCCGCGAGGGGCGCGAGGAACTGGCACGCTCCTGCTTCGAGTTCCTCCCCACCCGCGCGAAGCTCGACCTCGGCGGATGGGCGGATGAAGATATCTTTTCTCACTAGGTCATGGCTCTGAAGTTCCCCCGTCCATGTTAAACCGGCCCCACTCCGGGCATAGTTTGCGCCAATAATCAGCAAGTCATTTAAACCTTTAAGCTGCCTGGGCGGTAAAAAAGGGTTAGAATCACCGACTATGACGAGCGACGTCCATCATCCATTCGACCTCACGGCCCGGGACTTTTTAAAGTCGCCCTCCCTGAAGGACCGGGAGCAATCCCTCAAGCGCGCCCGCTCGCACAGCAAACTCGTATCACGACTGCGTATTGCCCTGCCAATTCTCGCCGTTGCGGTGAGCGGCCTCTATTTCATCTCGCCCAAGCTCCATGTCTCAATCGGCAATATGGATGCCAGTGTTGAGAGCCTGGTGATCGAGAAGGGCAACTTGCGCATGGTCAATCCAAAGCTCGAAGGCGCCAACAAGGAGAAGGGCGTCTATGTGGTGACGGCCAAATATGCCGAGCAGGCCGTTGCCAACCCCGACATTATTCATCTCACCGAGATCAAGGCAGAGATGAACGATGCCAAAAAGGGCTGGTCGCGGCTGTCAGCACCTAAGGGAAAATTCGAAACCAAAACCGAGAAACTGCAATTGATCGGCGATATTCGCGCGGCCCAGAGCACGGGCATGGTGGCCCATCTGAAGCGGGCCGATGTCAACATGAAAGAGCAAATCGTAATCAGCAAGGTGCCGGTGACGGTCACCTTCCCAAGTGGCGTTCTCGATTCTCACTCAATGCACCTGAATATGCCCGCCAGCGAAGTTGTGTTCGAAGGCGATGTGCGGGTGCGCCTGGAGCAGGAGAAGAAACCCGACAAGGTGAAACCCGAAGCTCCCGTTCAATCCTTCGCGAAATCCTTTAAAAGCGATCAGCCGGTCAATATCGCCGCGCCGAAACTGATGATTTTCGATAAGAAGAAATATGCCCTGTTCACGGGAGGCGTGACGACGGAGCAGGCCGGGTCGCAAATGACATCCAACGACCTCAAGGTCGTCTATGCGAACGATAAAAAAGACAATCCCGCAAGCGCTGATTCTGCCAGGGACGCCGGCAAGGAGCAGCCTGCAAGCAAGCTGAGCCTCATCGAAGCCATTGGAGATGTAAGAATTGTGACTGCGGATGGTCGCCGGGCCAACGCTGCACGGCTGATCTATGATTCCGTCAAGCAGAAGCTGACGCTGGATGAAAATGTCACGCTGACCCAGAAAGGAAACACTCTGACGGGCAAACGCATGGTCTCCGACCTCGCCACCAACATCACCCGTTTTCCCCCACTGGGCAGGGTTCATGGTCACTTTAAGCCCCCGGCATCGGATAAAAAACCTGGAAGCGCCAAGACTGAAAAAACAAAATCACAAGGTTTGAGTTCCGGATCTGCCCAATTCGATCTCACGAGCACCAGCGGGAAACCGGTAAATATTGAAGCTGACGCGCTGGTCATTTACGACACGAGGAAGCAAGCCGAATTCCAGGGCAACGTCAAAGCCTCGCAGGGCAAGATGACAATGCGCTCGAAGCTGTTGAAGGTGAAATACAGCGGGGAAGCGCCAACGGGGGCTGCGGATAAAAAATCTGGTGGAAGCAAGATTTCGAGTATACGCGCCGAAGGCAAGGTGCTCATCACCACGGCGGACAACCAGTCGACCACCAGCGACTGGGCGCTTTTCAACGTGGCCAACCAGACCGTGACAATCGGAGGCAATGTTGTGTTAAGCCAGAGCGGGAATGTGATAAAGGGCGACCAGTTGATCATCGATCTGAAGACCAACCGCAGCCGGATTGTCAACAATCAGGGGGGCACAAAACGCCAGCGCGTGCGCGGGCTGTTCATGCCCCAGGGGCCTGACATGGACAAGATCAAGAAAAAATCGGCTCCGCAATGATAATGCATACACAAACAAGTCGCCCCGTCGACGTCCAATTTCATCGAATCTTAACCGGCAACGCTTCAACTGGAAGCGAAAGGCTCAGTGGGTAAACTGTTGTCATTTCCTGACCGCCCCGTTTCAGCCCAGGACCCGACAGGCGGGGCGTTCGAAGAGTTCGGGTTCGAACCTGAGTTCGCCGTTCAGCGCGAAGGGTCGCAAGGCCGTTTGACGGTCGATTCAGTCGTAAAGAGTTTCAAAAAGCGTCCTGTTGTGCGTGGCGTAAGCCTCTGCCTGGAGCGCGGCGAGGCGGTGGGTTTGCTGGGACCCAACGGTGCCGGCAAGACGACGGTGTTCTACATGATCACCGGTCTCATCTCCGCCGATGAAGGCCGCATCCTGATTGACGGGGAGGATATCACCCGGTTGCCGATGTACAGGCGCGCACGCCTCGGCATCGGTTACCTGCCCCAGGAGGCTTCTATTTTCAGAGGTCTCACGGTTGAACAGAATATTCGCGCGGTGCTCGAACTGGTCGAGCCCGACAAGGCAAAAAGAGCGGAGCATTTGGAAGCACTGCTGGAGGAATTCAAGATCACGCGGGTGCGCAACTCACCCTCCATCGCCCTGTCGGGCGGAGAGCGCCGCCGCGTCGAGATTGCGCGTGCGCTGGCAAGCCGCCCGGCCTTCATGCTCCTTGATGAACCCTTCGCCGGCATCGACCCTATTGCCATCGGAGATATCCGCGACCTGGTGCGGCACCTGACCGACCGGGGCATCGGCGTTCTCATCACCGACCATAATGTGCGCGAGACTCTCGACCTTGTGGACAGGGCCTACATCATAGCTGAAGGACAGCTTCTGACCGAAGGCACGCCGGAAGAGATCGTTGCCAACGAAGATGTGCGGCGCGTTTATCTCGGCGATGAGTTCTCACTTTAAGACCAGGATCAAATAGCCATGGCGCTTTCATCAAGACTTGAACTGAGGCAGGGCCAAAGCCTTGTGATGACGCCGCAATTGCAGCAAGCGATAAAGCTGCTGCAACTCTCCAATATGGAACTGCTGGAGTTTGTGGAAGGGGAGCTTGAGAGCAACCCGCTACTGGAGCACTCCGAAGGCGAAGACCAGGCGGAACGGCGCACCGGGGACAGTGATGATAAGCCCGATCGTGGGTCCGAAGGCGAAAGTGAAAGCGACAGTGAGTCCCGGCAAGAAGATGCCAACCTGGACCTGACGACGAACCAGGTCCAGCGCGACACCGAGAGCGTGTTCGACACGGATGCGGAAAATGTATTCCCTGAATCAGCCGAACCGAGACCAGCCCCTGTCGGGGACAACTGGTCCACTGGCGGATCTGGCGGCAGCACTGGCGGCGTAGGGGGTGATATCAATCTGGAAGCCTTCGTCGCCGAGGAAATCAACCTTCAGGATCACCTTTCAGGGCAATTGCATCTGGCGATCTCCGATCCTGTCAAACGACTCATCGGCGATCACCTGATTGATATGGTCGATGAGGACGGCTATGTGCGCGGCGACCTTGAAGGGCTTTCGAAACGCCTCGGCGCACCGATGGAATTAATCGAGGAAACGCTCGATACCTTGCAAACCCTCGAGCCGGCCGGTGTGTTCGCCCGGGACCTCGCTGAATGCCTCACCCTGCAACTGAAGGACAAAAATCGCTTCGACCCGGCCATCGAGGCCTTTATTGCCAATCTCGATCTGCTGGCCACCCGGGACATGGCCGGGCTCAGGCGCGCGTGCGACGTGTCGGATGAAGATCTCACCGACATGATCTCCGAGATCAAGATGCTAGAGCCGAAACCCGGGCTGAAGTTCGGCAAATCATCGGTCCAGACCATCGTGCCGGATGTCTTCGTGCGCCAGCGGCCCGATGGCGGCTGGCTGGTTGAACTCAACAACGAAACGCTACCAAAGGTGCTGGTCAACCAGGCCTATTACGCAACCGTCAGCAAGACTACGAAACTGGAGAAGGACAAGACTTACCTGTCAGATTGTCTGCAAACTGCCAACTGGCTTGTGAAAAGCCTCGACCAGCGCGCACGCACAATTCTCAAGGTCTCGAAGGAGATCGTTAAGCAGCAGGACGCGTTCCTAACTCATGGCGTGCAATATCTGCGCCCGCTCAATCTCAAGACCGTGGCCGATGCCATCGAAATGCACGAGTCCACCGTCAGCCGCGTAACCAGCAACAAATATATGGCGACGTCGCGCGGCAATTTTGAATTGAAATATTTCTTTACATCCTCGATCCCCTCTTCAGGAGCAGGAGAGGCCCATTCTTCAGAAGCCGTGCGGTACCGCATCAAGCAACTGATCGACAATGAGGCCGCCACCAAAATTTTGTCCGATGATAAAATTGTTGAACTGCTGAAAGTGGAACGCATCGACATTGCCCGGCGCACTGTCGCAAAATACCGGGAATCCATGAGAATTCCTTCTTCAGTCCAGCGGCGGCGAGAGAAAAAAATGGCATTGAGCCCATTGTCATAAACCCGCAAAAAAGCTTGGGTTTTTCTAACGCATATTAAAAAAACCGCAGAAACCCGCCAATTCCCGACCCCTGTTAATAAACTGTGCAACCTTTATTTTTTGGGTAAGGAATCAGTTTGACACTGCTCTGACTCGTGGTCTAGTTTCCCGGCCCGCGGCAGAAGGCATCAGAAGATCCCTTGACCGCATTGCTATTTGAGCATCGTTCCGTCCAGAAGAGACGGATCGAATTTGGGCCCCGGCCCGCTGCGAACGAGGCGTGGCCGTCGCAGTAACGGACGAGGCGATGGCACTACAAGTTACCGGCAAAAATCTGGACGTTGGAGAGGCTTTGCGTTCTTACGTGGAAAATCGTGTTCAAAATACGCTCGATAAATTTGCCGGCCAGAGCCCTTCGGGCCATGTCCGCATCGAGAAGACGCGCGGATCGTTCCTCACCGGCTGCACCATATTGCTGCAATCGGGGCTGAGCCTTGAAGCGCGTGGAGAGGCTGCCGACGCCTATGCAAGCGCGGATCAAGCACTGGAACGCCTCGAGAAACGTTTGCGCCGCTACAAGCGGCGACTGAAGAAGCGCCATGGACCGTCGGAGAAAAAGCCCGCCGATATCCAGGCACCCTACTATGTCATTCAATCCGTGGAGGATGAAGCGCCCGAACCCGAAGACGACAATCCGGTCATCGTGGCAGAGACCCAGACAGCTATCCACGAACTCTCGGTCAGCGACGCGGTGATGCAACTCGATCTTGCAGAGCGTCCGCTCCTTGTTTTTCAAAATGCCGGCCAGGGCCGAATTAATATCGTCTATCGGCGAGATGATGGTAATATCGGCTGGATTGATCCAGGCGGCGATATACCGCTAACCAGCTAGTAAGCACTGCCAGGCCTTCAAGGCTTGTCAGCAGTCAATTTCAGAGGTTGAAATCAGTTTCATGGATCTAAGCGATCTCATAAATCCAGAGAGCATTTTTATCGCACTCAACGCGAAGAACAAAAAGCATGCGCTCCAGGAGCTTTCAGCATCCGCTGCGCTGCTCACCGACCTTCCAGAGCGCGACATCTTCGACACATTGCTTCAGCGTGAACGACTCGGCTCGACAGGTGTGGGACAAGGCATCGCCATTCCCCATGGCAAGATTGCCGGCCTGAACAAAATCGTCGGCCTGTTTGCACGCCTTGAACAACCTATCGATTTCGAGGCCGTGGATGCTGAACCGGTTGATCTGGTATTTTTGCTCCTGGCTCCTGAGAGTGCCGGTGCGGACCATCTGAAGGCCCTGGCGCGGATTTCACGGTTCTTGCGGGCGCCGGCTGCAATTGAAAGCCTCCGCACGGCAGGCAGCAATGATGCGATCTACGACATCTTGACGGAAGCTGAGAAAGAACACGCGGCGTAAGCGTAATTTTTCTCAATCCGCCAAAATCGCGCTAGTGCACGCTAACCGGCTCCAGCTCATATTCAATCACACTGGCGATCGCGGATGAGCGGCTGTCGGTCAGCCCGAGCGGCGTTCCATCGGCACCCACCACGGCGTACAGATCAATCCCTTCCGGCAAGCCGGTCAGGGCTGGGAACAGGTTGCGCGCCTGGTTGCTGTTGACCTGCTTGACATAGGCCACCAGGCCATCGCCAAGCCGCGCGAATTCGATTGAGCTCATCACCGCAGCAGAGTTCTCTTTGACGTCCATATTCTCTTGCACTTTTTCTATCATTTTTGCCTCCTTTACTGGCAGGCTTATCCTTCAAGGAGCATACCGGGTCAGCACGCAACCACAACCGTTTGCGATGCTATTCTCTGGCCCTTGAAGAACTAGTTGGCTTGCGTGATTTCGACTTTTCTTACCAGCCGCTCAAGCTCCGGGCGTTCCAGGTCGATTGACAGAAGACCATTGCTCAGATCTGCCTTTCGAACCTCGATCCCGTCAGCAAGAACGAATGTACGTGAAAACTGCCGGGCTGCAATACCACGATGCAGATAGACGTGATCATCATCGTCTTCCTGCTTTCCGCTGATCGTCAGCTCGCTGTCTTCCACCGACACATCCAGCTGCTCCTGGGTAAACCCCGCGACCGCAAGCGTGATACGCAGCAAATCACTGCCTTCAGGGCCTGACAACCGTTCGATATTGTAAGGTGGATATCCCTCGCCCGAGCTTTTTCCGACGCGATCGAGAATGCGCTCGATTTCATCAAAGCCCAGCAACAGCGGGGAGTTGAGAAGAGAAGTACGCGACATGTGCTTAGCCCTGACTTTAGCGACTGATATGTCAAAATTGCCCGCTTCAGGCCCGTTACAGCACCAAAAGCGGCACCCGGTCCAACATGGCACCGGATTTCATGAGACATATATGGGTCCATGGGAGGCGCAATACAAGCGTCAATGCGGGCACCAGAAACACCAACGGCGTGAGCCTGTTTTCAGGCCCACGCCGCTATAACTCAGTTGCTGCTTTGGCCGGGAACTATATGGCCCGGACCTGAACCAGGACTTCATCGACCCGCATTTACAGGGTTACGGCTTCGGTCCAACATAGCGGCTGCCCTCATAGATGGCGCTCACATTGAGATCGAGAACCTCATCACCCAAATTGTAACAAAATACGAAAACGGAGTTCCTCTAACGCCGTGGACCTGCAATCGCCAGAAGAAAACGGCGCAGACGCTGTGGCGTCGTTTCAAAGGCCGCCTTTGCTGAATAAGTACAAGCGCCGAAGACAGCGAAGGCCCGACCGCGAGGGGTCAGAGGGACCGAGTAATCATTCACCATCACAGTTGCATCCGCCCATTCATATTTGTAGGCATCACCTGGAGCCATCATGTCAAAATTACTAAGTCCATTGTTGAGGCATGTTTGCACGGTTGCGTCCATGAGCAATGAACCCGCTCCTGATCGGACGAATTGAGGGTCAGGATTATATGCACAGATATGGGTGGCATACCGGCCCTTGCAAAGGATGCCAATCATGACCGCCGCAATATCCTTACCCACCTTCAGGACTGATACCTGGCACCCTGCATCTCTGTCAGGTGTCGTCAGCAAACGGGAAAAGAACTGATCAATTCGGTCATCAGCAAATGCCTTGGAAACCAATCCCTGGTTTTGCAGCCAGCGGCATTTCATCTCAATAGCCTGGTCCACCACCGCACAGGCCTCCTTGCCATCCGTCAATATCTCGACGCTAACTTCCCCTTGCTCGCTCAGGCGGCGGTGCTGGCGGCGGCGATTTTTACGCAGGCGTGCGGAAAAGCGGGACGCATATTCTTCATAAGAATTCAGCTTTGAAAGGTCCGCATATGGCGCTTCGTTCTGCTGAACGGGCTCTAGGGAAAGTCTGCGCAACAAACCTGAGAGAGCGGAGTCACCGCGAACCTTGGGGAGACAAATTAAATCGGCTGAAAGCCGGGAACAAATAAACTGCCATCCCTCAATCAACCATGCCATTTGGTTGGGGCCCTGTTCGACAAGGACATCGCTATACTGGCTGACCGGCATTCCCATCCAACAGGCATATCGCACGCCCATAGAGCGGTCGGTGATAAGTGGCCAGATCATTACCGGGAGATCATCAACCCTTCCAACGACAATACTCAGCTTGATAGGATTACGTTTCTTTTCAGCGTTCAGGTAGGTCTGGCACCAATGCCAACACCAATTATAACTCTGGAACAACTGATGTGATCCACCAGCACGTTCAAACAAATTGCACCACTCGCTCTCAAGAGCCTCAAATCCTGTAAAATCTGTGATCAGCTGGAACTCAAGATTGCCATCAACAACGCCTCGCTCAACCGGCCCCTCTTGGCTCGTGCCGGAGGCAACTCCTTTCTGGAATTTGTGCTGTGCTTGTTCCAGATCCGGATTCATCAACATAATTCGGATTTCCTCAAATTACCCAGTTTCGGCATGATGCGCGAAATAGTCTTAACTTTCAGTCACATGAACGGTTCTATTTCCCTCAACCGGTGTAGATTTCACTAGTCGTTCCGGACCAGCGCCCCGCCATGAATGCAGGCGGGTCCAGTCAGGGCGTTTGAACAAAAAGGCAAGTGGTGTGTGCCGAACGGTCCAGTACATGACCAAAGCACCGGTCAGACCAGCCAATGTGACGAGCAGTGCGACAGAACCAAGATCAGAAATCCAACCGAATTTAAGAAGCACCATCCGTGTAGCAGCCATCGGTATGGTGAATGCCAGATAGATAACGATCGAATTCTCACCGCAATACTGCAACGCACCTCCCCACTTGATCCGGGAGAGAAGTACGGATGCGGCGACCACCGCTCCAACGCCCGCAAGGCCCAGTGTCAAACTCACAAGCGGCAAATCTGCGTAGCCCGCCTTAACGCAGTAGCCATTTAGTACGGCCCATGCCCCAAGACCAATCATGGATTTTACAGGTGCGGCTCCGACCTTATCAGCGAACCGGAACACCAGTGGTGCCAAGACGTAGCCGGAGTAGAAATAGACAAACCGGCTGGCGAATTCGTCGATGATGGTGATGCCCGTATGAAGCCCGGAGATTTCGAGCATCGCGGCAAGCACCCAGACCAGTACAGATGATGCGGTTCTGAGGCCCTTGGTGATAACGAAGAAGACCGGCAACAAATAGATGAACCAGAGCGTGCCGAAAGGTTGCACGAGTGCATGGCTGTATTCCATGAGCAAACCAAGCGGTCCGTGCTCGGTTATCAGTAGAGGAGATTTCAGAACAAACTGGATCGTCAGCCACAATAGATAAAAATATGCAAAGTGGAGCACTTTCCGGTCCAGGTAGTCAGGCCAGTCCCGGTCAATGCGCCGTGCGAGAAACAGACCTGCAATCAGGAAAAAGTCCGGCATACGGAAGGGCCTGGCGAACGCAACAAGTTCATGCATCCAGCTTGTGCTTCCAGCTGCCGCTTCGACGCCAAGGGTCGAATGCATCATGACAACCATTAGAATGCAGATGCCCTTTGCGCAGTCCACCCAGGATACACGGGCAGGTGTGGTTTCCATTTGCATGAATATTATTCCCTGAAAGGTTCTGATGCCGGAATGTCTGCAAAATCAGTGCCATTGATCCGGCACTGGCATCCCCCGGGCTGCAAAGCATGAGAAACCCCGGAAAACCGGAAAAAAAGGGTGAAGATTACGATTCTTCAGGCGTTGGGATGCGCGCTCAACCGCCAATAGAATGCTTTAAGAGCGATCCATTTGGGGTCAATCAATTGGCTATCCCTGCCTGCGCCGTGTGATGCCTGTTTGTGACATTTAATTCTGCTCAAAAGAGCCGGTTTATCGTCAAATTCCCTTGTTGAATGGCTATAGGCTGTTCTTCGCCGGCATTGGCTGCGCGTGCCGTATCGCCGACCAGTCCGGCGCTGGCCCATAAACAGATCAGCTTCCGGTTTCAAAACAAGAAACGGGTGGTTCATCCAACCCTATCCTGTCAATTTCCGCTTGGGTGAATAGTTGCAAAGGAATGCGGGATGGATGCTCCAAAGACAATGGACAGACAGGATTGGAGCCTGCTGATCCTGCTATCAGCTCTATGGGGTGGTGCATACTTCTTTGCAGGCGTTGCTGTTAAAGAGTTGCCACCATTAACAGTCGTGTTGGCCCGGGTATTTTTGGCATCAGCCGCGTTGTTGCCGCTGTTTTGGTATTTCGGTCATTCGTTGCCAAAGTCTTTTGCTGGCTGGCTTCCTTTTGCCGGCATGGGCCTTTTGAACAATGTACTTCCATTCGGTTTTATTTTTGCCGGACAGACCCAGGTCACTGTCGGTCTTTCCTCCATTATCAACGCCATGACGCCGTTGTTCACAATTGTCGTGATGGCCATCTTTCAGGAGGAACGCCTGACTGCTTACCGGATCATCGGCGTGCTCCTGGGTGTCGTGGGGGTTGCCGTGTTGCGAGGGTTTGATGGGCCTGTAGACAGCAAGCAAACACTTGGTATTGCGCTGTGCCTGGCTGGCGCACTCAGCTATGGATTTGCAGCTCTTTGGGGTCGCAGGTTTCTCGTCGGCGTACCGCCTGTAAAGTCCGCGACGTGCCAACTTATATGTTCGACTCTTATCATGGCCGTGGTTGTTTCATTAATTGACAAGCCCTGGACACTTGCCATGCCAAGTCAGGGCACGGTCATGTCGGTGGTGGCGCTTGCTGTCCTTGGTACGGCTGTCGCCTATATCCTCTTTTTCAAAATCCTGGTTCGCGCCGGAGCAAGCAATGTCATGCTGGTGACCCTGCTGATACCGGTCACAGCGCTGGTATTGGGAAATATTTTCCTCGGCGAACCTATCCAGCCAAAAGAAATTTTAGGGGCCGCCATTATCGGAACAGGGCTTTTGTTCATCGATGGCCGCGTGATTAATCGGCTGACTGGAAAACATGCCGCCGCAAACTGAAAACCGTCCCTGTCAAATTCATTGAAATCCTATTGATTGCTCCGTACCTCCCGCTTTTGGCGCATACCAAACGTTCCTTACGATTTGGCATCTACAAGATAATTACGCTTGTTCCATGCTGTTCCCCCTCACCCATTTCTGATCTTTCCATCAAGTCCGCCAGACATGAAAGCCATCAAAGATGCGCCAGAATGTCAGATTTTACTATAAGATGGATTTGTGTAGTTTTGGTCCATATCCAATCCGTAAGTGAGGAGTGTCAGTCACATGTTCAAAACCATTGATCGCCGCGCATTTATCACGGCGATGACGGTTGCTTCTGTTCTGTCGTTCACAGGGCTCGTCCCGGCGCTAGCGATGGATGACAAGCTCGTCATCGTAACTTCCTACCCTCCGGACACCACCGTCACCGTCAAGAAGGCCTTCGAAGCAAAGCATCCCGGAGTGAAAGTCGAGATGCTCAAGAAAAAAACCACAGCCGGTATAAAATATCTCCAGGAGACTGCGGGCAATAACAAGTCAGACATGTTCTGGGCTTCGGCGCCGGACGCTTTCGAAGTGCTGAAAGGCGATAACCTGCTTCAGAAATATGAGGTCAAGGTTTCCGGTATTCCTGAAAAAGTCGGTGCGTTCCCGATCAACGATCCGGACGGATACTACAAGGGCTTTGCCGCGTCCGGTTACGGGATCATGTGGAACACCCGCTATCTTGATGCGAAGAAGCTGCCTGTTCCCAAGACGTGGGCGGACTTGGCCAAACCCGTCTATAACGGCCATGTGGGCATGAGTGCTCCATCCCGCTCGGGAACGACGCATTTGACTGTCGAGACTTTGCTGCAAGGCGAGGGCTGGGAGAAAGGCTGGGCCCGCTGGAAGGAAATTGCGGGCAACTTCAAGACCGTGACCGAGCGCAGTTTCGGCGTTCCTGATGGCGTCAATTCAGGCCAGTTCGGCTTAGGGATCGTGATCGACTTCTTCGGCCTGTCGTCGAAGGCATCCGGATTCCCGGTCGATTTCCTCTATCCGCCGATCACCACACTCGTGCCGGCCAACATCGCGATCGTCAAGAATGCGCCTCATCGCGACGCGGCGGCAGCCTTCATCGAGTTTCTTCTGTCCCCGGCAGGACAGGAAGTCCTTCTTGATCCGAAAATCCGGCGCCTGCCGGTGAACCCGGCTTCCTATGCCAACGCCCCGGAGGGTTTCCCCAATCCGTTCAAAGACTCTTCCATCGGATCGGCGGTCAAATTCGATCTTCAACTCTCCAAAGGCCGCTACAATGTGGTCAACTCGCTGTTTGACGTGATGGTCACCTACCGGCTCAGTGATCTGCGAGATGCAACCAAAGCCATCCAGGCTGCCGAGGCCAAGCTTGCGGGTAAACCAAATGCCGCGGCGAAAAAGTTGATCAAAGATGCCAGAGCGCTGGTCAACAAGGTTCCGATATCTGCTGTTCAGGCCAGCGAAAAGGACTTCAACAAGATCTTCAAGAAGAAGCGCAAAAAGGCGACAACGAAGGTTACCGGCCGTCAGGCAGAGATTGAGCAGAAATGGGACAGCGAGGTCAAAGCCAACTACGCTAAGGCGAAGGAAATGGCGGATAAAGCTGCATCCATGCTCTAGACCGCAATGAAATGAGAACCCGGTCTCACTGGCCGGGTCCTCACAGCCTGCTCATTTAACCGGCCGGGGAGGACCGCCTTGAACCTGTTTGGACGCGGTCAGTGGGGACCGGGGGCGGTGGCCCTGTTTCTGGGCCTGTTCCTGCTTGTCTTTCTGATTATTCCTGTTGGAAAGGTGATCTATGTTGCCTTTCAGGATCCCAACACGGGCGCACTCACGCTCATCAATTTCATTGATTTCTTCAACACGTCGCTATTCCAGGAGTCATTCATCAACTCCTTCTATGTGGCGTCCATGTCGGTGGTGCTGGCATCCGTATTTGCGCTTCCGCTCGCCTATTTTACTACGCGGTTCAATTTCGGCGGCGCGGCCCTCATTCAAACACTTGGTGTTATCCCGCTAATCATGCCGCCCTTTGTGGGCGCGGTTGCCATGCTCCTGCTGTTCGGCGAGAACGGATCAGTCAATCTGTTGCTGGGGGAGTGGTTCGGCATCAACATTCCCTTCATGCAAGGCCTGAACGGCGTCATTCTTGTTGAGAGCATTCACTATTTCCCGTTCATCCTGATCAATCTGTCAGCGGCACTGAACAACATTGACCGGGCCATGGAAGAGTCCGCCCAGAATCTGGGCGCGAGTGGCGCCCGGCTGTTTCGCCGTATCGTTTTCCCCCTTGCCATGCCCGGATATGTCGCCGGGGCCTCGCTTGTGTTCCTGAAAGTTTTCGACGACCTCGGCACGCCGCTGCTCCTCAACATCAATAATATGCTCGCACCTCAGGCTTATCTGCGTATCACCTCGATCGGTATATCGGACCCGATGGGGTATGTGATTTCTGTCATTCTGGTCGCGTTCTCGCTGCTTGCCTTGTGGACCTCTTTTCTCGCGCTTCGCGGCAAGGATTACGCCACTGCGCAGAAGGGCGGCGGCGGGCTGATGAAGCGCGATCTGCGGCCCTGGGAGAAGGCCGGGTGCTACGCGGTTATCATATTCATTCTGCTGCTTGTGCTGTCACCGCATCTCGGCCTCGCGATGCTCTCCTTCGGAACCGTGTGGTCATTCAGCGTGCTTCCTGACGCCTTCACCCTGGATCACTATTTCCGCGTCTTCTCGAACTCATCGCAGTTCATTACCAATACGCTGCTCTATGCCGGTCTTGCCGCCAGCATCGACGTCGTGTTCGGGACGGCGATCGCATATGTGGTGTGGCGGACCAAACTGGTCGGACGCCAATGGCTCGACTATGCAGCCATGGGCGCGGTCGCCATTCCCGGCGTTGTTCTTGGCATCGGGTACTTGCGGACCTTTTACGATTTCAACGTGCCGATTATCGACAAGCCGCTGGCGTCCTGGTGGGTCATCATCGTGATTGCGCTCACCATACGGCGATTGCCTTACGCCCTTCGCGCCTGCATGGCGGCGCTCCAGCAGGTCAGCATCATGCTTGAAGAAGCATCTGAAAATCTGGGAGCGAGCAAGAGGCGAACTGTGATCCGGATCGTCGTGCCACTGATGTCAGGAGGAATCGTCGCAGGTTTCGTGACAAGTTTCGCAACCGCCTCAGTCGAGCTTTCCGCGACGATCATGCTGGTTTCAACAGAGTCGGATGCACCGCTGGCCGCGGGCATCTATGAGTTCATGCAATCGGCGGCAGGCCGGGGCCCCGGCGCTGCACTTGGTATAATCGCCGTCCTTATTGTTGGCATCGCCACTTACGTGTCGCATCGTTTTATCGAGCGTAAGGAAATCGAACGCGCCCCGGACATGGCGGTGGCCGGAGGAGTGTGAAAATGTCATCCCGGAGCGTCAATGCCACCAGCGGCGTAACCATAGAAAATCTCAGCCTGTCCTTCGGCCAGACCGAAGTGCTCAGGGGCGTCAATCTCGAAATCATGCCGGGAGAGTTGTTTACATTTCTGGGGCCATCGGGTTCCGGCAAGTCCACGCTTCTGCGCGCGATCGCCGGATTTGGTCCGGAACCGACGGGCCGGATTCTGATTGGCGATAGTGATGTAACGCATCTGCCCCCCTGGCAACGCAATGTCGGTATGGTTTTCCAGTCCTATGCGCTGTGGCCGCATATGACGGTGCGCAAGAATGTCGCCTTCGGCCTGGAAGAGCAGAAGATTCGAGCCAGCGACATCCGCCCTCGCGTTGATGCGGCCCTCAAACTGGTTGGTCTGCTGGATCTGGCAGAGCGTCGGCCATCTCAACTGTCGGGCGGTCAACAGCAGCGGGTAGCGCTTGCGCGCACCATCGTTGTGGAGCCGCGCGTTCTTCTGCTTGACGAACCGCTCTCCAATCTGGACGCCAATCTTCGTGTTCAGATGCGCCGGGAAATCCTGGAGTTGCAGCGCGAACTGAACCTGACAACCATTTTCGTCACGCACGATCAGGAAGAGGCGAACACGATCTCGGACAGGATCGCCGTCCTGAACGATAGCATCATCCAGCAGGTCGGCACGCCCCTGGA
>JAJFHP010000051.1 GCA_021775555.1 Hyphomicrobiales bacterium | reverse complement strand
CAACCGCCTCGCCACCGCTCGCTTCGCCGAGAACCTTCGTAATCGCCGCCGTCAACGTCGTCTTGCCATGGTCAACATGACCAATCGTGCCAATGTTGCAATGCGGTTTGTTACGCTCGAATTTTTCCTTAGCCATGTCGTCTTCTCTTTGTAAGCTGCTGTTTTAAAATCGTATCTCAATCAATCTTCCGTCCAATTTTGGAGCGGGTGAAGGGAATCGAACCCTCGTATTCAGCTTGGAAGGCTGCTGCTCTACCATTGAGCTACACCCGCTTTCAAAAACCCGAGGACGAAACTTTTACTAACTCAATCCGAAATCTGACCTTTAAAAAATCCGATGTCCAAATCTCCAAATGGTGGAGGGGGTTGGATTCGAACCAACGTAGGCATAGCCAACGGGTTTACAGCCCGTCCCCTTTAGCCACTCGGGCACCCCTCCTCAAATGACATGATTTGTCCATACAGAAATGCCCCGCCGTCACCGGCAGGGTCTCTGACGGCGTTTATGGAAAGACAGACCTGTTCTGTCAACTGTAATTCACGGAAATAAGTCAAAAAAATGCCGGTTTGTCTAGGTTCACAAACCAATCCAGTCCCCGGATCATGTTTCTTAGCCAGATTGGCACGCTTTCAAGTGAAATCTGCGGCCACTTTCCACAGTTTCTACCAGCCGGCCTTCCCGAATTGTCAGGTGAATACTTTTGTGTTACGACTTTAGTCGACTGCGGTTTTGTTCGGGGGGACAAAAATACTCCTCTCGTTCCTAAAAAAACGTCCCGGTCTGGGAGAGATCGTTTCAATTGCGGGTCTTACCGCCTGTTTTTTGACAACGGCGCCGAAGGTGCAACCGCCCCGGAAACTCTCAGGCAAAAAGACTGGATCGGGCAAAGCAGTCATCTGGAGAGCAAGTTGCCGATGTTCAGATAATTTACGGCAACTTCACCGAAGGGGTAAGAGGGCGCGCAATATTGCATCCTCGCATCTCTCAGGTTTTGAACAGATGGGGCCTCGGAACCGGCCATTTTGGCCGGTGAGGCCCTATGCGCGCTATTTTCTCAAGCAGGGTGCATGATCGGCCAGCCTGAACGACCTTGCAGGCACCGGTATCCGGTTCCGGGAATTCAACGTTCCATATCGCACGGACACTTGCTGTCCGTTCAGCACTTTTGTGCATGACGTGGAACACAACATTCCAGGGAGGGAACCCATGGAAGCGATTACAAGTGCTGTAGGCTGGCTGAACGGTATCGTCTGGGGCGTGCCAATGCTGGTTCTGATACTGGGCGTCGGGTTGTTCCTGACACTTGGGCTTAAACTTCTGACAATTCTTAAAATCCCACTCGGCTTCAGACTGTTGTGGGAAGGGCGAATTCCGGGCGGCGAGGGCGAGATCAGTCCATTCAATGCCCTGATGACGTCACTGGCAGCCACAATCGGCACCGGTAACATTGCCGGTGTTGCTACCGCCATCTTTCTCGGCGGACCCGGAGCTGTCTTCTGGATGTGGATGACGGCGCTGGTCGGTATGGCAACAAAATTTGCCGAGGCCGTATTGGCTGTTCGTTATCGAGAGACAGATGAGCGCGGAAAGCATGTTGGCGGGCCGATGTATTACATCAAGAACGGCCTCGGCAAAAAGTGGAACTGGCTGGCGGTATGTTTTGCATTATTCGCAGGCATAGCCGGATTCGGGATCGGCAACATGGTGCAGGCGAACTCCATCGCCAATGCCCTGAACGCAAACTTCGCCGTTCCGGAATGGATTACCGGCGTTGTCCTGGTTGGGCTTGTCGGCGCTGTCCTGCTCGGTGGAATTGAACGCATCGCCACCGTTGCGGGTAAACTGGTGCCACTCATGGCCATCGGCTATATCGCCGCGGGTACATTCGTACTGCTCATCAACGCACCACAGATCCCGGCAGCCTTTGCCCTGATCTTCAAGCACGCCTTTACCCCGACAGCAGCAACCGGCGGCTTTGCCGGCGCGGCTGTATGGGCAGCCATACGATTTGGCGTGGCGCGTGGCGTCTTCTCCAACGAAGCCGGCCTTGGTTCAGCCCCGATCGCCCATGCGGCGGCGCAGACCAAAGGTCCTGTCAGCCAAGGCCTCGTTGCCATGCTGGGCACGTTCATCGACACACTCATCGTGTGTTCCATCACGGCCCTGGCAATCATCACCACCGGTGCCTGGACCAGTGGCGAGACGGGTGCAGCGCTTACATCAAAAGCCTTTGATATCGCACTTCCAGGCCTCGGCGGGTACATCATTGCAGTGGCATTGGCCGTGTTTGCTTTCACGACGATCCTTGGCTGGAGTTATTATTGCGAGCGCTCGCTCCAATATCTGTTCGGCGTCAAGATCATCACGCCCTTCAGGGTCCTTTGGTCCCTGGCGGCACTTGTTGGCGCAACCCTGAAGCTCGGCTTCGTCTGGCTCCTGGCAGACACGCTGAACGCGTTAATGGCCATCCCGAACCTGATTGCGCTGGCCCTGCTCAGTCCGATTGTGTTCAAGATCACAAAGGAATTCTTCGATACCAAGGGCAAATCGGAGAAAAACCCGTTCTAGTGTTATAAATACTGGACTGAAATGAGAGCGCGCCCTGTTTTGACGGGGCGCGCTCTTTCTTTATTCAAGAGACTCCATTGCGCGGCGCACTGACGCTCTCTATCAATCCATACCCATGAGAAAAAGAAACAGGACCGGATCAAAACCCAACCGCCATGACCCCTCGTCCGCGGTTGAGAAAATCTATGGCGTTCATGCGGTATGTGCAGCCCTCGCCAATCCTAAGCGCACAGTTCTGGCCCTCTACGCCACAAAAAATGGCTGCGATCGGCTGAACGCGGCACTGGGGCAGCTTCTTGTCGCACCGAGCGAAATCACCTCCACAGCCCTGTCAAAGAAACTGGGAGCTGACGCCGTCCACCAGGGTGTGATGATCGAAGCAGCGCCTTTGGAGCAGTTTTCCCTGGGGGATGTTCTGCCAGATGCCTCCAATGGCAAACCACTGATCGTTCTTGACCAGGTCACGGACCCGCACAATGTCGGGGCAATCTTGCGATCAGCTGCAGCCTTTAATGCCAGCGCACTCATCATAACCCGGCGAAACAGCCCTCCCCTTGATGGAACGCTGGCGAAGGCGGCGTCGGGCGCAGTGGAAAGCGTTCCCGTCATTCATGTGGCCAATCTGGCCCGCACACTTGAAGAGTTGGGAAAATCTGGCGTTCTGCGCCTTGGGCTGGATGGAAGTGCGGAGCAGTCGCTCGAGACGGCCAGAATACAGCCCCCAATTGCTCTGGTGCTGGGGGCGGAACATAAAGGTCTGCGCCGGTTGACTGCGGAAAATTGTGACCTTTTATGCCGGCTGACGACGCCGGGCCCGTTAAAAAGCCTCAACGTCTCAAACGCAGCGGCCGTGGCCCTACATACGCTCGCAACAGGGGCTCACTGACAACAAAACTCCCGGGGCTGGCAGTGACCCCGGGAGATTGTATCTCGTTCCAGAACCCTCACGCTGGAAAGCGTGGAGGCTGCCACCGTATCGACGACTAGTAACGCCTGTAGTGGCGATAATGACGGCGGTGACTCCGGTAGTGGCGTTTGACGTGCCTGTGGCGCCTGTAGTGACGCCTCTTATAGTAGCGATGTGCACGATGCCGCTTATAGTGGCGTTTTTTGTAGTAATATCTGTTCGTTGGGTAATAGTACGACCCGTAATAATGCTTCCGGTAGGGCCTGTAATAGGAACTCCGGTAGCCATAATAGGGCTGGTAATAACTCCTGCGCGGATAGTACCCGTGACCGATGCTGACATGGCCACCATACCCACCGATGGAGATGTAAACACCTGCATTAGCGTTATCGGGCTTGGCAAAAACCAATGCCAGAACAAACGCGCAGGCGAGAGCAACGCTTCGCAACTTCATTGACGCCTCCCTGGTGCATCAAACTCTATACCCCCGGCCTGGACATTCTAGCCCGGTTGGCGCCCGGAGTCCCGATCAAAAAATCGCGACTGGTTAAGGCGGCTCGGAAACAGGGCTTTATCTTGATATTCCCGTCAAACGAGGATATGTGCGCACTTCGACATTGAGACTGATGGGATTTTGGCCTATCAGCCCAGCAGACAGTCTATATTTCATTAGTACAGTTGCCGGCTTAGCTCAGTTGGTAGAGCGGCTGATTTGTAATCAGTAGGTCGGGGGTTCGAATCCTCCAGCCGGCACCAATTATTTCAATAGGTTCGACGATTTCCCCTGATCGCAGCGCAACTCTAGTAAGCACATAGTAAGCGCAAAATTGTCTTTTGGGAGCTTCTCGCGATCGGCGGACACTACGAATCTGCATAGCTGTCAGCCAATAGCTCCGCCACACGTTCGATATCATTTTTTGTCTTGATGGTGATTTCTCTTTGCACAGCTGAGCCGTCAAATTCACAAGTCGCCCTACGTGTCGGCTCTACTGCACAAACATGAACTAACATTCAAACCGGACCAATCAGGTGGGGCTGGTCACGACCAATGACTGGCAGAAATGGCACAAGCGTCCGCGACACCATCCCCAACAGCCCCAAAATCAGCCTTCAAATGCACCCCAACAGGGTCGGTCCTCGCAGGTTGCGGCGAGGCGGAACCCGCCAGTGCCATCAAAATAAAAAATAGCAATAGGAATTGGCCTAATTTTACCTGCCTCTTATGTCTCAGCAAGATATACGGGTTTCCGCATAGCCTTGTTGATCGCATTATAGTCTCCGGTCCGGAAATGAGATATTAGGTTTGCAATCCTCAAAGAGGCCGGTCAGGCAAACTACAGAAGACTGATCTTCACCGTCCTTGTTTTGGCGGGCAACGAGAGCAACGATATGCAGGGGAGCAGCAACCATGTCTGATCTGCGGTTAGGTTGCCAGATCAACTCCACATGACTTCTCTTACGGAATGGTTCCTGGAACCCTATAAACTGATATGGCAGCACCGTAGGCTGTTGAAAGATTCTGTCGTCAACAATCTGAATGTTCGGGTTGCCGGATCTGTTCTGGGCGTGGCGTGGCTCGTGGTCGGGCCCGTGCTTCTGCTGGTGCTTTACGGTCTCATTTATAGCGTCGTTTTCAATATCCGTCCGGTCGGTTTCAGCCTGACCGACTATCTCCTCTACATATTCTCCGGCCTGGTGCCATTTATCGCCTTCAGCCAGGCCTTGGCCGCTGGAACTTCATCGCTCACAACCGATCAAGCGCTATTGCTCAACAGAACGTTTCCGGCTGAACTTATTCCAATGCGCGAGGTGCTCACCGGCGGATCGATGATCGTGGTGGGCCTTGCAGTCGTTATGCTGTTGAAGTTGCTCCTTCTCAGCCCATCCTGGCTTTGGCTGCTACTGCCAGTCGTTCTCCTTTTGATGATCATGGCAATCACGGGCATGGTCTGGGCTTTTGCACTTGCAAACCTGGTCATGAAAGACACACAGCAAATGATAATCTACATCTTGATGCTGCTACTGGTTGCGAGCCCAATCGCCTACCGGCCGGAAATGCTATCGGGATCATTGAAGTTTCTTATCTACTTCAATCCCATCGCCTACTACATCACCAGCGTTCAGACGATACTCGTTCTGGGACAATTGCCGCCTTTTCCGATTATGATCGGGACGGTCGTCATCGCCTTCGTCTTTTTCCACGGTATGTATAGTGTCTTCAAGACCAGCAAACTCATCATCGCCGATCTCCTCTAAGGCGCCGCCGCGTAGTCATCCTCGCAAGGATGATCTTGCTGTTTGCCTGGAAAGCGTGAGCAAGATCTACACGCTTTATGGCAACAACGCTGACCAGGCCATCGATCTGCTCGGGCTGAAATGGCTGTTCTTCTGGCGCTGTATCGATCCTCAACCATTCACAGCGCTGCAAGATATCAACCTCGATATCCGGCGCGGCGAACGGATCGGCATTATTGGCCGCAACGGCGCCGGCAAGACGACGCTCCTTAAACTCATTACCGGAACCAGCCAGACAACGGCGGGAGAGTTGAGTGTCGCAGGTGACATCAATGCGCTGATGCAGGTCGGCATTGGATTTCACCCCGAATTTACCGGCATCCAAAACATCCGCGCATCACTGCTATACAGCCCGCTCAGCACGCAAGAGCGTCTTGTCGCCGAGGCGGAGATCATAAACTTCGTCGAGCTGGGCGACTTTCTCGATCAACCGCTAAAAACCTATTCGCTTGGCATGAAAGCGCGTCTTCAATTCGCCTGCGCGACCTCCATCAAGCCGGATATTCTGGTGATTGATGAAATCCTTGGAGCAGGAGATGCCTATTTCTCGGCCAAGTCAGCCGCGCGCATGGATAAGCTGACTGGCTCGGGGTGCACATTGTTGCTTGTGTCTCATTCCATGGGGCAGGTGCTGCAATTCTGCGACCGGGCCATATGGCTTGAGGATGGGCGCATTCAGGATGACGGCGAGGCTCGCGCTGTTGTGAAACGCTATGAGAAATTCACATATGAATTGAGCAAGCGAGCCAAATTAACAGATGTCGAGAAGCTAAGTTCAGTTCATAGCTCCAACTGGTTACGCGACAGAACCCGCGAGGCGCTTGCCACATCAATGCCGGGGGGAGATGGAGGCGACCCCTCAAACCGGTGGGACGTCGAAGACAGCCCGATCAGGATCGAGCACACCTCGCTCCATGACCAGGAAGGAGAAGAAGCGAGCTACTTCCAGGCCGGTAAAGGATTATCCGTACGAATGACTATCAAGGCCAACCGGACCGGGCACTTCCCCTGCTGTTTTGCCATTGTTATCTTCGCCGCTGATGGACGTATGCTCGGGCGCCACTGCAGCGATTGGCATAAATTCGATCTGGAAGAGGGCAAGACCCGGACCATTGAGTTTGCTTATGATCCGTTGATGCTGGGGTCCGGTCATTACTTCTTCTCCTGCGCGGTCTATGAGCGGCTCGATCTTCGCAATCTGTCAGATGCGAAATGGTATGATCTCTATTCGCGGGCATTTGAGTTTGATGTCGCGCCGGATGAAAATGATCCGATACCTCAATTCCACCATCCGTGTCAGTGGTCGCTCATTGAGATTGAGAAAAACGAGCTCGCACAAAAAGAGCCCAAAGAGTCATGATTATATGTCCATCATGCTCAGCGCCAATGCCGGGCAATCCGCCCGCTTGCCGCTCTTGTCAGTTTTCTGCGGTGCTGCGAGATGGCGTGACCAGCTTCCTGGAGCCCGCGCGGCAAGATAATTCAATCGAAGCCGCCTATTCTGAGAATTATGACGTGATCAGCGCGCTTGATCTGAAGCAGAGCGTGATCCCCCCCGAGTACGCCGAAAAAATGAACTCTGTCATGGCAGACTATGTCGGTGATGTGAGCGATGCGAAGATTTGCGACCTTGGTTGCGGACGCGGTATGCTCTCGCGGATCCTGGTTGAAAGAGGGGCGGGTTCCGTGACAGCGGTCGACATTTCGCTCCAATATCTGCGCAAACTCACCGGCACTCCAAAGATAGACCCCGTTCAAGCCAATGCTGAAGCGCTCCCCTTTCAGGATGAATTTGATCTGATCGTCTCAACGGATGTTCTGGAGCATGTTCTGAATGCCGGATCATTTTACTTCTGTCTCAACCGGGCGCTGCGGATCAATGGCCGGGCTATTGTCCGCGTGCCTTACCGCGAAAGCCTGATGCCCTACTCTCCTCATATGGGCTGTCCTCACCGCTTCGTACATTTCCGGAGCTTTGATCGCCCCCTACTCAAGCAGGCGTTCCGCAATGCAGGCTTCGAGATCACCGGCAGCAGGATATGCGGCTTCTTTTTTGGACGCGCAAAACCATTCTGGAGCCGGACCCAGAGACGAATGGATTTCTATATCAAGCTGCGTGACCGCATATCAGCCTGGCCAGGCGGCGCAAGCAGCGTCGCCGGATGGCCATACTGGCTGGCTGGCTTGTTGATGGAACCTGTAGAGATCATAATTGAGGCCAGAAAGGTGGCAAACCTGGAGCCCTCTCTCGCGGTGCAGGCGAGGAAAGGGGTTAGCTGAAGTTATGCGTCCCAAACATCCGAGCCCGAACGATCGAAAAGCGAATGTTCTGCTTCTGTGCTGTGAGAACGCCAGACATATTGGCACGGTCGAAGATCACATTTCGGCCTTTCATAAATTCAGCCGGCATAATTTCCATTCGCTGGACTCATACATAACCTCTCGTCTTGATCTCAATCTCGAACTCTTCGATGCCATCGTTTTTCATTATTCCATTGTCATCGCCATGGACTCCTACTTGCCTCCAGCGTTCGCGCAACGGCTGGCGCAGTTCAAAGGGCACAAAATTCTATACATCCAGGACGAATATCGATGGGTCGACCAAACAAGTGACGCCATACACTGGCTGGGCATTGGAGTCATATTCACGGTCGTAAACAAGGATGTGGTGCGCCGCATTTACCGCGATCCGTGTTTCGATAGCATTAGGTTCGAACACACATTGACGGGCTTCGTCCCCGAGGAGTTGTTAAGCGCCCAGGTTCCGGAGTACGAGAAGCGCCCCATTGATGTGTCCTACCGCGCGCGCAAACTCCCATTTTGGTGTGGTTCGCTCGGGCAGCAAAAATGGCAGATCGGCGCGCGATTCCTCAAAGACGCGGAGCCTCTTGGCCTTAAATGCGATATCGCGATGTCAGAGACCTCACGTATCTATGGCCAGGCATGGATAGATTTTATCGCCAACTCAAAGGCTGTTCTGGGAACCGAATCCGGTGTCAGTTTTATCGACTACACCGGCGATGTCCTGAATGCAATTGATAGCCATGTGGAGGCTCATCCCGAAGCGGCGTTCGAAGAAGTGAGGGACATGTTCCTCGAAGGACGCGATGGCGAGGTTGCCATCCATGTCATTTCACCGCGATGCTTTGAAGCAGCTGCGCTTCGCACCCTGATGATTTTATATCCCGGCGATTACTCGGGAATCCTGAAGCCGTGGCAACATTACGTTCTCCTGGAGCCGGATCATTCGAACATTGAAGAGGTGGTGCGAACGCTCCGCGATACCGAAAAAGCCCGAGAAATCATTGACAACGCCTATCGCGAAATTGCGTGCTCAGACAAATGGAGCTTTGCGACGATGGTTCGGCATTTCGACCAGGTGCTCGGCGAAATACTCGTCCTCGAGACGAAAGATCAGACAGCGCAACAGGCAAATGCGCCTAGCGAGCAGTGCTCGATTTCCAGCAATGAGCAGCAAATTGCAGCCGAGTTCACCTCATTCATGAAGGCCTATGATCGCGCCAAGGTAACATCGATGATCAGATACAGATCAGCGCTTATGCTACAGCGGGCAGCAGAGGCCATTCGAGATGGGCTGACGAAATATCTGCCGCGCCCCGTGGCTCTCCCATTAGTGGCAATCGGCCGGACGATTGCTCGCAAGGGCAGACCATTTTTCCGGCGATTTCTGTTGCAATGACGAAATCAGAACTGATCTGGAACCGGGCAAAAAAAGGCTAGGGAAAAAAGAATGTGCGGCATCACCGGCATTGTCTCTCTGAGCGGTCGACCTATTGATCAGCTCGAACGCAAACTCAAGCTGATGAACGAGATTATCTCTCACCGGGGCCCCGATGATGAAGGCGTCTGGTGCGCGGAAGACCAGATCGCCGGTTTCGGACATCGCCGCCTCAGCATCATTGATCTCACGCGCAGCGGCGCCCAGCCCATGCACGGCCCGAACGGCACAATCATCACCAGCAATGGTGAGGTCTATAATTATCTCGAGTTGCGCCAGCAACTTTCTGATCGCTGGAGTTTTCGCGGCACCAGTGACACTGAGACCATTCTGGCGGCTTTTGAGCGATATGGCACTGACTGCATCACGCATCTGCGCGGCATGTTCTCATTCGCCATCTGGGACGAGAAAAACCGTAAATTGTTTGCCGCACGTGATCGGTTTGGAATCAAGCCGTTCTACTATGCTCAGATCAACGACGTTCTCTATTTCGCTTCTGAACCTAAAGCGATCCTGCCCTTCCTGCCCGAGATAGAAACGGAGCCTGCTGCCCTCGCTCAATATCTGACATTCCAATACAGCATTGATGACCTCACACTGTTCAAAGGCATTAGGCAATTAATGCCAGGCCATCACCTCACATTCGAAAGCGGCAAAATCAGCATCGCCCAATATTGGGACATGAATTATGAAATTGACAGGGATAACTCGCCTGATTATTTCCACGAGCAATTGCGCCACCGGCTGGATGAGTCGGTCTCCTTGCATCTTCGCTCCGACGTGCCCGTCGGGGCCTATTTGTCGGGCGGGATCGATTCAAGCCTGGTATCCCTCCTCGCTGCGCGAGGAGGGCACCAGGACCGGGATTTCTTTCACGGCAAGTTCACTGAATTCCCTGGCTATGACGAAAGCGAGTATGCGGAAGTCTCCGCTCAGTCCGCAGGCGGACAGCTTCATCAGATAGAGATCACGGCCAGTGACTTCCAGGAGAACATCGAGAAGGTCATATACCATCTCGACTATCCAGTCGCCGGACCAGGCTCATTCCCCCAATATATGGTCTCAGGCCTGGCAAGTCGTCACGTCAAGGTTGTTCTGGGCGGACAGGGCGGCGACGAAATATTTGGCGGCTATGCCCGCTACCTCATCGCCTATCTGGAGCAATGCATCAAAGCGGCAATGGATGGCACATATAAAAATGGAAATTTTGTCGTCACCCTCGAATCCATCATTCCGAACCTTGGCGCCCTTCAGGAATACAAGCCCCTCTTGCGCCATTTCTGGCGCGAAGGATTATTTGGCGATCTGCACGAGCGATATTTTCGCCTGATTGACCGCTCGAATGACATTTCAGACGAGGTAGACTGGACCTCCATGAACAAATCGCAGGTCTATGAACAGTTCCGCGAGCGGTTTAACGAAAATGACGAGCTGGGGAAACAAGCTTATTTCGACAAGATGACCCACTTTGATTTCAAGCACCTTTTGCCCGCGCTGCTTCATGTTGAGGATCGCATGAGCATGGCGCATGGCGTTGAGAGTCGCGTCCCTCTGCTTGATCATCGCATTGTGGAGTTTGCCGCCACGGTACCAGCTGACATCAAATTTGACGGTGGGCGTATGAAGCACCTGCTCAAGGCCGCCTATTGCGATATGCTTCCTGCCAGAGTGATGTCGCGACGCGACAAGATGGGCTTCCCTGTTCCGCTCAAGGAATGGTTCGAGGGTGATCTCAAATCCTTTGTTTTCGACATATTCTCATCACAGGCCGCAAAGAACCGGTCATTCATGCATAGTGATAAAATTCTTGCCGGACTTTCAGGCGAAGCGCGCTTCTCGCGAAAGACCTGGGGGTTACTCAGTCTTGAGTTGTGGCATCAGCTCTTCCATGACAAAGCACACCAGTGGCGGGCGAAGTTACCATGAGCAACAGCGGCAGGACTCAAGTCGAGACCGACCATTCAAACATTGAATACTGGAACGAGCTGTGCAGCACGCAAACGGCCAGGCTGCTGGGTGTAACCGATAATTCCCCGGCCAGCCTGAAAAAATTCGATGACTGGTATTTTAATTATTACCCCTATTTGTCCATGCACATTCCGTTTCAAAAGCTTGAGGGCAAGCGGGTATTAGAGGTTGGGCTTGGATATGGCACGCTCTCTCAACGCCTGGCCGAGGCCGGCGCCCATTACCATGGCCTGGACATCTCACCCGGCCCCGTAGCCATGGCGCAGCACAGACTCAAACAAGCGGGTGTTCAAGGCGATGTTCAGCAAGGGAGCATACTCGACTGCCCCTTCGGCGATGACTATTTCGACTGCGTGGTTGCCATCGGCTGCTTGCATCACACAGGCAATCTGGCCAAAGCGATTGAGGAGGTTCACAGAGTCCTTAAGCCAGGTTGCGAAGCCCGGTTTATGGTCTACAACGCCACCTCTTACCGGCAGTGGTATTCCAACCCCGGCGAAACGATGAAACGCATTCAGGGCGAAAAACTATCCAACTCTCACGACAGTGAATTGGCGAGCCGGTGGGGCTATGACTTTAACAGCCAAGGTCAGACAGCGCCGCAGACTGAATTTGTAACTCGCAGCGAACTACACAAGCTGTGCAGCACATTTAATGCGTGCCAAATTACGCTGGAAAATATTGGCGCTGAGGGTCCGCTACGATATTTTCCGCGCGCAATGGCTTTATGGCTATTCAGTGCGTTTCTTGGCCTTGACCTCTATTGTTGCGCCAAAAAATAACCAGCTCGCGAGACCTCAAATCCTGCAAGCTGAGTAGTGCATCGCAGGGCCTGGAGGAATGATTGCTCGAAAGCTGAGG
>JAJFHP010000006.1 GCA_021775555.1 Hyphomicrobiales bacterium | reverse complement strand
ATGAAACTTAGGATCACTCCACGTCGCATGGTCCTCTCATTGGCCAGCACGTAAGCAGAAATGACCGCCTTGCCATGGCCAGGCCCGACCGCGTGCACAACACCATAAATAAAGCTCAAACTGGCCAGCAGCCAAGCCGCGGATACACCGCCATCACTTTTCAACTTCCGCACGGCACTGGCAAGCTGCCGATGCAAGTCACGCTGGATCGTCAACACTTTCAGCCAGAGTTTTTGAAAAGATGATGGTGTAGCGCGCGGAGCAGTCCCTGCTGCAGGGGGCGCAGCCTGAGACCCGGTGGTGGCCGGAACGCCAAAGGGCGTATTTTGTGCGAATGCCGTACCAAACAGAGGGAGAAGCATTAGCAAGGAAAGTATGACAAAGCGGCGCAGCTGCATAAGGCCGCGATCAACTGGTTGCACAGGTGATATGGACATTCTGGCCGAATTGAGCACCGAAATCGCTGCCTTCCCCCAATTCGCTAAAGAACGCTTCGCTCAAGTCACTCAAGCTGGACTCCTTCGAAGACAGGGGTTCCGGTTTCTTCATCTCGATTTTACATCCCGTTGGTGCATGCGTCGCCAACTGCACCGGAGACTTTTTTGCATAGGCGAAGGAAACAAAATATGTCGGGTCATAAATTGCGAAACTCACCTGGTCCTTGCGTGCATCCAGCGGTGTCTTCAACGGCAGCACAAAGTGCAATGTCAGCTTTCCTCCTTCATGGGAGAGATAATAGCCGTCTTCAGGCTCACGCAATTCGACATCTGCATCTCCCTTCTTGGTGAAGGTGAAAAAGTCAAAATCCGTGAGCGAGGTGATGTTCTCCTTGGCCAGTTCCATCAACTCTTTGCGGTCGAACTTGCCATCGCCGTTTGTGTCCATGCCCTGCGCTGCGAAGGCGCTGAATATCTCGTCAAAAGTCCAGTGATGGCGGAATGCTGTTACCCGCCCTTGAGTGTCGTGCAGGATTTCGGTCTTGGTCGTGACCCAGACATGGGGGTGGGCATGCGCAGGAGTGCGCAGGAGTGCAAAAGCCAATGCCAGAACTCCCCACAGCCCGAGAATACAGGCACCCCGTCTTGTAATCAGTCCCATGAAAATCTCACTCCCTAAAGCTGTACATTTTATCACCGAGAATCACGGCATAATTCTGTCACTAAATAGGTTAAATTCAGCAACCGTTATTTTTGCCATCGCTTCATGCCACGGACCCGACCAGAAAAACATAAGGCTTTTAAATGTCACAAATATTCCGCACTTCACTTTGCGCTCTTGCCATCACAACGTGCATGTCACTCACCGCATCTGGCGATGAAAAGCCAAGGGTTGTGGTGAGCATTCCCCCCATTCATTCCCTGGTTGCTGGTGTTTTGGAAGGTGTTGGCGAGCCTACACTTCTCGTATCGGGAGGAGCCTCCCCTCACAGCTATTCGCTCCGCCCTTCACAGGCACGCGCACTGAACGCGGCACATCTGGTCGTTCGCGTGAGCGAGCAAATGGAGAATTTTCTCGAGCGCCCAATCGAAAATCTGGCCGGCAAAGCGAAAGTCATCACGCTCTCGGAAGTCGAGGGGATGACCCTTTATGAACCCCGCGAGGGAGGCTTATGGGAAGAACACGACCATGAGGATGAACCGGCTCATGGTGATGAAAAGCACCATGAGCATGGCAAGGATACCGAAAAACACGAAGAACATGCTCATGAAGCGTCCGACCCGCATCTCTGGCTCGACCCGCAAAATGCAAAACGGATCGTCAATGTTGTATCCATGACATTGCAGAAGACCTACCCAGAGCATGCGAAGGCTTTCAGGGCCAACGCAGAGATGCTTGCCTCCAGGCTCAATAGCCTAGATCGCGATTTACAGGCTGCGACGCAACCTCTGCGCGGCAAACCCTATATCGTGTTTCACGATGCCTACCGGTATTTCGATGAGCGTTACAATCTGAGCCCCGCGGGTGCGATCACTATAAGCCCCGACCGCCCGACTGGCGCACGCCGGCTGAGCGAAATTCACAAGCGCATCAAGTCTCAAGGGGTCACATGCGTTTTCACGGAACCACAGTTCCAGCCCAAACTCGTGCAAACACTCATTTCAGGGACCGGCGCGCAAGCTGGAACTCTCGACCCTGTTGGCGCGGACCTGCCCTTGGGACCGGATCTCTATTTCAAGATGATGCGCAAACTGGCTACAAGTATGTCAGCCTGTTTGAAAAACCCCTCCTGAGCAACCTTCAGCACAATAAAAAACCAGGCGGTCCTTATTCAGGAACCGCCCGGCTTTGCGCAATCAGAAAGCTCGTCAGGGTGCAGGCTGCTAGCTGGCAACCCGCCTGTTGGTCACGATCACCTTCGTCCCGATGCGGGTGCGGTTATACAGATCGATCACGTCATTGTTGTAGAGGCGGATGCAGCCATGGGTCACATTCTGACCGACGGTCCATGGCGCGTCTGTACCGTGGATGCGATAGAGCGTTGATCCGAGATAAAGCGCGCGCACACCAAGCGGATTGCGCGGGTCGCCGCCTTTGACATGACCGGGAAGTTTTGGATTTTCGCGGCGCATGGAAGCGGTTGGTGTCCAGCCGGGATTGACTTTTTTCCGGCTCACACGCTCAACGCCGGTCCACATGGCACGGCCTGCCGGTACACCGATAGGATAGCTCACCGCCTGACCTTTTTTGTGCACATAATACAGCCTGCGGTCCGCCAGGCTGACGACGATGACACGGGTGCCATATCGCTTGGTAAAATTGACTTCCTGGCGGCCACTCTGCCAGCCGCCACCGAAAATCGAGGAGAAGATGCCTTGCGCGGCAGCCTTTTGTGGCGTGATGGCGCTCAGCATGCCAGCCACGGCCACCACGGCCAGACTCATTTTTAGGAATCCAATTGGTTTCATTTCCAGTCCCCTACGGTCTTTCTGATTAAATCCTGCCCGCTTCAGCGGATCACATATACCGGGGCGCCAATATGCACCCGTTCGAAAAGGTCCGATACATCCTTGTTGAGCATCCGGATACACCCGCTCGAAGCCGCACGACCGATAGACGATGGCGCATTAGTGCCATGAATACGGTATTCCGACCAGCCCAGATATATGGCGCGCACACCAAGAGGATTGCGTGGTCCCGGCGGAACATAACGCGGCGCTCCATTGCGACGCATCCGCGCAGTCGGCGACCAGCCCGGATCTTTCTTCTTCTTCTCGACAAAGGTCTTCCCGAACCACTGGTATCCGGGCTTGCCTACGGCGACTTTGTATTTAAGCGCCTGTCCGTTGCCGAGGGAGTAATAGAGGCGGCGTTCAGATGTATCGATAACGATCGATCCTATGGGATATTTGGCCGATTCAAGCGCAACGACTTCCTTGGCCTGCGCGACACGAGGTAAAGCAGCCAATATCAGCGCAAAAACAGGCACAAGCACGTAAAAGGCCTTAAGCGCAAAAACGGCGTGAACAGAACCCGCACTCCGGCAATATTTGCTGCGTATCGTCACTTTTCATCCCTCATTGCCATGCTGGATTTCCCAGATGGCCATGGATTCCGGGCATTTATCAATGCTACGGCCCCATTTTCACTTAAAAAGTAAAACCGGGACCAGTTCCAGATTCGACTCTCCGTATATTGTAACCGGGCCTTTTGCCGTTCAAGGGGCGCAGCGGTCACAATTTGATTATAGGCAGGCTAAATTGAGAGTTTGTGAATTCACTGTGGGATTATTGCCACAGCAGGATACGGTTGCACCTCTTCTGCACCATTGTGATGCTTGATTGACGGGCGTTTTCGGACTGGCTGTTCTGCGTCCCGCGAATTTGCCGGTCTCACCGGGTATTTCGCACCCCATATTCGCATTCCTTATAAAGTGATGTTCCGAAAGCTAACGAACATTTTAGTTGCGCGTCACGGCAGGATAGGATGACATAGTGAGTGGCCAATGCGCCCAAACTGAAACCCGTGCAACAAGCCCGGAGAGAATTGGTTTGGCCTTTGTCTTACAGCTCACCGTGGAATGGTCTTTCAATGGCTGACCATGCGAGAGTGCGTTTTATTTTGTAATTGGGAGGAAATACATGTCCGCTAAAACTAAAGCGAGCAAAGTGTCACGGCGCAAATTCCTTAAAGGAGGTGCGGTTGCGACAGGTGCGGCAGCTGCCACGGTAGCTTTCCCGCAAGTTTCCAGAGCTCAGACCACCACGCTGAAAATGCAGAGCTCATGGGGTGCCAAGGCAATTTTCCAGGATATGGCCAAGCAATATGCTGACCGTGTCGAAGCAATGTCTGGCGGCCGTTTGAAAGTTGATCTTCTGCCTTCAGGCGCGGTCGTCAAATCGTTCCAGGTGCAGGACGCCTGTCACAAGGGCGTACTGGACGGCGCGCACACGGTGACGGCTTACTGGTACGGCAAGAACAAGGCCGCGTCGCTGTTCGGCACGGGTCCTGTGTTCGGCGCCAATGCATCTCAGATTCTCGCCTGGATCCACTATGGTGGCGGCAAGGAGCTGTATCGCGAACTGGTTCAGGACATTCTGAAACTGAACCTGGTTGGCTACTTCTGCATGCCGATGCCGACACAGCCTCTCGGCTGGTTCTCCGAAGAGATCAAGTCTGCTGATCAGATGAAGGGTCTCAAATACCGCACGGTCGGACTTGCAACAGACATTATGCAAGGTATGGGCGTTAAGGTGACCCAGCTTCCAGGCGGCGAAATTGTTCCGGCTCTGGAGCGTGGCGTCATTGAAGCTTTTGAATTCAACAACCCGACATCCGACATGCAGTTCGGTGCACAGGACGTGCGCAAGAACTACATGATGGGCTCCTATCATCAGGCGGCTGAGTTCTTTGAAGTCATCTTCAACAAGGACAAATTCCAGTCGCTGTCCAAAGAGCAGCAGGCCATCCTCGAATATGGTGCCGAAGCCGCCAACACGGCCAACTACGGCTTGGCGATGGACAGCTATTCAAGAGACCTGCAGGTCCTGACCAACAAGCATGGCGTTAAAGTGCATCGCACACCGGACGCCGTTATGTCGGCTCAGTTGGCTTCATGGGACAAGGTTCTTTCCAAGCTTACGGCGGATCCCTTCTTCAAGAAGGTCGTCGACAGCCAGAAGGCCTGGTCACATCGGGTTGCCTACTATGACCTGAACAACGCGGCTAACTACAAGCTGGCGTTCAAGCATTACTTCCCGGGCGAGATTAAATTCTAATCAGCCGGGAACGCATGGACTATGGGACGGCGCCACGCCGGCGCCGTCCCTTCCGCGTTTAGAGCCGTTGCTCACGCGTTGGGGGGAACATTGGTCAATTTCATAAATTTTATCGATCAGATCACTTCCTGGGTCGGCAAGGCCTTTTCGTGGTGCATCATGATCATGACTTTCGGCATGGCTTATGAAGTGTTCGTGCGCTATTTGCTGCGCGACCCGACCTCGTGGGCCTTCGATTTCAGCTACATGATGTATGGCACCCTGTTTATGATGGCCGGCGCCTACACGCTTTCGCGCGACGGGCATGTGCGCGGCGATGTTCTCTACCGGCTCTGGAAGCCAAGGACACAAGCCAAGGTTGAGTGCGTTCTCTATTTCCTGTTTTTCTTCCCCGGTATTCTGGCGCTCGTGTTCGCAGGTGCTGACTATGCCGGTGAATCCTGGTTCTACAAGGAAGTGAGCGTGATGAGCCCGGCCAATGTGCCGATCTTCCAGTTCAAGATGATTATTCCTGCCGCTGGAGCGCTCTGTTTCATCCAGGGCATTGCGCAGGTCTGCCGCTGTATCATCTGTATGAAAACCGGCGAATGGCCCGAACATCTTGAAGACGTTGAAGAGATGGAAACCATGCTGCTCCTCCAGGCAGAAGAAGAGGCCAGGAGCAAGAAATAATGACTGATCCACAAATAGCAGTTGCGATGCTGGGGATTTTTATCTTCACCATCCTGTTTGGATTTCCCATCTGTTTCACCCTCGTCGCAATGGGCGTGGCGTTTGGCTATTACGCCTACTGGGACCCCGAGCGCATGGGCCTTTTGAAGGCCGATGGTTTTGGAGAAACCTTCGAGGCCCTGCTCAACAACCGAATATTCGATTTGCTTGTAAACCAGACCTATTCGGTCATGGCCAATGACGTGCTGACGGCCGTGCCATTGTTCCTGTTCATGGGCTATATCGTGGAACGGGCCAATATCGTCGACCGGCTGTTCCAGACGCTTTATATCGCCACCCGGAAACTGCCCGGCTCCATGGCGATTGCCGCACTGGCCACTTGCGCCATGTTTGCCACCGCCACCGGTATCATCGGCGCGGTGGTCACGCTGATGGGCCTGCTGGCGTTCCCGGCCATGCTCAAGGCGCGCTATGACGTCAGCTTCGCTTCCGGTGTGATCTGCGCCGGCGGCTGCCTTGGCATTCTCATTCCTCCGAGCATCATGCTGATCGTCTATTCCGCGACCTCCAACGTGTCGGTGGTGAAGCTGTATGCAGGCGCCATATTCCCAGGCTTCATGTTGGCCGGCCTCTATATCGTCTATGTGATGGGGCGTGCGTTGCTGAATCCCAAGATCGCACCGAAACCGCGACCCGAGGATATTCCCGATGTCAGCCGTGGACAGGTCGCAATAATGATGGCGACATCATTCTTCCCGCTGGCATTCCTGATATTCTCGGTTCTGGGCGCCATTCTTATGGGCCTCGCCACGCCCTCTGAAGCCGCCTCCATGGGCGCGCTCGGCGGCATGATTCTGGCAATCGGCTACCGGCTGGGCAACATGGTGCAGGGCACAACCGAGCCGGAATGGACCCACGCACCTGACCACCCATATGAAGAGTGGTTGCTGGCACTGGGTCGTGGAGGCATCGCAGCCCTGGTGGGCACCGCGCTGTACATTCTCATAAACAGAAGCGGGATTACTTTCTTCGGTGCAAAACTGCCCGACGAGCCGGGCTTCCTGTTGATCCCCGGCGCTTCTTTGGCGATCACGTTCATCATCGCGGTGATGAGCCGCAGTGCACCCGACCTCATCAGAAAAATCCTTGGTTTCATTTTTGCCTTTGGTTTCGCTGGCGTCGTCACGGCTGTCCTTATGATCGGCTTCACCATCGCGAAGGGATTGCTCAACGTTGTTACCGGGCTAAGCATCCCAAGTTTTTACGAACTCAGTGCTGGTCCGATCATCGGCCTCGTTTTACTGTTCGCGATCTTCGGCTATCTCATCAACCGGTTTGGCCACCTGGCCTTTTCAGCCTGGCTTTGGCCCACGCAAAAATCGATCAACCGCGCTTATGCTTTTGCGGGCAAGGGCGTGCTGTGGGGCCTTGTTGGCGGCTTGATTTACACCGCGATGTTTACCGTGCTGGGTATGAACGAGACCTTTGCCGAGCATGAGTTCAATCCACTTGGCCTCGATATTGGCCTGCTCGTCGGGCTCGCCGCTTATTTCTGCTGGAAGGTGAACGATCAAGACAGATTGAGAGAGTCCATCTACCTGGCCGTGCGCACATCGGCCATGGTGTGCTGGCTGTTCGTCGGTTCCTGGACCTTTGCGTCGGTATTCTCCTATCTCGGCGGTGAAAAGCTCATTGAGCATTTCGTCCTGTCCATGGATCTGTCTCCAACCATGTTCCTCATCCTGGCGCAGGCCATCATCTTCCTGCTGGGGTGGCCGCTGGAATGGTCGGAGATCATCATCATTTTCGTGCCGATCTTCCTCCCCATGCTGCCGCATTTCGGGGTTGATCCACTGTTCTTTGGCATCCTTGTCGCGATGAACCTGCAAACTTCATTCTTGACCCCGCCAATGGCCATGGCAGCCTATTATCTCAAGGGGGTCGCGCCCCCGCATGTCCAGCTGATCGACATCTTCAAGGGTGTCTTGCCCTTCCTGTCGATGATCTTCCTGTCGATGATCATGCTGTATGTGTTCCCGGGAATTGCCCTGTGGCTGCCCGACGTCATTTACGGGCGCTAGCGTAGCGGGAGCTTGATACGATGGATGCCCAGGTCTCAGATCTCACCAGGCTGACCGCAGCCGATGCCGCAGCGAAGATAGCGTCTGGGGAGATCACATCCGTAATGCTCGTCGAGGCTTACCTTGAACGCATCAAGGAGCGCGACGAGAGCGTTATGGCGTGGGAGCATCTTAACCCGGAGTATGCGCTTGAACAGGCGCGCGCTGCTGATGAACGGCGCGCTTTTGACCAGTCAACCGGACCGCTTCACGGCGTACCTGTCGGCATCAAGGATATCATCGACACTTATGATTTCCCGACAGAGAATGGCACTCCTGCGCACAAGGGACGCCAACCCGGGGAAGACGCAGCAATTGTGAGCGCACTCAGGGGTGCCGGCGCCATTATCATGGGCAAAACCGTGACAACCGAGCTGGCCGTCTTTTATCCCAACAAAACACGCAATCCACACAATCTTGAACACACACCAGGCGGCTCCTCGAGCGGTTCGGCGGCCGCGGTAGCGGATCATATGATCCCGTTGGCAATCGGCACCCAGACTGGCGGCTCGGTTATCCGGCCTGCATCCTTTTGCGGCGTCTACGGATTCAAGCTCACCCACGGCACAGTCTCGCGTACCGGCGTGCTCATGCAGGCCCCTCCTCTGGATACCCTGGGCGTGTTTGCCAACACGGTGGAAGATCTGGGCCTCATCGCCGATTGTCTCACCGCGTATGACCCGCTCGACAGCTGGATGCGCCCGCGCAGCCGCCCCCGCTTGCGCGAAATGGCCTTATCCGAACCACCCGTCGATCCTCTCTTTGCGTTCGTGAAATCTCCGGCCTGGGATGACTATGCGGAAGACACCACACGCGATGCATTTCCTGAACTCGTAACTGCACTCGGCGAATATTGCGATGAAGTCGAACTCCCTTCCGTCTTCGCGGAAGGCCTGAAAATGCAGAAGGTGATCCAGAATGCCGATATCGCGAAGTTTTATGGACCGATCGCGGAGAAATCTCCCGGCATCCTGAGCGACGGCCTTGTAGAGCGGATCGAAGTGGGAAAGTCTATCAGCGCAGTTGAGTATAATAACGCGCTGGATGTGCGCGAGGCGCTTAACGCTGGTCTCGAGGAGGTCTTCGAGCGCTATGACGCGATCATAACACCCGCTTCCCCCGGACCCGCACCAAAGGGACTAAGCACAACCGGCGATGCAGCCTTCAACGCGATGTGGACCTATCTCGGTGTGCCCTGCACAACCCTCCCTCTGCTGGAAGCTGACGGTCTTCCTTTCGGTGTACAGCTGGTAGGCGCGCGCCATGACGATGGACGCTTGCTGAGAAATTCACGCTGGCTGGTTGAACATCTGAACACCAGCGGCGACAATGACTAGGCTTTAGAACAGGAACAGACCGATGATCGACAAGGTACTGGTATTTTTTTCGCTGATCGCGTTGATCGCATTTCTCGGTGTGGTCATCGGGTTTGTGGCCGAGCCCGATCTGATCATCGTCACATCTCTTATTGTCGCCCTTGCGACACATGATTTCTGGATTTCCGTATTCAGCCGCAAGGATGGTGCGGCCTCGACGACTGCGCCCATACCTCTTGAATCTCTTCCCACCGGTGTGTCTGGCAAGCCCGCAACCAGGAAGAAGACGGCGCCTGCCAAGCGCAAGACGGCCAGGGCCAAGACGCGCAAAAGCAAGAAATAACCGCTTTACCGGTTACAACCTGTCGACCACCCGCCGGGTTATTTTGGCGCGCCTTTGCGAATGACAGGAGCATGTCCTTTGGCCCCCATGAACACAACCAGCACCCGGACCGGCTCACCGGTGTCGTTTGACCCGTCGTGCCACCAGTCCATCGCTTCCATAAACGCTTCCCCGGCCTTGTAAATCCGCTTGCCTTTTTCTCCGTAATCCACGCTCAGGTCTCCGGACAGGATATAGCCGTAAGTCGGCACGCCATGCTTGTGCCAACCTGTCTTTTCACCTGGCTTGAGGGTAACGACCAGCGACCGGATATTGACCGGATCACCATCCGGATAGCGGATCGTCTCTCCGGTTATGGTCTGATCGCCGGAATATAGTTTTTCGATCTTTTTGTATTCGGGCGGTGCCGAGGGCCTGGCAGAGGCGGGAGGGGTTGAGACCAGCAGTGCAAGCAAAGCTGTTATTGTAAAGCGCATGAGTCGTCCTTTCCGTTCACCGGACAAGGACGGCGTCCCGGCACCGGCGCAGGGAACGATAACGCATTCTCGTGGAAACGGGCGAGGACAATCAGCCCGCAGGTTTTACATGAACGGGAATACGCAGATCGGCCGTTTCGGGCTCAAGGCAAATCTTGTCCGAGCAGGCCTGAATACGCAGCTTTGCGGTGACAGCATCATCCGGCGCCTTGGGCAGCTTCGCCTTCAACTCCACCGCCCCTTCAAACAGCGCCAGTTCCTTGTCATGAAACCCGAGTTTCATCTTCTTGTGTGCCGGGTAGGTGATCTTCGCATTGTCGAACCCTGGCACCGAAAGCTGTGTCGCGATAAAGAAATCCTCCAGCGGCGTGTTGGAGTTGATGTGCCAGCCATCGGCGACCTTGACACTGACCGTCACCTCACCGGATGACGCATCGATCGAGGCACGCGCATCAACAACGCCCTTCGACATGAACTGCCGCTCCCCCGCACCACCACGCAGTTGCATGTCGGCGGCCAGCAGCGAATAGGCGTTGGATTGAGGGCTCTTGGCGGCAAGACCCGAAAGTGCTGCAAGCAGCGCTTCGCCATTGATGCGATGCTCCGGGTTTGCAGAGCGGTGGGTGAGCCTGGCAAAAGCTTCCAGTGCGGCGGCATTGCCGGACGGGGTACCTGAGTCTGTGCGCGCCTTGGCTTTACCGAATGTGTTGAGTGAAGCGGTCATGTAATAGTCGCCCGCTTTTTCGTCACGGAAGTTTTTCACCATCTCGGCGATGAGCTCCTCGGCGCGCTCCAGCCACGCCTTGTTACTGGTAAGATCATGGAGCGCGATGAAGCCAAGCGCTGCGAAGGCATAATCCTCCTGCTGGGCATCCAGCTCTGCCTTGCCCTCGAAAAAGGCACGTTGCAACTTGCCGTCAACTCGCATCTTCTCCCAGAGAAATTTACCGGCATTGAGCGCTGCTTGTCTGTAGCGCGTCTCGTCCAGTGCTTCGGCGGCTTCTGCGAAAGTTACGATCATCATGCCATTCCAAGCGGCAACGACCTTCTCGTCCCGGATCGGCTCTTCACGCGCGCTGCGCACCTTGGCGAGCTTTACCCGGATCTTGTCGAGGCGCGCGTTGAACACGGCTTCATCCACGCCAAGCTGACTGGCAAGCTGGTCCGCCATCTTGGGGTGGTGAAGCACCGTCGTGCCATTTTCAAAATTTCCCTCAAAGCTCACACCGAAGGCGGTCTTGGCAAATTCTGCATCATCCTTGCCCAGCGCGTCTTCTATCTGCTCTTCGGTCCACACATAAAACGTGCCTTCCTCGCCTTCGCTGTCGGCATCGCGCGCGGAATAAAACCCGCCCTCAGGCGAGGTCATGTCATCAAGCACGTAATCAAGCGCGCGCCGCGCGCCCGACGCGAGGCGTTCATTTCCAGTCAGTTTGTATGTGCGCACCAGCGCTCTCGTGATGAGCGCCTGGTTGTAGAGCATCTTTTCAAAATGCGGCACGAGCCATTTTGCATCGGTCGAATAGCGGTGGAATCCACCAGCCGCCTGATCGGTTATGCCGCCATTGAGCAGGGATTCTAGCGTGTAGGAGACTGCATCTAGAGCCTCCTTGTTGCCATCCTTCTCCGCCAGGCGCAGCAGGAACAACAAGCCCGACTCTTGCGGGAATTTCGGTGCGCCGCCGAAGCCGCCATAGACGAGATCATAATTCTGCAACAGGGCGTCGGCGGAGGTTTTGAGAACCTGCGGCGTGATCTCTTCAGCCTCGACCCGCCGGGTCATGATGGTGTCGATGGTTCCGGCCAGCTTCTCCGCGTCCTGCCGCAATTGATCTCCATCGCGCAGCCAGTATCCCGAGACCTGCGACAGAAGCGAGCGGAACGGGTCGGGCGGAAAATAGGTGCCCGCATAAAACGGCTTGCGGTCCGGTGTCAGGAACACGGAGTTCGGCCAGCCGCCCGCGCCGGTGATCAACTGGGTGGCGAGCATGTAGGTTTCATCCACGTCCGGGCGGCGTTCACGGTCGACCTTGATGGAGATGAAATTCGAGTTCAGAACCTCGGCTATTTGCTCATTCTCGAAACTCTCGCGCGCCATGACGTGGCACCAGTGGCAGGTGGAATAGCCCACGGAGAGAAAGATCGGCTTGTTTTCTGCCTTCGCCTTGGCGAAGGCTTCATCGCCCCATGTGTACCAGTCGATGGGGTTATAGGCGTGCTGGCGAAGATAAGGCGAGGCCACATTCAGCAGACGGTTCGCCTTGCGCCCCTCGCCCGGGCCCGAGCTCACGGCAAAAGCCTCCGGCAGGCCGAGGAGGAGAACGAAGATGGCGGCGAGTACATGGATCATGACCTTGAGGGCTTTCTTACGCTGGATTTGGTTATAGCGCGGAAACCCTAGGCGCGGCAGGCCTCACGGGCGAATAAAAGATGTGTGATGGGGGGTGGGGGCATCTCAAATCGTCCAGGTCAGAGTATACGTACCCGCGCCCCAATGCTAATCTCTGCGCCTGCTGCGGATCAATCGTTCTTCAAACTGCTTTCTCTCCAGCCTTTCTATTTGACTCCTGCTCAATCCGCTCGACGAAACAGTTGGGCTTTTGCTTTTCTTTTTGACCGTTCTGGTTTTGGCACGTTTTTCTGCCGCCTTTACCCGCGCCTCGGCGGCCGCGACGCGTGCTTCCGCAGCTACAACCCGTTCTTCGGCACGCCTGGCTCTTTTCTCTGCGGCCTCGGCTCTTTCTTCGGCAGCTTGCGCGCGTTTTTCCGCCGCGTCTGCCCTGGCTTCCGCGGCAGTCACGCGCGCGTCTGAAGTCTGCGCCATCGGTGTGACCGACCCCATACCCAACGTCAGCCCCGCAAACAGTGCTGCAGCAATAAATTTCGATTGATTACTGATCACCATGGTGTTGTCTATACGACTAGAGCGCGTGCCAGATTCATCGGATTGTATAGTCAAATAAATGGCCAACGGACAACGCTGTTCCGAAGTTTGCCTTGGAAGAAGCTTCGAACGTCTCTCTTACAGCAAAACTGTGGTCAGATTGTAACCAACGCTACGACCGTAGGGTCCCTCAAGGTATCTAGCTAAAACGCCGTAAGACCCCTTAGGACTGCATGAGCCGTTTGGACTACCTGTTCTCCAAATCAGTCAGGGCTGTGTAATAGCCCTATCGAATCCTACTATCATCAGCTCTGATTTGTCGCTCATTAAGTTGTTTTTCTTCCAGCCGACGAATTTGTTCCCGGCTTAAACCTCTCCGTGTTGGTGTCTGCGGCTGTTCTTGCTTAATTACAGGAACAGCAGTTTTAAGCATATCTTCGGCTTTATGGCGCTCATTTTCGGCTTTCAGGCGCTCTTTTTGAACTTCAGACAACTCTTCGTCCTTTAGAAGATTACTTTGAGTTTTAGACAGTCTTTTCTCAGCATCAAGCAGTCCTTTGGCGCTCTTTGCAGCGTCGCTATCCTTAGTTGGAGGTTCGTTTGAGGTCAGATCATCCGCAGTGACAGCATCTGGATCGCCGGGGCGGATAACCCGAACTTCCGACGGGAACTGAACTGGTTTACAGGTCTTTGAATCATTTGGATCTGTACAAGTTTCAATTGTCTTTCCGGCACTATCTTCTTTCTCCCCTCCAACAATTCTCACTAAAGTGACCTTCGGAGGTTCCGGAGTTTTCGGAGGCTCGGGTTCAACCCAATTAGCGAGCTCTTGATATTCATCAGGCAAATTAAAATTAATGGTTACCTGGTGAATGTCCTGTCTGTTTGCGCTCCAAGTCAACGAGCTGTTAAATGTACGGCGGTCCTGAGGGACCGGACTGATAAAATAGATTGGGTTTACCGTGCCACCTTTCAAAACTGTAAATTTTAGAAGCCGTGTGTAAGTAGACGTAATTAATTTTGGATTATTTCCTATTGTATAGTAATCATATAGTATTTTGTGTAAATCTAATTTCCCTTTTATAGGATATCTGAATGATCTTTTATAATATGCACTGGTGCAGTCTGCTTCTTTAAGATCAGATAGAATCTCAATACCTGTATAAGTATTGCCACCCTCGCGTATTTTATCAAAATCAGCAGTATTACCTAATGTAAGCATTTCGCTCGCTCTTCTGCCCACTCTCCTCGGAATATTCCAAATACCTGTAAAAGTTGTATCGAGATTATTATTTATTAGTGTCTCAAATTCAAATCCATATGTCACAGTTGCTTTGTGTATCCAATTGTCCGTGGGTACACCATTTCTCATTATTTTTTCCGGGTACACATTTCTATTATCGAAATCCACTTCAAGCAAAGCTTCCTGAAGTTCACATCGAACATTTCTGATGATGTCGGCAACCGAGAGTTTGGTTACCCTTTCCTGATCAGGTATCCGCTGACAGCCGGCAAAAATAGCAGTTGAGGATAGAATAGTTATTTTAGCAAATGAGAAATATACCGATTTCTTCGGCAAGACCGAACGCAACATAACACCCCCCAGCATTACGCATACATAAAGCGGAACCTGAAACGGTCCGATTCAAGTATGATATACATTAACAATTATTATTATCGACCGTAATACGATCACAAATTCATCTAAGTGTATATACATATACAGTATTTATTTGTTTTTCATCACGGTAACGTGTTTATATAACCTGTTTAATTATCAATTGCTTGCTTGTGCGCGTTTTTCTTTGTCTGATTTTACTTCTTAAACTTGCCGGACGGCCCGGCTTCCCTCCGCCCCGCATTGCTCTATTCTCCCGCCCCATGAACCCGCTGTACGCATTTATCGCCATAGCATTTCTTGCGCTGGCCCCGCTGAACGCATCTGCCCAATCCTCCCGCGCCCAGCCAGAGGCCGCCACGGGGTGGCAGGCCAAGCCCCCTGTGCGCGCCATAAGCCATATGGTCGTGGCCGCCCATCCTCTCGCCGCACACGCCGCGCGCGAGGCGCTGCGACAAGGCGGCAGTGCTGTGGATGCCGCCATTGTCGCTCAATTGGTGCTGGGTCTCGTCGAGCCGCAATCTTCAGGTCTCGGTGGCGGCGGTTTTCTCGTGCATTGGGATGCGAAGGCGAAAAAGCTTGCCACCTATGACGGGCGCGAAACCGCCCCCGGGGCGGCCAAGCCCGACCGGTTCCTGCGGAACGGGCGCGCACTGGATTTCTATTCAGCCGCCAAGAGCGCCCGCTCGGTCGGGGTGCCCGGTCTTGCGCGCATGCTGGAGCTGGCCCATGAAAAGCATGGGCGCCTGAAATGGTCGGTGTTGTTCCAACCCGCCATCAAGCTGGCGGAAGAAGGTTTCCCGGTTGGGGAACGGCTGCACAAGCTCCTGCGCAATGCGCGCGGCAGCGCCTTCTCCTCGACAGCGCGTGCCTATTTCTTCGATGAGAGCGGCGCCCCCTGGCCCGTCGGGCACAGGCTGAAAAACCCGGCTCTGGCCAAAACGCTGCGCGCGCTGGCGGGCAAAGGTGCCGATGCCTTTTACAGCGGCCCGTTTGCCGAGGCCATCGTTGCTGCGACCAATGCCGGGCGCGAAAGCCTGGATGACATGACGCTTCAAGATATCAGCTCGTACCGCCCCAAGGTGCGCGCCCCCGTCTGCGCGCCGTACCGCGCGTATAAAGTCTGCGGCATGGGCCCGCCCTCCTCGGGCGCGCTGAGCGTCGCCTACGTGCTGCAGCTGCTTGAGCCGTTTGACCTGGGGCGCGAAGCGCTCAACCCCGATGCCGTACATCTCATCGTTGAAGCCCAGAAGCTCGCCTATGCGGACCGCGGGCGCTACATGGCGGATGCTGATTTCGTGCCCGTGCCAGGAAGCCTGCTCGCACCCTCCTATCTCTCCAGCCGGCGCAACCTCATCAACCCCCAAACCACCATGCGCCGCGCACAGCCGGGCAAACCACCGGGCGTGCGCCATGGCGCGTTCGGTGCGGATAGTACGATCGAGAATTCAGGCACCACTCATGTCTCGATTGTCGATGCCCAGGGCAACGCGGTCTCCATGACGACGACGATCGAGTCCGGCTTCGGCTCGGGGCTCATGGCTGCCGGGTTCCTGCTCAATAACGAGCTGACGGATTTCTCGTTTTTGCCCCGCGACAAGGACGGGCGCCCGGTCGCAAACCGGGTGCAAGGGGGCAAGCGGCCGCGCTCTTCCATGTCTCCCACCATCGTGTTCGACAGGGAAGGCAAGGTGCG
>JAJFHP010000050.1 GCA_021775555.1 Hyphomicrobiales bacterium | reverse complement strand
CAGGAGATACGTTCGTATCATGGCTGAGGGAACATTGGTTACACCCCATCTGGAGTTGCGCCGGAAAACGGCGGAACGTGACCGGGGCTTGCGTGAAAAGGTCATGTCGCTCGAAGAGGCGGCGTCCTATGTCTCCGACGGTGACCATGTCGCCATTGGCGGTTGCACAATGTCTCGCACGCCAACGGCGTTGATATGGGCGCTGGTGAAGGCCAGGAGGAAAAACCTCATGGTCTCCCGCTCCATCGTTTCTTCCGAGGGAGAAGTGCTCTACGGATCAGGCGTCTCCAAGCACATCATTACCAGCTGGTTCAGCCAGGGTATCGTGTGGGGCGTCTCTAAGGTCATGCGCCACCATACTGAAAGCGGCAAGGCGCGGTTTGATGAGTGGAGCCACATGGCGATGGGGTTGCGTTACCGGGCCGGCGCCATGGGCATACCCTATATTCCGGTGCGCTCGATGATCGGGTCGGACATCAATGCCCGCCTGGGTGATCAGGTAAAGGAGGTCGAGTGTCCTTTCACCGGCGAACGCCTGATCGCTCTGCCTGCACTCAACCCCGATGTTGCGCTTATACATGTGCAGCGCGCAGACGCTTACGGCAACGCCCAGCTCGACGGACTGCAATTCATGGATATTGATATTGCGATGGCTGCAAACCGCGTGATTCTCACCACCGAGCGGATCGTCTCCAACGACCAGATACGCCGTTCGCCGGACCACACACGTATCCCCTTCTTCACAGTCGATGCAGTCATCGAGGTTCCTTATGGTTCCGCCCCGCATGAATGCTATGGCGTCTATGAGCCGTTTTTCGATCACATGGATACGCTTGCCGCACAGACCAAGGCTGATCCGGTCAAGGGTATGAAGAAATATCTCGATGATTTCTATTATGGCCCGGAGAGTTGGTCGGACTATCTCGATCTGCTTGGGGCGGATGCGCTCGTCGATGCAGGCCGTCGCGGACGGAGTATCTACAATGACTGAGCGCAAAAACTACACAGCATCGGAGCTGCTTGCGGTCATGAGCGGTCGTATCCTGAAAGATGGGCAGATCGTGTTCGCAGGCGTCGGCATACCGCTTCTTGCTGCAACCCTCGCTCAGGGCGTGCATGCACCCGGGCTGACAATCCTGTTCGAAGGCGGCGTCATCGGCCCCTTCGTGGTACCGGGCGAATTGCCGCCATCAACCAATGAGCAACGCTGTACGCGCCGCGCCAATATGGTGCTTCCGATTACCGATGTGCTGCTGCTGCTCCAGCGTGGCTACATCGATGTAGGCTTCATGGGCGGTGCGCAGATTGATCGTTATGGCAACCTCAACAGTTCCTATATCGGCGATCCCGACAAGCCCTCAATTCGATTGCCCGGTACTGGTGGCGGCAATGACATCTCAAGCCTCACTCAGATGATCGTGGCGATGAAGCACGAAAAACGCCGCTTCGTCGAAAAGGTCGATTTCATCACTTCACCGGGTTTCATCGACGGGGGCAGCAGCCGCGCTGACAGCGGTCTTATCGCCGGTGGGATGTACCGGGTGGTGACGGACCTGGCGATCCTGAGCTTTGACGAGAAGACAAAGGAAATGCAGGTCGAAGCGCTTCACCCCGGTGTCAGCGCTGAAGAAGTGAGGGACAATACCGGTTTCGATATCAAAATCGGGGATCATGTCGCGCGCACTGAACCACCCCAGAAGGATGAGCTCGCCGTTTTGCGCAATCTCGACCCCGAGCGGCTCTATACGGCCTAGGTGCGCCAGCAGGCATAAACAAGTTCAAAAGGTAAAAACATAATGGCTAATAATGAGACCCAGTACGGCATCGCGATGCGCAACTTCCAGGCCTTTCCGGACATGCCTGATGCCCAGAAGCTTATAGAATATGGCGTACGCATGGAGGAGCTGGGCTATGAGTCCGTGTGGGTGTGGGATCACATCCTTCTTGGCGTGGACCCTCATTTCCCGATCATTGATGCCCTGTCTCTGCTGACAGCCGTCGCCGCGCGCACGAGCAAGATCAAACTTGGAACCGGCATTCTTGTCCTGCCATTGCGTAACCCTCTGGTGCTGGCCAAGCAACTTTCCAGCATGGATTTGATTTCCAACGGCAGGCTGATACTCGGCATGGCGTCGGGCTGGTACAAGCGCGAGTTTGACGCGGTGGGGATCGACTTCCACAAACGCGGCAAGATCATGGACCAGAACCTGGAAATCCTGAACCGGTTATGGACCGAGGACATGGTTTCGGGCGACTACCCGCCGCACAATATGAGCAATTCGGTGATGTTCCCCAAACCACACCAAAAGCCACGCCCGCCAATCCTGATCGGCGGTTATGTGGATGCCGTGCTGAAACGCGCAGCACTTGGTGGGGATGGCTGGCTCACTTATTTTTATACGCCCGAAGGCTTCGCTGAGGACTGGGCCAAGGTGCGCGGATTTGCCGAAGAAGGTGGCAAGGATCCCGATACGCTGATCTCGACCAATCAGCTGCCAATCATCGTTGGTGAACGCGACAAGGTTGAGGCAGACATGATGGAATGGCTCAACACCGAATGGGATTTTGCAGGCTGGAGCAAGTCAACGCCTGACAGCGCAATCATCGGAACTGTTGATGAATGTGTCGAGCAGCTGAAGGCGCACCTCGACACCGGTGTCGACCGGATTATTTTTGTTCCCTATCGCTATCAGGATGATCAGGTCGAACTGATAGCAAATGAGATAATGCCCAAGTTAAAGGCAATGTAGGGAACTCCTCCCGAGCCCTCATCCTTTTGGGTGAGGGCTCATTTTTATTCTGCCGCAACCAGGCGCAGGGAAACCGGCAGGATGTCAGGCTCCGTACCCGATATGTCGTTGTGTGTGATGCGGCCATAGAGCGTGTTGCGTTGAACGGGGAAATGCCCTGACCTGCTTATGAGGGTTTCCATTTTCTCCGGCGTCATTTCCTGGCCATGCACCGAACCAGCGGCGCGCGTGATCGACTCATTCATCAGCGAGCCGCCCAAATCATTGACGCCTGCCGAGAGGCAGCGCGCAGCACCCTCCGGCCCCAGCTTCACCCAGGAAGCCTGGATATTGGTGATGACAGGGTCGAGCACCAGCCGTGCAACGGCATGCATCAATACCGCCTCCCGCCATGTCGGCCCGCGGCGTGCTTCGCCCTTGAGGTAAATCGGCGCTTCCATATGAACGAACGGCAGGGGTACGCATTCGGTGAACCCGCCTGTTTTCTCCTGTAGGCCGCGCACGCGCAGGAGGTGCCTCGCCCAGTGAACCGCGCGATCAATATGTCCGAACATGATTGTGGCTGTACTGCGCAGACCAACCGCGTGAGCGGCATCCATCACCTCAAGCCACTGTGCGGTGTTGATCTTGTCGGCGCATAATCCTTCGCGCACTTCATCATCGAGGATTTCAGCCGCCGTTCCCGGCAGGCTCGCAAGCCCTGCGTCACGCAGGCACGCGAGATAGTCACGCAGCGGCATATCCAGCGTGTCTGCACCATGCCAGATCTCAAGTGGTGAAAATGCATGGACATGAATATCTGGCACCGCTGTTTTTACTGCATTCAGGATGGCGTGGTAGGTGTCGCCGGTATAGTGCGCGCCAATACCGCCCTGAAGACAAACTTCCGTTGCGCCCCTTTCCCAGGCCTCAGCCGTACGTCGCGCGATTTCCTCCAGAGGCAAATCATAGGGACGGTCGCGATATCCTTGCGATACGCGTCCTTTTGAAAACGCACAGAAGCGGCAGCCATAGGTGCATAGATTCGTGTAATTGATATTGCGATTGACGACGTAACTTACCTCATTACCATTCCGTGACTGTCGCAGTTCATCTGCCGCTATAGTGACATCCTGGAATGCCTCGCCTCGGGCCGAGAAAAGCATCTCAACACAGTGCTCATCGAGCCGCCCTGCCGTTACACGGTCAAGTGCTTTTGACAATTCACTGTGCTGAATATTCAGATTTATCCTGATCTCCGGCTCAACCGGTGGCAGATTTCCCGAACCGGCAAACCAGTCATCATCACGGGCATATCCGTCCGTATCAGAATGAGTGAGCAGCACCGGGCGAAATTCTTCAGACGTCCAGCTCTCCATGTTCCGTACATAATTCGGATAGATCGCCAGACGTTCAACAAGCGTACGGCCACCCTTGTTGGTGGCGGCTGCCAACCGATCCAGATGCGGCCAGGGGGCTTCGGGATTAACATGATCAGGTGTGACCGGCGACACACCTCCCCAGTCGTTGATCCCTGCACGAACGAGTTGCTCCAGCGCGCCCGGGCGCAGATTGGGCGGCGCTTGAATATTCATGTCCGGGCCAAGGATGAGCCGTGCGGCTGCGATGGTCCAGACATGCTCCTCAAGTGAGGGTTCAGATGCATTGGCCATGCGCGTGTCCGGCTTGGCACGGAAATTCTGGATGATAATTTCCTGAATGTGGCCGTAACTATCATGAAGGTCTCGAATGGTGAGCAATGCCTCGATGCGCTCCAGCCGCGTTTCCCCGATACCGATGAGCAGCCCCGTTGTGAAGGGCACGGCTGCTTTACCGGCAGCCTCAAGCGTGGCTATTCGTACCTCCGGCGCCTTGTCGGGTGAACCATAATGCGCCATCCCCTGTTCCATGAGACGCGGCGAAGCAGACTCAAGCATGATGCCTTGCGAGATGGACACCCCGCGCAGACGTTCAAGCCAAGGCTTATCCATTACGCCGGGATTGAGATGGGGCAGAAGTCCAGTCTTGTTCAGGACGGCCTTCGAAGCCTCCTCCAGGTAAGAAAGCGTGTCCTCATGTCCGAGTTGCTCAAGAGCTTCTCGCGCCGCGCGATACCGGATTTCAGGTTTGTCACCGAGAGTGAACAGAGCCTCCTTACATCCGGCTTCGCGCCCGGCTTGCGCAATCTCAAGAACCTCATCGATGGAGAGATAGGCACTCCCGATCTTCTTTGGTGTCTTCGCAAAGGTGCAATAGTGACAGACATCCCGGCACAGCTTGGTGAGCGGTATAAAGACCTTTTTCGAAAAGCTGACCCGCTCCCCATGTCCGGTAAGCGTCAGGTCTTCAGCGACAGCGCAAAGACTTGAATTATCCTCACAAAGTGCAAGAGCCCTGGCCTGATCCTGTGTGAGGGTATCGCCCGAAGCGGCGGTGCTTATGGCACGTTCAGGGGTTACGCGTGACCCCATCTTGCAATGTTGATCTACACCGGGAATTTCGTCCATGACCATGTCGTGCAGGAAGGCGTATTCGGGACGGTCCGCCACTTTGCTCCTTAAATATTCAAGGTCCTCGGCGTCATCAATATCCCTGCCAAGACCATCAAGATTGCAGGAGTTTCCATTGAGGCCTGCAGCTCGTGTCAGCTCAAGATGGCGCCTAAAACTACCCACGCCAAATGATGGAGCAAGCGCGCCCGGCGGTGATACCAGCAGGCCATTGGTGCCTTCCAGATCATGTGCCGGGACAACTGTCACGCTTTGCGAATGGGCACGGGATGCCAGTTCATTGATCTCGGCAGATGTGACCAGTGGTACATCTCCGGGCAAGACCAGCATTGTATCCGCACCACTCTCCTCAAGCTGTTCGACCGCCATTGCCACAGCTTCGTTCAGTCCCGAAGGTTTGGATTCATAGATATGACCAGCACCCTGACGGGCGGCAAGTTCCGCAACCTGCTTATCGGCGGTCACAACATATGTGTGCTCAATTTGCTCACAACCTCTCAGCGCCTCGAGGACGTCATGGAAAATGACACGGACAAGCTCCCGTCGCATTGTGTCAGGCAAAATACCGGATAGCCGCTGCTTGGCGAGATGTAAGGGTTTCATCGGGACTATTGCGATGATCATGCGTGCCGCTCCCGTATAATCTTGCGTCCTGCAGCAAGCTCATCGGCAAATTTGAGTACATCGAGCGCCAGAGAAATTTTGTCCTCAAGCGAGTTCATCATGGTGTTGCCGGTCATAACGGCGAGCTTGCTGGTGATATGTTCGCAGTCCCCGTCGACCATCAGTCCATCTATCAGCTCCGTGTAATGCTGAGCGACCGTGTCATGCGTGACCGCCATGCCCAGTTCACTCATGATCTTTGCCATTGGACCTTTGACGGCGTCGCCGGCGACAACCGGTGAGACGGCGACAACTGGTGCCAAAACGCTCTGCAATGCCTCGCGCATGCCTTTCACAGAGAGGATAGGATCAATACTGAGATAGGGGTTTGAGGGACAGATGATCACTGCGCGCAAATCGCGATGCTGCAAGGTAGCCAAGAGTTCGGGTTGGACACTGGCGCTGTCAGCCCCGGCAAACACCACCGATCGCATAACGGGTACACATTGACGTTCCACAAAATAATTCTGGAAAGGCAGCGGTCCCACATCCGTATCTACAAGTGTGCGGACCGGGTCATCGCTCATGGGTACAATCTGGACTGGAATGCCCAGATTACTGCATATGTCCCGGGTAATGGCGCTCAAACTTTCACCCGCACGAAGCCTGTGAGTGCGCTCCACGTTGACGGCCAAGTCCTTGTCTCCAAGGGAGAACCAGGTCTCGCCTCCGATTGCGCCGAGAGCCTCCATGAAGTTCCATGTTTCATCGGCGCGGCCCCAGCCCGTTTCGGGGTTGGACACACCCGCCAGGGTGTAGGTCACCGTGTCGATGTCGGGTGAGACGTGAAGCCCGATATGCTCGAAGTCATCACCCGTATTGACGCCAATCAGCAGCCGTTCATCGGGGAGAACCCGCGACAATCCAAGTGCGAGTTTTGCCCCGCCAACGCCGCCGCAAAGGGCGACAACGCTGCCGGTCGAATTATCCGGTTGAGCATCTGTGGGGACCATCACCGGAACATATCCTCGGATTTGGGCCTGTTGATACTGCTGGCCGGCATCGGCTCGCCTCGCATCACACCGCTCACAAGGGCTGCGGGTATGGCTTCTGCCCCTTCGCCCATGATCAGTGTCGCAGCCGCGGCAATGGCATCGGCATGGCCCGTGACAGTAACTTCGAGTGTCCGGCCAAACATATCCGGCTCACCGCGGCTGTCATAGAGAGCCGCTACTCCCGCCGCACCAATAGCTATGCCAACGGTCCCCAGACGCCAGGGGCGCCCAACGCTGTCGGCAATGATCACGCCAACATCACTATTCCACTGCGCATCGAAGCGAGCTTTGAGATCTGCGGCGCTGGTATCGGGATACTCGGGCAGCAACAGCACCATATCGTTCGCTTCCGCGCCTTCGACATTGGAGCGGTCAATACCCGCATTGGCGAGAACGTGGCCGAGCTGGTGGGCGACCACGATGACGCCGGGTTTGGCGCGAACCACTTCGCTCGACTGGCGCATGACAGCTTCGACATATCTTGGATCTTTATCGGTTTCTGCTGCCAGCTTCTTAGCCTCGGGAGAAGGATCAACTGAACTCAAATCGAGTAACCGCCCTTCCGCCTTGGAGACCACTTTCTGTGCAATGACGAAAATATCCTCACTGGCCGGCTGCAATCCCTGCGCTTCAACCGCCGAGATCAGAAGGGCCGCCAGATCGTCTCCCTGATTTATGAGAGGCACGCCTTCAACGGCTGTCACTGTAATCTGCTTTGCCATTCAACGCCCATTGCTAGAGACCGGTTATACGAATCCCGGCACCGTCAGCCTTATAGCGCTTGTTGATGCCGATCAGTATCGACGTCAAAGCTTCAGCCGCCACGGAATTGGCAAGCGGTCCGCCATGAATACCGCGCAATCCTGCGCCTTCAACTAGACTCACAACAATTTCCCGATCATCGGGTGCATCACCAAACACCAGGACATCGCAGTCAATTTCATCATCTTGCTTCAGCTTGTGCGCGGCAACATTGTGAAACGCCGAAACCAGCCTGGCATCCCCGCCGAGAATGGCCCTCGCGGTCAGCGCGGCGCTTCCTGAAGGAGGCATCTGGGCACGGGCCACCTTCGGGGGAACCAGCGGTACCGTTGTATCAATGATCAGTTTTCCACGCGCGGCGCTGGCAATTGCACGCAATATTGCTTCTTGAGATGCGAACGGTACGGCAATGATAATGACATCCGATTTAGCGGCTGCATCTGCATTGGTCATGCCGCTCGGAGGGGGCGATCCATTGACAACATCTATCCGCGCTGCTGCCTCTTCAGCCCGCTCAGCGCTGCGTGATCCGATGACAACTTCATATCCGGATTTCACCCAGCTGCGTGCCAGGGCCCAGCCCAGATTTCCCGTGCCGCCGATAACTGCCAGAGTGGGCAGGTTTTCACTCATGTTTTCACCTGTTTCCTGTGACGGACATGCCGACATATTGCATATCGGCACTCATTATGACACTTCTAATATTTCCTAACCTATCTGGATTATATAGGAAATTCTCCTGAAACATACTATCAATAGGATAACTCTACAAATTAAGGCGAATTGCAGTGTTGAAGGCGTTCACGCAACCTTGTCTGGCATCACACTGTTTGATCGGCGGGCTGATTATCAAGCCTATAGATATTCGCGCTCTAAAGTTTGAAAGCCCCCATGAGCCTTCATTGACAGCTTCCCTTTGGGCCTATTATATCGTTGTTCTAACATTAGAAACAGAGTGGGCGGAAAATGGATACGTCTCAGCGGCAAAAGTTACTTGATTTGATTGATGGCCAGCGTGAACACGCCGTCGAGTTTTTACGCACTCTGGTGACCATTCCCAGCGTCACAGGCAATGAAGGGCCAATCCAGAGTCACCTCAATGACTATCTTGGGAAAATGGGTCTCGAGATTGACATGTGGGACATGGATGCGGAAGAAATTCAAAAACATCCCTCCGCTTCTGTGGTTACTGAAAGCTACGAGGGGCGCCCAAACATTGTCGCGACCCGTAAAGGCACAGGCGGTGGCCGCTCGCTGCTTTTGAACGGCCACACCGACGTTATTCCGGCAGGACCGAGTGAATCATGGACTGATGACCCTTGGGCGGCCAATATTCGCGACAATCGCATTTATGGCCGCGGCACGTCCGATATGAAGAGCGGGGTATCGTGCCAGGTACTCGCCGTTCAGTATATTGCGGATGCCGGCATCAAGCTTAAGGGCGATGTACTCATAAATCTTGTCGTGGACGAGGAGATTTCCGGGCATGGAACGCTGGACACGGTGCTGCGCGGCTACAAGGCCGATGCGGCCATCTCGGGCGAGACCAGCACGCTCGCCGTGCAACCAGCCTGCATCGGCCGCATCTGGTTCCAGATCCTGATCCGCGGCAAGAGTGCCGGTATTCAGCAGCGCTACACAGGCGTGAATGCGATTGACCTTGGTTACAAGATCAAGCTGGCGATCGATGACCTCGAAAAACACCGTCTCGAAACCGTCTCGCATCCGCTTTATCCAGATATTCTCGACACGCTGCCATGCCTCGTCGGCACAATTCAATCGGGAAGTTTCGCAAGCGCATTTCCAGACACCTGCATGTTGCAAGGCAGTATTGCCACCGTGCCGGGCGAGGATCACAACGGGGTCAAGCAAAGCTTCCTTGATCACATCGCCAAGGCCGCCGCCGACGATCCCTGGATGAAGGACCATCCCCCGGAGATTACCTTCGGCAACAAGTTTGGCGGTTTGGATGCCGAGGCTGCCGATATTCCGGTGGACCATCCGATCGTCACCTCCTTGGTAGAGTGCTTCAAGGAGGTTACCGGCAAGGATCCCGAGATCAGTGGCCGTCAAGGTGCCGCCGATACCCGGTTCCTTATCAACAATGGTGACACACCAACCGTAATATTCGGCCCCGGTCCCACGGCGGTAATGCATGCAAATGATGAGTATGTGGATATCGATGACTATATAACCGCCATCAAGGTTTACGCATTGAGCATTTGCGACTGGTGCGGCGTAGAGTAGTGCATGTTACATGTTTGCGAGTGCACTCCTGCCTTGAAGTGGATGGAGACTCACACCAACGTGTAAGCTGGAGCTCTTCAGTCCGGTATATTTTCAATTTCGCGAACCGCCCGGTCGGCCAGCTTGCCCCGGGTGGCAGGAGAATATCATGGTAGATGCTGTTCAGACGGGTATCGCGAATACCTACGCCAAGATGCGCGCACCGCGATATGTCCAGGTTGCATCTACTCTGCGCCGGCGTATTCAGGAGGGTCATTGGTCTGTTGGTGACAAGATTGCCACGCTTGAGGAGTTGGAGAACGAGTTCAGCGTTGCGCGCGTGACCGTACGTCAGGCAATCGAACTTCTCCAGGAAGAAGGACTGCTGAAATCCCATCAGGGCAAAGGCACCTTCGTCATGCGTTCGCCACCCAACAACAGGTGGCTGCACCTGGCCACAGACTGGGATTCCCTGATTGATCTCATAAGCGCGAATGTACCGAGATTCCTGGAAGTTGATACGCAGCAAGAACTGCAAATCGATCCTGATGACGGCAAGCCTGCGGAGGCCTATGAGTTTTTCAGAAGCGTGCAAATGCAGGGTAAGGAACCTTACGCGCTTGCCAGTGTCTACGTGGCCAAGGACATCCATGACAAGAATCCCGCAGCATTCAGGGAACGGGTTGCACTGGCGGTTATCAATGACATGGAGGATCTTCAGATCAGCCGCGCGCATCAAACCTTGTGTATTGGTGCTGCAGACATAGAAACCGCGATACAGCTCAAAATTCCGCTGAACGCCCCGACGGCGGAAGCCCATTGTATCGTTACCGATGCAAATGGCACCGTCATCTACAGCGGTGATATCATTTACCGGGGTGACAGAGTGAAGCTGAATATCGAATTACTGAACAGCTCATCCTAGAGCAGGTCCGAAATCTCAACAATTGCCGACTCGTGTCATGCCGCGCCATATTGCCCTTGGCAGCGCCCAGCTCTATACTTTTGCTGTTGTTCTATTAATAGTAACAATTGAGGACTTTCCCGCCAATTGCACCCGAGCGGCGGCACAAGAGGGTGGAGCATGAAAAAAGATGGTATTGGCGCCCGGCTGATCCGCAAGGAAGACGACCGCCATATGCGCGGGCGTGGTCAATTCGTCGGTGATATCAGGCCGGCGGGCATGCAGGAAGCCGCCTTTGTGCGCAGCCCCGTTGCCCATGCCAGGATCACAGCCATCAAATTCCCTGACTCTCTAAAGGGACATGTATTTTCCATATCTGATCTGAAGGGCGTCCACCCCATCACCGCTGTTTCGGCCCTCCCCGGTTTCAAGCGCTCGAGCCAACCGGTCCTTGCTGACAAGAAAGTCCGTCATGTGGGCGAGATGATTGCCATGTGCATCGCGCCGTCGCGGGCAGAGGCAGAGGATATGGTGGCCCAGGTTGAGGTTGAGTTTGATGAGCTTCCGGCCGTGTACGACATGCTCAAGGCGCGCGATGCAGAGACGGCGCTGGTACATGAAGAGTGGGGCGACAACATCTTTCTGGAGACCCTTGTCGATGACGACATGAAGGCGGTGGAAAAATCAGCCGCCGTGAAGGTTACACGCGAGTTTAATACCTCGCGACAGTGCATGTGCCCGATCGAGGGACGTGGTGTAGTCGCTGAGTGGGACAGCCGCCTTGAACAACTGACGGTCCACAGCTCAACCCAGATGCCCCATATCGTCCGGTCTGGCCTGGCGGAGTGTCTTGATATGGATCACGGTGCGATCCGTGTTGTTGCGCCAGATGTTGGCGGCGGTTTTGGCTTCAAGGGTATCTTGCTTCCCGAAGAGGTCTGCCTCGCCTGGGCGGCGATGCAACTGGGGCACCCGGTGCGCTGGCTGGAGGACCGGCGCGAAAATCTGACCGCGTCGGCAAATTGCCGCGAGCATCATTATGTCGTCACCGCCTATGCCGATAATGAGGGAAAACTGTTAGGGCTGGATGCGGAAGCAACCGTCGATTCCGGGGCCTATTCGGCCTACCCCTTCTCGGCCTGCCTGGAGGCGGCACAAGTGGCGAGCATCCTGCCCGGTGTCTATGATTTTCCTCACTATCGCTGCCACACCTTTTCAGCTTCCACCAACAAGCCTCCCATCCTGCCTTATCGCGGCGTGGCACGAACGGGCGTGTGCTTCGCCATGGAGCTGATGATCGACGCGGTTGCCCGCGAACTCGGTATGGAGCCCACCGATGTGCGGATGAAAAACCTCGTGCAACCGGAGCAAATGCCGTTCGACAATATCACCAACAAGCATTTCGATTCCGGCGACTACCCCGAAGCGCTGCGTCGAGCCATCAAGGCAATCGACTTGAAAACCATCCGCAAACGCCAGAAGAAGGCAGAGAGCGATGGGCGGAAAATCGGTGTCGGATTTGCAGTCTATTGCGAGCAGGCAGCCCATGGCACCTCTATTTATGCCGGATGGGGCATCCCCATGGTGCCCGGTCACGAACAGGCCAATATGCGGCTGACTCCCGATGGGGGATTGGAGATTCGCATCGGTGCCCATTCACACGGTCAGGGCCATGAGACGACCATGTCGCAAGTGGCGCATGAAATCCTCGGGATAGCCCACGACAAGATCAAGCTGGTGCATGGCGATACGGCTTACACGCCTTATTCCACCGGCACATGGGGCTCGCGCTGCATGGTCATGTCCGGCGGCGCTGTGGCCGAAGCCTGCGATCAGCTGGCCGAGCGCGCCAAGGCGATCGCCGCCAAGATGCTGCAATGCAAACCCGGCGAGGTAGAGTTGAAAGATGGCTGTGCGGTCGGTCCCACTGGTGAACTGACCATCGAGGAGATTGCATATATCTGGTACCGGAAACCGCAGAATTTACCAACTGACGTCAACCCGTCGGGTCTTGAGGTCATTGCGGGTTACAAACCTGAACGCGATTCAGGAACATTTAGTTACGCGGCTCATGCCGCGCTAACCGCTGTCGATACCCTGACCGGTGAGGTGGAAATTCTCGACTATGTCGTCGTCGAGGATGGCGGCGTACTGGTAAATCCGATGATTGTCGACGGCCAGTTATATGGTGGCGCTGCGCAAGGTATCGGTACGGCGCTGTATGAGGAAATGCCGTTTGATACCGAAGCGCAACCGCTGGCATCAACCTTGTCGGACTATCTGCTGCCAGGGCCAACAGAAGTGCCGTCGATGCGACTTTTCCATATGGAAACGCCATCCCCCTATACGCGGTTTGGCGTGAAGGGGATCGCCGAGGGCGGTGCTATCGCACCTCCCGCCGCAATCACCAATGCCATCAATGATGCGCTTGCTCCGCTGGGTGTTGAACTTACCATATCGCCGGTCACCCCCCGCCGCATTGTCGAAGCAATCGCCTCGGCTGACGCAAAGAAGGACGCCGCGGCATGAAGCCGGTAGCCTTCGAATATGAGCGCCCGCGCACCATTGATGCCGCACTGGAGCATCTCGCCACCGCACCGAACGCAAAAATCCTGGCCGGAGGGCAAACACTTGGGCCAATGCTGAACCTTAGGCTGGTCCAGCCAGACCTCCTTATCGATATCACCCGCATTCCCGAACTCGTGTCCGTATCAGATGAAGGGGATGCCCTCAAAATCGGCGCCTGCGTCACCCATGCCTCAATTGAAGATGCGCGTGTGGAGGATCACGCCAATGGTTATCTTCGTCGTGTTGCTTCGGGGATTGCATATCGCGCCGTGCGCACCCGGGGAACGCTCGGGGGAAGCCTCTCACATGCAGATCCTGCAGCCGACTGGCTGAGCGCCCTGCTGGTGCTGAAAGCAGAACTGGAAATTACCGGACTGCACGGCAGCAGGCGTGTCGGTTTGAAAAAATTTGTGCGAGGGGCGATGGAAACGGACCTGAGCCCCGAGGAGCTGCTGATCGCGGTTCACGTGCCACGGAGCGAGAAGACAGCGAGGCACGGCTATTACAAAATTTGCCGTAAAACGGGTGAATTCGCCGACGCCATCGGTGCCGTAAGTTTCAATCCCGGTTCTGGCGGCTTTTGCTTGGTAGCTGCCGGAGGTTCAGAGCAGCCGGTAACGTTTGAAAGTCCGGAAAACTTATTCAGTCAGGGAGACCCGCTCGATCCGGACAGTTTTGATATGCCGATGGCAATGGATGCCCTGCGAGAAGCAGGCATGGAGGCGGATGACTACGAACTGCAAGTCCGCGCTGTCGCCATGAGCCGCGCCATGCAGGACGCGATGAGCCCATGACCCGCATAGCTCTCACAGTCAATGGCACGAAAGTGACGCGAGAAGTAACGCCGCGCACGAACCTCGCCGACTTCCTGCGTGAGGAGTTGCTGCTCACCGGCACGCATATTGGCTGCGAGCACGGAATTTGTGGAGCCTGCACCGTGGTCGTCGATGACGAGATCGCACGCTCATGTATCACCTACGCTGTCACCTGCGATGGGGCCGAGGTGCGAACCATCGAGAATTTTGACGAAGACGCGCTGATGGCCAAGCTGCGCCAGGCGTTTTCTGAGGAACATGCCCTGCAATGCGGTTACTGCACACCGGGCATGTTGGTTGCCGCGCGTGATCTTATTCGTCGTGGCGAGGCCAGGAACGAGGAGTCCATCCGTATTGGCATGAGCGGCAATCTATGCCGCTGCACCGGATATATGGGCATCGTGAGCGCCATCGCCAAAGTTGCCAGGGCTCACAACGAAAAAGCTGAGCCAGACGCAACCACCCGCACATTGGGACCGGCGCCCGGACCAGATGCGCCGGATGGTTTTGCGACAGAGAGCATGGCAAGTGCCGGGTCCGCAAAGCCCGTCAAAGCAAAAGCGCCAGCTGTAACTCCAGTGCTAGACAGCCAACCAAGCGCAAATGTACAGACAGGAGAAATGACCCAGGAAGGAAAGTTCACCAAGCTCACCCAGACGATCACCGTGAACCATCCCCGCGAAGACGTCTGGCGCTACATGGCGGACATCGAAAAGGTTGCGACCTGCATGCCCGGTGTGGTGCTTGATGGACCACCGCAGGAGGGGCACATTGATGGGCGCATGCTCGTGAAGCTGGGTCCCATCAGCGCAGATCTTGCGGGCGAAGCCGATGTTGCCCGATTCGAAGATGAATGGCGTGGCATAATTGAGGGCAAGGGCCGCGATACCCGTAGCGCCTCGCTCGCATCAGGCCGTGTCGAATACCAACTCGCAGAGGCGGAAGACGGTGCGGCAACCCAAATGGCGGTTTCGATTGCCTATTCCCTGGCTGGTCCTCTGGCGCAATTCAGCCGCGGCGCCATCGTGCGTGACCTGGTGTCCAGGCTCGCAGGCGCATTCGCACAAAACCTTGAGGCGCGTCTGTCAGGCCGGGAAAGTGACGCCGCGCCAGCGGCTGCACTTGATGCAGGCTCGCTGGTTTTCTCGGTGCTCTGGGACCGCATCAAGGCATTTTTCGGGAAGCTGTTGGGGCGCGGATCGGATTAGCCGCCGAGATAGGCCTTCTGGACTTTCTTGTTATTAAGAAGCTGTTTGCCCGATCCTGAAAGCGTGACCTCGCCCGACTCCAATACATAGGAGTGGTCGCACAACTCTAGTGCTGCGAGCGCATTCTGTTCAACCATCACAACCGTGACGCCGTCAGCGCGGATTTGCTCGATGATCTCGAAGGTACGCTCCACCAGGTTTGGCGCCAGACCGAGAGAAGGTTCATCGAACAGGATCAGCCTCGGGCGAGACATCAGCGCGCGGCCAATAGCCAGCATCTGCTGTTCGCCACCGGAGAGGGTTCCAGCTGCCTGGGCTCTGCGCTCATGAAGGATCGGGAAGCGGCCGAATATCTTGTCCATGTCCTCGGAAATGCCGCCTCCGTCACTGCGCAGGAAGCAGCCCATTTCCAGATTTTCCCGCACGCTCATATAGGGAAAAATGCGCCGCCCTTCAGGGCAATGGGCAATGCCTTTTTCAAGGACGGTGCGCGCGGGCACTCCGGTAATGTCTTCACCGTCAAGTTCGATCCGTCCCTCGATTGGCGCCAGCACACCGGAGATGGCTTTCAGGGTCGATGTTTTTCCAGCCCCGTTGGCGCCGATAAGTGTCACCAGCTCGCCCTGGCGCACTTCCATGGACAGGCCCCGGACCGCCGTCACCTTGCCGTAAGCGCATGTGAGTCCTTCAACCTTAAGCACGCTTCTTTCCTTTCGTGCCTGCTCGGGACCTGGGTCGGGACGGTTTTTTCTTCTTGTAGCGTTCGCCCAGATAGGCGCGGATGACATCAGGATTTTTTTGTATCTGGTCAGGGGAGCCGTCAGCGATGATCGTTCCGTTATTCAGAACAACAACCCGGTCAGAGACACCCATCACCATCTTCATGTCGTGTTCGACCAGAAGGATTGTGATGCCGAGCTTGCGGATCTCTCCCAGCATCTTCATGAAACTTGCCGTCTCCGAAGGGTTCATCCCGGACACCGGCTCATCGAGCAGCAACAGGCTGGGTTGCGCCGCGAGCGCCACGGCAACTTCAAGAAGACGCTGCTCGCCATATGGCAGTGCGCTACCAAGTTCATCGGCACGGCCCCCGAGTCCAATGAAATCGAGCACCTCGCGGGCAGTTTCGTGCATCTCACGTTCTTCCGCCGCAACACTGGGTAGTCCAAAAATGATATGCAGTGCTTTCTGGGATTGTCTGCGGTGCAGGCCCATCAGCACATTTTCAAATGCCGTCTGGCCGCCGAACACGCTGGTCTTCTGAAATGTCCGCACGACGCCCAGTTCGGCAATTTCGTTCGGGCCAAGACCCACGAGTGTTTTATCACGATATGAGATTTCCCCACTTGTCGGGCGGATATATCCGGTTATCGCGTTGAAGGCCGTAGTTTTGCCCGCACCATTGGGTCCGATGAGACCGAGCACT
>JAJFHP010000049.1 GCA_021775555.1 Hyphomicrobiales bacterium | reverse complement strand
CTCCACGGTTGAGCGGAAGGCCGGGTCGCGCTGGTAGCGACCGGTAATCTCATCGAAGGTGGCCTGCCCTTGGCGGGTATAGAGCTGGCGGGAGAAAATGCCGCGTTCGCCGTCACGGAAACGCTGCCAGACCGCGCTCGCGGTGTGCTGATCGATGGCGCTGGCAATGTCATTCAAGCGCAAATCGCCACCAGATCCCGCAGCTGTGTTGTAGGCCGGGGGTGGAGCAGGAGGTGCGCTTTGGCCGCCATGATCGGGACCCGAAGCACGCGCCAGCAAATCGCCCACGGACCACCCATCGTCCTGTGGGGTCGCGGGTGTGTTACGCATGGTAACGCCGAGGCCTGTCGTTGGCTGAGGCGGCGGCGGGGTTTGCGGCTGTGATCCGCCGGCGCTGCCAAGACGGTTTGCCAGATTTGCGGTAACCGACGCCATGTCGCCGGTGGGCTGACCGGCGCCGTATGCAGGTGGCGCATTATGTCCAGCCGGGGGCAGGTTTTGCCCGGGACCAGCCGGGGGCAGGTTTTGGCCGGGAAATGTGTGCGTTGCAGGCAGGGGTGTATGCACTGGCGCGGGCGGCGGGGGGAGATTGCCGGCGTTGTTTCCAGTGGAAAGCGCGGAAAGGGTTCCGAGCGCCTTGAGCTGGTCGGAGACCGCCTTGCGCACCGCTTCCTGAGAGTGCCGTGTGGCTTCGGGCAAGCCCTGCATGCGCCGTTGCAACTCCTGACGCGTTCCCTCGATCTCGTCTGCCGTGCTGTGCGCGGTCTGGCGCAGTTCGCGGGTCGTCTCGCCGAAGCGCGAGGTCAGTGTGCCAAGCTGATCGGCGACTTCGCCGGTTATGGACTGGAATCCGCCGGTGAGTTCGGCAACCGCCTGTTCGGTGTGCTGGCGGGCATTGCTCGTCAGCCGTTCGATTTCCGCAATGGTCATATTTCCCTGCTGGGCGGTTTCCTGGGCCAGCGATGCTGTGACCTGCTTGGCGCGCTCCTCGACCTGCAGCAGCGAGCCCTCGATAATACCGGAGTAGGACCGCATCATCTTGTCCAGGGCCTGCGCCTTGGTGCTTACCGTCTCAAGCAGGCTCGAGATTTCGGAGTGACGCCGCTCGAGGATGGAGTCGATCTGGGCGTTGGATGAATCCAGCGCCTGTGAGGCCGACATGATGGCCTGGCCCTGGGTTTCGAAGCGTTGGGTCAGACCAAACACCTGATCCAGCAGCTTGTGCGAAACGCCTTTGAGCGTTTCGGCCTGCGCGGAGAGATTGCCGCTCGCTTGGTGGGATTGCTTGGCCATGTGTTCGGTTGTCTTCTTCACCGTGTCCGTACCCTCGGCAAAGACCTGGCTCATGGTCATGGTGCTGGTGCTCAGGGTGCTCTCAATGGACTTGGCTTGATGGGCCAGGGTGCTCTCAATGGATTTGGCCTGCTGCTGCACCGTGACATCGAGCGCCTTGATGCGCTCGGCAAGTGTCGTCTTGAGCTCTTCAGTGTGGCCTTTAAGGGTGACATCCAATTGTGCCGTGCGTTTGGCGAGTGCGTTCTCAAGTGCGGTGAAATTCTGGTTGGCGCCGGAGATTATGCCGCTCAGCCGTTTCTGCTCACCGTCAAGCCGGTCCAGCAGGCCAGGGATATCCTTCACCAGCTGATTGCCGACAGTGGTCAGGGAATGCACCAGATGATTGGATTTGACGTCGATGACATTAGTGACCTTGGTGGTCACTTCCTGCAATGAGGCGGAGACATTGCTTCCCGCTGCGTCCAGTTTCTTGGTGACTTGATCGCCTTGTGCGGCAAGCTGCTGTGTGATCTGCGCGCCGCGCTCAGCCAACTTGTTGTCGACGGCGGTGCCGGCCGCGCTGACGGCTTCGGTTATTTTGCCGCCTCTGGCGCTCAAAGTATTTGCAATTGTGGATGTGGCGCTGGCGAGAGACTTGGTTGCCTGGTCACCAACATCCGAGATGTCCTTGGTAACCTGTGCGCCGACACCTCGCAGGGTTTCGCTGACGCGCTCGGAGTTGTTCGCCAGCGCATCCCGCTCGCTTGCCAGCTCCGCGATCAGGCCCCGAATACGCAACTCGTTCTCGGAGTAGGAACGCTCCAGTGCCGCCACTTCGTTATGGACAAGCGCTTCCAGCTCCCCGGCTCTGCCGAGCGCGCGCGAAATCGCGTCATTCATTGCCGCCACCTGGCGGCGGATGGTCTGACCCAGTGAGGCAACAGACTGTGCGGCCATCTTGTCAGGTTCGGCCAGGCGCACGGCGACCTCGGTCATTGCCGAGGCCATGAGGCGCAATTCCTGGGCACGCCAGATCAGCAGCGCGAGGAACCAGAACAGGGCCATGGGAACGAACAGCGTGGCCCCAAGGGTCAATGAGGCAGGATCCCGGAGCATATCAGAGCTGCTCGACAAGGAAGACAGGCGGTCATTGAACAGGAAAAGTGCTGCGCCGAGGCACAGGAAGGCCCAGACAACAGACGCGCCAAAGGCGACATAAAACGCCGTGCGTGACGGGCGCTGCTGCAGGGCGTAGATCAGCCCGCCAATAGAAGGTAGGTCGTCATTGGCCGCGATTGCATCGCGTGCTGGCGCAGCCATTCGCCGGCCAGATGGTGTCTCTGGTTTTGGTGGTGTCGATGATGTGCTGCTGGTCGACTTGCGCTCGGGTGATGAACTTGAGGGAGACGCGCTGCCTGCAAGAGTTGTAGTCGCTTTCGCGGGGGCCAGTGAGCTGGCAAGCTTTTCCGAAAGCTTCTCCGCGCGTTTTTCCGTTTTGTCGGTGTCCTTGACGGTCTTGGAAGCCACCGCGGAGCTTTCTCGCGACTCTTCTGGCTTCTTGCTGTCAGCCGGTTTTTTTGTTTGTTCCTGCGCCATACCCATACATTCCCGGGTCATTATCCGTCATGAGCGCCACCTGCCGGGTGCCTCGCGCGCTCTGGTAACGGCAGACCTGTTTTTACCGCATCTTGCGCAGATGTTACTCATACGCATTCCCCCAAATACGGGCATCCAGTGCTCCCGCAGAAGAAACCTGAACGCATTCATATTTGGAATTTGTTCACCATATCTAGTACGGATTTGAGGCTAAAGAAAGGACGATTTTAAAACATCCTTACTAGAGTTAAGATGAATAGGATCTTTGTAAGATATTGAACTCATTCATATAAAAAGACTGTCTGCCATTCTGAATGTCCAATTAGATGTCTCAATAATGCGTATGCGAAGGGCTATTTGGGATCGTACACTTAACCGCTTCTTATTTGCCTTCCTGTAGTTTTAAAAGGCTGCCGGCGGAATGTCGCAAGGGGAGACTGGGGTCTCTCCACATTCCGGCCCGCTTCAGGTGTGTTGAGGTGTTCCGGCGCAACGGGTCAAGGGGGAATTGATCATCATGGCTTTGGCAGTGGAAATCATGGCTGGCGATCAAAAGGAACATATCAGTGGTCCGAACTGTGATCGCCCGGTCGATCTGGTGCATCTGGCACGCTATACGCTGGGTAACCGTTCGCTTGAACGCGAGGTTCTGGGGCTGTTTCATACCCAGTCCGAAATCTATCTTCAGCGCCTGAAAGAGGCAAAGAAAGACAAGGATTGGGTGGATGCCGCACATACCATCAAGGGGTCGGCACGTGGAATTGGCGCTTGGCAGATTGCCAAGAGTGCGGAAGAGGCCGAAGCACTAAATGGCAAGACGCGCAAGAGTGACGCTGTTGATGTGCTCAAGGAGCTGGAGCGTCTGATTGACGAGGCCAACGGGTATATCGATTCCCTGCTCACTGAAGCAGAATCTGACGAGGTCAGGCCAGGCACTTAATTCCTGAGCGGATTACTCTGGCAAAAGCGTGACATTTGCCTTATACGAGGCTCGTTTCGCTCGCAAAGCGGAACAAGGATGACGGCGCGGCTGTCAGGTCACCGCCTCCAGGTCCACATTCATCCGCACAGCAGCAACAAACTCCAGGCGCTCCCAAGGCTATGCCCAAGATCACCTATATTGAGCATGACGGCACGAAACATGAGGTCGATGCTGAGGCCGGCATGACCGTCATGGAAGCGGCGGTCAAAAATTCAGTGCCGGGTATCGAAGCAGAATGCGGGGGTGCTTGCGCTTGCGCCACATGCCATGTCTATGTGGAAGAGGCATGGCGCAAGGCCACCGGGCAGCCCGAGGAAATGGAAGAAGACATGCTCGACTTCGCCTTTGACGTGCGCGACTCCAGCCGCCTGAGCTGCCAGATAAAGGTGAGTGATGAACTCGACGGTCTGGTTGTAAATGTGCCTGAGAAACAGTTCTGAACAAAACAACCGGGTATGCGATGACCGGCGACGTGATCAAGACAGATGCTGTGATTATCGGGGCAGGGCCTGTCGGTCTGTTCGCCGTGTTCGAGCTAGGCCTGCTCGATATCAAGACGCATCTGATTGATATACTCGACAAGCCAGGCGGTCAGTGCGCCGAGCTTTATCCGGAAAAGCCGATTTACGATATACCCGCTTTCCCGATTATTACGGGCCAGGGTCTGACCGACGGGTTGATGGAGCAAATTAAGCCCTTCGACCCGGTTTTTCATCTTCAGCAACGAGTCGATGAACTCAAATCAGACGGCGATGGCGGGTTTCATCTCACCACTGATATTGGCACCCAATTTGAAACGAAGGTGGTCATCATTGCCGCCGGTGGCGGTTCTTTCACGCCAAAACGCCCGCCACTCGGCGGCATCGAGGATTTCGAGGGCACATCGGTATTTTATTCCGTGCGCCGTATCGATGATTTCACGGATAAAACCATTCTGATCGCGGGCGGAGGTGATTCCGCACTTGACTGGGCACTGAATCTTCACCCGGTCGCAAAGCGGATCATCCTCGTGCATCGCCGCGAGGAATTCCGTGCCGCGCCAGATTCGGTCAACAAGATGCGGGCATTGGCGGATGCAGGCGAATTGGACTTTGTCATTGGCCAAGTGATGGAATTGCACGGGAAGAATGGTCAGCTCGAATCGGCTGGTATCCGTGCCAAGGACGGTGAGATAACGCGTCTTGAATGCGACACTCTGCTTCCCTTTTTCGGGCTTACCATGAAGCTCGGTCCCGTCGCCGACTGGGGGCTTAATCTGGAAGAAAACCACATTCCGGTGGACACGGAAAAATTTGAAACCAGCATCAGTGGTATCTTCGCCATCGGCGATATCAACACATATCCGGGCAAGCTGAAGCTCATCCTGTCGGGTTTTCACGAGGCTGCGCTGATGGCGCGGGGTGCGCATCAAATTGTTCATCCGGACAGCAAACTGGTGTTCCAGTACACGACCTCTTCTTCCAGCCTACAGAAGAAACTGGGCGTGAAATAGAGCCAGTTGCTCACTCACTTGTGAGAGTTTGTCGCTTCAAATTCCATCTGTTGAAGCGTAGCTCATTCTCATGCGTCATTGGGGCAAGGATATTTTACTCACCCGCAGGGGGTTGATTGTCTACGGCGCCGGTTTTGTTGTTGCCCGGGCAGCCCCAGCAGGATTGACGCCAACCCCGCATCAGACGCCTGGTCCATTTTACCCGACCGCAAAGCCGGTAGACAGCGATGCCGATCTGACGCGTGTAAACGGGATCACAGGACAGGCTTCCGGCAAGATCATCGAAATCTCGGGGCGCGTTCTATCGGTCAGGGGATTTGCCCTGGGCAGGTCGCGTGTTGAAATCTGGCAGGCGGATGCGCATGGCCGCTATTATGATTCCAGGGACAGGAACCAGGCCAATTCACGCGACGGTAATTTTCAGGGTTACGGGGCGGCCCGTGCCAGTGAAGATGGCGCTTACCGCTTCCGCACAATATATCCTGCCAGCTATGGCAGTGGAGCATACCGGCGCACACCGCACATTCATTTCCGTGTTTATGACGAGAAACACGGAGAACTCGTGACACAATTGTATTTTCCAGATGAGCCTATGAATGGTCAGGATGCAGTTTTTTTAAGCCTGCCCGGAGCAATGGCGCGTACTGCGGTCACCGCCAGACTTGTTTCAGGTGGTGCTGTGCCACGCTTCTCATTCGATCTGGTGCTTGCCTAGGGAGGGCTCCCGGGCTTTACTGCATCAAAGCCTAGAAATTCATCGGCGGGGAGAGCACTAAATGTTCAACAAAATCCTGGTACCTATTGACGTTGCACAGTCCGACTCGGGCGAAGCCAGTCTCAAAGCAGCGGCGGGTCTGGCCGGCGCGACAGACGCACAGCTGATTTTGCTGAACGTGATAGGCGATATTCCCAACTTGGTTGCCAATCAACTGCCCACCAACCATATCGAAACCTTGAAGGAGAGTGCCGAGAAGGCACTCAATGAGGTGGCGTCCAAAAATGGTCTTGCCGCCGGTTCTTACGAAGTTCAGACGGACCAGGGGCAGATTTATGACAAGATCATCGAGGCCGCGAACAAGGGTGGCGTCGATCTGATCGTAATTGCCTCTCACCAGCCAGATCTTTCCGACTATCTGCTTGGGAGCACGGCCGCCAAGGTGGTGCGTCATGCACATTGTTCGGTGCTTGTGGTCCGGGACTAAGACACGGATTGCATTAATAGCTAATCTGAGTTGAGTTGCCTTTCAAGTTAGGCCTTTTGGTCTAGTGCACCGTGCGATAGAGGGCAATTGAATAGGGGCTGAAAATACCGATCTTGAGCTTGTGCCGCCACGGGATCGGAACCGCCTCGAAAATGCCCGTGTCCTCGAACAATTCGCGCTCGGTGATATCCACGCACATCACATAAAAACGGCGCGGCTCCTGTCTGTAGGATCGCGCGACCTGGCCAATAACCCGCTCCAGCATGTCGCGGTTGAACGGGTTGTTGAGATAGAACACCGTTTCCTGTTCAGGGACGGTCAGACGCAAGGCGCTCAGATGTTCGCAATTGACATCGCGGCATTTCATGAGAGATCGCGGATACTGGGCGATGTTGAGGAGGCAATCATCATGGAGTTCCTCGGCAATCTCGGCGCCGGTAATTTTCTCAAACGGATAATGTGAAGCCATTAGCAGCACGCGTCCTCGTCCTGCACCATAATCAACGAACTCATACCCTTCGATGGATTCCGGCAGTGCGTCCATTGCCCATTTAAACACCAGGCGCTGAGTGGGGCGGTAATCATGCCCGGAGCGGCGAAGCTGGTGCGGCACGCGTACAATCGACAAGGGTGTATGCTTGCTTGTGGGGATAAAACAGAGCCGCTCGATTGTGCGGTCCGGACCCAGCCTGTGAACGAGCCGCAGCCCGCGTCGATAGTCTCGCACGAGCGAACCGGGATGCAGGCGTTGGACAAGCCAGCTACGCAGATGCTTTAAACGGGGCAGGACGCTGTTGGTGTAATATGACCCGAGAGCCTTGCCGCTTCGCTGACCCTGATTGCCCAGCCTGGTAGCGGTCTTTTTGACGGCAGGGCCAGTGTTCGTGCGTATTTTCCCACCCGTGCTGAGTGCCTTGCGGCGTGCTTCCACAAGGGAGTTTTTGCCCCAAGTCTGAAGCGTTTTCAGGCGTTCCTGGAAGGCCTTGGACAGTATCTGTGCATGCGTGGGGTTTATCGCGGGTTTTTTCGCGCTATTTTTGGTTCTCTTTTCCGCCATTACCCCACACCTGTAAGCTCGACACTGCAACACATATGTCAAGGCAAGCTCTTAGCCTATTCCCCCGAACCCGTCACGCCGCACTACAAGTTTCACCAAGCTGACTGAAGGCTATATCGCGCAACAGCCCGCCGTGAAACTTCAAAATGTGGTATCTTACTGATTCGTGAGGGCGAATCGCCTGAGAAGAGGTTCCGCAGCAAGCCGGTTCTATGTCGGCCCGCAAACTTGGCGGTGGGAAAATGGCGCAGAGCGAACGACTGAGTGCATCCGCACGAACCAAGCTGATTGTCCTGATGCCGCGCTTGCGGCGTTTCGCAACATTGCTGGCGGGCAACCGGGATGGCGCGGATCGCCTGCTGCGCGCCGCTTGCATGAAAATACTCGACAAGGGACACACCTTTCAGCAAGGCACGGCTTTCGATCTTCGGGCGTTTACCGAATTGCATAGTGAATGGCTGAGTGATCTGAGGTCGCACGAAACACCTATCTCACAGGGGCAGGGCGAAGCATCTGCGTTCGAGCCGGCTATACAGGGTGATGGTGAAAGCTATTTTCTCGAGATAGCTGAAATACTTGCACATATCCCACCACAACAGCGTGCCGCGGTGCTTCTCGTTTATGGCGAAGGTTTTTCCTATGACGAGGCGGCCAGAATTCTTGATACGCCATTACAGACGGTGATTGCACGGGTAAGCCGGGCGCTGGCCTCATTTATCGAACGGGCTGACTGGATCGACAGTGCAGGGTTATACGGCGCCAAGGTGGAGCAATTGAAACAGATCAACAAGCAGGCAGGCTGATGACCGAACTTAACGACGAACTTCTCGTGGCCTATGTCGATGGGCAATTGGCGGCGGACCAGTCGAAAGCGATTGAGAGGGTTCTTGAAGAAGACCAGGTTGCTGCCGAGCGGGTGGAAGCGCTGCGAGCTGCCAATGCCCATCTGGAAACAGCTTTCGAGGCAATGATCGCCGGGGAACCGCTTCCTCTTTCTGAAGCGGAAGCCGGGTTATCCTCACACCCTGCGACAGGCCGCAGAACATTTGCGAGTATTTTGCGCAGATCCGCTCTGTTTGCGTGGGTTGGTTTTGGCTGTCTTCTGGGAGGTGCTGCTGCCGGTTATATCCTGTATGACCAGATCTCGGCAGAACCTTTCCAGAGTGTCGCAGTGACACCGCCGCCACCGGCACCGAAACCGGTACTTCCGGCCCCACCGTCCGCGCCTACATTTGCTGACGACGTGGCGCGCACACATGCCCTTCTGAGCCCTGAAACTTTTTCCTTCGGCCTGGAGAGTGAAGGCAATATGGACCTGGCCAGTTTCCAGATTTCCAAGACGCTCGGCGTGGGATTTTCCATCCCCGATCTCAGTGGCCAGAATCTGACATTCCATCGCGCCCAGATGCTGCAGCGCGAGTCCAAACCGTTCACCCAGATAGCCTATATGGCGGATTCCGGCGTTCCCGTGGCGCTCTATGCCACGACGCACAAGGGCAAGCCGGAAGCGATGAAGCTGGATGAAAAGGACGGCATCGGGCTTGCAACCTGGACACAGGTCGGGCTGTCTTTATTGCTTGCCGGCAACCTGCCTGAGACGCGGCTGCAGGGACTTGCCGAGACGATTGAGAGCCGTTTGGCAGCGATAGAGCCGACAGCTCATGATACCGGCACGCCTGTTGATTCGACCGTTCTTGAAGAGCCGAAGAAGCCGGTCAAGGCAGCCAAGCCGAAAAAACCAGTCACGAAGAAACGCGCTGCAACACCGAAGCCACCTCCGCCATCGGATGCAGACGGAGACGCGACGTTCTCGACCAGCCGGTGAGAGATCGTGTCGGTGCAGGTTTCGTCTTCCCTTTGACGGTTTGAGCGGACACACTGGTTTGGGGAGGAACGCAGTTGGCCGAGTCGACGCTTCTGTTTCTGGCGCTTTTTTCGTGTCTCTACGTGATCGCGATCCTGCTGGCCCATCGCGGCAAGGCGCAACGCTCAGGCGGGCTTACTGAATTTTTCGTATCTGGCCGGGATTTGGGCCTGGGCGCGGCCATCGCCACATTGGGCGCCACCGAAATCGGCCTTATCACTATCGCCTACAATGCACAAAAAGGCTTCAATGAAGGGTTCGCCGCCTTTCATATCGGTCTGGCCGCGCTCATCGGATGTGCATTCGTGGGTGCGATCGGGTTTGTCGTCAAACCCATTCGCCGCACCGGCGTACTCACTTTGCCGGAATTTTACGAACAGCGCTTCGGGCGCGACATCCGCATTTTCGGCGCCATAGTCATGGCGCTCGGCGGTATCCTGAATATGGGACTTTTCCTCAAAGTGGCGTCGGTGTTCCTGGCGTCCATGCTGTCGGTCAAGGGTGCGGACATCAATGTCAATGTGCTGATGGTAACGCTCATTGCAGGTGCGGTTCTCTACACCTGCTACGGGGGTATGCGGTCGGTCATCATCACCGATATTTTCCAGTTCGTCCTGCTGTCAGCTGGCCTGTTGTTCGCGGTGGTGTTCCTCACCGGGCTCGTGCCGCTGGACCAGGCCATATCGCTTGTGAAGGAACATAAGGGCGTGGGTGGTTTTGATCCGTTCGCCAATGAGAGTTTTGGTCTGAGTTATGTGTTGTGGATGATCCTGGTGGCTGGTGTGGTATCCGCGGCCATCTGGCCAACCGCACTCACGCGGGCATTGTGCATTGAGAAAGAAGAGACTGTTCAACGGGCCTATCTCATTGCCAGCGTCATTTTCCTGGCGCGCATGGTTATTCCGGCGTTTCTCGGGGTTCTGGCTTTCTGCTATTTCACCGCACCATCGCTAGGGCCGGGTGAACTCCTTACCGCTCATGGCAGCGACGCAGACCTGGTAGCGACGCCATTGATGCTGGGCCATGCCATGCCTGGCTGGCTGCTGGCGTTCCTGGTGGTGGCCATGTTCGCGTCTTTCATGTCGACGCAGGACAGCTATCTGTTCTGCTGGGCGTCCATTCTGTCTCGCGATGTGTTGGGACCGTTATTCGGCACCATCGAGAATGAAGCCGCGCAGAAGTGGGGCACGCGCGTGCTCATTGTGGCAATCGCGCTCTATGAGCTCTATTGGGGTCTCATTTATGAGGGACGAGAAGATGTCTGGGATTATCTCGCCGTCTCCGGCTCGATATATTTCTGCTCCGGGATCGTGCTCCTGGTGGGCGGGCTCTACTGGAAGGGGGCCACACGGCGCGGGGCGTTGTGGGCACTCATCCTGGGTTTTTCCGCAGTTATTGCACTGGCGCCGCTCAAGACAGCTTTAGGGCTTGATGACGTGCCGAGTCCTATTATCGGGTTTGCGGCTATTGGCCTGTCTCTGTTCGGCTTTGTCGTGGGCTCAATAAGCGATCGAGGTGTACATCATGACGCTTGAGGGCTGGATTGAGCTATGGAGCCTGTTGTTGTGGATCAGTGCGGGTGCATTCGCGCTTGTGACCGTGTTTGTTGCTCTGCGCTATGGACGAGAGCTTCTGCGCAAATAGGGGTTTCACTCACCTCGAATTGTCATTTTCACTCACCACGCGGGGGCTTGGCTCATAATTGCCCGCCAGGTGACGGTTTATTTCCGGGCGAATTTCCTCGATCTTGGCCTTCGAGCAATAGCCGGGAGTTTCCTTCACCTTGTTAAAAAAGGTGAGGAAAGCCTTGTCATAGGTGGTGCCCAGATTCTGGGCCGTCGCTTCGGACGCGCCTTGTGAGCGTTCCCAGGCCAGATAGTCGCCCTTGAGCTTTTGCGGGTTCAACCCGAAGGCGCAATAGCGTGCGCTTGCCGCTGTCCACGCCACTTGCACGGCGCGTTGAGGCGCTGTCGAGGGTGGGCGTGCTTCGGCTTGTTTCTGGGAGCCAAGACGGCCACTACATGCAGCCAGTCCCGCACAGATAAACATCAAAATAAATGACGGCCTGATCGCCATCGAACACTCCATTGGCCTCTTGCATCTGGCCACTAGTCTGCGATTTGTCGGCTCCTGGTCAAGCCTTGAGTGGTGTCTTGGTAACCTTGGATGCGCATAAACATGAAATTGCCAGAGTGATCTGGCCAAAATATGAGAAATGAGGGAGATACAACCTATGACCTCCGCAGCACAGGAGTTAGTACCAGATGATGCAAAAGACGTGCTGGATTTCTGGTTTGGCACGCTTAAACCTGAACAGTGGTGGAAGCGTGACGACAAGGTTGATATAGAAATAGGAACGCGTTTTGCCTCTGTTTATGACCGTCTATCCCATGAGGTTCCCGGGGCATGGTTGGCAACTCCACGGGCCCAACTGGCGGCAATCATTGTACTGGACCAGTTTCCACGCAACATGTTCCGCGATAATCCGCGCACCTTCACGAACGATGCCAGTGCGCTGGATATTGCTAAGGATGCAATCGCCGCGGGGGATGATATGAAACTCGACCGGATCGAGCGTGGGGTTCTTTACATGCCTTACCAGCATAGCGAAGCAAGCGAAGATCAGGTGCGGTCTGTTGAACTCTTTACAGCGCTTGGAGATGCCGATCAGCTCGATTTTGCCATCAAGCACAAGCAGATCATCGACCGTTTTGGACGTTTCCCGCACAGGAACAATATGCTGGGGCGGAACTCGACTCCCGAGGAAATGGAATTTCTCGCCCAGCCGGGACTTTTCTGGTAGGGCGGGTATCAGCGGCACACACAAATTAACAAAGCCTAGGTCCTGTATATTGACGGGATCAGGTGCGGTGCGGTGTTATGGGTGCCGTTTTGGCGTGGGCCGGGCCGCAAATTCACGGGTATAGGGGTCATTAGTGACGAGTAGGAAGCAGGCCGGAAAGGCGCCTTGGCGCGGATTTCCAGTTGCGTTCAAGGTCCTGGCGCTTTGCCTGATCGCGCTGGCAGCCCTTCTTATGCTGCTACCTGCGCCCCCGGCAAGCAAACGTGGCGGCATGACCTCTATATCCAGACATGTACCTGCGCTGCGCGATACGGTCGACCCTCTCGCCAAAGATCAACCGCGGACTATGCAAATACCCTCTCCAGCCGCTCAGCCGCAACGCCCGCCGGTTGTGGCAGCTGTCCCTGATGTTCCATCACCAAAAATCCCCGTCCGAAAACCGGTCATCGTGCGTCCACCCGCGCCTGCACAAGGGCCTGAATGGACGACGCCCCGTGTACAGGTTCCAAAGGAGCCACAAAAGAAACGGGAGATAATGCGTCTGCCGTCACCGTCCGCGCCAGAAGTTGCTGGAAGGCAGGGCTTGGGTTCACTCTCGAAATCGGAAATCACGGAGTGGGTGAAGTCACAAGCCTGGGAATTTCTCGGAGGCGTCGATGCGAAAGGGAATATTTTATACCGCTTCGAGGTTTGGCTTGATGCACCGCAGAAGATGCTCAGCCGTATCGATTCAGTGACCTATGTTTATGATGCTCCCTCCGCAACACCGAAATCCCGGGTTTCCAACCAGGTGATTGGCGGTTTTCGGGCAAGGTTCGGCGCCATGGCCTGCTCAAAGGAGGTCACCGTGACTCTAAAAATGACTGATGGCAGCACAAGCAGTGCCAAGGCAGACGGGTGCCGGGCGCTGAACTAGTTTCCAGGTTTAGGAGCCGCCTGGCGGGCAATTTCTCCCAGCAATGTCCGCAGGCGCGGTGGTTTGACTTCGATAAAGGGCAGGGGCCTGCATACGTCGATAGCCGCAAGGCCAATACGGGCTGTCAGGGCACCGTTGAACAGCCCCTCGCCAAGGCGCGCCGACAGTTTTGCCATGAGTCTGTGACCGATCAGTTGCTGAATGAGATCATCGCCGAGTGCAATGCCACCGGTGAGGACAATATGTGCCAGCACCATGCGCGCCAGCCTGAAAAGACCGAACATGCCGGGGCGTGCGCCATACAGCGTTGCAACGCGGCGGAGCATACGCAGATTCTGTGCAGCAACCACAGCCATATCCAGCACGGCTGCCGGGCTGATTGCGGTGATTACGGATACGCGTTTGGCCGTGCCCGCGACGAGGGTGCGGGCCTGGGTATCGATAGGAGCGATCAGCTCGCGTTCGCAAAGGGTGAGCGATTCCCGGGCACTCATAATGTCGCGCTCATGATCGCCAAGCCGCGCACGGCCCCATGCGAGATCCGCACGACCGCGATAAAGATGTTGCAGGTCCCTGGCGACGCGTCTTGCCAGCCCCTTATTGTCATGGCGCTCGGCGCTTTCCGCGTCCTGCCGCAAACCGCCAAGACGTCTCAAACGCATCAGCGCCCAGGCTTCACGCAGGGCGATCATCAGGAATGCGAATGCCGCCAGGCAGAGCAAGCCCAAAGCAATCCACCCGATCCAGTCCTGACGAACAAATAAGTTGCTCACCAGGTTTGAGAACCAAAGACCCGCGCCAAGGGCTGCGAGAGAGCCCAGCGCCCCCAGCAGAATGCCGCCCCATTTGATGCCGCGGGTAATGGCGCCAGTGGCCGGCGCACGAAGACCGTGATCGGGGGGCGCCAGGCTCTCCAGTTCCGCCAGTTCTGTGTCCTCTATGTCTTTCTCACGCACAACGATCTTTGGATCGTCGGGGGCGAAGGCGCGCGGTGCACGCTTGTGTTTGGCTGTTTTGTTCATTTCAACCGGTCTCCCAGCAAATGATTGAGGACACGATCCAGACGGATATGCGGCAGCGTTGCCGGGCGGTTTGTGTCGTTGCGGGGCCGGTCGGGCGGTCGAAAGCGAACCACCTTGATCTGGTTTTCAAGGGCTTGCTTTTGGCTGAGAGTTTTCAAAGCATCGATTTCTTCCGGAAGGTCACCGGGAAAAATGCCATATTCTTGGGTGCCGTCAAATGTCTTGCCGTCAATTTTTTCGCCTGTGAGCGGATATCCGAAGATACAGGGAAGTGTCTCTCCCTGAACTTGCGCCGTGCCTTCGCGGGTGGCCCGCACGGCCGCAAGAGCGACTACCTCAACTTCGGCACCGGCAAAATCGGCATGTTCGATGGCGTTTTGGGCAAGATGTTTGACGATATTCTCCAGCCGATCATGGCTTGTGTGGTGAAGGTGATCGGCCTTGGTGGCAGCGAACACTATACGGTCGATGCGCCGGTACAGGACGCTGGAGAGCCAACTGTTCGCACCGGGGCGGAAACATTTTAAAATGTCGGTCAACGCTCGCTCTAGGTCGCGCAAGCAGTCTGCCCCGCCATTGAGAGCGCTAAGCGCATCTACAAGCACGATTTGCCGGTCGAGACGGGCGAAATGGTCGCGGAAAAAGGGTTTCACCACGTGGGTTTTATAGGCCTCGTAACGGCGCTCCATCATGGCCCAAAGAGACCCGCGAGGTGGATTTCCATTTCCCGGCAGATCCAGGGGAGAGAAAGTGAGGGCAGGTGAACCTTCAAGTTCTCCGGGCATTAAGAAACGCCCTGGAGGGACGACAGCCGTATCGCCTTTCTCACGGCATTTGCGCAAATAAGTGGTGAAAGCGGTGCTGGCGCGTTTTGCATCTTCCTCATCAGCTTCGCTCAAGGGATCAAGTTCTGCCAGTAGCTTGTGCCACTCAACCGCCATGCCCTTGCGGTTCGCATCCCGGCTCATTGTGAATTCCTGTTCGGACCACTCTGTAAAAGACTGGTTCAGAAGTGGCAAATCAAGCAGCCATTCGCCGGGATAATCGACAATGTCCACATGCAGCTTGTCGCGGCCAAGGGTGCGGTCAAGAAACCCTTGGGGTTCAAATTCAAGCGTGAGGCGAAGCTGGCTCAGTCGCCGCGTGCTTTGCGGCCAACAGGGCGGGTCTCCCAGCAAATCGGCCAGATGGCGCTCATAGTCAAAGCGCGGCACATCATCATCGGGCTGTGGTTCAAGATAGGCGCGGCGCAGACGCCCCTGGGCTTGCGGGTCAAAGAAGGGTAGGCGTCCGCCGACCAGAAGATTGTGGATGAGGGCGGTGATGAACACGGTCTTGCCGGCGCGAGACAATCCGGTCACGCCAAGACGAACGGTGGGGCGCACCACATCATGGACGAAAGCGCCCACATTGCGTAACGCTTCAGCGGTAACGCTCGTCAAATCAGAGGCCTTCAATTAGAGCCCCGCTTTTTTTTGATACTGGCCACTGGCGGTCATATCCGCCACTCAACTTCGTTGCAAGTTTGAAAATAAACAGTCGTGCAACGGAAATCTATGAGATCAAGCTCGAAAGAATGGTGATGCTGACCACGACGCTAAACATCAGCGCCAGCGCCATTATCCCGCGGTTATAATCCTGGACCATAGGACCCTCCCTTGGCAGGTAACAAAGCGTTAACCTAGGTTAAGATGTAAGTGCTCCAGTTCTTCTTTCAAGGGTCAATTTTTGGCTTTTTCCCTTGAGAAATTTCTTAAAGGAGCGCCGTCAGGACGCTTGTGAGCAGCAAAAGACCATACAATGCTGCCGTCAGCGCCAAACCCTTGTAGAAATCCTCCTTCATTTCCTTGCTCCCTGTCGCGATCATCTCTTTTGCCTTTCCAGGTGTTTGGTGATGTCGCAAGAAAGTAGGGGGAGGTGCCTGAACCCACCTTGAAGGTGCCATTCATGTTCTGTTCACCATGAAAATTACGCGGTCCCCAAGGCGGGAGCGGCTGGTTCCATCTCTCGGCAAGCTTTGCCTCACACGGCAATTATTGCCGGTTTCAATCCTGGTAATTTAAGCCGGAAACATCATAAGTAATTGAATTAATTTAATAAAAAATCTGGCCTCGTCCTTGCTACATAAGAGACGAGTTCATGTAGCGTTTGGCCGGAAAGTGTTGGCCGCGTCGATTAAGTAACGGAGAAGTAAAATGGGTATTTTTGGCGCATTGACCACGGCGGTCACGGGCCTGCGGGCACAGTCATTCGCTCTGGAGCGCATTTCAGACAATATCGCAAACTCTCAAACGACCGGCTACAAACGAAGCGACGCCTCATTCGCCGATTTCGTACCGGACAGTCCCTCACGGCAACAGGCTCTTGGTGTTGTGAACGCGTTTTCGCGTCCGACCAACACGATCCAGGGCGATATTGCCAATTCCGAAGTTTCCACTCACATTGCCGTCAATGGCGACGGGTATTTCATAATCGCCGATCAGACAGATACAATTGACGGACTTCCCGTGTTTGGCAGCGAAGATTTGTACACGCGCCGTGGGGATTTCGAATTCGACCAGAACGGTTTTCTGGTCAATGCGGCCGGTTATTTCCTGAAAGGCCTGCCCATCGATCCCGCCACCGGCAACCCGTCCGGTTCATCTCCGACCACTATCCGGGTCTCCAATGACTTTCTTCCAGCAACCGCTACTACGGAAATCGACTATCGCGCGAACCTTGCCGACTATCCGCTGACCGCAAATGCAAATCAAACAATCCCCGGAAGTGAGTTGCTTAACCCGGCGTCTTTTGCTGTCGATCCAACGGTAGGCGGTGCGGGCTATATTCAGGCCAATCAGGCCACTATTTTTGTTGATCAGTCGATTGCCGGTGGTGCGATCACCACATTCGATCAGGCTGGTGCGTCTGTGAATGTCCAGTATCGCTGGGCCAAAACCGATGGACCGGTAACCCGCCCTGTCCATGCTGGTGGTGCTGTCGGCAATGCCGCTGACCTGGCAGCTGGTATGGGCGGTACATATAATGATGGTACCAACACCTCTGATGGCGTCACAATTACTGTGGGAGGTACGGCCTATAATTTCACCATTGGTACCGGTGTTGGCGAGGTAAACACGCTTACGGCTCTCACTAATGCCATTAATGGTACCGCTACGCTTAGCTCCGCTCTCACCGCCTCGGATGACGGTACATCGCTGACGCTCACGGGCGATGACTACGCAACGCCGTTTACTATCAGCGGTGATGCTGATGCGCTTACCGGGCTCGGATTAACTGCCAACACTTTCTCACCGGGCAGCGCCACAACAGACACATGGAACCTGTTTTATCTGACGGACAGTGTCGCGACAGGCACGACTGCAGCCTGGCAGAATATCGGTGTGGACTACACCTTTGCCGCTAACGGGCAACTGAGTCCGGCAGTCACGAGTTCGACCATAACAGGTCTCACAGTTAATGGTATTAATCTTGGCGATATAACGCTCGATCACGGAGCAAACGGCATTACCCAGTTTGCCGACCCCAACGGTGTCGCGAAAGTTACGGATATCAACCAGGATGGCTTCGCTGCGGGTGAGCTGGTCGGTATTTCCGTATCGGAAGATGGCCGTGTCGTTGCCAGCTACACCAATGGCCGAGCAGTTGATCTCGCAGAAATAAGCCTGGCGAGCTTCAATGGCGATGGTGGCCTGGCGAAAACCGATGGAGGCGCCTTCCGGGCAACACCGGCTTCGGGCGCACCGATCATCGGATCACTCGGCAGTGTCGTTGGTTCAGCCCTTGAAGGGTCGAATACGGACATTGCGGATGAGTTCACCAAACTGATCGTTACGCAGCAGGCCTATGCGGCGAACACAAGGATCATCTCCACGGCTGACGAGATGGTTCAGGAAGCATTGAACATGGTCAGATAGTTCGAACGAAGAGAGGGCAGGGTTGCGGAATAAGCTGAATCCCTGACCCAACTCCACCTGAAAGATCGGTACAATGGGACTTTCAAGCGTTCTCAATATTGCAACATCAGGACTCGGGATTACCCAGTCGAGTCTTGATGTTGTCGCGCGCAATATCGCCAATGCTGATACCGCCGGCTACTCTTCCAAGACGCTTGCCCAGGAAAACATTATTTCCGGCAACATCAGCCTTGGTGTGCGCGGGCTTGATTTGCGCCGCAATGTTGATCAATTTATTCAGTCCCAACTCCGCACTGAATCGGCAGCTCTTGGCGACGTCGAGGTCCGCGCGAATTTCCTCACTCAAGTCGATCAAATGCTCGGTGAACCTGGTGGTCCCACCGGGCTTGATACGATGCTCAACCAGCTCGTTCAGTCGCTTCAGGAACTGACAACATCACCAGATAACTTTTCTGTACGTGCATCGGTCGTCAGTGACGCACAAGTCATGGCTCAGCAGCTTCGTCAGCTTTCCCTGGATGTTCAGGCAATGCGACAGCAGGCGGAGGATTCGCTGGCGGTCGCAGTTGACGAGGTCAATGTGGCACTGAGACAGCTTGAAACGATTAATCAGACTCTTGCTACTCAGGGTTCAGGACAAGTTCCCCCGGCGGATTTGCTGGATGAGCGGGACAAATTCATCGACCAGATTTCCAGGCATCTCGACATACGTGTTTCAGAAGAGGCCGATGGAACTGCTTCGATCTTTACCCGCAGTGGGAACGCCTTGCTCCAAGGGCAAGCCGTGCAGTTAAGTTTCGACCATCACGGCAACATAACTCCTCAGGCTCTTTACAGCGATGTGGCGGCAGATCGTGGCGTCGGCACCGTGTCATTAACATCTACCAATGGGTACAGTATAGATCTGATCAGAAACGGCATTCTCGATTCCGGCAGGATTGGCGGTCTGATCGAAATGCGGGATGTGACATTGGTCGAGTTGCAGGCTCAGCTGGATGAACTGGCCCATTCACTCGCCACATCACTGTCCTCAAAGACAGTTGCCAGTACAGCAGCTCCCGCGGGCCCTCCAGACGGTTTAGATATTGAAACATCCGGTTTGCTGTCCGGAAACACAATTACCGTCAATTATACGCAAAACGGTACACCCGGTACGCTCACGATTATCCGCGTTGAGGATGCCAGCGAATTGCCGCTTTCGAACGATGTGACCCCGGACGCGAACGATAATGTGGTTGGTGTGAGTTTCACCGGCGGTGTTGGTGCGGCAGCTACGGCCCTAAACACTGCATTTAGTGGGCTGGGCCTTGCTTTAGTGGCTTCAAACCCTTCGGGTACGACACTGCGCATCGTTGATGATGGTGGCGCCGCAACGTCGGACGTGACGGCTATGTCGGCTAAGGTTACATCGACGGCCACACAGGACGATGGCAATCAGTTACCACTCTTTGTCGATGGGAATGCTTCCACAGCCTATTCGGCCAGCCTCGATTCGGGTGGGCAGAAACTGGGCTTTGCATCTCGCATTTCCGTTAATTCCCTCGTGGTTCAGGACAACGAGCTTTTGGTTCGAGGTGCCTCATCACCGCAAACACCTCTTGGTGATACAGCCCGGCCACTTGAGATTCTGGATCGGTTGACCAACCAGTCATTTGATTTTTCTCCTGCATCGGGAGTCGGCACCACGACCCGTCCCTATAGCGGGACCGTTGTGGATTTCACCCAACGTATTATCAGTTACCAGACAGGCCGAGCCGATCAGGCTGCACGTGAAATGACCGCTCAGGATGTCGTTGTTACGGCATTGCAAGAGCGCTTCCAGTCGGACATCGGCGTGGACATAAACCATGAGCTGTCACAGCTCATAAGGTTGCAGAATTCATTTGCTGCCAATGCCCGCATCATTCAGATGGCGGATGAATTGTTTGATGTATTGTTCCGTGCATTTTAGAGATCCGTAGGAGTAGTCAGTGAACACAATATCTCCCACTCTTGGTCTCAACCGCTCGATTGCTAGTTCGCGCGATCTGATTTCCGATCTTCAGCAGCAGCTGGCGACCGGTAAGAAAGTCAAAACCTATGGTGGCCTGGGCTTGCAGAGATCGCAGATACTCTCGATGCGCTCTGAACTCTCACAGATCGAAGGTTTTCAAAAAACAATCGACCATTTGGATATCCGCCTGAACGTGATGACGCAGTCGCTGGAACACATCCGTGGAATGGCTGTCTCAACGAAATCAGATGCTCTCACATTCGGGTTCGAGCTTGGCTCGACAGGTCAGACGGTTTTCCAGACTGAAGTCGGCGCGCGATTTAATGAAGTAGCGGCCATGCTGAATATGGATGTAGACGGTCGACATTTGTTCGGTGGCCGCGAAACAGAACAGAATCCGGTATTGCCGGCAAATGACATTCTGAACGGGAGTGGCAACAAGGTAGGTTTCAAGCAGGTTGTCTCCGAGCGGCGCCAGGCAGACCTGGGAGCAGATAATCGTGGGCGTCTTGTTCTTGACGGGCCTGAAGCGACAATGCTCGGCAGCGTCGTTGGTACCCCGGCTGATATTGGCGGCGTTGCTACAGCTCAGGTAACCATCGATATTGGCGGTAATGCGCAAAATTTTGATATCTCAGATGGTGGTCTTGATTCGCTCACCGCGTTGGAGGCGGCAATCGACACGGCATTTGGGGCTGATGTTGCCTCTATCGTGGGCGGAAATCAGCTTCAGCTTACGACGACCAGCTTGACCGATACGATTACGATTACCGACATTGATGCCGGTGCTGCGGCTCTGGCCGGTCTCACAACCGGTGCGATAGCCAATCCCTCAGCGACAGCCAGTATTACAGAAGATTCTGCCACCTCACCCTTTGGCTTCAAGTTGAATGGCGTTACGTCATCATTGACCGGTACGACGACCACGGGCCCTTCTGGCTCTCCCTCCAATCTGGATGTGACATTTACCTCGACGCTGCCGAATGATGGAGAAACCATACAGGTGACGTTCGATTTACCGGACAGTACCACGCATAATCTCACACTGACGGCGCGGTCTTCAGGGCCGCTGAATCCCGGTGAATTCCTGATTGGCGCCGACGAGAATGCTACGGCGTCCAATTTTCAGTCTGCAATCACGACGGAAATAGAAACCGAGGCCCAGCGCTCGTTAAGTGCAGCCTCGTTGTTTGCCGCCTCTAATGATTTTTTTGATTTCGATGCCTCCAATCCGCCGCAGCGCGTTAATGGGCCGCCCTTCAATACCGCGACAGCACTGCAAGATGCCACGACCAGCGATACGATATTCTGGTATCAGGGTGAGGATTCCGCCACAGATGCGCGCCAGAGCGCCTTGGCCAGGGTGGATGATTCAATAACGGTCGCATATGGCGCACGCGCCAATGAATCCGCGCTCAAGCAAGTGATTAAATCCTTTGCGGCTGTCAGTGTTGAAACATTCAGTGCCAGTGATGTGAATGCTTCGGATCGCTATCACGAGATCCAGTTGAGAACGAGTAACGCGATGTCCTTTGCCGGTGGCGTGCAGGGTGTCGATGATATTATCACCGAGCTGACGGTCGCTCAGACAGTAGCAGGCCGCAGCAATGAGCGGCACACGACCAGCAATGGTTTTGTGCGCGGTATCGTGGACGAAGCTGAAAATGTTGATCTTTTTCAGGTGAGCGCGGAACTCCTCGCGCTGAGCTCGCGCGTTGAAGCCAGCCTGCAAGTGTCAGCAAGCCTGTCCAGGCTGTCGATCCTGAACTTTATCTAGTTTTCTCCCCAAGCTGAACAGCAAATCATTTACCTCATCTCGCGCGCTTACCGCGCAAAAAAAACGCTGCCGGCCCGTTGAGGCAAGGCAGCGTTTTGTAGATTTTATATGATCTATGTTGCGCTGGAGAGCGGTTTACTCGGAGCCTTGTAGCCCAGCTGCGATTTCCTTGTTGATATTAATCAGCGGGAGCAGCTTCTCAGGTGCCGGATCCTCCATTAGCTCCATGGAATGCCCGAATATGAAAACACCAAGAGAAGCGATATTGTTCCTGATCTCCAGGGGGAGGGGATTGTCTTTTTCCGTCATGGCGCCGACAAACACGGTCCACAGGCGGCGGTTATATTGCAACACATTGTCCAATACTTCGATATCATCGGTCCAGCTGTCATGGACATCCTGAAGCTGTGTCGCCGCCTTGAGTAGCAGAGATGCTTCGAGCTGCCTCGGGGGCATCGTAACGTTTGCAGTTGTGCTATAGGCATCATGAGCGTGTTGCATTTTCCATCAATTCCTTTTCATAGGCGATCAGTTTATTGGCTGATTTAAGGGCTTTGTAGCTGGCCCCGGTTAGTAAGAGATTGTTTATTGTTTCAATTAGTGGCGCCATACTGGGAGCCGCAGTTTGAACATCCTTGATCATCTGGAAATAGAGATCATGATGCTTCCTGGGGTCGACGGCGAGGTACATCATCTGAATGAGCAAATAGATTTTTTTGCACGGCGTATCGGCATCCTCTGCCCGTAGAATATCTTTATCACGCAGGACTGGAGCATCGCCCTCAATGATAAACCGTGCACGCTGTCCATCATTGGTAATAATCGACTCTCCGACGATGATTTTCCCAAAGGGTTTCAGCTCCACTTTCAACACCATGTATGTGCGATCCTTTATCCTTGGAACTTGGCCGAGTGGGGCAGTTCAGCCTGGGTGATTGTGTTTTGTTAATATTAATGCGGGGTTAAGTCAGTCCGGATAAATGGCAATTTTAGTGGTGGAATTGTGGAGGGTTTTCAGGTGCAGTTAGCGAAAATAAAAAAGGCGGCGAGGAGTATTCCCGCCGCCTCTTAAGCGTAGTGTGTTGCGTTCTCTTAGAAGAGACGCAGGACCTGCTGATCGGCCTGAGAAGCGAGTGACAGCGCAACAGACGAAAGCTGCTGACGTGTCTGAAGGGCCAGCGTGTTGGCGCCTTCCTCGTTTGAGTCTGCCAGTGTCAGGTTGGCAGCACCCGTTTCAAGCGTGTTGATCAGGTTCTTGGTGAAGTCCTGACGGATTTCAACAACCGACAGGTTCGAACCAAAGGTCGAAGCCTGCTGACGGAGCGAGCTGATCGCCGTATCAAGCTCTGCCAGGGTTGCGTTCACCGTTGTGTTGCTCTGGAACGAATCCGTGGCCGCGGCAGTTACGCCAAGACCAGCCGAGTCGAACGTCACACCGGTAACACTCAGCGAGCTCGAACCATCCTCGTTGAAGATAACGGTAAGGCTATCGCCATTGAGGAGGTTGTTGCCGTTAAAGCTGGCATCACCCGCCAACTGGTCGATCTGGGTGCGGAGGTTGTTGAATTCCGCTTCCAGGGTCGCCCGTTCGGCGTTGTTGGTGGTTGAAGCAGCCGTTGCCGACGTGGTTACCGCCGTCAAGCCAGTTCCCGTTACCGTGCCACCGACAACAATGTTGTCGCTGGTGTTGGCGCCGGTGAACGAGATGGCGCCGGTTGCTGTCCGGGTACCCGTGCCATTGACGAGATTGCCAAGAGCCGTATCCAGCTGGCCGACCGATGCGATTGCACTGAAGTCAATCGTCTCTGCACCCGCACCACCGAAGTTGACCGTGAAGTCATTCTGCGTCAGAGCTGTAAGAGCAGCGTTGGTTGCAGACGCTGATTGACCGCCGGTAAGACCAGCCAATGTCAGGGCGGCAGCACCACCAGCAACACTGACATCACCATCGCCAACAGCTGAAGCCGTTGCGGTGATGTTGTTGCCGCCGGTGAGTGCGAATGTCGCACCGGAGTTGCCGTTGGCGCCGGAAATGGCTGCCAACGCCGATACCAGTTCGGCACGGTTTGATACCTCGTTTGAGGCATCGCTGGCACCGAAGGAGATAACGTCGGAATTGCCGTTGACCGTGAAGGTCAATTGCTGTCCCGCAGCCGCGGTAATGGCGGCATTGGATGCTTCAGACACTTGTCCGCTGCTGAACCCGCCAGCCGCCAGCGCATTTGCGCCACCAGTGATGACCAGGTCACCATCGGTGCCGGCACCTGCCGTTACCACGATCTGGTTACCTGCCAGTGAGAACGCCCCACCGGTGTTGCTCGTACCATTGAGCGCCGTGATCCGGGAAGACAGGGATGCCAGTGAGTTTACCTCAGCACCACCGCCGTTACCGAACACGATGCTGTCAGACTGGCCGTTGATCGTGAAGGTCAACGACTCGCCCGCCGTGGCCGCAGCATTGATCAATGCATTTTCAGCAGTGATGGTTGTGAGACCGTTGGCTGAACCAGATTGCGCAGTGGTGAAACCAAGTGCATCTGACAGAAGCTGATCAGCCGCACCGCCACCGCCAGCACCGTCATCAACCTGAATCGTGAGATTGACCGCGTTGCTGCCGCTGTCACCAGCAATAGTCAGCGCGTTTGCCGCGAAGCTCGCATCAATTTCACCACCGAAACCAGCGTTGATAGCAGCAGCAAGATCGGAAACGGTTGCTTGTGTAACACCGTTACCTGCGCCGTTAAGGTCATCGATGTTGATCGAGACCGTCGTGGCGTCGTTGGCGCCTGCAGCAGCGTTACCAGCGCCAGCAGCTTCCAGGTTGACTGTGAAAGTGCCACCATCATAGTTGAAAGTAATGGTGTCAGTACCACCAGTACCGAAACCCTGAGCAACAAGCGTCGGGTCGCTACCAAGTGACGCGCCAGTGCCCGTCGGGTTTACGTCAGCGACGATACCGCCGGAAACTGTGCCGGTTACTGTCGCAGCAGTATCTGCCACGAAGCCACCGCCCGTGCCGGACAGAACAGCTGCTGTGTCATCAGCGGTGAAAGTCACGCCACCGGTAACCGTAGCTGCTGCTGCTGCCGTGGTTGTTGCCGCCGGGTTCTGGAGAGCCTGACGCGCCGTCGCCTGGGCACTTTCCACCAATTTCGTAAGGGCGGAGATGCCTTCATCAGCGGCTTTCACCGTTTGCACGGCGTTGCCGACCGAGTCGAGCAGACGATTAAGATCGCCCGCACGGCTGTTCAGCGAAGAAGCGGTAAAAAACGCCGTCGGATCGTCAAGGGCGCTGTTCACCTTCAGACCTGTAGAAAGACGATCCTGCGTCTTTTCCAACAGGCTGGCAGTGTTCTGCAACGACAAGAGGTTGTTGCGGACTGCTGAGGAGAGTGTAATGTCAGCCATAGCTGTACTTCCTTTTCTGGACTACTAAAACACATGTCCCTCCTGGAACATGACTGGCATCATCACGAATTAAGCCTAATGAGGCGTTAACCCTCACACGGTGTAGACACCCGTTATGAGGGTATTTTACCCCGCTCAATGCGATCCGATGCTTGGCCGACGAAATTACCACCGCCAGCTGGGCTCCGTTATGTAGGACAAACGGAAAGGCAGGGTTAATGGGCAAGATACACGATGGATAAGGTTACCCAATTATGAGCGTGGCGGTTTCTCTGGGTTTTGTGCAGCCATCTGGAAACCGAAGCCGAAGTTGGGTAAACAAGCTGCGGTAATTTGTCTCTATTATTACAAGATTGTATTCACCGAAATTGCAGCCGGGCGCGCGGGCGCCGAAGTTGATACATCAGCATTCTGTCCATAGGTTTCAGGTCCCGAAGTGCGGGCGCTGGCTTTTGACGCAATGGTGTGGAGGAGAGATTCCGACACTGCCTTCATGGCAACCAGAGCATCCTGGTTGGAGTTTATGGATTTCTGCAACTGGTTATGCTGGTCCTTGATGGCGCTGATTTCTTCAGGAGCCGCCATGATTATGAAATCCGCATCGCGGCGGAAAACCGCCATGTCGCGGGTCAGCATCGCGTTCAGGGCAGACTTGCGCACATGAAGCGAGCCGATTTCGCGCGGCTTGCCCTGTTTCAGCATCGCCGTTTCCTTGTCGAGCAGGCCGACAAGCTCAGCAGTCGTTTCCAGGAGGCGCGCGCACATTGCTTTTGCGGCTTCTGCGGTTTCAATGCGCGGGATATCCCCGGATGATATTGTGTTTTGTGTTAGCGTCATCGTTGCGCGCCCTCCTGAAGCGCGATCAGGTCACGGGTAATCTGGTCGGCCATGCCGAGCCCGCCATTTTTTGAGATCTGCTTGGCATATTCGCCAACGAGCAGGGAACGGTAGGTTTTTTCAGAATTTCCGCCGCCAAAGGGGGCGTCAGTTTTCAAGCCCTCGAACATACCCTCCAGCATGGTGGTGAGAAAAACTGCCTCAAACTCTTCTGCCGCCTTGCGCGAACTTGCCTGTGTGCCGCCGTTTGCCGCATTCGCTATGGACTGCGGACTGGCCGGCTTGGCCATCTGTGCAAGGGCATTAGCCAGTGTTGCGTCCATTACATCACCTCTATTTCAGCTTGCAGGGCGCCAGATGCCTTGACGGCCTGGAGTATGGAAATCATGTCGCGCGGGCCTATGCCCAGTGCGTTGAGGCCATCGACAAGTTCATGAAGCGTGATGCCTTCTGGAATCACCGCGAGCTTGTTGTCTCCCTCGTCATCCGCCGAAATACGGGTGCGCGGCACGACCACTGTCGCACCGGTTTCTGACAGCGGGTTGGGCTGGCTCACCTGCGGTGCTTCTGTAATGGTGACGGTCAGGTTGCCTTGCGCGATGGCCACGGTGGAGACACGAACATCGCGGCCCATCACGATTATACCGGTGGTCTCGTCGATCACGACCTTGGCAGACTGGTCAGGTTCGATGCGCAGCTGCTCAATCTCCGTGAGCATCGTCACGATGGTGCCTTTATATTTCTTGGGCAGATTAATGGTCACCGTTGCCGGATCGCGGGGGAAGGCTGTCTTGAGTGACGTGAAGGCGTTTATGGCCGTGGCTATGCGTTTTGCCGTGGTGAGGTCCGGATTGCGCAGGGCCAGCCGCACGGTGCGCTGATGCGCGAGAGAGAAATGAATCTCGCGTTCGACAATGGCTCCGTTGGCGATGCGCCCCACGGTGGGTACGCCCCGGGTTATTGAAGCTGCTTCGCCTTCGGCTGAAAAACCGGCAACGGCAACTGAACCCTGGCCAACCGCATAAACTTCACCATCTGCGCCGTGCAGCGGGGAAACAAGCAATATGCCCCCTTGCAGGCTTGCCGCGTCACCCAGTGCGCTTACCGAAACATCGATACGCGTACCTTGAGTGGCAAAGGGGGGGAGATTCGCCGTCACCATGACAGCAGCCACATTTGCGGTGCGCAAATCCGTATCGCGCGTGTTGATGCCAAGGCGCTCCAGCATTGCCTGCAGGCTTTGACGGGTGAACGGGGAGTTACGCAGGGAGTCACCGGTGCCATTCAAACCAACAACAAGGCCATAGCCGACCAGCTGGTTTTCACGGATCCCTTCGAAATCAACTAGGTCCTTGATGCGTGAAGCGGAGTACGCGGGCGTTGACCAGAATTGTACCAGGCAGGAAAAAAGCACCAGCAATGTCGTCAGACAGGCTCTGGTGCGGCGACTCTGGCAGGGCGATTGAGTGGCGTTTGTGGTCAAGGCTATTCCCCGTGCCCCGGTATTTGCGGGCGTAATGTTTAATTCCCTCATTCCTGTATAGCGAAAGTCGTGCCAGAAATTTATCAGGGCAGAAATTATCTAACTTATTGAATTAAAATAAAAAAATATAACGCCTGAAGGGCGAATGCGATTTGTATGAGCAAGTTCTGCCCGCAGGTGGGCAAAAATTACCGCCCTTTAACGCATCGTTAAGCATGAAGGGAGAATTATTAGCGCAACCAACACTCACTCTTTCGAAGACGAGAAAACATGCGCGTTTCTCAAACACGGCGATCTAATACGGGTCAAAAGACACGCTCGACCCGTGGTGCCGGCGGTGGTGGCCAGTTTCAAATACCAAATGGCCGTTCGGCAAAACACAGGCCCGAGATTTCAGGGCCTGTAGCGGTTGGCAGTATTGATGCAATCGTGGCCTTGCAAGCTGTTGAAGAGCCATCCGATCAGCGGCGTCAGGCAGTTGAAACAGGCGACCGGATTCTCGACTTGCTGGATCAACTCAAGATTGGAGTTCTGTCAGGCCAGGTGCGGGCGGTGGACCTGAACAGGCTGAAAAAAACGATTGAGCGGCAACTGTCTGTCGAGGACGATCCAGGCCTAAATGACATTCTCAAACAAATCGATTTGAGAGCGCGCGTGGAGCTTGCCAAGCTCAAGGATACTGCGGCCTGACTACACCAATTACGAGAAACGAAACGCTGCGGACACGCCATTCAGGGAATGTGATCTGTTCTAAACAAGTTTCTGAAATCTTGACTTGCAACACTAGTTCCTTAAATACGGGGCACTCGTTCGCCAGCGGGCCTGTCGAATCAAGCATGACAGCACGCTGGCAATAGGACTGATCATTGTATCAGGCAGGGAAAACACTCAGCTGAGGCGTTCATGTCATGACCACGAAAACCAAGGCAAAGCCAAAGCCAAAGTCGAAAAAGAACACGACCGCAAAGGCCAAACCACGCGCTCGTCCCAAGTCAAAGGGGTATAAACCATTGGAAAGCGAACCCTTCATGAACAAGCGTCAGAAGGCTTATTTCCGCGACAAATTGCAGGCATGGAAAGAAGAGATACTTCGCTCCAACAAAACCACGCTGCAAAATCTTGCCGAAGAGACCGAAAAGCACGCCGACATTGCCGATCGGGCAACATCGGAGGCGGACCGTGCGCTGGAGCTCAGGGCACGTGACAGGCAACGCAAACTTATCGCAAAAATTGATTCCGCCCTTGAGCGTATCGAAAATGGCACCTACGGCTATTGTGAAGAAACCGGTGAGCCCATCGGGCTGAAGCGGCTTGATGCCCGGCCCATTGCGATGCTGAGTGTTGAGGCGCAGGAATCTCACGAGCGGCGCGAGCGGGTTTACCGCAACGAATAACCCCAGTTTGAAATGAATTGCCCCGCATCTCGAAATCGGGATGCGGGGCTTTTTATGCCGTTGGCCCTGGTGTCTGCTTAGAAGGGCAGCAGGATATCCAGGAACTGCTGTCCGTAGCGCGGCTGCTGCACATCCGTGATCTGTCCCTTGCCACCATAGGAGACGCGGGCCTCTGCGATCTTGGATATGGGTATGGTGTTGGTGGATGTGATGTCTTCGGGACGGGCAACGCCAGCAACGATGAGTTCACGCATCTCATAGTTTACACGAACTTCCTGCCTGCCTTCGATCACCAAGTTGCCATTGGGCAGGACCTGGGTCACCACGGCAGCCATCTTCATCGTGATCTTCTCTTCGCGGTCTATCCCGCCACCGCCTTCGCTCTTGGAATCGCTTGATGCCCTCACGAAGTCGCTCAAGTCGACGTCACCAAGATCAACGCCGCGAGGCAGGATTTTCTCAAGAAGTTTCGATACTTCATAGCCGCCCAGTTTCGGAATGCCGGCATTCTCTTCATTATCCCGGTTCCGCTTGGTGGCGTTATCGAGTTCCGCCTTGTCAGTGATCTCGACGATAACGGTGAGAATATCTCCGACCCGGCGCGCCCGCTGATCTTCAAAGAATGCGCGCGCACCTGTACGCCACAGCGAATTCGGGCTGTAGCTCACTTTCTCGGGCACGGGCATCGGCATTGAGACGGGTCTGTAACCCGGCTGCATGACAGGGTTTTCGATGGCCGAGAGCTTCGGTGTTTCACCGATATCCTTAAGTCTCTCAACTGCACTGCAACCGCCCAGACTGGACGCTGCAATGGCTGTAACCAAAAAATACTTAAACCGCATATGACCGACTCTTCCTCAAACTACCTGATGACATTAGAATTACGCCCGACCTTGTTTCGAGCCGCCTTGCTGGCGGTACGTGCTGGTTGTACGGGCTGCTGGATGGCTAATGAGATTTGCCCATGCCCGGTCACCAGGCCCTCAATGGTACGCTTGGAGCGGAGGTTCATGACCGGCACCATCTGGCCCTTGGTGCCTTCGGCGAGGGCCTTGCCCTTTGATTTCAGAACCATGCCCGGGACTTTGTAGACAATTGTGACCATCGCGTTGCGGACCACCAGTTTGGGATGCTCTATATCGCTACGCCGGACCGGCCGACCCATGATCAGCCTTTGCCTGGCTGCCATGCCGATGGCCGTTTCCATGTCTTGAATTGCGGCGTTTGCAATGCGTGAGCGTGGCATCCGTACCATCTTGAGATCGTCCTCGACGATCGTCGCGCCGCGTTCAATTGTGCGAGCCGGTACGACAGCATCGATGGAAGCGTAAGCCCGTCCCGTAAAGATCTTGTCCGGTACGGTCTGCTCAGCATCATCAATGGAAAGCACCGCGCGGAACCTGCCGTTGCGGGATTGCAGATCAATGTGCTTGATCGTGAGGGAGGCCTTTACACGCGGGTCAATGTAGTATGGCTTTGCGCCGCGGCTCAGGTCGACACTCCAGGCCTCTTCGTTGCCGCCGGCATGTTTGCCGATCAATTCACGGACCTCATCCAGGGAGATCTGGCGTCCTGGCCTTTGCACCTTCACTTTGTTTATGCCGCCCGGATTGCTCCATGTAAGCCCATGCTGATGGGCGGACGCTGCAATCCGCTTTGCGGCTACAACACCATTGGTCCCCAGTTCAGGGGCACGAAATACGGGCGCTCCAGATACTTCACCGGCGTTCTCAAACAGATCCCCCAGCGTGACCAGATCACTGAAGACCTTGATCTGTTCACGCAGTACCGGATCATTCTGTGCCTGCGCAGAGACTGGTGCCGCCGCGAAGACGAGGCATGCTGTCAGCACGAAAACCAACCGCTGGCGAATATTTTTGTTCATGTTCCTAGCCTCGTTCATTGCGGCTCTATCTCAGGATGTTCGTGGTTGCCGACATCATTTCATCCGATGCGCTGATAACGCGGGCGTTCATCTCGTAGGCACGCTGCGCTGCGATCAGGTCAGACAGTTCGGAGACGGCGTTGACATTCGCGGACTCAAGAAATTTCTGCAGCACATCACCAAACCCGGCATCTCCCGGAGAGCCCTCGGTTGCGGAGCCGCTGGAGGGTGTCTCCAGATACAGATTGTCTCCCATGGCCTTCAGGCCCGACTTGTTGATGAAGCGCGAGAGTTGAATCTGGCCGACTTCCTGCGGTGTGGTGCTGCTTCCGACCAGCACCTCGACACCACCCGTCCGGTTTATGGTGATGGAGCGCGCATTGTCAGGAATGGTGATACCGGGCTGAACCTGATAACCATCCAGGGTTACGAGCTGTCCTTGCGGGTCGAGCTCGAAAGAGCCATCCCTTGAATAGGCAGTCTGGCCATTTGGCAGGGTAATGGCGAAGAACCCTTCGCCGCGAATGGCGAGATCCAGTTCCTTTTCCGTATTGGTCATATTGCCCTGGCTCATGATGCGCGATGTCGCGCCTGTCTTGACGCCGAAGCCAATCTGGATGCCGGTTGGAACCGTCGTGCCTGAATCGGAAGAAGATGAGCCGACACGTCGCAAGTCCTGATAGAGGAGGTCCTGGAATTCCGCACGCAGCCGTTTGAATCCGGTTGTGCGCATATTGGCGATGTTATTGGAGATGACCTCTACGTTCAGCTCCTGGGCCATCATGCCTGTGGCAGCTATCTGCAGGGACTTCATCGCGATCTTCCTTTCCGGTCTCTAATTCTATTTGACGCTGACACGAGCATTACGGCCTTGGAGGTGTGCCGAGCTGTTCGATGGCGTCGCGTCTCAGATCCTGTGACTGCTTCATGGTCTGAGCCATGCTCGTATAGGCGCGTACCGTCTCGATCATTCTGCTGAGTTCAGCGATGGGTTTGACGTTGGATGTCTCGATTACACCCTGCAGAATCCGCGCATTTTCGGTCGGAGCTGGCTGCTGTGCCGTTGAAAACAGTGTATCGCCCTGTTTTTTCAAGGACGCGTTATTCTCGAATTGCACCACCCGCAGCCTGTCTTTGTCGCCCTGGCTGGTGGAGATCGTGCCGTCCCGGGCAATCACGATACTGGTATCCTGCTCGGAAAAAGTGATGGCGCCGCCTTCGCCCATCACCGGGTGGCCCGCCGGAGTGACCAGTTGGCCTTCCGCATCCAGCTTCAATTGGCCGTTGCGGGTGTAGCGATCGCCATCTGGCGTCTGGACAACCAGCCAGCCTTCACCGGAAATCGCAACGTCGAGGTCGTTATTTGTCTGCTCGAAGCCGCCTTCCTCGAAGGATCGGTAAATTGAGGTGTCGAGGACAAAGGAAATTTGTTTGTCCTGACCGGTCATATCGTTCATCTGCGCGTTAGACTGGAGATGTTTTTCAAACAACAACGTGCCGGCCTTGTATCCGGCGGTGTTCATATTCGCCAGGTTATTGGCGAGCACGTCCATTTGCCGCTTGAGCACGACCTGGCGCGATAATCCTACGATAAGAGCATTTTCCATTTTGCGTTCCGGTTTGCGTTAAAGGCGCACCGCCGCAACGCAATACAAATGAACCACCAAGGCCCACACGCGGCAGAATTCTGAGTTGCATAGACTGTGCCATAGATATTATTCAATAATATCAATGTGTTGAATTGATACAGGTGGGAACATCATTGCCTGAACGGCAATTTTGACCCGGCAAAAATTGCCGCCTTGGGGACATTTGGCAACCATTCATTAACCATCACGGCCATAAATGGATAGGAGGACCCGGTGACGAATGAAAGTCGGCGCGGTCGGCCCCATGAGGGGATTTGAAGATGTATGGCGGAGCAAGCACAAATGGCTGACGAGCCTGAAGATACCGAGGTTGAAGAAAAAGACGCCGCTAATGCCGATGGCGAAGGTGCCGAGGGCGAGGGTGCGGAAGAACAGGCAGAGGGCAAGAAGTCCAAACTTCGTCTGAGCCCCAAGAAGATGGCCATTCTGGCTGTGCCTCTATTGGCCCTGCTCGGCGGGGGTGGTTATTTTGCCCGGGATTACATGCCGATCATCGGCGGCGATGGGGCCAGCGTTCCAAAACCCAAGGTTTATTACAACCTGCCGGAAATGGTTGTGAATTTGAGCTCTCAGGACAAGCGCGCCCAGTATCTCAAACTGAAAGTGTCACTCGAAGCGCCGGACCAAATGGTGCTGGATGCGCTGAATCCGATCATGCCGCGCGTGCTGGATATGTTTCAGCTCTATTTGCGCGAGTTGCGCAGCAATGACCTTGAGGGGTCTGCGGGTATTTACCGGCTGAAGGAAGAGTTGTTGCGGCGCATCAACCTGGAGATTCATCCGCACCAGATTTCTCGTGTTTTGTTCAATGAAATCATCGTCCAATAAGGTGAGGCCAAGTCATGTCTGAAGATTTAGACCAAGATGCAATGGCAGCCGGGTGGGGCGCGGCTCTTGGTGACGATGAATTAGGAGGCGAGAACGACGAAGGCATCGATGAGGATGTTGCGGCCCAATGGGCAGCGATGATCGATGACAACGACGTTCAGGAAGGTGAGAAATCCGGTGGGGAGCGGGTTCTCAACCAAGATGAAATTGACGGCCTTCTCGGATTTGATCTCGACGAACAGTCGCTTGCGGATACCAGTGGCATCCGTGCCATCATCAATTCAGCAATGGTGTCTTACGAGCGGCTTCCGATGCTGGAAATCGTGTTCGACCGCATGGTCCGGCTGCTCACAACCTCCTTGCGCAATTTCACGTCAGACAATGTCGAGGTATCTCTCGACACTATTTCAACCATGCGCTTTGGCGACTATCTCAACTCAATCCCGCTGCCGGCGATGATTTCAGTCTTCAAGGCCGTGGAGTGGGACAATAATGCAATTCTGACCGTCGATTCCAACTTGATTTATTCTATCGTTGACGTGTTGCTCGGGGGGCGCGGAGCGCCGGCCGTCAGGGTGGAAGGCCGTCCCTATACATCGATTGAAACCAATCTGATGAAACGGCTGATTGAACTCCTGCTGGAAGATGCAGAGATTGCATTTCAACCTCTATCGCCGGTGAAATTTGAACTTGAACGCCTTGAGACCAATCCGCGTTTCGCGGCCATCGCCCGGCAGGCCGATGCTGCTATCCTGATCAAGCTCAATATCGACATGGAGGACCGTGGTGGCCGCATCGAGTTGCTGCTGCCCTATGCAACCCTCGAACCCATTCGCGAGCTTCTGCTGCAAGGCTTCATGGGTGAGAAGTTCGGCCACGACAATATCTGGGAAAGCCACCTGGCAACGGAAATCAATAAAACATCAATCCCGATTGAAGCGGTACTGGATGAAATGTCACTGCCGTTGAAAAAGTTGATGGCGCTCGAAGTCGGTGAGACGGTTGTTCTCAATTCCGGCCCCGATGATCCTGTGCATTTGCGCTGTGGCGGCATACCGCTTGTGACCGGAAGCATGGGGCGTACAGGCTCGAATATCGCCGTGAGCGTTGCTGGCGGCATCTCGAAACCCAAACCCAGAAAATGGGAAGATACAGCAGAAAAAGAAGCTTTGGCGGAGGCGGTATAACAATGAGTGGATTATCTCTCGGGGTTGCGATTGAAGCGCTTGTGGCCGTGCTGCTGGCGGTGACAATCGGATATTGCGTGCTGGTGAACCGCAAACTCATTCAGCTTCGTTCCGATCAATCCGAGTTGAAAATCATTGTCCGTGATCTTCATGGGGCGACGGGGCAGGCTGAACAGGCGATTGCCGGTTTGCGCGAGAGCGCCCAAATGGCGGATGAGACGCTGGGGCAGCAAATCCAGCGCGTGCGTGCACTCGATGAGCAATTGATATCCAATATCGGCAAGGGAGAGTCCTTGCTGGCAAAATTTGCCACGATGCAACGGGCGCCGCAGACGCAAGCTGCCGCTTCTCCTGTTGCCAGGGAGCAGGGCCAGCCGATCCGTCAAAACAAGATCGGTCTTGGAATGCTGAATTCACAGCGCCGCAAGCAGGCGGAAAAATCCTCGAATGGCAAGGCTCGCGATGAGGTGGCGGCATAATGGGAAATGTCCGGGTGCTGCCATTGCTAGTGTTCGCAGGCCTGTGTCTGTTTTTTCTTAAGGCGATGGGCCTGCTGCTGAGCGGCAGCTATGTGCTGTCCGGCGTCGCTCCGGCGAGCGCCCAGAATCCACCTGCTGCCCCGGAACAGGAGCAGGCGGCCATCGATCAGGCTTCACAAAACGAACCGCCAGCCGAACCTGCAACGGTGGATGAGGGTTCAGAAGCCAAGGGAGACGCATCCGAACCGCAGAAAATGGCAGCTGCCGATGCTGATCAGGCGACGGGTGAGAAGGACAAGAAGAAATCTAAGCCGAAGAAGACGGATCCCAGTAAAGTTGATGTGACCACAGTCGGCCCGACTGGCGGTACCACGAAATCGGAACTTGCTGTTCTGGAAGGCCTGGCGAACCGGCGCAAGACTCTAGATCAGCGTGCACGCGAAATCGAATTGCGCGAAAATCTTCTTAAAGCGGCAGAAAAGCGTATCGAGTCGCGGATCAGTGAACTTAAAGCCATCGAATCGCGGATCGAGGGCGAGCTCAAGAAAAGCGATGAAAACCGCAAGGCTCAGTATCAGCGGCTGGTAAAAATGTATTCCGGTATGAAGCCAAAAGATGCTGCGCGAATTTTTGACCGGCTGGAAATGAATGTGTTGACGGGACTGGTTTCACAGATGAAGCCGCGCGTCATGTCGGCAATCCTGGCGGCAATGAAACCGGCAGCGGCGGAGCGCTTGACACTGGAGATTGCCAACCGCGGCAAGCCGAGGGTTAAAACAGCGGCGTCACTGCCAAAAATTCAAAGCGAGTAGGCCAATACCGGCAGGGCAGGACCAGCTGTCTTGAGTATGCAAAAAAGCAACCGCCTTAAGAGGACCTTAACCGTTTCTTTACTACCCTGAAGCGTCCGCCAGACAAGCGGAATTCGCACAATATTTCAATCGGGTGCGATATTTTAGGGGTAGAAGTCTTGGGCTACGAGATCGCAGACAAGCTGAGCCAGAATGCGCCGGCTGGCCAAGACGCCGGGCGGCATAAAATCGGCTTGCGCTGGATATTCGAATATCTTGTATGGCTTTTCATCATTACCATGCTGGCTGCTATTTTTGCATTCAGCGTTCTCAGCCCTGCTTTTGCCGAGATAAGGGCCACGGCCAAGGCGACCAAGGAAAAGGGTTTTGGCCGTATCGTGATTGGTTTCTCCGATCTCCCGAAATTTGAAAACGAAATCGCCTCGGGCATTTTTGTGCTGTCCTTCGATCAGCCGGTCTCCGTGAATCTGGAGCAGGTGCTTGAAGCTATCCCCAGCTATGTCGGGTTGGCACGGCTCGATCCGGACGGTCGGGCCGTGCGCCTTGCACTGAAGCGGTCCTTTCAGGTTAGCATCATGGAAGCGGGGACCGAGTTATTTCTCGATATTCTGCCACCGGACTGGAAAGGTTTACCTCCACCATTGCCTGCGGCCACCATCAAGGCCCTGACGGAAAAAGCAATCGCAGCGGAGCGCCGGGCAGCGGACGAGGCAGCCCAGGCCTTGGCCGCAAAGATTCCGTACAATTTGAAAGTACGACTGGCCCGCCATCCGACTTTCAGCCGGATTGTTTTCGACTGGAACAAATTCGTGACGGTCAACTTGACGCGCAAGGGGCGGATGGTGGAATTGAAATTTAACAAGAATGCCAAGGTTGATTTGTCCCAACTCAAGGTCGACCCGCCCAAATTCATGCAGCACGTTACCGCGATCACCAATCCAGATGGCATGGAAGTCCATTTGACGGTGGATGATGATATTGATGTACGCGGCTTCAGGGAAGGCTTGAATTATGTGGTCGACCTGACCGGTCCTGACGCCTTGGCTGATGCTTCTGCCGACGCCTTGGCCAATGCTGTCGGCACGAAAAAAGCGCATGGCAAAGCCACCAAAAACGATATTCCCGAAGGCAAGAAAGAGATGGCCTTGCTGGCGGGAAAACGAGAGAAGCCCGCTGAAGGAAAGAAAGCACAGGATTCCGACATCGCCGTTGTCACCAAGGACATCGACCCGGCGATGCTCTCCAGCAAATCTTTTGAATCGAAACAAGCGGTCTCCCCGGATGTGTCGGTAAAGATCGTCGCTAAATCGGGTTCCTCATCTTCAAAGGAGGCCAGATCTCCGGCATCGGAAGCTGGGTGGAAGAGGCTCCTGAACAAGGCGGAAAATAATACTGGAAAAGATGCAAAGACCAGATCTTCTGCAATGCGTCCCGGCACAGTGCCTGAAGTCCTGGGAGGAGGCCTGAGGTTTACCTTCCAGTTTCCCGAGCCTGTTGCAGCTGCGATTTTCCGGCGCGGGAAAAGTATCTGGACGGTGTTCGACAGTGATGCGCTGTTGGACCTGAAGGCCCTGCGTGCACGCGCTGGCGCCACGGTGGAAGACATCAAGCAGGTGCGTTTCGGTAAAGCGCAATATATTCGCATCAAGTTGAAAGAGGCCCAGCTTGCCCATGTCAGCCACTCTGGAAATGGCTGGCATCTCACCATCGGAGACATGGCCACTGGCAAAACAAATCGACTGCAGCTGGTGCGTGCCCTGCGGGAAGACAAGCGTTCACTCATCAAGATTGTCATGAAAGACTATGGCCGTGTGCACTGGATCACCGATCCTGATATTGGCGACCGTCTCGCCGTGGTGACGGCGCTACCGCCACAGCGCAGTATTGCAAAGCCCCAGGAACTGGTTGATTTTTCTGTGTTTCCGACAGCACACGGTATCGCCATACGCCCTAGAACCGACGATGTGGCCGTGCGGCTGCATCTCGATGAAGTGCTGATTACGCGCCGTGAGGGCCTTACCCTGTCGGCCGGGAATACGAGTCAGTATGCGGCCGGGAAAAAATCGTTGCGTAAATCCGCGCGCATCGGATTTATCGATTACCAGAAGTGGCTGATCGAATCTCCCAGCGAACTCTCCGACAAGATCCACGATATGCAGCGGTTGATAGCGCAAGCGCCACAGGATGAGATGAATCCCCGGCGGTTTGATCTTGCCACGCTCTACACTACCAATGGCCTGCACGCGGAATCTCTTGGGCTTCTGCATCGTATGGAAAATGTCGATGAGGACATTGTGACGGACCCGGCATATAGCATGCTGCGCGGTGCGACACTCGTCTCCATGGGCCGCCTGAACGATGCCCGAAAGGATTTCGAAGTTCATGCATTCGCTAACGATGCCGATGCTTCCCTGTGGCGCGGGCTGATTGCCTCCAAGGAGCAGAAATGGGCCGAAGCCCTGCTCCATTTCAAGGAAGGTGCGGATGCGGTCGGGTCATACAGGGCCGACATGAAAGCGCGCTTTCGTCTGGCAACCATTCGTGCTGCATTGGAAATGGATAAGCTGAGCCAGGCTGCAGAAGAATTGAACCATGTGCCCCGCAAAAAGTTGCCCAAGGCAATTGAAGCTGAGTTGAAGCAGCTCACCGGGCGTTATCTGGAGTCTGTCGGCAGGAGCGAGGAAGCAAGCGAAGCCTATAAGGAAGCGCTGGAAAGCGGAGTTGAGCCGGTGGTTGCTGCGGCGCGCCTCCATTCTACGTCGCTGGGTTTGAAAACCGGCCGTATCAAGCGCAAGCAGGCATTGAAGACGCTTGAGAGTCTTCAACTGTTCTGGCGCGGAGACGATATCGAATTACGCACCCTGCGCATGCTTGCTGATCTCTACGTGCAGGAGAAACGCTACCGCGATGCCTTTACGGTCATGCGAAACAGCGTCGAGGCTTTCCCCAAGCAAAATCTTGCGATGCAGATTCAGGACGATATGAAGCAGGTGTTCAAGGACCTGTTCCTCCATGGCGAGGGTGACCAGATGGACCCTGTTCGCGCTCTCAGTCTTTATTATGGGTATCGCGAATTGACCCCTGTCGGGCGACTGGGTGATGAAATGATCCGGCGGTTGTCAGACCGGCTGGTGTCGGTCGATCTGCTGGATCAGGCGAGCGAACTGCTGGACCATCAGGTCCACAAGCGGCTGAAGGGTGCGGCGCGCGCGCAAGTGGCGACCCGTCTGGCCATGGTACACCTGATGAACCATAAGGCAGATGTAGCGTTGCGTGTCATTCGCCAGACACGCCAGGCGGGTTTGCCTGAAGATATGCAGAAAAGCCGTAATCTTCTCGAGGCACGCGCACTTGGCGAGCTCGGCCGGGCGGCGGCGGTTGAAATCCTGAATGCGATGGAAGGCGAGTCCGTAGAGCGACTCAAGGCAGACGCCTACTGGGCGGCGCAGGAATGGAAGAGTGTGGGCAAGCAGATCGAGATGATGCTTGGCGGGCGCTGGAAGGAATCGGAGCCGCTAAGCGATTCAGAACGTTTTGATGTGCTGCGGGCGGCGATCGGCTATTCGCTTGCCAATGACCAGTTTGCCCTCGATCGACTGCGCAAGAAATATTACCCCAAATTGCTCAAGACGCGCGACGCGGACTCGTTCCTGCTGGTGACCAAGCCGATCAAAACCAAGGGCGTCGCCTTCCGCAATCTCGCAAAGGAAATCGCATCCATCGATACCCTGGACGCCTTCATGAAGGAGTTCAGGGAGAGCTACGACCGCATATCCGCCAAACCCAAGACGAGCGCGAAGAAGGCTGACGGGCAGGCTGGGTAGGTATAAATCTCATCTGTATGTCTCGTCCGGGCTACTTCGGTGTATGTCCGCTATACCCCCGAAAGCGAACGTAAACCGGCATTGGCTGGAATGTCCGCTTTGTGCCAGAAGCGGACATGTCGCCACAACAGAGAGCCGTATTTTGGTATAAAGAAAAAGACGCCCGATGGCGTGCCCAGTGTTGGCTCTTTGCCCGGCGGTGCGAGCTAGGATACAGCGATGACCAGGACGCGAAGATAAGGAATTTCACGTTGACGATAATCCTATATGACCTCGCTGCCGCGGACGACTGCATACGCTTCAGTCCCTATTGCTGGCGCACGAAAATGGCGCTGCTTCATAAAGGGTTGGAGTTTGAGACCATTCCCTGGCGTTTCACAGACAAGGAGACGATCACGCCAAGCGGATCGACCCGGGTGCCGGTTATCGTCGATGATGAAAAATGGATCGCAGATAGCTGGAAGATTGCCCTCTATCTGGACGAGACCTATCCTCAACGACCGCTGATGGATGGAGACGCTGTTCGAAGCCTCTGCAAGTTTATCAATTCCTGGTGCGATATGTCGCTCAACAAGGCACTGCGGCCTCTCGCGCTCCTGCAAGTGGTTGCCATCCTGCAAGGTAAGGACGCGTACTATTTCCGAGAAAGCCGAGAAGCAATGCTCGGCATGTCTCTGGAGGTCTCATGTGCTGACCAATCCGTAGCGCGTACTTCACTCATCGAGGTTCTGGCGCCAGCCGAACGACATCTGTCCAATCAATCCTTCCTTGGTGGAGGCTCTCCCAATTATGCAGACTACGCACTGTTAGGTTCGCTGAAATGGGTGCATTCCTTGACGGGCGACCCCCCCCTTGCCAGCGACAGCTCCATGCAGATGTGGTTCGACAGGATGCTTGATCTGTTTGATGGCTATGCGCGCTGCGCACCCACCGCACAAAGCTGATCAGACAGCGAGCCCCAGAATTTCCCGCGCCTCGACTGGTGTGGCCGGACTGCGGTTATAGTCGCCCGTTGCATTTACGATGAGCGACACCAGTTCTGCATTGCTTGAGGCAATACGAACCTTCGTCAAGCTGGCGGCCATACGGCTCTGATTGCGCGTTTATGAATCCTCGACCTAGCTATTCGCGGCCAAACTATGTGATCTCTCAAGAAATGAGGCGATCAGAGGGCGCTTGGCACGAGTCGCCAAGCAAGCAACATAGAAATTGATGTGTAAATCAGCATTCGAAATCCTTAGTGCCTTTAGATTTTTGTGAGGGAGGAACTCTCCTTCCGAGATCACACTGATACCGATACAACGGAGAATTCCCTGAATGATGGCCTCGCGGCTGTTAATCTCCATTATTGATTTAAACGAGACTCCGGCATCGTTAGCCGCATGTTCGAGTGCTTCGCGGGTCGTGGATGTTGATTCCCGGACCATCATCTTCTCCCCATGAAGTTCCTCAATCCGAAGTGATTTTCGTTTTGCAAAACGATGATTGATGTTGACGATGACGAACAATTCAGCCCGCCCGCAGTGGAAACAATGAACCTGCTCATGCTCCGGGTCTTTCGCTAGGAGTGCAACATCCGAAGCTAATTCCAAGAGATCGCTAAGAGCCCTTTCTCCATGAGTAACTTTAACGCTTACGTCGATCTCTGGATGCAGCAGTTGATATGCTTCTACCAGTTCCATGGCCACTGCCGGGCCGATTGTTCCGATACGAAGATGCCCCTTATTTAGGCGTCTTACACGGGTTAGAAGGTGTATGGCTTCTTTTTCACTGCCAATCAAATTGCGTGTGATGTCGTGCAATTCCCTGCCGATATCCGTTAAATGTACGGCGTGCCCCTGGCGCAAAAAAAGCTCGGCACCAAAGTGCTTTTCTAGTGATTTTACCTGTATGGAAACTGTTGACTGGGAAATATTCAGTTCATATGCAGCAGCGCTAAAACCACCCTCGCGAGCAACGGCATGAAATGATCTGAGCCACGTAAAAAGCATTTGTATCATTCTCATCCGAATAACTGATTCCAGCCATAAATAAATTAGACAGATTTCATATTCTGGCGCAATTTTTCACGGGTGCACCAAGGCTGAGATAAAAACTCAATATAAATATTATCAATGAATATAACTATTTTTTATATTACGTAAATATTTCCATTGTTGCTACTTTTTGAAAAAAGCGTTGGAAAATCCAACGTCCACTAACACGAGGGAGCGCCGGTGAATGTCGACACCATTCCTGACCACAGTGGTTGGTAGCCTGCCGAAACCACCATGGCTTCTTGAGCAGCTGCATATGAATGCCGCTGGCGGGAAGCAAGTACACGGGCGAGGCGCCGACTGGATGCTTGAAGGCAATGCCTTGAAACAGGCCCAGGATGACGCCGTGCGTCTCGCCGTCAGAGATCAAGAAAGATCGGGTATCGATATTGTCAGTGACGGTGAACAACGCCGCAAATCATGGTTGACCTATGTGACCATGCAACTCGGCGGCTTTGATTATGACAACCTGGTCGAAAAGGTGACCAGAGCCGGACGGCGGACGGCAGACGTTGGCCAGTGTGTCGGTCCGGTCGAGTGCATCCGGCCAATCCTCATTGATGATCTTGAATTTGTTCAATCGGAAACCAACCTGCCAGCCAAAATCACGCTGCCTGGCCCCCTGTCGGTCATCGATTCAACATATGATGCGTATTATGGAGATGAGCGAACCTGTGGATTGGCGGTCGCTGCCGCCTTGAACGGGGTCGCCAAGCACCTCGATACGCTAAATCCCGCTGTCATCCAGTTCGATGAACCTGCTTTCAGTCGATATCCCGAGAAAGTCAAGGAATGGGGGATCGAAGCGATCGAGAGATGTATTGATGGGCTGACGTCAAAAACTGCAGTGCATATTTGCTACAGTTATCCGATGCCCGGCGTCCCGCGCCCGATTGTCGACAGTTATCCCGTTATCCTCAAGGAACTGGAAGGATCGAGTGTCGACCAGCTGGCGCTGGAGTTTGAATTATCGGGCCTCGACCCCGAACTTTTGAAGCTTTGCCCGTCTAAGACCGTGATGTTCGGCTGCATTAGCAATGGATCGGACGATGTTGAAGATCCCGCTCAGATTGCCAAAAAACTGATTACCGCTGCTCGTTATATGCCCGCAGACCAGATTATGGCAGCACCTGATTGTGGCCTGGTTCCAGTGTCTCAAAAGGCCAGCCGAGCCAAGCTTAGGGCGATGGTTGAAGGAGCAGAAATTGCCCGGCACAAAATTGGAACATAAAGAGACGCGCCCACTGATAACACTCGGTGGAGATTAAATAGGAACGGACAAAAGGATCACTTAATACTAAGGGAGAATGACAGATGAAAAATATACTGCAAAAAAGTTTGGAACTGGCAATCGCCGCATTATTTGTTGGCGCGACGGCTCATTCGGCCTTGGCAGAAGCACCTAAACAACTTCGATTCGGCCTGCTACCGGCCGAGGACCCAAACCAGATGATCGAGCAATTCTCCGGGATAGCCAAACACATCGGCAAAAACCTGAACCTGCCTGTTACGGTTAAAGTTTCAGAAAGTTACAATGCCCTTATCGAAGGTATGCGCGCCGGTCACTTGGAAGTCGTTTATGTCGGCGGAAGTCAGTATGTGAAAATGCTGAACCTTGGCATGAAGGTGACGCCGTTCGTGCTTAACAAGGATGTCTTAGAGCGAACTTATTACAAGTCATGCATCATTACCAAGCCCGACAGTGGCATCAAGACGCTTCAGGATTTGAAAGGCAGGACATTCTCCTTCGTTAGCCCAACCTCCACCTCTGGCGGTGTGGCACCAACATACATGCTGTTAAAAAACAAGCTTGATCCCGACAAAATGTTCAAGCGCAAGATTTTTGCCGGTAAACATGATGCGGCGTACCTGGCCGTCAAGAACGGCAAAGTCGATGCTGCTTCTGTTGGCGATGTCTATTTCCCACGCTGGAAAGAACGTGGTGTCCTCAAATACGATTCCTGGGACGAAACCAATGATCGCTTGGTCAACAGTGAAATTTCTATCGTCAAATGTCAGAGGGTCCCGAACACCCCGATGGTAACCAAGCAGGAATTTGGTGAAAAATTTATCGACAATTTACGC
>JAJFHP010000048.1 GCA_021775555.1 Hyphomicrobiales bacterium | reverse complement strand
CCTCTCGGGCGGTATCCAGCGCGTCGCGATCAAGCATGGTTGTGCGCCTTTCGGCAACTCGAAGGCACGGACCGTGGTCTGGAACTTCCCGGATCCTGTTCCGCTCCATCGTGAGCCGCTCTACACACCTCGGCGTGATCTGCTACCGAAGTACGCAACGTACTCCGACCGGCAGATGTATCGCCTTCCGACCCGCTACGCTTCGATTCAGAAGGACGATTATTCGAAGGATTATCCTTTGATTATGACTTCGGGGCGCCTCGTTGAATATGAGGGCGGCGGTGAAGAATCCCGGTCCAATCCGTGGCTGGCGGAACTTCAACAGGACATGTTTGTTGAAATCAATCCGTCGGATGCGAACAATCTGGGCGTCAAGGACGGCCAGATGGTTTGGGTCGAAGGTGCCGAGAAGGCGAAGCTCAAGGTTATGGCTATGGTTACCGAACGGGTCGGCAAGGGCGTTGTGTTCATGCCGTTCCATTTCGCTGGTCATTTCCAAGGCAAAGACCTTAGGAGCAAATACCCAGAAGGCACCGATCCATATGTGCTCGGTGAGGCCGCCAACGTGGCCTTTACTTACGGGTATGACTCCGTGACCAATATGCAGGAGTCCAAAGTGTCTCTCTGCAAGGTCTACAAGGCATAAGGAGTACACGCGATGGCTAGGATGAAGTTCCTTTGTGATGCAGAACGCTGCATCGAATGCAACGCGTGTGTCACGGCGTGCAAGAACGAGCACGAGATTCCGTGGGGCATCAATCGCCGCCGGGTTGTGACGATCAATGACGGTAAGCCGGGTGAGAGATCGATCTCAGTCGCTTGCATGCATTGCTCGGATGCACCCTGCATGGCGGTGTGTCCTGTGGATTGCTTCTACCAGACCGAAGAAGGTGTGGTGCTGCATTCCAAGGATCTCTGTATCGGTTGTGGCTATTGTTTCTATGCGTGCCCATTTGGCGCGCCGCAATATCCGCAGGTTGGCAACTTCGGTTCCAGAGGCAAGATGGACAAATGTACCTTCTGCGCTGGTGGACCTGAAGCTGACAAGTCCGATAACGAGTTCAAAAAGTACGGCCGTAACCGTCTTGCAGAAGGCAAGTTGCCGCTTTGCGCCGAGATGTGCTCGACCAAGGCTCTGCTGGCTGGTGATGGCGATGTCGTTTCCGACATCTACCGTGAGCGCGTGGTATCACGTGGCTTCGGCTCCGGTGCTTGGGGCTGGGGACGCGCATACCCGGGCCAAGGTGCCTAGGTTGCAATAATTGGGTGGGGCGACCTTTTCATAAGGGTCGCCCCCTCATTTTTATACAAAACTCATTTTCAGATAGAGTTTGGCTTATTTTTTAATTGGATATATCGGTAACCTTAGATCGATTGCTGAGGTGCGGGATAATAACCGATCAGCTATCCGGAATTCGATTGTCTCGTAATTATTAAGGAGAGACCGATGCGTATTATCTCGATTACCCTGGCTATTGCCGGTTCATTGGCACTTGCAGGGTGTCAGGATACCGACCGGCCTTTGAGCTATAATAAAGGCGTATATGGCGGTAAGGCAGATACAAAATTGAAGGCGGCGCAGGTTCAAACTCTGCGTCATCGCGGGATGCAACAGGCACAATAACGGGAGGAAGAAACATGACAGCGATTTCAAGAAGCAAGAAGTTGGTCGTTCAACTTGCCGTGCTGGTGCTCATCGCGCTGGGAACATCATTTGCGCTGGAAATTGTTGACCCTCAACAAGCTCAGGCACAAAGCAACGTCCGTCCTCCTGCGAACGCGGTCACCAGCCCGGTTGGCGGAACGGTACCTGGAGCGTCTTCAGGTAATCAGTCAGATTCAGAAATGTGGCGCGCCGTCCGCAAGGGTATCAAGGGGACTGTCTCTATTCCCGACAAAAAAGCTGGACAACTTGTGCAGTCCGAAGGCGATGCCTGGCGCGCGGTCAAAAACGGACCTATCGCGAAATGGGGTGTGATCGGCCTGGGAGGTATGGTTGCCCTGCTCGTATTGTTTTACCTGATCCGCGGCAAGATCACTGTTGATCATGGTATGAGTGGGCGCACCATGACACGCTTTGCCGACATGGAACGCATGGGCCATTGGCTTCTGGCGGTGTCCTTCATAGTCCTGGCTATCACTGGCCTGAACATCACATACGGCAAATATTTTCTACTGCCGGTACTGGGGAAAGCCGGCTTTGCCACAATCGCGGGCGCAGGCAAATGGCTGCATAACTATGTGGCGTTCGCCTTCATGGCTGGTTTGGTGATGATCCTGGTTATGTGGATCAAGGAAAATTTCCCGAACAAATACGACCTGGAGTGGCTCGCCAAGGGTGGCGGCATGTTCGTCAAGGGCGTGCATCCTCCCTCGAAAAAGTTCAATGCGGGACAGAAGATCCTCTTCTGGCTGGTGATCTGGGGCGGATTGGGTCTGAGTCTGACCGGTATCGCCTTATTGTTCCCGTTCCAGTTCGGTTTCCCGACAGGTATGGAGCCGATTCAGCAGATGCAATTCGCAACCACGTGGCATGCGATCATCGCGCTGGTCATGACCATCGTCGTGATTGCCCATATCTATATCGGTACCGTTGGCATGGAAGGCGCCTATGACGCCATGGGTTCCGGTGAAGTGGATGAGAACTGGGCCAAGGAACATCACTCCGTCTGGGCCAAGGAAAAAGCCAAGTCCAGGGGCGGCCGCAAGTCGAAGGCCGTGCCAGCGGAGTAATCCGAAGTTTGTGCGGACAGGCGCCGTGGTCCGGCGCCTGTCCAAACATCCACTGGCAACCGATCAATATCCATCATGACATTCATCCATTTGGCAAGTCAGGGGCAGCCAGTGTCAGGCCGTGGGGTTGCGCGTGTGAGCACACTCGTATTCGCCGCCGTTTTTCTGCTTGTCCAGATGGTTGGTGCCGCATTGGAGGCAGGCGCGCGGGCTGTTGAAGCGGACAAGATTGCGGCGACACAATCCGGCCAAACGGGTTCCCCTGATGTAACTCCAAATGGCCAGGAGCCGGTTGACCATTCACTCAGGGGACACGGCGGGCCGGTCCACGCAATTCAACTGAACAAGACCAAGACGCGCGCCCTCACAGGCAGTTTCGACTACTCCATGATGTACTGGGATATCAGCGGTGACCAGCCAAAGGAACTCGGTCGATTAGATGAACACGAGCACTGGGTTAAGGCTGTTGAGTTCTTGCCGGGTGACAAACGGGCTCTGGCGGCGGGCGGTGCCGAGGTATGGTTATGGGATCTGGAAACGGGTAAATCCCTGCATGTTTTCAAGGGGCATACGGCTGAAATATCCGCTCTCGCCTTGTCCTCCGACGGTAAGCTTGTGGCGTCCGCAAGTTCCGATCGGACAGTGCGCCTCTGGAACCTCACAACACTTAAGCCCGGACCTGTTCTGAAGGGTCACAGAGGACCAATCAATGGCGTGACATTTTCCAAAGACAACTCATTAATCTACACAGCCAGCTATGATGGAACTGTACGCACATGGGCGAGCGATACCGGTGAATTCAAGCGTATCCTCTATCGTCATGGATTTGGCATCAACACGATGCGCCGGATACCGGGCGGAGACCAGCTCGTCTTTGGCACCCTAAACGGCAAGGCGCTCGTGATCGACGGTAAGACTGGCGAGCGCGTGCACCAGTTCAAGGACATCGAGGGGCCGTTTCTCGCAACTGCCATCCAGGAAAAACCTGGCCTTCTGGCACTTTCGGGATTCCAGAAAAAGGGCGGTGATGTGGTCGGCATCATCCGCGTCATTCGTATTGGCGACTGGGCGCCGATCGAGGAATATGAAGACCCGCGTGGTCCGATCTGGGCTATGGATTTCGGCTCAATAGGGTCCACCATCTATTATGGCGGCAAGGACGATTATGTGACGGTGTGGCAGGTGACACCGCGCAAGCCTTTCGAGGCCATTTCCGGTCCCATACCCCGGCGTTATGAAGTGTCCAAAACCGCAGGGCCGGGAGAGCTGCAATTTGCACGCAAATGCTCTCTTTGCCATACCCTGACATCTGGCGGTGGCAACCGGGCCGGGCCAACGCTGTACAAGGTTTTTGGCCGGAAGGTTGGCACGCTGCCGGGTTATCCATATTCGGATGCTTTGAAAAATGCTGATATAGTCTGGAGTGAAAAGACGATAGAATTACTCTTCGGTCTGGGTCCCGATCATTACCTGCCCGGCACCAAAATGCCGTTGCAAAAAATTGCGGACCCGAAGAAGAGGGAAGCGTTGATCGCCTTTCTGAAGATTGCTACAGAAGGTGAAAGCGGTTCCGGTGCCTCTAGGGGCAAGAGTGTGAATGAAACGGAAAAACAAGGTTCTAAGGAGCAGTGACATGAAAGCCTTTATGATGGGTATGGCTGTGCTGGTGGCGATCACGGTCGTCGCAGCTGTTGGTCTAGGTACCATCAATATGTCGGCTGAAGAGGTCTACTCGTCTACGAGTGGCAACGTCCGTCTGTAGGGTCCCGCCATCACGACGCGAGATCCGAGCAAGACTGGCAAGTCTGTTCACCGGTTTGCTGGTGGCTGTGTTACCCCTGTCTGCATCAGCGCAATCGCTCGATCAGGCGATGGGCTCGGTGGTCTCCGTTCTGCCGGAATGGCCACCCAATGCCAAGCGTCTGGAAGAGCCTGAAGGCAGCGGGGTTGTCGTCTTGGACGGGCGGACAATCGTTACAGCGCTACACGTTGTCGACAAGGCTCTTTCCATACGGGTCAGGACCATTGGCGGAGATATTATTGTCGCTAAACTTACCGGACGCGACAGGGCAACAGATATCGCTACCTTGAAAATTGACACAGTGCTTCCCGCGATTGCAACGGCGGAAAAAGAGCCGGGATTGGGAGAAAGGGTCTGCGCGATCGGCAATGCATTTGGTCTGGGTATCTCTGTCACTTGCGGGGTTGTATCAGGTGTGCACCGCGCCGGTGTCGGGTTCAACCGGGTCGAAGATTTCATCCAGACTGACGCGGCGGTCAACCCGGGGTCTTCCGGTGGCGCGCTGGTTACGACGCAGGGCAAGTTCATAGGGCTGCTTTCAGCCATATTCACGAAAACATCCGATGCCAATATCGGCATTAACTTCGCCGTATCATCCAGGTTGACCAATGCTGTGGCCGGCCAGCTGAGTACCGGGGGGCGGGTCAAGAGATCTGTCAGCGGGATGCGCCTCGAGCCAGTGCCTGCCAAGGGTGAGACGGGTCGGCTTGGCGCCCGCATTGTGTCTCTGCGCTCTGGAATGATAGGTGAGCGTGCCGGTCTCAAGCCGGGCGATATTATTGTGAGGGCCGGGGACAGGAGGGTGCGCAAGCCTGCGGATTTTACGAGTGCCATGACGGGACTTTTGAGCGCACAAAGCCTGGAAATTGAAATTGATCGCAGCGGGGTTCTGCTGAAAATCCGGCTGAAGAAATGAAGACATCAAATCAATTGGGAGAAAAATTATGAATGAAGAAAAATTCAATATGTCCTTGAGGAAGTTTCTCAAGAATGTCGGGGTAACCTCTCAGCAGCAGATTGAAAAAGCTGTTCGTGAAGGAAATCTCACCGGCGATACTCTCAAGGTGAAGGTGGTCCTGACCGCGCCAGGAACGGATTTGAACCATGTCGTCGAAGGTGAGATTGATGTTGGCTGATCTGGCCAGTCTTCAGTCACACCAGCAGGTGAGCACATATGGATTTTCCTGATCCCACATTCCCGCCCTTGTTAAAAGGTCATGACGTGCCCGGTGCCGTGGAAGCGTTTGAAGATGCCTGTACACGGGCGTCATCAGGCGCATTGGGTGCGGGGGACGTGGTGTGGAGCCGCAGTGCTACGCGCATCGATGTTGCCATCGTGCTGGAGCCGGATGTGTCACTGGAGACAGCAGTACAGATGCTTCCCCTATCCATGGTGGCAATTGGTGATTGTCTGGGTGCGCTGACCCCGCCGCAGGTTGGGCAGACCTTCAGTTGGCCTGGCACGATCCGCGTCAATGGCGCGCTTGCCGGTACAATGAGAGCGGCTGCCGGGGGGCCAAAAGATGCCAGTTCGGTGCCGGACTGGATGGTGGTCGGGCTTTGGCTGCGTCATTTACGCGAGGAGAGTGATCCTGAGCCGGGCGAAGTGCCAGATCAGACCTGGTTGTCGGAAGAAGGGTGTGAGGACCTCACACGGAGCGAGTTGATCGAATCCTATTCCCGCCATTTCCTGACCTGGCTCAACAACTGGAACGAGGACGGTTTTAAATCCGTTCATGCGTCCTGGCTTTACCGGGCACATGAAAACCAGGAAGACATCTCCTTTGAGTTGGGGGGCAAGACATACAACGGAGTGATGCGTGGCCTCGATGACAATGGCAACTTGCTGTACAGCAATGGAGAAACCACAAAGTCGGCACTTCTGATTGATGCTTTCGAATTTCCCGAAGCCTGAACGCGGTGGCGGCCCATGAAGTTTCTCAAAACTATCCGCTTCGACACTTCCGACGAAAATGTGTTCGAACACGCTGCTGTGCAGGATGAATGGGCAGTCTCGGGTGCTTTTGCATTCGCGGATTTGAGCAGCGATGAGGTTAAGGGTAAGACCAAGCAGGCCTTTGCCAACGGTTTCCTCTCAACGGGCAGTTTTGGCCGCTCGACATTCGTGTCGGTAGCTGAAATGGACGATGACGAGTTGGCGGAAGTCGAAAGCGATCTGGCCGGACATTTCATTTCCCAATATGGCGCGCCTGATGAAGAGAGTGCGCTGCCGGCCGCACGTGAGGAGGCGCAGTTCATTCTTGAGCTGTGCGAGACGTCGCTCATCAACACCATCTTCACCGTGCGCCGTCATTTCAGCGAAGATGGGCAAATCAAGGAAGAGTTCCGAACCATCAAGGCGCCCGACGCGCAACCGGTTCATTCGCGCATATGGAACGTGGTCGAAGACAATGAATGATTTCTGGAAATCAGCCGGGATGCACCTTGTCGAGGTGAGCAAGGATGGGTGGCTTTCTGTCACACCGGATTTTCTGCGCGCCTATTACACACGGCCCGAGGTGCACCCGATCGAAACCTCCTGTGTGGCTGAAACAAAACTGTTTGAAGACCTCATGGCCGATCCATTCCTGGATGTTGGCAAGGACCGTCTTGCCAGCCTGGAAGACCAGGATGCAGCTTATAATTACGAGGTCATACTGGGTTTCCGGGCCCACCTGGTGGAGGCCGGTACACTCGAGGGCGCTTATTTGAAGATGATGCGTTCCGAGGGGCCCAACATTCCCCCCGTATTCATCGACCAGCTGGTACATCTGATCATCCGCAATATCCTCAATAATTGCGATGATCCCATGCAGCTGCGCGCCGGGGAGATGTTTTTCCGGGAGCAGAATGTCAGTACCGATGACGGGCGCGTCATGCTGGCGGATGAGGAAATCATCTCGATGCACGCATCCACTGGAGGGCTTGGCAGCCTGGGTCAATTGCTGGTGGACAATGAAACACCCATGCGCAAGGTCGAACTGGATGTGCTGGATGAAGATAACAAGGAGGCTTACTGGGAGCGCTCCGACCGGTTCGACATGGTGGTCGATTTCCGTTTCACCCAGCCCGCACTCGATGCCTATGCCCGGGTTCTGGAAGCCTGGGTTGAGCATTTTCTTGAACTGAAAGTGCGCGTCGAGCCGCGCCAGTCTGTAAAGGATGAACATTGGAGCTGGCATATCGGTCTCGACAAGGAGTCGACGAGAATTCTCAATATGCTGTATGAGGGCAAGGACTTGTCAGAAGGGGATGACGAGTTGCTGATCGCCCTGTTCCGCATGTGGGTTGAGGACGACAACGCGCTGATCGATACTGTCCGGGGCAAGCCGATTTATCTCGGCCTTGCAATGACACCGGACAACATTGTGAAAATGAAACCCCAGAACCTGCTCACCAATATGCCTTTGCCACAAGAAGCGTAATCGCCGAACCGGATCATGCTCTAGTCCAGGAAATCTTCCGGCGTCTTGCCGCTGGCGAGCGCTTTTTCTTCCGCGAGCAGATAATCTTCGGTTGTGCGCACCGGGGCTCGCTTCCCCTCGGCAAACGGATCATCGCCCATATTTGACAGCGCCTCGACCCGGCAGTTGTTGCACATCTTGATGAGCTTCGCCTGTTCAGAGCTCTGGAACATCGAGTGCTTGCCTTCAAGCTGCTTAGTGATGTGATCGATGGCGGCCTTGGTGCCGAACGGCGTGCCGCAACTGATGCATTCGAATGGTTCCGCCTCGTTCAATGTTTGCGGCGTAAGGGCTTCGCTGGTGAAGTTATATTGCTGTTGCAGAGTGATGACGTTCTCCGGGCACGTCGAGACGCACAGGCCACACTGGACGCAGGCTGCTTCAGTGAAGCGCAGTTGCGGAAAGTCCGGATTGTCCGCCAACGCGTCCGCCGGGCAGGCGCCGACGCAAGCCAGGCACAGCGTACAGCCCTCGGTATCGATGTTCAGGCGTCCATAAGGCGCGTTCTCGGGCAGCTCAAGAATTTCAATCTTCTCAGCCGCATTTTCATTGAGCTTGCCAAGGATGGTTCTGGCAATTTCACGTTTGCCGCCCAACGGAGTGAAATCGCTCACCTTGAGGGATTTAAACTTGGGCAATTCGTATAGGGCGCTCTCAACTGCGTCGGGGTCGCGTTCGACGATCAGGCTGATACGCGCTTCATCACCATAGCCCAGCCCTTCAAGAAACGCGTTGGCCAGGTCGATCTGTCCTTCAAGGGCGGGAAGCTCATCCATCCTGTCGGGCGGGCCAAGCACCGCCACTTGGTCCATGCCCGCAGCCATCGCCCCAAGCAGAACGTCATGGCCCAGTTGTGTCACGGAGTAGAGCGACAGCGGCAGGACGCTTGCTGGCAGACCCTTGCCAAATCTGGCCATCGCGGAGATGAGACCCGAGCCGTGGCTCTCGTCATGAACCAGCAGGACCGGGTTTTTGCCACCAGCCTGGACAAAGGTGCTGGCCAATATCTGTATACGTGAAATCACATCGCTGCGATCGGGAAAAGCGTAGGTCACCGCCCCGGTGGGGCAGGTGGCGCTGCAGCTGCCGCAGCCGCCGCAAACCAGCGGATCAATATCCACGCCGTCGCCTTCGTCCTGCTCTGTGATCGCGGACATGGGGCAATTGTCGAGACAGTTGCTGCAGCCGATTTTACCACTGCGCGAATGGGCGCAGATGTCGGCGTTATAGGTGACATAGAGCGGCTTCTCGAATTCACCGACAAGATCGGAAATCTCGAACATGGCCTGAGCCACACTGGCCGGGTGGGTCGGGTCGATATGGAAATACCCGTCACGGCGCGAAGCTGATGGAAATAGCGGCGTGCCACCGGACATATCGAAAATAACATCACAAGTGGAGACAGCGCCGTTGCGCTCCATGAGAAAACCCAAACTCTCCTTCGATGAGGGAAGGGTTGGAGCATAGCCATCTACAGTGATCTCGAAATTGCCTAATGACCCGCGGGCGGTAGTGATATCGCCCCTGTAAATCGGCACATTGACGATACTTGGCGGCAAAATGTCGTCGCTGCCCGTCAGCATCAATGACACATTGAGCCGGCTTGCAAGCTGTACGGCGACGTCCATGGCGGCTTGTCCGGCACCATAAACGAGACACACGCCCTCGGAAACAACCGGCGTAGAACCAGCGGCCTTTGACTGGTAAGCGGCTTCCGCCAGGAGGGCCGCCATTTTTGGCAGCGCTTTCTTCTTGGCCTCGCTCCATCCGGCCCGCTCGCGAATGTTTGCAAAGATAATATCCCGGCCACCCTTCTCCTCGGCTATCTCCCGGAACAGGGGTGCTTCCTGGGTGCAGGCAACCATCATCGGGCTGTCATCGTCAGCCGCCTGGGAGAACGCTTCCACCTGCGCCCGGCATAAATTAGAGTAGACTGTAAGTTCACCCTCGCCGTTCAAACAGGACTGGAGCTTTTTACTATCCAGGTCCATGGTTTTTTCACAGTCGCAGACCATTAACCGGCGGTTTTGTAACTTGAAAACCATCTCTTTTTAAATTCCTTAGTTCATTGATTTAAAAGGAATAATTAGTTTTTCCGGAAACCATTTCCAAATCTGGTATACAGACTAGCAAAGCGTATTATAATTTGCACCTGTCCGCTATAGGCACGGGTGTGCTTACATACCCATATTGCCAGCTAACTTGACCGGGATCGACGTTGAAATGAGCACAGCCGTTTCAATTCCACTCGGCGTAATCGTTGCGCGCGAGGACATTGACAGCCAGTGGCAGGACCATGTGTGGCGCCCCATCGGCGTTCTTCCCGGTGCGCCGGACATAGATGAATGGACGGAGCTTCAGCGGGGTGAGGGCTGGGTGCATTACCACGCGGCGACCGTACCTCTTGAGTTGTTTCGCAAGGAGACGGACTCTTACAAATACAATCTGGAAGGGCAGGAGCCGGTTCTTTATATCGTTCTGACTGATGAAGATGACAATGACGATGACCGGCCGTTGGGCGTTCATATGGTGACGGCATGTCCCTATGAAGCAGCGGACTATCTGGATTCCGGAGAGCAGATTGTCGAAGCGGTGCCTATGCCACCGGATGTGTATGTGTTTGTGGGCGACTTTATCAAGGAGCATCACGTTGAAGAGAAGTTCAAGAAGCGGAAACGCGATGAAGTGAAGCAGGAAGAGCATAAGTTCGGTCAGGAACCTCTGATTGAGATCCGCAAACGCATGAGACAAGAGAACTAGGACCCTGTGATGAGTGAACGCGACGACGATTTTCTTGCCCGCTGGTCGCGGCGCAAGGCCGGTTCACGCGATGGCGGCCTGCAAAAGACGCAGGACGCACCCGTTCACAAACCGGGGCGGATGCGAACAGATCCGCCCGCAGCCAGGGTCACTGAAGAAGTTGTGGAAGCCGAAGCCGATGGCCAAACGCCATTGCTCCAGGAAGCATCATTGCAGGAAGAGCAGCCCCTTGCACCGATTGAACAACTGACAGAAGCCGATCCGCCAATCGAAGAACCGATTAAACCGGCGGACTTCGATGATTTTGATTTCGACAAGCTGAATTACGCTTCTGACTATACGCAGTTTCTGAAAGAGGATGTGCCGGAAGCAGTGAAGCGCCGCGCCCTGAGGATGTTGTGGGGGTCAAACCCCATTCTCGCCAATCTCGATGGCCTGAATGACTATGACGAGGATTTTACCGATGCGGCGCTCGCGGTGAAGGTACTCTCTTCCAATTACAAGCCGGGATCTGGCTACCTCACCGAAGAGGAATTGCAGGCCAGCTACTCTGAAGAAGCCCGCAAGGCCGGTCCGCAGCCTGTCGAGGATGAAGCCGAAGAGAGCGATCCTGAAGATCTCGATGTCGAGGACATGGATGAGGATGGGGATACGCCCGATGGCATCCAGACCGCTTCCGCTGAAGGCGAAAGCGGAGATGATGGCGGAGATGAGAAACCTGCAGAAAAGAATGAACCGGCATAGCATAACTGCCGCCCTTGTTCTGTTCGCCCTGTTCATCTGGGCGGCGTGCAATCCGTCTCGTGCCCAGTTGGGTGGGGATACGCCCCAGGGCCGGGTTCTGGGCGAGGTTGAGATGATGATGGCGGGGGCTGAGTCCAACCGCCTCGACGTGGTTGTCTATTTTCTGAACAAGGGGCTGGATCCCAACGCTTCTGGACGCAATGGCTATACCGCGCTCATCGTCGCGGCAGCACGGGGCTATGCTAGTATCATCGATGCATTACTTGCGCGCGGAGCGGATGTAAACAAGGCCAACGACGTCGGATGGAATGCATTGATGGAAGCTGCATTTCGCGATCAGGATAACACCGTCAAACAACTGCTCAAGGCGGGCGCGCGAACGGATGTGTTCGAAACCAAAAATGGCCTGACACCGCTCATGATTGCCGCCAAGGGCGACAGGCCTGACAGCGTATCGGCCATGCTGGCGGCTGGTGCCGATGTGAAGGTAGTGGATAAAAAGCGCGGGCTTACGGCCCTGCATCACACGCTCGCCAGCCCCAAACATTCCTCGGCGGAAATCGCCGCCGAGCTGCTGATCTCGGGTGCGGACCCGGAACGCAAAGCCAGGGATGGCTACACGCCACTGATGTCTGCAGTCGATTCCGGCCAGGTCGCAAAACTGTCGCTGGTGCTTTCAGAGACGGTCAAGGTTGACGCCCAGACCAAAGATGGCCGCAGGGCACTGACCATCGCAGCGGGAAATGGCCATGAGAAACTTGTGGAGCGGTTGCTGAAAGCCGGAGCGAAGGCCGATGGCGGGTCTGCGAAAATAACTGCATTGACGCAAGGCGTGCGCGCCAGCTCTCATGAAACCGTCAAACTGCTTCTCGACGCAGGCGCTGACCCGAACCGCGCTGCCGCCGATGGCCGCAAACCGCTCATGCTGGCTGCGCGCGCGGGGCTGGATGAAACGGTCCGTTATCTCCTGGAAAAGGGGGCGGCTATAAATGGGCGCAACGGGAAGGACGGGTCCACGGCGCTCATGTGGGCGGCGAATAACGGCTTCAAACGGCTTGTCGAATTTCTGGTCGAACGGGGCGCCGACCCCTCGCTCAGCGCCAATGACGGATGGACAGCAGGGCAGGCGGCCCGGATGGCCGGTCATGTCGAAATCGCCGACAAGCTGGAAAGGCAGATTTAGTGGGTGGCTTGGGTTACGGTTTCATCTAAACCGCTATAAGTCCTGTTCAGAAGACGGTTCCAGGGACTCATCGGCCAGGTGCTGGCGCAGCATTTCCTGGTACTGCCCAACCATATGGCCGACGAACTTCTCGTGTTCCTGCTCGTTTGTTACAGCCTTGGCGACGAAAGCGGAGTATCTTGCGGACGCGTACAGGAAGGCCATATGGAGTTGCGTTGCCTTGACCTTGGAGTTTTCCCGATTGGCGAGATCAATGAATTTGTCTGCAAGTTTCAGGAATGCCGTTGAATCCAGTTCCCCCTCTTTACGCGCGGCGCGGCGCTCCTTGCGGCTTCTTGTGTCTGGTTTCGGTTCTTCCAAAACAGGCTCCCCTACAGCTGCACTCTCAAGCGGCAATCATATCGCGAGTGGCATGAGCCTGTCACGTTTCCCAACCATCAAAACATCAAGGTTCATAACAGCTCTCTCATTTGCGGCCATATGGCTTGCCGCGTCCTCACCGGTTCAGGCGCTGGCGCCCTGCGAAGCACCGCAACCGGTTTGCGATGCCCGCAGCACGGTGTTTGGAATTTCAGCTTTTGACCCTGTGGGAAGTGCGGTGCGCATCGCGCCCGATCTGCTGGTGACCAACCGGCATATCGTTGCCGATCAGGACAAGGTCGACATCCTCCTGCCGGACGGGAGCAAGGTCCAGGGCGAGGTCATCCCGACGTCATTCCTTGGAGATCTTGTCATGGTGCGGGCAAAGCTTCCAGATGGCAGCGCTTTAAAGCTCTCAAGCGATGCCGAGGGTGATCTGTTCTCTCTGGGGCAGGATATTTCGGCGCGCGAAATCAAGGTTTACCCGAAAGGCAAGCTGCTGCTAGCTCCGTTCAAGGGGAAGCCTTATGCCCGCCTCCACCACACCGCCTATAACCAGCCAGGCAACAGTGGCGGCGCGCTGGTCAATGCAAAAGGTGATCTGGTGGGAGTTACCGCATCGGGCGGGGCAGGACGTTTCGAGGCGGTACCTTCAAGCCAGATCGCAGCACTAAAAGAGATAAGCGGCCCCACGCATGAAACCAAGAGCAAGTCTCTTGGCAAGCATGTACGTGAATGCACGCTCATGCTGGAGAAAGCGCGCCGGCTTGGCGACAAGCTGCCGGAAAAGATTGCGCAAGTCGTGAACACCTCCTGCGCCGCCAGCGAGAACCGCCAGTTATTCGATCTGACAGGGCAATTGCTAGGGGGGCAGAGGAAGTTCGAAGACTCGATAAAATTCTTCGAGCGCTCCGTTGAAAAGGATCCGAACGCCATCAACTCCCGTCTCGGGCTGGTCATCACCCTGCGCTTTGCGAGACGGCTCGACGAGGCCAAGCCGCATGTACGCTGGCTGCTGAACACCATACCCGCCGAGCGCTCAATCCACCCGATCGCGCTGCAACTCGGCAAGGTGTCCAAGGACCAGGCGTTGATAGATGAAGCCCTTGGCCTGATCAAGAAACATGCGCCCAACCAGCTCGAAGCGGCGAAGAGGTTTTTGAAAAGCCCGGTGCGTTAGAAAATTTTAGCGAATTGATGTCCAGACCCTAGGATGAATCCTCGGTCCGAAGGGCTCCTTTAACTAGAAGACCATAAAAGTGTTCCGTTATGCCGCGTGCCGGCGCCAGCCCCATCCGTTCAATGCAGGCTGTCTCTTGTGTCGCCGGGTCCCCGAAGAGGCCATTCAGCGCAAGGGTGGCAAGTCGTCTTTTTGATCCCGATGCGTTTTTGATGCGCTCAAGTGCTGGTATCAGCCTCTGTTCGGCAAGGGTGAAATCGGTGCCGAAGGGGTAAGATGGAAGGAGACCAGCATTGTTCGCGCTCTCAAGTGATTGCGCAATACGCTCTG
>JAJFHP010000047.1 GCA_021775555.1 Hyphomicrobiales bacterium | reverse complement strand
TTGCCAACGACCGGGCCGTTCCCATGTGTAACAATGAGTTCATTATCCAGTAGCGCTAGTGGTAACAGGGCTTCAGCCGTACTTCGAGCAATGTCCTTTTGTTCGCGCGAGGTGCCTTCGATGTCCTCGGGATGCGTTGCGTTCCCACCGATAGCCACAAGGACCCTTTCGGGAATTTCGAAGGACGGCATTTTAATGCACCTCTCCGCGCCGCGATTGGATCGCCGTAATTGCCCAATTGGCGGCGTCCGCATTCGTCGGCGCAACCAGAACACCTGCTGATTTCAACTTTGCTATTTGATCGGTGCGATTTTGAGGATCTCTGTCGGTTCCTGTAACGGACGCCAAAATTATCGGCTGATCGTTGTTGGCGTTGGCCTTCAAAATTTTGGCAAAATGTCCGGCTGGGTCTTCATGAGCACCGTATCCGATCACCAGATCGACCAGAATAATTCCGACAGTTATGTCATTCACTGAATTTATGAGCATCTCATCTCGAACTGTGGGATCGATCATGGGATGGGGTTTCCCAAGAGTGTACTGATCGTCTCCCAAATCAAGTAACAGATGACCTTCGCCGGAATGATTTACAGGAGATGCACCGGGTACAGGTGAGTTTGATCTGACAATTTCACCGGCGGCGCGAAAAATGACCTGTGCCTCAGCACAAAGCGTTCCTCCAGAAAACAGTCCATGAACGCAAGCTCGTCTTGCTTGCCCAATTCTCACAGAATCTGGATTTTCAATGCCGTCCAGAGACAGTCCAAGCGATTTCCGAGCGGCGTCCTTCAGGGTATAAACCTGAACCGCATTGGTTGGCATGGTTAATTCACCGGAACCAATAAAGCAGATGATGACCGGTTTGCGGCACGCAGCAATTCGCTCCAGAACCCTTGAAGCAACCTCGGTGGGCGGCGGTTTGGAAATCAGGACAACCTGTTTGGTCTTTGGATCAGCCTCCAAAGCATCCAGCGCCATCAGAGTGGATATTCCGCCAACTTCCGATTTCAGGTCACGTCCTCCAACACCGATAGCTTGCGATATTCCCCCGCCATATTGCGCGATCAAACAGGTGACTTCCTGAGTTCCGGTACCGGATGCCCCGACAATACCGATCTCACCGCGGGGTACTGAATTGGCAAAAGCCAGGGGCGTGCCGTTGATGATCGCGGTGCCGCAATCCGGCCCCATGACCAGACAGCCCAATTCCCTCGCTTCACGCTTTAAAGCCGCTTCTTCCTCCAGTGGAACATTGTCGCTGAAAATCATCGTGTGTAGCCCTCGCCTGATCGCTTTGCGTGCTTCGGCGATGGCGAAATCTCCGGGCACCGAAATCAATACCAAGTTGGCCTCTGGCATAGATTTAACAGCTGCACGTAATGTCCGGGGTCGCCAGGCAACACCTTCACCGCCTGCCGCCATCGGCTGATCCAGATAGCTTTCAGATTCAATCAATGCAGTCTCTGCCGTTTCGCGGGTAATCGCACGAATGGCAATGACCAGGTCGCCACCTTCCGCTGCGCGTCCAGCCTCCTCCAGCAATCCCGCGTTAGTCATGATTTCCCGGTTCTGAGGGGTGCCCATCATCAAAGCCGCTTCCCTGATGCCTTCCTTCTCAGCAATTTTTCGCGAGAGCCGCATAAGCGCAACAGAGTCGAGATAGAACCCTTTGCGTACTTTGTTGACGACAACGTCATTCATGAAACACCAATTCTTTCAGCGAAGCCTCGCAATGCCTGCTCAAAGCACGACATCGGTGCACGCACCACACCGGCACCGACCTGCCCAACACCAGGTTCCTTGTGGGCGATCCCGGTATTGATGGTTGGAGCCAACCCTGTTTCGACAACCAGTCGAATATCTATCCCGGTCGGCACACCCAGATAATCAAGTGCCGGGATAGTCCATTCAGGGTTTTCACCAAACGTAATTTCACCCATGGTACGGGTGAATACAGCGGCGCCTGATGCAGCACCAGCACCGACAAACCCGGCAACCGCCGGAGCCGCCCCCATGGCAAACCCACCAAGACCGATCGTTTCAACAATCGTAGAGTCCCCCATATCAGGGTTTGCATCGGATTCGGTAAATCCCGGGAAATAAAGACCTTCCGGCATTTCTACAGGTGCGGTGAACCATGTATCGCCGGTCCCACTGACCCGAATACCAAAGTCCGTTCCATTCCTGCTCATTGCTGTGACCAGCGTCGATCCGTCAATATCGCGAACCGGATCCATGATGGCTTTTCCCATCGCCATCGCAATATTCAGAAAAAACTGATCATTCCCGCCTACAAAAGCGAGGATTTCGGGCAACCCGTCATCGCTGGTTGTTGTGGTCGCCAACGCTGGTGCCAGAGCCCGCAAAGTCAGCCCGGAACAGGCAACATTGCGTTGATGCATTTCATCGCCCATGGTCAATCCGCGGGCAATGAGGCTCTTAAGGGGAATGCCATCTCCTGATCTCAGGGCTTTTCCCATTGCCGGACCAAGCACATCTCGCAGCCAGCGCAGCCTGTCCAGAACCTCTTCGTCATTACCACCGAAGCGCAGAACCTTGCCGAGGCCTTCATTGATGGCGCAGTAAGCGCGGTTTCCGAAGGTGCGGTTCTCAATGACCATGACTGGCTGGCTGATGGTAGTAAGGCCTGTCATCGGACCAACGGCATCAAAATGGTGGTTGGGGTGGAGTTCAAAAGCACCATCGGCAGCGAGATTTTCCGCCGCCTCCAAATCGGGCGCCCATCCTTCGAAGACCGCAATCCCTGTCACGGCGCCGCGCATGGGTCCGCACAAACGGTCCCAGCCTATAGGCGGACCAGCGTGCAGGATCATCCGTTGCTTGAGCTCGGGGATGGCCGCCGATGCAGGAATGACATCGACCAGAACCGGATCGCCAGACAGCATCCGTTTCAAAGCTTCCCGATTGGCGTCTTCAATGATTTTCATTTCAGCTTTCTATTGGTCTTTTTTACGTACCGAGTTTCGACAGCAAATTAGCGAGTTTGGTGTCTCCACCTGCCGGCGGCGACCAATCCACTTGAATGACCTTCACCCCTTGCTGCTCCAGCTCTGTTGCAAATCCTTCAAGGCCGATGTTCACGACCCTCAAGGGTTCATCCAGAAGCTTCTTTACTTTTGACTCACTCATTTGAAATTCGATCCTATGGTCTGAGAAGTTTGGCGGGTTCGCGGGTGAAAGTCTGGCGTCCGCGCTTGAACCCGAACAGCGGCAAGGCCAGTTCCTGCACAGCAGCTACGCTCGAGGAGCAATCGAGGACGACGATGTCGGCCGGGTTGCCGACAGCTATGCCGTAGTCTTCAAAGCGCATCAGTCTGGCAGGGCGGTGGGTCACCAGCTCGAGACACTGGCGCAGGCCCGCATCCGTGCCGATCTGTCCGATGTTGGCGTAGAGGTTGGCCATTCGGATCATGGAGCAATCCCCGAACGGCGTGAAAGGATTGAGCACGTTGTTGGTTGAAAGCGAACAATTCACACCGCCTTCGACGAGCCGATGCGCGGGGGCCACACCTCGGACAATGTCATGATCCCGGTCCGCCCCCATGAGATAGAGGTCCGTTGACGGCAGAACGGTTACGGCAACACCGGCGTTTGCCAGTTGCTCAGTTGTCTCGGCAAATTTATCGCGTGGCAGGGCCGAGAGCTTACTCACATGGCCAATGGCGACCCGGCCTCCGTAGCCATGTTTTTCCGTCAGTTCACAGACATTGCCGACGCTCATGCCTTCAGGGTTGGTGTCAAAATCGAGATGGAAATCGATATCGACATCAAACTCACGCGCTATCTCAAACACACGCTCGATCTGGCCACGCGGGTTGCTGTCCGTATAGGGGCATCCGCCAACGATGCGTGCGCCACGCTTCAGGGCCTCAACCATTAACTCGTCGGTGCCGGGATTGTTCAGCAGACCCTCTTGAGGAAATACGCAAATCTCCAGATCAATGGCCCAGGCATAGTCATCAATCAGTGGCAGGACCGCATCGATACTCTTGATCCCTATGACAGGATCAACCTCCAGATGTGCCCGCATACGGGTCGTACCCTGAAGGATGCATTTCTCAAGGGTGCGAATGGCGCGGGTGCGAATGTCTTCTACAGTGAACTCTTTCTTCGCCGCTGAAACTTCACGGATTGCTTCATCCAGCGTGCCTTCCACGGACTTGCAGCGATCCAGAATACAGGCCTTGTCGAGATGGATATGGGACTCGATAAAGCCCGGCACGGCCAGACGGCCTTCCATGTCGAGAATTTTTGCATCTCCAGTGATCCCGGTCTCAATGGCAGCAATCTTCCCATCGGCAATCCCGATATCGGCGCGCCTTTCATCGCTCTCACCGAGTATGGTCGTATCCTTGAGGATGAGATCCATCAGGCTCACTCCCGAACCGGATCAAGACGGCGTTCGACATGATAGTGCTGGCAAACAAGCCCCGTGCAGTGATGGGAAACGAACGACGCCATGGCTTCCATGCGCTCTCGGGGCTCTTCATTTATCTCCCGCAGCCGCCCAACAGCTGTGGCAACGCGCGTACGCAGGGCCGTAAAATCAAACTCGGTAAATTGTCTTCCTTCCAGCACCATACGTCCGCCGATCATGACGCAGTCGACTGCACTTGAGTCCTCGCAATTGACGATCTGATTTGCTGCATCATTGAGGGGGACGAAATTGACATTTTTCAAATCAAGGAACACGAGATCTGCCTTGAATCCGGGTGCAACCTGGCCGATCGCATCACCAAAGCCGAGGACATGTGCACCGCTATCCGTCCCGAGCCGCAACACATCCCAGGTTCCGAGCCACTGTTCCGGATCAGGTTCGACGATCCGCGAGACGAAGGCAGCTGTCCGCATGGCCTCAAACATGTTCTGATTA
>JAJFHP010000046.1 GCA_021775555.1 Hyphomicrobiales bacterium | reverse complement strand
GCTGGCGACCTGTTCCGTTTCACCGTCCTTGCACTTGGACTTTTTCTTCTTTGCTTGAGCAAGCGCCAGCGAGGAACCGGCGGTAAACGCAAATGCGATTGCCACACTTACGCTTAAAATCCTTTTTGCTAGCGTCATTCTTTCCACCCTTTTTGTTTATTTAGCACCCCAACGAATTCCGGTTTTCCCAGACATATAAATTGTTAATTGACGGCAAGTTTCGATTTGGACGAGTAGGTCGAGCCGTTGTCATCAACCCATGTAAATTCGAATTCGCCGGACTTGTCCGCTCTCATGTTGAACTTGATGTACGGATTTGCCGAAACAGCTGGCATGATATCCATGGAGAAAACGGTCTGACCGTTAAACTTCGCGACGAACTTGTTGATGATCTGCTGCGGGATTATCTTGCCGGTCTTTTTGTTCTTGCGCTGCCCGGTTTCCATTTTGTGCGAAATCAGAGTCTTGATTTCGATCACCTCACCTTTTTTGGCAGTCTTTGGGGCTTTCACCCTTGGTTTTTTGCTAGCCATTTTTACGTCTCCCGATAATTCAATTAACCGCCGCAGCCGCCGATTGTGACCTTCACCAGGCGCTTGACCATGTAGAAGGATCCATTCGACATCTCAGCGATAGCGGTGACATTTTGTGTCTTGGACAACCGCATCCGGGTTGAGGCTTCAGCTACGCCTGATGATGGTGTAAAATTAAACGTCGCGACATCGGCACGCGGATTAGCGTCGGCGACTACGAGCACGCGTTTCACATAGTCGTCCTTGGTCATTGGACTTTCGACCGAGACCGAGAGCGGCACGGTGTTTCCGTTCTCTGCGATTTGAGGCAAATCAAGGGCCACCCTGCCTTCCGTGGCAGACTTTCCACCTGTGAATTTGTCGATGAGTTCTTGTTGGTTATTCGCCGCATATGCGGGCTGGATACCGATGGCGGCTGCAGCAACAGCACACCCGCCGATAGAAAGTGCCTGGCGACGTGTTATGTGTTTCATGTCGATCTTCCCTGCTCTTCTCAGGTTTCAATCACAGTCCGCCAACCCGATGGCGCGAACCAATATAGGCATTCTCAGACGGAGCCTACGTGAATCGCGGCTATCCGCCTTCGTCAAAAAAACCGGAAAGGTCCTGCCAAATCAATCAGAGTTTGCGCTGCCATATCCCAAAGGGATTTGGTACCCAAATCATAATCGGTTTGCTCATCCTCCCCATGGTGCCCTTAAATCATATTTGCCAACGATCACGGGCTTGTTACCGGCGGGAGATTAATCCCGCAGGTAATTTAAATCAATATATATATATGATTTTGTGAATTAGTCGGCTTGAACGACATTTGATTTACACAAACTGTGCTACACCGCAATGATCTTCCAAGTGGCCGAACGAAAAGAGAAAAATACAATTCTGGACGTCATTTTCTGGTTGGTAATTCTGATGCTCTGCGGAGGAATTTTCCGCCTGCAAAACAAGCCCCATCCGACGACTTGGTATTGTTTATATATTCAAATTACGTTATGTATCCCAAATGTTTGCCAGACGTAGAATCTCCCTCCTTGTTCATGCCGCCCTTTCATTCGCTCTTCTTTTTGGCGGAGCTGCGGCGGCGAGATCTGCCGAATTGGTAATGTTCGATCAGCCATTTTGCGAATGGTGTGAAGCATGGGAGAACGAGGTCGGAATTGTCTACTCCAAAACGCGCGAGGGAAAGAGAGTTCCAGTCCGCAGGGTCGGAATCCATGACAAACGGCCTGCTGATCTGAGTAAAATTGAAGGGGTCGTTTTCACGCCGACATTTGTTCTGGTGCACAATGGCGTGGAGATTGGACGGATTCTGGGGTATCCGGGCGAAGATCATTTCTGGGGATTACTGAATCTTATGCTGGAACGTCTGCCTGCTGAGAGGGCAGATACCCGGCACCTATTGAATGTGGCGCAGAAGCCAAGCAAGGCAAAAAAGGAATAGAAAATGGCGACGTTGAAGATGGCCCTCGAAGGCGAGAATATGGAAGATATGGGCGAACATGCGCGCGCCGCCGCCGATCTTCTTAAAGCGCTCGCGCACGAGACGCGTCTGATGATCCTTTGTCTTTTGGTCGAAGGAGAAAAATCCGTTGGCGAGCTTGAGCAATTGATGCTTTTGCGTCAGCCAAGCGTATCGCAGCAACTGGCACGGTTACGTTTTGATGGGCTTGTCAAAGCCCGCCGCGATGGCAGAACGATCTATTACACGCTGGGAAGCGAAGAAGCGAAGAAGGTCGTCACATTGATTTACGACCTGTATTGCAAAGACAAGTCGTGACCCGTCCTGCTGCCTCCGTCCGGCAACGAAACATGAGGATTTCTCGTTTATGGAAGTCACCTATATCGGCGCCCTGATTGCTGGACTGATCAGTTTTTTATCGCCCTGCGTATTGCCCCTTGTCCCGCCCTACCTGTGCTTTCTCGGCGGCACGACCTTCGATCAGTTGACTGGAGAAGGGGAGGTTCCCCCGGACGTTCACCGCGGGGTCGTGTTTGCTTCCATAGCCTTTGTGCTCGGTTTCACCACCGTTTTTGTGTCGCTGGGGGCCACGGCAACCGCCATCGGCCAGTTGATTGCCAGCAACCTGACATTTTTGTCCAAGATTGCAGGCGGGGCGATCATTATCGTGGGCCTTCATTTTCTGGGCATTCTCAAACTTCCCTTCCTGTATCGTGAGTTTCGCTCTCATGCCGCGTCTGCGCCGGCAGGTTTGGCGGGGGCTTATCTTGTCGGTCTGGCTTTTGCGTTTGGCTGGACGCCCTGCATCGGTCCGGTGCTGGCATCAATTCTTATGGTCGCGGCGGCCGAGCAGTCGGTTGGACAGGGGGTCAGCCTGTTATTCATATATTCCATGGGGCTCGGGATACCGTTCGTTTTGGCAGCACTTGCCTTCGGTCCGTTCATGGGTTTTCTTACCCGTTTCCGCAAGCATCTCGGCCATATGGAGAAAGTGATGGGCGGTTTGCTGGTTTTAACTGGCCTTATGTTTATTACCGGCTCAATGAATATTATTGGCATCTGGCTGTTGGAGACTTTCCCGGGGCTGGGAACTATTGGGTGATTGATGCTGGCCTGATGGTCCGGCAGCTTCAGCACCATAACTGTTCTCAAGGGTCCGGTTGTCTGCCGCAGCCAGGAAATCTGATCCAATATTCCCAGCAAGAGAGAGAATTGGTGACGCATGTCCGTTTCGCCAGGTGAGCCTACCGAACCCGAAGTAAATCCGCGGCAATTGGCTCTTCTCGTAACCGCGGTTACCCTGAATGCCGCCGGGGCGATGATTGTCGAGATCGTTGCCGGCCGGATGCTGGCGCCCTATTTCGGTATGTCGCTATATACATGGACCACCGTGATCGGTGTGGTTCTGGCGGGCCTTACGCTGGGCCATTGGGTGGGTGGAATGCTCGCCGAAAAGTGGCCCGGAAAAGCCATGCTTATGATCGGTTTTTCCTTCCTGACCGGCGCGATCACGACGGTCCTGGTTCTGCCAATCATCTCCACGGTGGCCGGTAAATTGTCCATTGGCTCAGCCCCGCTTGCCGTATCAATCACCATTGCGGGATTTGCCGCGTTTTTTCTGCCGAGTCTGGCAGCGGGACTGGTCCAGCCTCTTGCCACGACGTTCGCCCTTCACGTCAAGGGGCGTACAAGCGGACGTCTGATCGGGAATATGTTCGCGGCCGGCGCCCTTGGCTCCATAGTTGGCACGTTCCTGGCCGGCTTTGTCCTGATTTCCTATCTTGGTTCCGCAGGGACCATCTGGCTGGTTGCTGGGCTCAACGCGCTGCTTGGAGCCCTGTTTCTTCCCGGCATCGGTTCATTTTTATTTGGAGCGGCATCCGCTTCAATCATGGGCATGATTGCCCTCACCCAGACACAGGTCCCGGGTTTTCGAACGCCCTGCCAGCTGGAGAGCCAGTATTATTGCATCCGTGTTGATCCGGCAGATCACTTGACCGACAGGCCCTCCATGCTCATGGCGCTCGATCACCTTGTGCACTCCATTAATGACCGAAATGATCCGCAGTTTCTGTTCAGCCCCTACCTGCATCTGGTGGACGAGATTGCGCGTCACAAATTCGCGTCAAATCCTGTCTCGGCATTCTTCATCGGTGGCGGCGGCTATACGCTGCCGCGTGCCTGGTCGGCCCGCAACCCGGATAGCGTACTGAGCATTGCTGAAATTGATCCACTGGTCACAGCCCTGGCGCGCGATCAGATGTGGTTCAAGCCGGGACCGAATATCCGGATAAAAATGCAGGATGCGCGTGTCGCGCTGAAAACAGAAAGGGAAGGAAAACTCTTCAACATCATCTTTGGGGATGCATTCCACGACATCGCGATTCCGGCGCATCTTGTATCAGACGAGTTTAATAAGATCGTTCGAGCCCATTTGTCGGAGAATGGTTTCTATGTGGTCAATGTTGTCGACAATCCACGGCAACCCAGGCTTCTGGCAAGCATCGTCAAAACTCTCCATCAGCGGTTCAAGGCGGTGGAGGTCTGGGTTTCTCCCGAGGATGTCCTGGGGGCGACCCGCGCCACATTCATATTGTACGCATCAACTCAGGGTACGGGTCTGGCTGGTACCGTTGCATCCAGTTACGGTTCTGAGAGGACGTGGAAGCGTATCAGCACGGCCTCGCTGGGCATAAAGCAGCTCGGTATTTTCCTGACAGACGACTTCACACCGGTTGATCGCCTGATGGCATCCTTCTGGCTTCGTGGTGAATAGCTGCCGCATGGGTGGTTTTTAAAATATTCCTCAATGCTGAGCGATCCGTATCGTCAAAACGCGATCTTGTCCTCGATCGCGGCAATGCCGGCCTTAGCGCAAACATCGTCATTTGCCGGTCCGGGCGCGCCAGAGACGCCGACCGCTCCGACAAGAGTGCCGTCGCCTTTGCGGATTTGCACGCCGCCACCAAGCGGCAGCGCATTCTCAACCCTCCTGATTGCCCAGGCTTCGCCAGTTTCTGTCGCCTTTGACAGCTCTAGCGTATCGGTACGGAAGCTGAGTGCGGTCCAGGCCTTGCGGGTGGCCACACCAGTTGTATGCGGTCCAGCGAACCTGTCACGCAACGCGACCTGAAGACTGCCACCGCGATCGACCACGCTGACAGCTGCCTGAAACCCGTCGCTCCGGCACTTCTCCAGGGTTGCCTGTGCCAACTCAAGCGCCACCTCAAGGGTCAGGGATTCAAAAGCCACAGTTGCTTTCTTTTCCTCCGCTATGGCGCTGGAGCAGGTCGCACACATAAACGTTGCGGCGAGAAATAAAGAACAGGCGTTTTTCATGATGTTTCCTACTCAAGGTAAATTCACATACGACAGCGCTATCACGAGAGCCTGCGCACGGTAGAAGGTATCGATTCCGGCGTCTGGTAACAGCCTGTCAGGAAGTGATAGTCTAGGAACAGATGCCGGGGCGTCGTCAAGGGTGTGTATATGGCCGGTGAATTTACTGAGCTAACGACAGGACATCTCATCGCGTTGATCGGCTTTTTGCTGGGTGCGATTGCCGGCTGGGTAGCGCGCTGGGCGCGTTTCTGCACATTTGGCGCTGTGGAAGACATGGTTCTTACAGGCGATCAGCGACGCCTTAAGAGCTGGGCGCTGGCGATTGCGATCGCCATGGTTGCCGTGCAACTCATGCACGTTTCAGATATCGCCCGCATCGATGAAACATTTTATCTGGGCACACAATTCCACTGGGCCGGCGCCATCGTTGGCGGCCTCCTGTTCGGTCTTGGAATGGCTCTGGTCGGCACGTGTGGTTTTGGTACGCTGGTGCGAATTGGCGGCGGTGATCTGAAAGCCTTCGTAACATTTTTGGTTATGGGGCTGACGGCATACATGACGGCAGGCGGCGTTACCGGTTACGCGCGACGTTTCGTGCTGGAGGCCGTAGATCTCGACCTTGCAAGCATTGGCGGACAAGGCTTGCCACATCTCACCGCTGCGCTGTTCGGCGTGGATGCACAGGTCTTGTGGTTGCCCATGGCTCTTGTATTTGCCGGACTGCTGCTGGCCTGGTGTTTTTCTAACGGGGGGCTGAATGGCAACTCGCGCGACGTCGCTTCCGGGATTATCATTGGACTGGTTGTTGCAGGGGGATTTGCTGCAACGGGTATCATCGGCAGCGACCCATTCGAGCCGGCTTCCGTACGCTCACTTTCATATGTGATCTCGCCGGGGCGTGCAGTTATTTATCTGCTTACCTTCATTGGAACCACAATCGATTTCAGCATTGCGCTTGTCTTCGGAACGCTCGCAGGATCATTCGCGGCCGCCATATGGAACAAGGAATTGCGGATCGAGGCTTATGACGATGCGCGTGAAATGCAACGCCATCTGCTCGGCGCTTTCTTGATGGGATTTGGGGGTGTGTCTGCTTATGGCTGCACCATCGGACAGGGGGTTTCGGGTATGGCCACCCTGTCAGCAGCCGCCCCTCTTGCCCTTGGTTCCATCTTCATCGGCGCGACCTGCGGTCTGAACTATCTGCTGACAGGCAGTGTGCGCGATGCCCTGGATCTGACATTCCGTTTTATCCGGCAGAGGGCCTAACTGGTCATAGGATCCATTTGAACGACGCGGGCGCGTATGGGCTGGATAAATGAGACAGTCTCATACTGCATTTTCCAGTGTGGTCACCGAAGCAGCCGTGCCAGTCAGGTAATCTACCAAAGCCTGCTGCGCCAGCGTTGCGTGGCGGTCGCGGTGAATGACCATCGCATATTCGCGTTGCGGCAAGTCGATCGGGATTTCAGTCAGCTTGCCGGCAGCTATGGCGGAAGCGACGACATGGCGTGAAATGATTGTGGCGCCGGCCCCGGCTTCGACCGCCTCGCGTATGGCTTCGTTACTGGGCAAGACCAGAAAAATGTTCAGATCATCGATCGAGAGCCCCTCGCGGATGGCCAGGTCTTCTAGCCCGCGGCGGGTCCCTGAACCGTCCTCGCGGATCACCCAGTTAATGGCACGAATATCAAGCTGACCCTTTTTATTGAGCGGTAAGGGTGGCTGGCCCGTCGCGACCACCAGCACAATCTGATCATGGTCGATCTGCTGCCGGGTCAATGCCGGATGCTGGGTTGGTCCTTCGACCAGACCAATATTCGCTTCGCCTTCGACAACTGCGCTCTCTACTTCATTGGTATTCCGGATCACGACATTGAAGCGCACTCGAGGATTGGCGGAATGAAAGGCTGCGAGCCGGCGGGGCAGCCAGTGGGCTGCAATCGTCTGGCTTGCAGCAACGGTGACCACGCCGGGATGGCCAGCGAGATCCTGCAGGACCGAACGCGCCATCGATGCGCGGTCAAGCACAGCACGTGCCTCGCGTATAAAAATGCGACCGTTTTCAGTCACTCTGATGCCTCGGCCAACACGGTCGAACAGCTTGATCTGGTAGCTGGCCTCCAATGAGGCAATGGCAGCTGACGTCGCTGACTGACTCATGCCGAGAGCCTTGGCGGCACGTGTGACGTGTCCGTGTTCGGCGACCTCAACGAATATGCGTAGCTGGTCCAGGGTCATCTCTAATTAATCGATAATATCGATTAAAAAGACAAAAGCAATCGATATAATCAAACAATTTGATTGCCAGTGGGCAGACCTATCGTTTACTGTCACGCCAACAACATGGGGCATCGAGGAGGCATCCAGCAATGTTCACCACGAATCCGTTCGCCGAGCTGTCGGCCTCCATTCCACCGAATGTCATGCAGACATATATCCTTGTCATGATTTTCCTGGTCGTGGCGGGCACGCTGTTCGACATAATCCACAAGGGTAGTGCCGCCTATTTCTTCAAAAACTGGCGGAGCAGCCGGGAAAATGCAAAGAAGAAGGTTGGTGCCGGGCAAAAGATGTCCATCGCGGTCCAGACCGCCGTAGTGGATGTTCTTGCCTCTGGCGAATTCTGTAATGCCAAGCGCAGGATCTCCCATCTGCTGGGCATGTATGGTTTTATCGCCTATGTCGCTGCGACCATCATGATGGTCTTCTGCTACCCGACATCTGACGTGGCAACACCAGCGCTCTGGCCGGCTCTGTGGTGCATCGGCGCGCTGATGATCTGCGTCGGCGGTTACTGGTTCTGGTTCTTCATCCGGGTTGATGTCGCGGCGGAGGGCCACGCACCCTCGCCGTTCCGTCTCGTGCAGGCTGACTTGTTCATCCTTTCCCTGCTCGCCAGCGCGACCTTCGGCCTGATATGGGCCTACCTCCAGTTCAGGGGTTTTGGCACCTGGTCGACCGTGTTCCTTGGGCTCTACCTCATCGCGACGACGGTCCTGTTCGCGGGGATCCCCTGGTCCAAATTCTCTCATATGTTCTTCAAGCCGGCCGCGGCATTCGAGAAAAGAGTGTCCAAGGCCGACGGTTCGGCGAACAATTTGCCAACGCTAACCCGTGACGATCCTGAACAACAGAAACGACATTCCATGGAACTGTTGGAAGACGCTCCAATGGACATGGGACTTGGCATAAAGCGCGAGGCGCCCCGCCACTATTGACAAAACAGCCTACAAGTTTCTTTCGAACAGAGAAGGAGCCGACTTATGCCAACATTCGTCTATATGACGAAGTGCGACGGGTGCGGACATTGCGTCGACATTTGTCCCTCGGACATCATGCACATCGACCCGACCTATCGCCGCGCCTATAACATCGAGCCCAACATGTGCTGGGAGTGCTACTCCTGCGTGAAGGCCTGTCCGCAGGATGCGATCGATGTGCGCGGCTATGCCGATTTTGCCCCGCTCGGCCATAGTGTTCGCGTCAATCGCGACGAAGAGAAGGGCACGATCGCCTGGAAAATCAAATTCCGCAACGGTGCGGAAAAGAATTTCCTGTCGCCGATCACCACCAAGCCCTGGGGCACGGCGATCCCGCAGCTGGCCGACGCTCCCGAACCCACCCAGGACATGCGCGACAGCCCGCTTTTGTACAGCGAGCCAAAGTACATCCGCATGGATGACGGCGATTTGCATACGCTCGAGTCCAATGGTCTCACGTTGAAGAAAGGCGTGTATTACTGATGGCTTACAAAACGATCATCGAAGACGACATCGACGTTCTGGTCGTTGGTGCCGGCCTTGGCGGCACCGGTGCCGCCTGGGAGGCCAGATTCTGGGGCCAGGACAAGAAAATCATCATTGCCGAGAAGGCCAATATCGATCGCTCAGGTGCGGTCGCCCAGGGTCTTTATGCCATCAACTGCTACATGGGCACCCGCTGGGGCGAAAATAACCCGGAGGATCATGTCCGTTACGCCCGTATCGACCTGATGGGTATGCTGCGCGAGGATCTTGCATTCGATATGGCCCGTCACGTTGACTCCACGGTGCACCAGTTCGAAGAGTGGGGCCTGCCCATCATGAAGGACCCGAAAACAGGGACCTACCTGCGAGAAGGGCGATGGCAGATCATGATTCATGGCGAATCATACAAGCCCATCGTTGCGGAGGCCGCCAAGAAATCGGCCGACAAGGTATTCAACCGGATCTGTGTCACCCACCTGCTGATGGACGACGCAAAGGAAAACCGGATTGCCGGTGCTGTCGGTTTTAACGTGCGCACTGGCAATTACCACGTCTTCAAGTCGAAGACCGTGATCTGCGGTGCGGGCGGCGCCTCCAATATCTTCAAGCCGCGTTCAACAGGCGAAGGCATGGGACGCACCTGGTATGCGCCCTGGTCGTCCGGTTCCGCCTATGGGCTCATGATCGAGGCCGGCGCCAAGATGACGCAGATGGAAAACCGCATCGTGCTGGCGCGTTTCAAGGACGGTTATGGCCCGGTCGGGGCCTACTTCCTGCACCTCAAGACCTATACGCAAAATGGTCTGGGCGAAGAGTATGAATCCAACTGGTTCCCGGAACTACAGAAAATGGTAGGCAAGGAATATCTGGATCCGGAAGCTTCGCACTTAACCCATAGACCAATCCCTACTTGTTTGCGTAACCATGCATTGATCAATGAAGTGAATGCAGGTCGCGGTCCGATCCACATGGTGACCATGCAGGCCTTCCAGGACCCTCATCTCTCAGAGGTTGGCTGGGAAAACTTCCTCGGCATGACCGTCGGCCAGGCGGTCCTGTGGGCCGCGACAGACGTGGATCCCAAGAACGAAAATCCTGAACTGACCACATCCGAGCCCTACGTGATGGGCTCCCATGCAACCGGCTGTGGCGGCTGGTGCTCGGGGCCTGAGGACGTTTCCCCGCCTGAGTATTTCTGGGGTTACAACCGCATGATGACCATCGAAGGTCTGTTCGGCGCCGGAGACGCTGTCGGCGGCACGCCGCACGCCTTCTCATCGGGTTCGTTCACCGAAGGGCGTCTTGCCGCGAAGGCCGCCTGCCAATATATCGACGACGGAAAAGCCGAAGGCATCACTGTCTCCGATGAGCAGATCAACCGCCGCAAGGAAGAGATCTACAAGCCGCTGGTACATTACAAAACCTACCGCAATGAGATCGTGGCGGGCGATGTAAACCCGCACTATATCAATCCCAGCCAGGGTCACGACCGTCTGCAGAAACTGATGGACGAGTATTGCGCCGGAGTGACCGTCAACTACATGACCAACGAAAAGCTCCTGCACATCGGCTTAAAGAAACTCAGGATCATGGAAGAGGACCTTGAGAAACTGGCCGCAAAGGATCTTCACGAGTTGCTACGTGCGTGGGAGTTGAAGCACCGTCATCGTACGTCCGAGTGTGTGACCCAGCACACCCTGTTCCGCAAGGAAACACGTTGGCCGGGCTACTACTACCGCGGAGATCACATGAAGCTCGACGACGAAAACTGGCACGTGTTGACCGTCTCGCGTCGCGATCCGGAAACTGGTGAATACACCATGGAGAAGGCACCTCTTTATCACCTGGTAGGTGACGAAGAGAAATAATATCCCGGGCGGAAGTTCGCATTGAACTTCTGCCCGGGCGCAAAAAGACCAACATGTCGCGTGTTGGTCTTTTTTAATGCGCCCCATATAGCTGGTCATTTACTCTCACAGAGAGCCGCGCATGAACATTATTGAAAAAACTGATGAGGAGATACTGGCCTTAGCCGAACCCTTGTGGCGCGACCTCGTCAAACATTCCAACGAAAGCCAATACGGAGAATTCGTGAAGAATTTTTCCAATTCCCTGGCGAATGCCATGAATCAGGTTGAGGTAGGCCACCAGTTTGCAAACAGCGAACTGGCCAGAAATCTGTCTGAAAACGTCGACTATCTTGGCATTATCCGCCGGGGTGAACATGTGACGGTTCTTTACCGGCAACGGAGCACCAAAAAGGAAGGCGAATGGCTTGGCAGACTTGTCCTTGGCTATGAAAATGGAGAGGTCAGGATTTTTGGTGCATCTATCTTCTAAGCAGATTGTTCGGAATTGATATGAGTGAAACCATCCAGGACGGCAAATTGGTCGAACTCACCTACAAGGTGACCGATAAAAAATCGGGGCAAGTCCTCACTATGGTCGATTTCCCGTTGGGCTATATCCACGGACACAATGAGATTCTGGCCCCTTCCGTCCACAAGGAGCTGGAGGGCAAGTCAGCCGGCGACGTAATCGAGGTGCCGATCGATGGCAACCAGATTTTTGGCCCCAGAGACGAGTCACTGGTTGTTACCGATCACATTGAGAACGTTCCCGAGGAGTATCGGCAAGTGGGCACCTCCATCCTCATGGAGAATGATAAGGGCAAGACCCACAGCTTCATCGTGACGCGGATGGACGACAAGACACTGACTGTCGATGGCAACAATCCGCTTTGCGGTAGAGAGGTCATTTTTACGCTCGAGATACTGACTGCGCGCGACCCAACCGAAGAAGAGATAAAAGTGGGCGGGGCGATCGTCCCGGACGTAAATGTCAATGAAGCACTCAAGAGGTCTATCTGAGTGACAACACGAACCGGAATATCCATCACACAAGAGGTGACTTATGAGCGAGAAAAAACCCACCCCTAAAGTTCCTGAGGGCAAAACGCGCTTTTTAAAAACGCGTCAGAAAAAGGCTAACGAAAAAGGGTTCGTTGGGTACGACACCATCTGGGAATCCTTTCAGAAGGAAGTCAAATACAAGACCCCGAAAAAGCCGTAGGCGTCATACGGTCGCGTAGGTGAGCGCAGATTGCGCGGCCAGGGCCCGGATCCTGCCAGCCGGAGCAGTCTACTTAGGTCATCCAGTCGGAAACCGCTTGATTTAAGGAAAGTATCGAAATGTCACAACTCGTACCGCCGCATGGTTCCGATACGGTCAAGCCATTACTGCTGCCTGAGACGGAGCGGGCCGAAGAGGCTAAGCGAGCTTCGACTCTCAAGAAAATTCCTCTCGACTCGCGTGCGGTCTCCGACATCTTCATGCTGGCAATGGGGGCCTATACGCCGCTTGACGGGTTTATGGGTCATGACGACTGGCATGGCTCGTGTCTGGATATGAAACTGGCGAACGGCATTTTCTGGCCGATTCCGATCACGCTCCCGGTGGACAAAGCCCTTGCCGACTCCATCGGCGCAGAAGAGGAAGTGGCACTCTGTGACGCGGAGACCAGTGAAATTCTCGCCGTCATGGATGTTCATGAAAAATATTCAATCGACAAGCAATTTGAGGCCGAGCACGTTTATCGCACCAAGGATCCAAAGCATCCCGGTGTCGCCAAGGTTCTCGATCAAGGGGATGTCAATCTCGCAGGACGCGTCAGGGTGCTGAGTGAAGGTGAGTATCCTTCGAAATACACTGACCTTTACATTCGTCCGGCAGAGTCGCGCGCCCTGTTCCTTGAAAAAGGATGGTCACGCGTTGCGGCCTTCCAGACGCGCAACCCCATGCACCGCAGCCACGAGCATCTGGCGAAAATCGCGGTGGAAGTCACAGACGGCGTGTTCATTCATCAGGTTCTCGGCAAGCTGAAGGAAGGCGATATTCCAGCGGAAGTTCGCACAAGGGCGATCCAGGCGATGATCGACAATTATTTCCGGCCAGGAACGGTCATTCAAGCGGGTTACCCCATTGAGATGCGCTATGCGGGCCCCCGCGAGGCGCTGTTGCATGCGCTCATCCGGCAGAATTTCGGCTGCTCGCACCTCATCGTCGGTCGCGATCATGCTGGTGTCGGCGACTATTACGGCCCCTTCGATGCGCATCACATTTTCGATGAATTATGGGACGGCGCGCTTCAAACCCGCGCTCTGAAAATCGACATCACCTTTTACTGCCGAAAGTGCTATGGAATGGCGACGGCCAAGAGCTGCCCTCACGATCCGGAACATCATATTTCGATCTCGGGTACCGAGCAGCGCGAGATGCTCTCCAATGATGCGGACATCCCGCCCGAGTTCAGCCGGCCGGAAGTGGTGGCAATCCTCAAGGAGTATTACGCCAGCCTGTAACTGGCGGGCTAAGACCCAGTCTCCCTGGCTTGATCTATTTTCAGCTGTTGAAATGCGCCTGCGCGGTTGTTTTTGCCGCAGCGCCTCTGCTGGTTCTGGCAATACGGGTCTTTTATACTCAGGCCGATGACGGACAGGACTGGACCAAAGCGATATCCTGATCTGGATGCCCTTAGGGTCGGAGCTATCTATCTGCTGATCCTGTTCCACGTTGCCAAGGTTTATGATCCGAGACCGTTATTCCACATCTGGAGCCCGGATCTGATCCCCGGTATGAACGAGTTTACCGGCATGATGCGACTGTGGCGCATGCCATTGCTGTTCCTGCTTGCAGGTTGGGCGGCGGTGCTGTCCTTGCGCACACGTGATGTGTGGGCCTTCATGATCGAACGCCTCAGTCGAATTGCGCTCCCGTTGTTTTTCGGCACGGTGTTTCTTGGCTCACTCATAAAATACCTTGAACTCAGGAACGGCGTTTCAATGAGTATCGAGGGGTGGCAGGCAACAGCGTCCCTCCAGGAAGCTCATGGGTCACTGCAGACCTATCCCGTGCCCGTTATGGAGCCATATACGAACTCCTTTCTTGAGTTTCTGCCGCGCTTTTTCACGAAGGTGAAATATTTCACATGGTCACACCTCTGGTTCCTGGCCTATCTGCTGGTCATTACCTCACTCACCGCACCAATTCTCGCGCGCATTGCAAAAGCAGAACCCAGACCAGCGGTTCACCAGACCGTGTGGTTGCTGTTGCCGGCGCTGATACTGTTTTTAAGCGAGTCGTTCCTGCGGCCGCACTGGCCCGGAAGCCAGACACTGATCAACGACTGGGCAAATGTCGTGCGCTATTCGATCTACTTCGGTGTTGGTGCTGCCTGGGCCACGTACAGCAATTTAGGAGATCGGATGCGCGTGCAATGGCCACTGGCGCTCGCCGCATCGATCCTGTTATTTACGGCGCACAAGTTGCTGGTTGAGGTTGCTGCTGATTGGTTTGCGACACTGTCACCCGGCGCGCGGGTTGTTGAATATGGTCTTCCGGCTGTCGCGGCATGGTTCTTTATTTTATCTCTGATCGGCGTGGCGGGGAGATTCGTTACGCGACCCAGTCCACAACTCTCGTTTGCGGCCGGTACTGTGCTTCCCGTCTATATTGTTCACCAGCCGGTCATCGTCATCACCGCCTATTATCTGGACCCACTACCTTTGCCAGTGGGTGCGCGCTTTCTGCTCATATTGCTGGTCTCAGGCGCCGCGACCCTGGTTATCGTTCTTGGTCCGGTGATGCGGCTGAATCTTCTGCGTGCAGGTTTTGGGCTGAAAGCACCGGTCAAATCATCGTGGCAGGCTGCAAGTCTTGCTGCCGCTGCATGTGTCATTGCTGTTGTTGCAGATGAATTATTTTAGTCTCGCTGGTCAGCGATAAGGCAAAACTTGTTTCTGGAATGGTGTATTGAGTGGCTGCATTTCCGGCAATTGACAGTGTTACACATTTTCAGGTCTGAACGAATCTGGTAGGTGCCGTCCCAAATGATCATAGCGCAAATCTCCGATACCCATATTGCCCTGGATACGCCCGATGCCGACCGGCGTTTGCGGGATTTTGCACAAACCATCGCCGATATTAATGCGCTCGATCCAGCGCCCGATGTCATCATTCATACGGGCGATATCGTTCATAACGGACGGCTTGATGAATATGCTGAAGCTGTTGCCATATTGTCGAAGGCGCGGGCTCCCGTCTATGTGATGGTTGGGAACAAGGATAACCGGGCGAATTTGCGCGAGGCGTTTTCGGAAAGCAGATATTTTGCGCCCGATTCCGACTTTATCGACTATGCAATTGACGACTTTCCAGTCCGCCTGATCGCATTGGACACGCTCAATCCATCCAGCAACAAAGGAGATTTCTGCCGCGAGCGGATCAATCGTTTAATTGAGTTGATCGACGCGGAGACCGCCAAACCAGTAGCAGTTTTTACGCACCATCCGCCATTTGAAGTTTCGGTCGGTCCAGATCCGCTCCACTTCGATAGCCGGGAAGTGATGTCGGAGCTGGCCAGCACTTTGCAACAATCAGGACGGGTTATTTCTGTATTCTGTGGTCACGTTCACCGATCTGCCACAGGCCTTGTCAGGCAGATCCCGGCGACAGTGGTGCCGTGCATCGCGACGACGCTGCGCAAGGGGGACTACCCAGCTGATTTACAGACCTGTCCGATCTATCACGTCCATCGCTTTGATCCCGTCTGGGGCTTTGCAACTGAAAGCAGGATCGTGCGGAAACAGCCTCAGCCCGACTAAAGCCAATATCGCCAGATCAAGTGCCGCATGTTATATTCACTCAAATGAATGTATTTTATTTGAGATGAACTCAACCGTAACGCTTGGCAGGGGGCCGACATGCTGCATCATATGTTGAAAGCGCTTTTTCTATCGGCCTGTCTGGTTTGCGCAACCGTGGCGAATGCAAAGACAACACTGATTGAGCTCAAGATTGGCGGCATGATTGCGCTTGGAGACCTGGTGGTCCCCGAGGACGGGGCACTCAAGGACAGTGCCGTACTGATCACCCATGGCACCCTGGCTCACAAGGACATGGAGCTTGTTGAATCCCTGCAGGCTCTCCTGGCGGAACGCGGGATTGCTTCACTTGCGCATTCCCTCACCTTCAGCCAGGACCGCCGCACAGGCATGTATGACTGCGCCAAGCCTCACATGCATGCCCATGAGGATGCAGTGGTGGAAATCGCCGCATGGGCAGACTGGCTTAAAACAAGAGGTGTGAAAAATATCTCGGTCCTCGGCCATAGCCGGGGCGGGAATCAGGTGGCGTGGTTTGCAGCTGAAAAAGGCGGCATGGAAAAAGTTGTCCTGCTTGCGCCAGCGCTTGGTCTCTCGGGGCGGGTGGCCGCTGCTATTTTCAAGCGGCGGCACGGGGCTGATATTTTGCCTCATCTCAAAAAAGCCAGCGCACTAAAAGCACAAGGCAAGGGCGACACTCTACTCGACGTGCCAGGCTTTATTTACTGCAAGAAGGGCAAGGCAACGGCCCGCGCGATTTCCTCCTACTATGGCGAGGACGCGCGCCGGAATGCCATCGCCAACATTGGCAAGATTAATGTTCCGGTGCTGGTGATTGCAGGTACCAAGGATACCGCCGTTCCTGACGTGCCGAAAAGAATCAAGCCCATTGCTGATGGTAAGAAAGTGCAACTGAAAATGATCGAGGATGCAGATCATATGTTCCTGGATTTTTTCGTCGAGGACGCTGCCGACACGATCGCTGAGTTTCTCAAGAAGGCCGAATGAGGCGCTTTTCCTGAGTGCCGACCCTCTGCCTGTAAGCGTGTCGGTAGTGGTCGAGAGGTTGAGCGCGATCTGTCATGAGCCTCTGGAAAAAGTATCGCCCTGGTGCGGCAATTTATCCAAGATTATCACGTTGATTTACATGGCAATGTAGGTGAACTGATTGATTCTGGCAGTCTGTTTGCCGGGTAATTGCGAGATCGATCCACCACCTTTTTGTACGTTCTGGATAATATTTTGAACCTCGCCAAGCGCAATGACATGCGCGGGTTTGATCAGATGGACTTTGAGCAATCACACCACAGGGATAGATGATATGAAACACGTAATAACCGCCCTTCTCGTGGCGGCTCTGGCAGTTGCCGGTATACTTTCGGTTGGCGCTGCTGAAGATGATACGAATGCCCTTAAGGCCATCGCCGCTATCGCCCATGTAAAGTAGGGCGCTGGTGATGTGATCGTAAATCGCATCTATGTCATCAGCATTTTGCGAAGATCAGCGAGATGAAAAAATTCATCAAGGAAATGCACGGCGTGAAATAGCTATATTTTTGCGTCCTCCAGGATCATGTCACTCGCCTTTTCGGCAATCATGATCGTTGGTGCGTTGGTATTGCCGGAGACAATCGTCGGCATGATCGACGCATCGACGACGCGAACCCTGTCGATTCCCTGAACCCGGAGACGTTGATCGACCACAGCCATGTTGTCTCCCCCCATTTTGCAGGTGCTGGTCGGGTGATAAATTGTCTGGGAAATATTGCGGGCCATATCCAGCATTTCTGCATCGGTGGATGTCTTTGAACCGGGCACCCTTTCCTCGACAATATATCGGGACAGGGCCTTTGTCTGGGTCAGTGCGCGCGACATGCGCATCCCGGCAACCGCCGTTTGCTGATCGAGACTTGTCGCGAGGTAATTGGGATGGATCGCCGGATAGACATGAGGGTCGGGTGACCTGATCTCAATTCGGCCGCGGCTTTCCGGGCGCAGCTGGCACACCGACATGGTAATTCCGGAGAAAGGGTGCATCTCGATGCCGGGCTTGTCGGCGCTCAAGGGTTGAAAATGAAACTGGATGTCTGGCACCTCCAGTTCGGGGCGAGATCTGGCAAAGATACAAACCTGGCTTGCGCCCATGGCCATGGCGCCGGTTCTTGTCAGCACGTAGCGCGCACCGATCATCATGCGACGGATAAAATTGTTTATCTCGTCATTCAGGGTAGGAACATTGACCTCGTAGATCATACGAATTTGAAGATGGTCCTGCAGGTTTCTGCCGACCCCTTCGAGGGCGTGACGCACAGGAATTCCGGCTGGGGCCAGGACATCACCAGGTCCGATACCCGAAAGCTGGAGAAGGTGGGGAGAGCCAATGGCCCCCGCCGATAAAAGCACTTCCCCGCCGGGGTTCAGCATCGCGTGGTGCGGACGCCCCTTGATTGAAAAAGATATTCCTTTGGTCTCTCGTCCTGACTCGTTTTCAAACAGAAGGCGTTCAACATGCGCGTGTGTCACGATCTTCAGGTTGGACCGGCTGCGAGCGGGTTTAAGGTAACCGACAGAAGTGGAACAGCGCCGGCCCTTGTTTGCGGTGAGTTGAAAATACCCGGCCCCTTCCTGTGTCGCGCCGTTAAAATCGTCATTGCGCGGGATGCCGATTTCTTCTGCCCCGTCTATAAGCGCCTGGCAGACCTCCCTGTGCACGCGCATGTTTGTGACGTGAAGCGGACCATCTCTGCCGTGATAGTCGTTCGCCCCACGCTCCTGGTTTTCCGAACGTCTGAAATAGGGAAGGACATCATCATAGGACCAGCCGGTATTACCCATCTGGCGCCACTGGTCATAATCTTCGCGTTGCCCACGTATGTAGAGCAGTCCGTTAATGGAGGAGGAGCCGCCAAGGGTCTTGCCGCGCGGCCAGTCAATGCTTCTGCCATTCAGGCCCGGGTCAGGCTCGGTCTTGTAACACCAGTCAGTTTTCGGGTTGTGCAAGGTTTTGAAATACCCGACCGGCACATGAATCCATGGGCTGACATCCCTTCCTCCCGCTTCCAGCAGGAGAACCCGATAGCGGCCATTTGAGCTCAACCGGTTCGCGAGCACGCATCCGGCAGAGCCGGCTCCCGCGATGATGAAGTCATATTGCCCCACAGATTGTGTCACTTCACACCTTCTTTCTTAACCGTGCGAGCGGCAAGCATCTGCTCATTTTTGCATTTTGCATCAGATGTTTACCTTCGCTAGAAGCCATTTGCATCCTTCCCGACACGTCAGCCATGACAATTCTTATCTTGCCACGCGGATATAAATGACGCAATAATGAAACATAAATGTCTCAGTAATGAGATTTATATTGTGACGAATATAACTGAGTTGGTGGACTGACCTAGGGAGGAATGAATGTTCAAGGTATCGGAAAAGCTGAAAGGCATCTCCAGGCGGGATCTCTTGCGGCTTACAAAACATTTCGGGGTTACTTCGACGCTCATGGCGGCGGGTGGCCTGACGGGAGCTGTTTCGCTGTCCCGGCTGGCGGAGGCGGCAAATTCGACTTATGAGAAACGCCACAAGACACCGGCAAAGCACTCGTTGAAATTCGGTGCTGCCGGCTTCAACGAGAAAAACCTGTTGATCGAGCGCGCCGGCGTGCTTCAGTTCATCAACGATCTGGAGGAGCGTTCGGACGGCGCTATCCGCATCGAGTTCATAGGCAACAACCAGATTTGCGGACAGCTCAACTGCGTGAAGAAGACTCAGCAGGGCATCGTCGATTTCTATGCGGCATCGACGCAGAACTCGGCAGGCGGTGCGCCTTACCTGAACGTACTCGATTACGCTTACATGTTCCCGAGCAGGGCGTCCCAGTATCACTTCCTCTATCATCCTGGCAGCCAGAAGGTACTGCGCGACCAGATGCGCAAGCGCCACAATGTCGAATTCCTGTTCAGCCACGCCGAGCTGCGCGGAATCATGCTGGGCCTGAAATGGAAGGACAAGCCACTGGTGACGAGCGTGTCCCAGCTTGCCGGCACGAAGAACCGTGTCACCGGGACGCAGCTGGGCCGCATCGCGATGAACCTGATGAAGCTCAACCCGACACCGATTGCTTGGTCGGAGACGCTGGACGGTCTCAAGCAAGGCCTCATTGATGGTGCCGAGACATGGGCATCGGCTGTTGCCTACGCCAACATGTCGCCGGTTGTCTCCCAAGTCGTGAACCTGGAATTTTTCTGCGGAACCGAGCACACGGCGATGAACTCGAATGTGTTCGACAAGGTTGGCGGCGAGCTTCAGGACGACATCATGGAGTCGGCCTATCTGGCACAGGTGCATGTGCAGGCGGCGCATGAAGCCTCACTCGTGAACACCTGCGGCTTCTCAAATCCGCAACTTCCAAACACGATTTTCGCCAAGAACAACACCCGCGTTGCGTGGATGTCGGATGCGGCGAAGAAGGAAGCCGAGGAAATGTGTTCTCCCCAACATCATCCTAAAGAGTGGGAGAAATGGCGCGAGCGGATCAATGGCTGGTCAGGTGGGATGGACACCTACAAGTTCATCTCCGACATCGCCCGCGAAATTCCCAAAGATACACTTGCGGAGAATGTCGAACCTCGCCGCTGGTGGAAAAGCTAGTCCTCCTCCCGGGAGTGAAGAAGTGAGTGGAGACATCTGCTCATCTGGTAGAGTGTGTGGGGGTAGATGCCCTCACGCACTCTCCTTTCAACTGAAGACATAGCTCGGGGTTGCCGGTAAGGTATTGAGAGGAACTTTTTGTAAGTCGAACCAGGGTTGGAAGTGCGACTGGATCGTCGAGGGAGGGGCAATGTTTATTCTGCGATGGCTCGATGAGAATATCGAGAAAGTCATAATTCTTGTGAATTATGTGGCGATGGCGGCGATTATTTTCGTCGAGGTCATCCGCCGATTCTTGTTCAATGAACAAGCTGCGTGGAGCAGCACCATCCCCATTTATCTGTTTCTCTGGGTGTGCTGGATTGGCTGTACCTATAACGTCAAGATTCGCGCCCACCTCAAATTTGACGAGCTTCGCACCCGCATGCCTTATCCGGCTCAGTTTGCATGCCTGATGCTGGACGCGATGCTGTGGATCATCTTTGCTGTCATCGTCATCATATATTCTGCCGAACAGGTGATGCTGGCCCGGGACAATTTTGCGATTGTTCAGGGCACAGATGACGTACTTCAATGGTGGTTCTATCTCGCAACACCGCTGGCCTTCTCACTGCTCATCTTCCGCGTGCTTCAAAATGTCATGTATGATCTGGCGTGCTATCGCAAAGGCGAGCCGCTGAAGGTCAAAGCCAACATATTTGGCGAGTGAGGGGGCGGATCGATGGAAAATACTCTGATCATCCTGATTTCACTCGGCGTTACAGTGCTGTTTGTGATTGGCGTTCCGATTTTTCTCGTCATCGGATTCTGGGTCATAGGCGTTTCGCTGGTGATCGATTTCACCCTCGCCAATATCGGGGTCACCCTCTATGAGGGCCTGAACTTCTTCGGTCTGTTGGCGCTGCCGCTGTTTATCCTGACAGGCGACCTGATCAAGGGCGCCGGTATCGCCAAGCGCCTTTCTGATTTTGCCTATTCCTGTCTGGGCTGGCTCAGGGGCGGCCTCGGAATGGCGGCGCTTGGGGCTTGTGGCCTGTTTGCAGCCATATCGGGATCAAATTCGGCGACAACAGCCACCATTGGCTCGATCATGCATCCGGAGATGGAGGAAGGCGGCTATGATACCAACTTCGCTGCAGCGACTGTGGCTGCTGGCGGTACCGTCGGCATCATCATCCCGCCGAGTATCATTTTCATCGTCTACGGATTTTTACTGAACCTTTCCATCAGCGATCTGTTTGTCGGTGGACTGTTGCCGGGCCTGCTGATGGTTTTGGCCATGCAGATAACCTGCTGGGTTGTTTGCCAGTATAACGGCTGGGGCCACCTGATTTCGCTCAATTTGCTCAGGATGATAAAGACCGGTATTGGCGCCTGGATCGGTTTCGGCGCCATCTTACTGGTGATCTGGGGCATCTATTCCGGCAAGTTCTCCCCAACGGAAGCAGCCGGTGTCACGGCTGGTTTCTGCGCAATTATCGGTGTGATTTTTTATCCGATTTACAGGAGTCTGCACAAAGGTGCGTCGAAAAAGACGCTCGAAAAAGCCGAGGAATACAGTGACAGTACAGGTTTTCTTGAGCGTATTGTCGTGCCCGGTTTCCATATCAAGGAGCTCCCAGACCTGATCATGCGTTCAGGTCAGATCACAGGTCTTCTCGCGCCACTGATTGCCGTCTCGGTGGTCATGCAGCAGATACTGACACTGCTGGGTGCGAAGGCATTTGTGACCGCAGCAATTGGTGGGTTAGGCGATTATTATGCCGTTCTGTTTGCGTGCATGGCGCTGGTGCTGATGGCCGGGACCATTCTCGAGAGCCTTCCCAATACGATTATTCTGGCACCAATCCTGGCGCCGATTGCAGCTCAAACCGGTGTCGACCCGATTCATTTCGCGGTGGTGTTCCTGGTCGGCGATGCCATCGGTTTCATTACCCCGCCATATGGCCTGAACCTCTATGTCGCCAGCGGTATTACGGGCATTCCCTATTTCCGATTGCTCAAATACACAATGCCGTATCTGTTGGCGCTGCTTGTCGTCTGGTTCATTATCGCGCTCGTGCCTGAACTCTCTACCATCCTGCTCGTGCATGAAGGTGCAGGTGTGTTCCAGCATCAGTAGCCGGTATCAGAACTCATGAATCCCATTTGACGGCGCGTGAGGTAACAGGTGGCAAGGCAATCCCGGTCGATCAGGGCCATGAATATACTTGAGGCGGTGGCCAAGGCTGATCGGCCCATGCGCTCAAGCGATCTGATGAAGGCTTGTGATTTACCGCGAGCCACGTTGCACCGGATTTGCGGATTGCTTGTAGAGCGGGGCTATTTGCGCCAGCAGATTGGCGCCAGCGGCTATGTCCTGGGGCCCAAGATCATCGATTTTGCAAACCTGGTTCACGCCAACCAGACTCACAATGCGCTCCGCCATGCGGTTCTGGAGTCTGTCGCACAGGAGATCGGGGAGACGTGTAACATCGCCATTCCCGATGGTGCGAGGATGGTCTACTGGGACCGTGTTGAAACGAAGTGGCCACTGCGGCATCAATTGTCCATCGGTGCACATGTACCACTTCACTGCACTGCCAACGGAAAACTCTATCTCAGCACTTTACCGGCGGTGCAGAGGCAACGATTGCTGAACACGATCGATCTGGAAAAGCTGACACCGAATACGATTACGGATCGGAAAAAGCTTGAAGTTGCTCTCGCGGAGATTTCCCAAACTGGTGTGAGCACCGACAATGAGGAATTCCTCGAAGGAATGATTGCGATCGCGGTGCCGATCAACGATGCCGTCGGCAGGTTTGTCGCCGGGCTTGCCATCCACGCGCCGGTTGTGCGGTTGGGTTTGAAGGATGCTTTGGGCCATGTCGATGTCTTGCTGGAGGCGGCCAAAAAGCTGGGCTCCGATATTACCGAGTCAAGCTGGGGAGCGGCCTAGGGTATCAAGCACTGATAAGTGGGATGTCCCAGCAAGGCCGTCAGGCTGCAGTACTCAATTGTCCGAATTCATTTCCCTGAACACCACGCCGTGGCTCTGCCCTCTCAGACGCGGGTCTGTCGATTTGACCAGCACCGGCTTGCCCTCAAGAATTTCAACGCAACGCGCGAGCGCATCTTCCTCAAGCCGCTCAATCGCCTCAGCTGTAAAGAAGGTGAGGTGGGGGGTGAGGATCACATTGTCCATCGTGAACAGATCTCTGAGAGGGTGGTCCGAGAGGTTGAGCGGTTCATGGCCGAAGACATCAAGACCTGCTCCTGCAATCCGGTCTGTTTGAAGGGCCCACATCAATGCTCTTTCATTAACAATCGCACCACGTGCTGCATTGATGAATATCGCTTCGCGCTTCATGGCCTCGAAGCAGGACGCGTCAATCAGATGGTGCGTTTCATCATTCAGGACGGCATGGATTGAAACGAAATCACACTCGCCAAGCATCATGTGCAGATTATCACGCTTCTCTGCCCCGCGTTGCCGAAGTGTTTCTTTGCTGGTGTGCGGACTGTAGGCAAGAATGCGCATATTGAAGCCTTTTCCGGCCATGCGCGCCATGCTTTGCCCGATACGCCCCATGCCAACCAGGCCGAGTGTTTTGCCCGACAGGTCGGTCGCGAGCCATTCATGTGAAGGCCAGACCCAACCATGCTCATCCATGGCTTTCTGGAGTGGACGCAATTTTTTTGCCAGAGCAATCAGAAGCGCGAATGCACCTTCAGCTACCGTCTCCTCGGCATATTCCGGCACATTTACCACCGGAACTTTCCGCGCCTTGGCGGCCTCGATGTCTATGGCATCAATGCCGACACCATATTTCACGATGCCTTTGAGGGACGTCGCCTCGTTAAAGACCCGCGCCGTAATTGGCGTGTAGCACATGAGAATGAGGCTGGCATTTCGTGTCTCGTTTACAAGGTCATCTTCGGAGATACCTTCCGGCAACAGCACCAGCTCAGCGCCAAGGTCGCGCAAGGCCTCGTCAAGACTGGTGCACTCCAGCTCCATATCGGTTCGTACAACCCGGATGCGTTCCGTCATCAGTTAGAGGCCTCCGAAAGTGCCGTGTCGATAATTCCAAGGGCCGATTCCATCTGTTCCCTGGTGGTGGCAAGTGACGGGTAGAGGGACATGACTGACCCCATGGAAATCTTGAAGCTGAGTCCGTTCTCGAGGCAACGGTAAAAAACCTCTTCCGCAAGGTCCTTGGCAGGCTCTTTCGTGGATCTATCCTGTACCAGATCAATTCCAAGCAGGAACCCGCGCCCACGCACATCACCTACGGCCATATGCCGGTCCATCATGTCATTCATGCGTTCAAGTGCCCAGGATCCCACGGTCGCCGCATTTTCCACCATCCCTTCGTCTTCTATAATCTGGATGGTGGTAAGAGCTGCGCGGCATGTCACCGGGTTTTTCTCATGGGTATAGTGACCGAGCGCGAACTCGGCGCACACATCAAGCTCGGGCCGGCACAGCGTCGCAGCTATTGGCAGAATGCCACCGCCGAGGGCTTTCCCCATCACCAGAATATCGGGAACAACATCGTCGTGGTCGCATGCGAACATGCGTCCGGTTTTTCCCAGTCCTGTCGGTATCTCGTCGAAGATCAGAAGAGCACCGGCTTCATCACATGCGGCACGCACCTTTTTCCAGAAACCGGGTGGCGAGATATATGGTACTGCCCGGTTGGGTTCGGCGATAAAGGCTGCAACGTCACCTTCCTTTTGGAGCGTGAACCGTATCAGGTTTGCGACCATATCGCCGACTTCGCTATCGTGTGGATTATCGCGGGAATGTTCTATGCCAAACGGGTTCCGGTAAGAATCAAATGGAGGCACATGTTCCGCTCCCGGCAGAAGGGGGCCGATCGGTCCGAGACGAAACAATTGTTCGCCGCCAATGCTGGAAGCACCGAAGCCCGCGCCGTGAAATGAATCCCAGAAGGACAAGGTCTTGAAGCGTCCGGTGGCCACCCGTGCGATCTTGAGCGCCACCTCAATTGCGTCCGAGCCGCCGGTGGTGAATAGCACCTTGCTTAAGTTGCCCGGTGAAATGTCACCCAGCTTTTCGGCAAGCTCTGTGGCCACATCTGCCGCAAATCGCCTTGGAGCAAAGGGCAGAACATCCATTTGCTTTGCAATGGCCGCTTTCAGCCGCGGATGCCCATATCCAATGTGGTGGACACTGTTGCCATGGAAATCCATGTAACGACGCCCGTCCATATCCTCGATCCAGATACCTTCTGCTTTCGTAATGGCGCTGAGGCAGGGAGAGGAGGGGGTTTGGTGAATAAAACAATCCGCGTCTTTCGTTACGGCGTTGCGTGTGGAGGCTCCAAGATTTTCGTTCCAGGCCTGACGGCGCGAACTGAGATTGGATTCGCCCTCGGAACATTCAGGGGACTGACCTGGTATTCCAATATTACTCTGGGCCATATTCATATTCCTTTTGTCACTGGCGCGCCGCACGCCAGTGACGGGATATGACTATGGATTCCCCCACATCGCAACATTGCTTTATCAAAAAGAAGACGCTAATAGAAGCAATATAAGCGTCAAAGAGCTTCACTCGTTTGCGGTCCTGGTGTATCAATGTTGACGTGATTCACCGGAGTTCTGGTATGACTGAAGCTGCAATTGCCGAAAATCTCAAATTGCTCACCAGCTATTACAAATCCGTAGCTGAGGTGTGCCGCCGCCTGGATATCAACCGGCAGCAGTTCAACAAATACCTGAATGGCAGCAGCATGCCATCCCGGCATACGCTTCAGAGAATCTGCAATTTTTTTGGCGTCGAAGATTATGAGTTGCTACTGCCGCCGGATGAATTTCGTGAGCTGGTTTCGCTGAAGCCGCGCAGGGGTTCATTGGAAGCTGTCAGCAACGTCCCTCTCACGGAACATGTTGATAGTGTATTTGCCGCATCTCGTTCTGATGCGGAGCGATATGCCGGCTACTATTTTGCCTATCGATACTCTTATTCCGATACGAATATGTTGCAGAAATCCCTGGTTAGTTTCTGGCAGGAAGATGACCGTATGCTGTCAAAGCGAATGGAACGTTTTCATGAGCCGGATAGCGATGAATCAGGGCCATTCCTATGCAAATATCTCGGCTATCTGCTGTTTTTGCATGATCGCCTCTACGTCATCGAATACGACACTTTGAAGCGGGAGGAGATCTCGCAAACCGTACTCTACCCTGGAAATCGCAATCGGGTGACCTGGTTGTCCGGATTGAATCTGGGCGTTTCGACGCGCGACGATCGCCGCATCGGCTGTGGCCGGGTTCTCTACCAGTATCTCGGAAGGGAAATAAACCTGAAGCGAGCGGTCAATCATCTAGGCAAATTCCACGCTAACAGCGATGAGGTTCCGCAGAAAGTAAGCGATACGATTTGCAAGCCTGATTCAGAAATCTGGTCAGGCATGATGTTTGCCTTACCGTTGTGATAGCGAGACGTCAGGATGGGTTATGGCGAGGGAATATAAACGCCGATGTCATGCCGAGAGCTTACAAGGATCTAAACAACTCAGCGCCGAGGGATCTGGCCATTTGTCGGCTGTGCCAGGGAATGCTGGGGCTGTGCAGGCGCGGGTCCGGCCGGCTGCTGCAAGGATTGCTGGGCTGGATATTGACCCGGTTGCGCCATGTGCTGAGGGGCCGGTTGCGGCTGTGGCTGCGGCTGCGCCGGAGGTTGTGGCTGCGCCGGCGGCATGTCACTCGCACCATGAATGGCATCGCCAGCCACTGGCTCCGACTCATGTGCAAGCACACCGGTATGCAATTTGGGTGAATCTGCCGCGCGCCAGCGCTCTACCACGTCGTCAAGATCGAGCGCTTTGCCCTCTTCCAGCTGCCACATCTCTGTAAAGCAGGCGGTGCGGCTGCGCGGCAACGCATGCTCAGGCAGATCAGCAAAATGGATGCGGCCAGGAAGGGTTACCCCATCACCGAACACAATCGCTTCGCGCGGACCCATTGAGGGCAGGAAGTCCAGTAAGCTTGCTGCGGTATCAAATATGGCCGAACGCACGAAATCCTGGTCCCGGTCATTCGACATGCGCATGGAAAAGACCGTGTTGCATTGCGATAAAATGGTCGAGTCGAGTTCTGATGGGCGTTGGGAGACGACGCAGAGGGATACGCCATATTTGCGTCCCTCCTTGGCGATACGTGCGATGGCGCGTCTTGTTGGCTCAAAACCCAAATCGGGATTATTGGGTACATATCTGTGAGCTTCCTCACACACCAGTGTGACCGGCACGGCGCCGCCGCTCCACAGTGCGAAGTCAAAAGTCATCCGGCAAATAACAGAAACCACCACATTGACAATTTCAGATGGCACCCCGGTCAACTCCAGGATGCAGATCGGCTTGTTATTCACAGGCACGCGGAACAGGCGTCCGACGATTTGCGCCATATGGTCCTGTACCGTGAGGCTGCCGAACATAAATGCATAACGCGGGTCGCCGGAGATGGCCTCGATGCGGGTTTTTAGTTGCCGGTAGGGCGCCACATCACCGCGATTTTCCAGTCGCCCCATACGTTCGTCGATCATCGCCATGAGGTCGGATACGCGGTAGGGAACTGGTGTATCGACGGTGAAGGAGCCGGTCTGCCCAACGCCTCGTTTAAGAACAGAGCCGCTCTCGCGGCCCCGGTTCGCGGCATAACGCGATTTCGCGATGGGAATGAGTTCGGCCAGGATTTCCACGGCGTTGGTCTTGTTGGTCATGGACCCAAGAACAACTTCCACCAACTCCTCGAATGTCAGCAACCAGAAAGGCAATTGCAGGTCATCGGGCGTAATCACTTCCGCTGATGCGCCAAAGCAATGCGTATATTCGTTATGCGGATCAAGCAGGAGAATATGCGCCTGATTGTTTTTCTCGAGAATGGCGCGCAGAACGATGGCAACGCCACAAGATTTACCCGTTCCCGTGCTGCCAAGAATGGCGCAATGCTTACCCAGTAACTCGTCTACATGGACCATGGCGGGAATGGTGCGGTCCTGCATCAGTGTACCGATGGATACGGCCTGCTGGTCATCCCACATATAGGCGCGTCTGAGCTCTTCCCCCGTGGCCGTATCGACCATATCTCCAAGCGAGGGATAACCGGAAACGCCACGAAGAAATGCGCCGATACTGCCGTCTTCCTCCTTGATGAGCTGACCGATCAGTTCAAGTTCCGCGACACGGATATCCGGCTCTCCTTCCTTTTGTGATGGCACGGGGATACTCAGGGCCGAGACCAGCCCGAGCAGGATTGAGCTGGGTGTATCGATTTTCAGGATGGCGCCGAGTTCAGCGCGCTTGCCGACAGGAGAATCTGTTTCCTGATCAAGCATCACCACAGCCTGGGATCCGGTAACGGAAACGATGCGACCGATTGCATTTTGAATATATTGTACCGTGGACACCCCGGATGAGTTTACTTCACTCGACATGTTGTTGCTCCAGTGTGCCTGATTTTTTGTGTGATGCGGCCGCCAGGTTGAATAGCAGGATCACGTCAGTGCCCCTGCCACTCTCGCTTCGGATCAAGAATTTTCCATCCTGTAACTCGGTAAGAGCCTTGGCGATGGGAAGACCGAGCCCGGTGCCCTCATGCTGTCTGTCGTGTCGGTTATCGACCTGGCCGAAAGCCGTGAGAGCAATCGTGATATCTTCAGCCGACATGCCGACGCCATTATCCGAAATGCAAATCATTGCTTTGTCTGCCGAGGCCAGCTTGGCGGTCAGTGCTATGGTGCCGCCTTCGGGCGTAAAGCTGACGGCGTTGGCCAGCAGTCGCATGACTACGTCCTTGAGTTGTTCGGGATCGGCTGAAATCAGCGGCAGGTTTTCCTCTATGCGAGGAATAAATTTCTGGTGAGTCTCGGCAACACGCTCTTCCGTCCATGCGATGCATGGGCGGAGCAATTCATCCATGTCGACATCGTCGATATTGAAACTGAATTTTCCCGATTGAAGCTTCGAAATCGTGATGATGTCGTTGACAACCCCCAGCAGGTTTTCAGCCGAGCCAAGAATGAATTCCGCATACTCGGTGACCTGGGCGGGTTCAAGTGGCATGCCTTCAAACCCCTTGAGCATTTTTGAGAAGCCGAGGATTGAGTTGAGCGGTGTCCGTAATTCGTGGCTGATATTGGCGATAAACTCAGATTTTACCTGGCTGGCCATCTCCGCTTCGATACGTGATGCGCGCTCGGCAAGCTCGGCGCGGTGGCGCAGCAGCGTATCGCCAAGGCGCAGCGAGTATTGGGACAGCAAGGAGCCCACCGCCCCTGATTTGGGCGCAATTGCACCCGCATAGGTTCGATTGAGATTTCCGGTTCGTGTCAGAGCAGCCCTCGCCATCCGGACATTGTCGTCAAATAGGGTTCACGGAGTGTGAATCACTGGCGTTAATAAGTGGAATTTCAAAGGATCAAATCCTGGTAAAATCTCACATAAAAAGCGGCGCGCCAGTTATGACGCGCCGCTGAAAAATTGAGGCAAACCGGGTCATTTCGGCCTGCTGCGTGGATCAAAGTGTTAGCTGCACTTGACCACAACGCGTTTGCTGTGGCCGCGACTGACCCGGACCTTGCGCTCGACCATCTTGTATTCCGGACCCTTGCAGGTCTTCCAGCGCTTGGCTGGTGAGATGCGCACACGGTAGCTGCGTGTGCCCGTCTGTTCCGGAGTTGTGGTCGTCCAGCGTTTGGCCGGTGTAACCAGTTCGCGATAACGGCGTTCAGCCGTGCGTGCCGGGATTTTTGAAGTCCAGGTCTTCGCAGGCGTCACGAGCACACGATACCTGCGCTCGGCCGTGCGTGCCGGGATCTTCGATGTCCAGGTCTTCGCAGGCGTCACGAGAACGCGGCTGTGCTTGCTGCGATAGCGCGCAGGAATCGTAACCGTCACAGGTTTACGTCCGCGATGCAGCAGGCTGTGGCGCGTTCTTGTTGATGCCGGACGGACCATAACCTTTTCGGAAACGCGCTTGTAAACGGGACGCGAACGATGCGTGCGCGTACGCTCAGGGCGCACGACGACGGTTTTCGTTTCATGTCCATAAACGGGACGCGAACGGTGGGTCCGTGTGCGCTCGGGGCGCACGACGACAGTTTTCGTCTTGGTGGTGTAGACCGCACGTGAATGGTGACGCTTTGTGCGGGCGCGCCGTATGATTACGGTCTTTTCGTTGGTGCCATAGACGGCGGGTGTGTGATGACGCTCGCATCTGCGATGCGAAACACGAACCTTGACCATGACGGTTTTATAGACGGGTGCTGTGTGCACCCGCTTGTGGCAGACGCGCGTCCTTGGTTTATGGACACGTACCACCTTTACGTGATGACCGCGGGTCATCTTGTGACCTAGGCCGGTGGCCTTAGTCTCGGTGCCTGCGATGAGCGCTAACATCGCAAAAGCGCCGATAAAGGCAAAAAATCGGGCAAACATACGCAAATACTCCCTGTTTCACTCGAGTCTTTTGCCGCATCTTTTTTGAAAATCAGTCACACGAAATGACGCTCTGCAACTGCAGATCGCCGCCTCGCTCAGCCGGATGGGCCCCCAACCAGCATTCCGTAACCTGCCACCGGTTATCTTAGCTGCATCACCAGAAACTGGTTTTGCGCCCCACAAACCAAGTGTCGCTGTTACGACAATAGGGACATTACTGCAAAAAAACGGGTGGTCATGCAAGAGTTTGATTCTGGGTAAACGGTCCAGAGTACGATTCAACATGAACACCGGAAATAAAAGGGCAGCACGTTATATATAAACGCACCGCCCGTTTTATGGTGGATGCTACGTTCCCCGAGCCGATAGACTTGATCAATGGCAAAACAGCAATGGAATTCACAGAACTCGGAATCGAGATGCCGGTGAGCCGGCAGGATTACAGACCTAGGCTTCCGACAGTGTTGCAGCGGCAGGCAGGAACAGAACATCTATGCTCGCCTGGCTCTTTTGAACTTTGTAGGACGCCAACGTGAATGGCAGTATATTTAATTCCGGGGTCGGTTCAAAATAGAGCGCCGTGAGTCCCTGGGCATTGTCATCAGAATAGTAGATGTCATTGTCGTCGATCGCATATGCGGGGTCCCAGTCATCACTCTCATATTGTAAAGTCAGCACCGCCTCCACGGAATCAATGATTGATCGGGTGCCGTCTTTCTCATAAGTGCCACCGCCAATGATAAACGTCAGAGTGATGTAAGAACTGCTATCGAAACCTCCAGGTTGCATAATTTCGACACTGGTGGAACCGCCTGGCAGCAATGGCCGGCAGGAGGACGCGACGGAACACCCGCCATTCGTATAGGAGACGTTAACGAGCGGCGCCGCGGTATCATTATGTACATTGATTTCCATTGCGCTGAGGTTTGTTGCCTCGCCTTGCATCGCCATACTGGCAACACTTGTTCCAGCACTCGCAGCAGTAGCCGCGACACCCGCAGCAGCTACCGTAACCCCAACCCCGCCGATGATGGCGGCAATTATGGCTGTGGTTAAAATGGGATCAATCTCGGGACCTCCGGATAATTTCCGTGCCAGATTGGCCACCTGATTTTCGCGCTGTTGAGTAGAGGCCAATTGCGCGCGAACAGTAGCAGCCATTACCGCGTCTCCCGCGGAATAGCCTGTGTAAAAATAATTTGTTCCCTGTTCCGTTGGTGCAGAAGAAGTATAGCCTGGAATCGGTTCACTCATTTTGCTTCCCCAAATTTGTACCTATATTCAAAATTATCTTGTATAATTTTTTCAGCAAAGCAACAATTGCAAATATACAAACACACTTCAATAAATAACTCAAAATATTCAAATTTAAGCAAAAATCCGGTGTATTTTACTGATGGATATTCTGAAATCAGATTCAGTCTTGTTCAAGGGGGCAAATTGAGCAGATCCGCTATACTGGACCGGGTGATCGGGTTTAGTACCATCGGTGCAGAAGGTCTGATGAATGGCAAAATCCCGGGGCAGCTACCATTACTGAACGATAGCAATGGTGCTCTTTCAGAAGATGAATCGAAAAAGAAAGACAGCGCACCCGGGATGAGCGCGCTGCCCTTTAAACACTATACTTTTTCACTCAGTTGCCGATGACGGCGTTACTTGAGCGGTGCCGGGTGGTGCGTCGGTTGGTGATGCATTGGCTGATGGTGCACCGGCTGTCTGTAGACCGGCGCGCTGTGCGGGGTCTGATGATATGTGTAGGAATGCCCGGTGTGCTGGGCCGGAACCCACTGGTCAGTACCGGGACTCACAAGGACGCGCTGGGCCACCGTCTGGTAAACCGCTGGCTGGCACGTCTGCTTCACGGTACCGGCACTGAGCATAACCTGCTTGTTTACCGTGCCCATGACTGCGGGCCGTGTCTCGACCCAGTTCTGCGAAGGCTGCATCATAACGCGCTTTGACCTGGTGCGGTATTTTGCCGGTGTGGTGACCGAGCAGCGGTAACCACCGCCATGGCAACGGCTACGCATCCAGCGGGTACGGGCCGGTCTGACCTGCTTAGTCACCTGGACACGTCCGTAAACAGCCGGTTTGGAATGCACAACCTGTTGGGCGGGTTGCACCATGACCTGTTGAGCAACGGTGCCATAAGTGGCGGGCGTGCGGTATTGCGAACAACTGGCCGGGCGCACCATCACCCGTTTCATCACCGTCTTGTAGACGGCGGGTGTCATAACTCTTTTATAGCAATTAACGATTTTGCCTCCCCGGTGCCCCCGGAAGAAGGCGTCGGCATCGGCGATGTTAACGGCTACAAAAGCGGCCGCCGCGCCGACTAAGGCTAAAGAACGGACGAACATTTAAGATACTCCCTCACTGATACGCGTAACAAACCGCACCATCAAAAGTGCGTTTGCCCCACTAAAGCAAATATCAGTCCAACGTTAAATTTGGTTGAATCGTAAAGGTTACCGTCAGGGTTGCATTAACCATAAACAGCTCGGGAAACGAGGGTTTGCCCACCATGCAGTGTTGCGGCAAGGATGGTTTAAACTTGCATCGGCTCCCGAACGCCCATAAATCGCGTATAGAATATTAGTATATTGATGCGCGGAGGACACCGACATGACTGCTCAAATTGAAACCCTTCGTACGGGCTTGTCCCGGTTCGCGGGATTGGCGATGATCGCATTGTTAGGCGCGCTGCTTTCTGGCTGCGGCATCAACAATATTCCAACCTTCGATGAAAAGGCCAAGGCATCCTGGAGCGAGGTCCTGAACCAGTATCAGCGCCGCGCCGACCTCATACCCAATCTGGTTGAGACGGTAAAAGGGTTTGCCGAGCAGGAACGCAAGGTTCTGACAGATGTTGTCGAGGCGCGCGCCAAGGCCACGCAGACCAAGCTGCCTGATGATATTCTGACCAATCCGGAAGCGTTCCAGAAATTCCAGCAGGCCCAGGGCCAGCTCTCCGGCGCCCTGGGGCGGCTGCTCGTGGTCGTGGAGCGCTATCCCGACATCAAATCAAACCAGAATTTTCTGACCCTGCAATCGCAACTTGAGGGCACCGAAAACCGGATAGCTGTGTCGCGGCGCGACTACATAAATTCCGTGCGTGTTTACAACACCGAGTTGAGGACCATACCCGGGCGCTGGTGGAAGGCACTGCTCTATCCTGAGTCTCAACCATTGGAGACATTCACCGTGGAGCCGGATAAAACAAAGCTTCCCAAGGTAAAATTCTGATCTCATGTCGGTCCAGCCGGCATCACCGACGAGAATATGCACATCCGTGCTGCGAGGTGTTTTTCTTGTCTGGTTATTGCTGGCAGCGGGGTGTCTTCTCTTCAGCGTAACGGCAGTTTCGGCTGAACCGAAATTCCCCGAACTGACAGGTCGTGTGGTCGATAATGCCGGCCTGTTAAGCGCGGCGGAACAAGCCCAGATCATATCCGATCTGGAGGCTCTCGAAGCTGAATCAACCGACCAGCTCGTTGTTGTCACGCTGCCATCCCTGCAAGGCTATGAAATTGAGGATTTCGGCTACCAGCTTGGGCGGCATTGGGGCATCGGCCAGAAGAACAAAGACAATGGGGTTCTTTTGATCGTCGCACCCAACGAGCGCAAGGTGCGCATCGAGGTCGGACGCGGGCTGGAGCCGTTGCTCACCGACGCGCTGACCAGATTAATTATCGAAAACGGTATTCTTCCCCGCTTCCGAACTAAAGATTTCTCCGGCGGCATCGCGGCCGGTGTCAGCGACATAATTGCCGTGCTCAGGGGAGACGCGGAAGAATTGAAGGCGAGAGCGCTGGAGCCTCATCAGGAGATGGATTTCTTCGAGAAGTTGTTCATCATCATCTGGTTCATCATTTTATTTATCATCATTTTGAGCATCATCCAGTCAATCCGTCATGGTAACTCAGCCACCGGCTCGGGCAAGAAAAAGGGGTCGAGCGACTGGACATGGGGCTCTGGCGGATCATCTGGCGGTGGCTGGTCATCGGGCGGCGGCGGTTTCTCCGGCGGTGGTGGCGGATTTGGCGGCGGCGGTTCGTCGGGAGGCTGGTAGGGACATGGACTTTATCTCGATGAAAGACCGCAAGCGAATTGCCCGCGCAATATCTTCGGCTGAAAAGAAAACCAGTGGCGAGATTGTCGCCGTGGTGGCTGGCTCAAGCGACGACTACAGATTCCTGCCAATCATGTGGGCAGCTCTGGTGGCGCTTGCCGTGCCATTTATGTTTTTCACCTTGGCTCCCTGGCCCTGGCCATCAACATATGTATACGCCGCGCAAATAGCCGTCTTCGCGGCGCTTGCCCTGGCCGTGCAATGGTGGCCGCTTCGCATCGCTCTGGTTCCAAGGGCGGTGAAACGCGCCCGTGCCCACCGCCACGCCATGGAACAGTTCCTGGCGCACAATCTCCACACCACCAAGGGGCGCACCGGCGTGCTTATCTTTGTCTCGGAGGCGGAACGTTTCGCTGAAGTCATTGCTGATGAGGGCATATATAAAAAAGTTTCCCCCGAAATCTGGGACGAGGCCGTTGAAGGGCTTGCCGCAGATATCGCCCGAGATGAGGTGGCGGACGGGTTCGTCAGCGCTATTGAGTTGTGCGGCGGGGTACTGGCAAAACATTTCCCTCCGAGCAACCGGAACAAGAACGAACTCCCCAACCACCTGATTGTTCTGGAGTGAGGGGCTTATACCAAAGCCAACTGGTCAGCATGGGTGATAGCCTCTATTCACCCACAAGGTTTCAGTTACGAAAGGAATACCGATGATAGCTACCCCGCTTCGCGCGATCACACTTGCGGCAAGTCTGCTACTGGCCGGCTGCTTTGGACCGGGTACACCGGAGGAGCAACTGGTAGCCATTGAGGAGGCGATGGCGGAAAAACTCCCCTTCACAACACAGCAAAAAATCGACCTGGATGCTGCAATTGCCGGCGGGCGCTCGGCACTTGAAGGCGGCAAGAAGGAAGAGGCCACGGAAGCTTTCGATAAGGCGTTGGCAATTTTGAAAAAAGCCGAGGACGCAGCGCTTTATAACAAAGCGGACTAGCCCATATCGCGATTGCATTTGACCTGATTTACAGGGGCACTCAATGCATTGGCCTGCACTGGCTCGTTTCAGGTGTCAGTGCTTGTGTTTTACGCATCATTTTCTCTTGTCAACAGATGGTCTGCGGGTCACTGTCTGCGGTATCTCGCGATGTGGGCTGAGCCACATTCGTGCGTCTAGGTATTGCGTCTCATCTGTAACAGATAACGGGGCGAGTTCATGGCAGGGTCTGCGCGGTCAAAACAACGGCCATTCATCAAATCAGTACTGAAAACTCTCGGATCATCAGGCGCCAGCAAGGCCAGGACAGCCTTTGCCGAAGGCATTCTGCGCGGATCGCATGATGGCGATTTCGAGGGATTCTCGGCTGACGAGGTTGGCCGGCTGGTGCGCTCTGCGTGGGAGTTCGCGATAAAGCGCAAGCCCCGCAGCCACAATCTGAATATTTACAATCCAGTTGATGACGGCGGCCCACTTGGCGACGTAACGATCATCGAGGTCCTGAACGAGGATATGCCGTTCCTGGTGGACTCCGTCATCGGAGAAATCCAGGAGCGCGGTTATCGCGTTCAGCTTGTGCTCCATCCCGTGCTGAAAATTACCAGGGACGCAAAGCACAATTTCAAATCGCTGACCAGAAGTGGTGACCCTGTGTCGGATAAAGCGGTCAAGGAAAGCTATATCCACGTCCAGGTCGGGCGGATATCGGACGAGGCGGAGCGCAAGGATCTCAAGAAGACACTGGAGAGCATTCTCGATGATGTCAGGATCGTCGTCGATGACTGGCGTTCGATGCTGCAACGGCTTGATAGCGCCGTGGAGGCCTACACCACGGCCCCGCCCTCGGTGCCTGTTGCCGACCTTGCGGAATCCATCCAGTTCCTGAAATGGTTGCTCGACAATAATTTTACCCTGCTCGGAATGCGGGCCTTTTCCTTTGTCGGGGGACGCAAGACGGGTCGTCTCAAGCCGGTAACGGGTTCAGGCCTGGGAATATTGAGGGATCCCAAACTCTACGTGCTGAAGCGTGGCGATGAATCCATGCACATGACTCCTGAAATCAGGAAATTCTTTTTCGCACCAGCGCCACTGATAGTGACCAAGGCCAATGTGCGTTCGCGCGTCCACCGCCGCGCCTATATGGATTATATCGGCGTCAAGATTTATGGCGACAAGGGTGAGATATCGGGCGAGCTACGGATCGTCGGGCTGTTTACATCGACCGCATATACGCGCTCAACCAAGAACATACCCTTCCTGCGCCAGAAGGTTGAAGTGGTTCTCAATCGCTCCGGTCATTCCGCGAACTCGCACACCGGCAAGGCGCTGCAAAATGTGCTGGAAACTTTCCCCCGCGATGAGTTGTTTCAGATCGGCGTCGATCAGCTGTACCAGACCGCCATCGGCATACAGTCGCTTGACCTGAGGCCACGCGCGCGCGCCTTTGCCCGGATCGATGAATTTGACCGTTTTGTCTCCGTCATTGTCTATGTGCCGCGCGACCGGTTTTCAACCAATGTGCGCATCAATATCGGCAAGTTTCTGGCCGAAACATTCCACGGGCGGCTGTCGGCCTATTACCCCTTCTTCCCCGAGGGTCCGCTGGTGCGCATCCACTTCATTGTCGGTCGTACTGATGGAAAAACCCCGGTGCGCAACCAGGCGTTTCTTGATGAGAATATCGAGCAGATCGTCCTCACTTGGGATGACCGGCTCGACGAAGAACTCACCGGTTCGGGCAGCCGGATTGGCGCGTCTCTTGCGCGCAAATACCGTGGCGCCTTCACGGCAGCCTACCAGGCCGCCTTCGGGGCCGGACGCGCCGTTCGCGACATCTCTCAGTTCGAGGCACTCGATGATGTGAACCCGGTTGCGGTTGATTTTTACCGCGAGGCCGATGACCGGCCTGATCGTGTGCGCGTCGCTTTGTACCATCTCCATGGTCCAATCCCCCTGAGCCGGCGTGTTCCGGTTCTCGAAAATATGGGGTTCTCCGTGATTGACGAGCGCTCCTACCGGGTTGCACCGACAGGTGCTGGCGACACGCAGGCGATGTCGCATCACGACATGGTCCTCGAGCACCCGGAAGGCAAGGCAATTGACCTGGCTGATTGTAGTGTGCGCGTTGAGCAGTGTTTTCTCGCTGTGTGGCGCGGCATTGCCGGCTCTGACGCCTTCAACAAGCTGGTTTTGAATGCCGGTCTCGACTGGCGCGAGGCGGCTGTCATCAGGGCATACGGTTCCTATTTACGCCAGATTGGTGTGGCATTTGGCCAAGCCTACCTGGCCGATACGATGCTGAACCACGCTGTAATCACCCGCAAGCTGATGGCGATGTTCCGCACCATGTTTGACCCGGCAAATGGAAAGACAATAGAGGCCAGGCGCAAGGCAGTCAGACCCCACGTGTCAGCCATAGAAACTGCTCTGAATGATATCCCCTCACTCGATGAAGACCGGATCATTCGCCATCATCTCAACCTGGTCCAGTCGACACTGCGCACGAATTTCTACCAGCGAGGAGAAGGCGGGGGACCGCTGCCGGCAATTTCATTTAAATTTGACAGCGAGAATGTGGATGGCGCGCCACATCCAAGACCGATTGCGGAGATTTTCGTCTTTTCAACGGAGGTGGAGGGCCTGCATTTGCGTGGTGGCCGGATTGCCCGTGGCGGTTTGCGCTGGTCGGACCGCGCCCAGGATTTCCGCACCGAGGTTCTTGGTCTCGCCAAGGCGCAGCAGGTCAAGAATGTGGTCATCGTGCCGGCCGGATCAAAAGGCGGGTTCGTGCCGAAATATCTCTGGCAGGCCACCAATCGCGACGAGTTCATGAAGATCGGTATTGCCGCCTATCAGAAGTTTATCAAAAACCTGCTGCTGCTCACCGATAATCTTGACGGTAAAAAGGTCATTCCGCCGAAAGATACCGTGCGCTTCGATGGCGATGATCCCTACCTGGTTGTTGCGGCCGACAAGGGCACGGCAACCTTTTCCGATTTTGCCAACGAGATTTCGGTCAATCACGGCTTCTGGCTGGGTGACGCCTTCGCATCCGGCGGGTCAGTTGGTTATGACCACAAGAAGATGGGCATCACCGCGCGCGGCGGCTGGGAGTCGGTCAAGCGGCATTTCCGGGAAATCGACTGGGATATCCAGACGACGCCATTTCGCGTTATTGGCGTTGGCGATATGTCCGGTGACGTGTTCGGCAACGGGATGCTGTTGTCAAAAGAAATACAATTGGTCGTCGCCTTCGACCATCGCGATATCTTTATCGATCCCGACCCTGATCCCGCCTCAAGCTGGAAGGAGCGCGACCGGCTGTTTAAAAAAGGCCGCTCAAGCTGGCAAGACTACAACAAGAAATTTATTTCCAAGGGCGGCGGCATTTTTTCCCGCGCGGCCAAGTCCATCCGTCTGAACCCGCAGATCAAGCAGATCACGGGGATCGAGGCCAACGACGTGACGCCGAATGACCTTATTCGCGCGCTGCTCAAATCCTCCTTCGATCTGCTCTGGTTCGGCGGCATCGGCACCTATGTGGGAGGCGCGATCGAGAGCGATGAACAGATCGGCGATCGCGCCAATGACGCCATCCGCGTGAAGGCAAGCGAGTTGAATGTGAAGGCCATCGGAGAGGGCGCCAATCTTGGCATGACCCAGGATGCACGCATTGAATTCGCCCGCGCGGGCGGACGCGTGAACACGGACGCAATCGACAATTCCGCCGGCGTGAATTCATCCGACCAGGAGGTCAATATCAAAATTGCCATGGGTGCGGCGATTGCCGCTGGCAAGCTGACCTTGGATGAGCGCAATGTCTTCTTGCCCAAAATGACCGACGAGGTGGCGGAGGCCTGTCTTGAAAATAATTATCTTCAGACTCTTGCCATTTCGCTCGCAGAGCGCAGGGGCGCATCTGATTTAAGCTTCCAGCAACGGCTGATGAAGGATCTGGAAATATCCGGGTTACTGGACAGGGAACTCGAATTCCTGCCCGATGATATGGAGATTTCCGAACTCCAGCAGCAGCAGCTCTCGCTCACCCGCCCCGAGCTTGCCGTGCTTCTTGCCTACGCCAAGATCGACCTTTACGAGGCGCTGGTTGACTCCAAGGTTCCGGACGACCCCTATTTCGTGCGCGAGCTTGAAAGCTATTTCCCGAAAACCCTGCTGAAGAATTATCCTGAAGAGATCGCTTCGCACAGGTTGAGACGCGAGATCATTGCCACGCAACTCACCAATGCGGTCATCAACCGTGGCGGTGCGAGCATGCCGGTGCGTTTGAGGGAGGAAACAGGGCACGGAGCGGACGAGGTGGTGATGGCCTTCGCCGCGGCGCAGGCAATCTTCGGGCTGGAAGAGCTGTTCTCGGACATAGATAGGCTGGATAACAAGATCCCCGGCGAGATGCAGCTCGATCTGTATCTCAGGGTCCAGGATCTTGTCCGTATGCAGACCGCCTGGTTCCTGCGTCATGTGTCACTGAAGAAAGGGCTGACCGGGGAAATTGATACCTTCCGTAATGGGCTCGCACAGCTTTCAAAGAGCCTGAACTCCATTCTTACCGCTTCCCATAAAGAGTCGATGAGGCAGGATATGGATGCCCTGAAGGGAGCGGGCCTGCCGGCTCCGCTGGCAAGAAAGCTGGCCGAATTGAGGTTCATGGATGACGCTCCGGACATGGTTCTGGTTGCCCATGCCGTGAAACGACCCGTCCTGGAAATTGCCTCGGTACATTTTGACCTGGCCGCATTCTTCAGGCTTGATGAGTTGAAGGACATTAGCCAGCGGTTGCTTCTGACCGATTATTTCGACCGGCTGGCGATCAATTCAGCTATGAGCGCCATGGCGGATGCCCAGCGCTCAGTCGCCCAGGAAGTGGTGCGTAACGCTTCTGGCAAAAAGGCGAATTTCCAGAAATGGTATCAAGCCAATGCCCTGCAGGCGGACCGCACTAAGCGCGCGCTGAATGAAATTCTCGATGGCGATGAAGCCAGCCTGTCCCGGCTGATGGTTGCCGTCGGGCATTTGCGCGACCTCAGCCCCTCGTGAGACCTTAACGGGCGCAACCATTGACAATGGTGAGTAAAATGCAATCCGTACCCCCGCGCGCGCTGGCCGGGTGGGTCATGTTCGACTGGGCGGCGCAGCCTTTCTACACCCTCGTTCTGACCTTCCTTTTTGCCCCCTATTTTGCCTCCACGTTTATTGGAGACGCTGCCTGGGGGCAGGAGCTGTGGGGTTACACCACGGCGGCGGCCGGCGTCATTGTGGCCCTGCTCTCCCCCGTCCTTGGCGCCATTGCCGACGCATCGGGCAAACGCAAGCCGTGGATTGCAGTCTCCTCTCTTGCGCTCATTGCCGGGCTTTGTACGCTTTGGTTGGCAGCGCCGGGACAATCCGCACAACTCGTGCCCGTGATCGCGGGAATAATCATTGCAAGCGTGGCGGCGGAAATCGCTACCGTTTTTACCAATGCCATGATGCCGGGCCTCGTGCCGCCAGACCGGCTGGGGCGCTTGAGCGGCACCGGCTGGGCGGTTGGCTATGCGGGCGGTCTGGTATCCCTGGTTCTGGCCGCCGGGCTGATCGTGGCTGACGGCGAAACCGGCAAAACCATGATGGGTCTGGAGCCGATCCTGCCCCTCAACTCTCTCGATCATGAAGGCGAGCGGCTGATCGGGCCACTGTCGGCGCTCTGGTACGCGATATTCGTCCTGCCATTGTTTCTGTTTACGCCCGATATCGGCTCCGGCAAAAGCGTCAATGGTCCCGGAAGCGCCGTCAAACGCGGCCTCAAGCAGTTGCGCGAGACGCTCCTCCACGTGCGGCACTATGGGAACATCGTCAGGTTTTTAACGGCACGCATGCTCTATGCCGACGGGCTTGGCGCGATCTTCGTTTTTGGAGGTCTTTATGCCGCGTCTCTGTTCAACTGGACGGCGGCAGAGCTCGGCCTGTTTGGAATTGTCATTACCGTCACAGCTGCAATCGGGGCTTTCATTGGCGGTCCGCTCGATGACCGTTTCGGGGCGCGCACGGTCATCATCTGGGGTCTGCTTGGTCTGATGGTTGCCTGTGCCGGCGTGCTGTCGGTGGACGGCACGAGCATTTTCTACGTGGTGGAGACTGCCCCCGCCAATGCCGCTGACGGAGTGTTTTCGAGCGTTGGCGAGAAGGTCTATATGGCCTTTGCCGCAGGCATTGGTCTTGTTTCAGGGCCGATCCAGGCGTCCTCCAGATCCTTGCTGGCGCGGATCACCCCGCCCGATATGGCAACCGAATTTTTTGGTCTGTTTGCTTTTTCCGGGAAGGTAACCGCCTTTGCCGCACCGCTTACGGTCTCGCTCGTCACCGCGATGACGGGCGACCAGCGACTGGGCATCGCCAGCATCGCGATTTTTCTGGTGTTGGGATTGGCTCTTCTGCTGAGCGTGGAAGAAGAACGCTAGCTGCCTAATGCCGGAAGTGTCGCATTCCCGTAAAGACCATGGCGACACCCGCTTCATCCGCCGCCGCGATCACTTCATCATCGCGCATCGATCCACCGGGCTGGATGACTGCGGTCGCGCCCGCCTTGATGGCCGTAATCAGCCCGTCGGCGAAGGGGAAGAACGCATCGGACGCCACAACGGAGCCCATGGTCAACGTTTCCTTCAAACCAGCCTCATCGGAGGCGTCCCTGGCTTTCAAAGCAGCGATACGCGATGAGTCGATACGGCTCATCTGACCGGCGCCAATGCCCACGGTAGAGCCATCTTTCGCGTACACGATGGCGTTAGATTTGACGTGCTTGGCGACTGTGAAGGCGAATTTGAGATCGGCAAGCTCCTGATCTCTTGGTGCGCGCTTCGTGACGGTTTTGAGTTCAAGTTCACCCACCCGGCCATTGTCACGGCTCTGTACAAGAAAACCGCCAGCAAGCATTTTCATGGTGATCCCTTGAGAGCCCGCGTCAGGCAGGCCGCCGGCCAGCAAAACGCGCAGGTTTTTCTTCTTGGCCAGAATAGCGAGGGCATCTTCAGATGCATCGGGTGCAATGATCACCTCTGTGAAGATTTGCGAGATTGCTTTTGCCGATTCTGCATCAAGCTTTTGATTGAGCGCAACGATGCCGCCAAACGCACTCGTCGGGTCGCATCGCAGCGCCAGCTCATAAGCTTGTGTGATTGAGGGTGCGGTTGCCACGCCGCACGGGTTGGCGTGCTTGATGATGGCGACGGCAGCGCTTTTGTCAGGGTCAAACTCCGCCACCAGTTCATAGGCCGCGTCGGTATCGTTCAGATTGTTGTAGCTGAGCTCCTTGCCCTGTATTTGCCGCGCGGTGGCAACGCCGGGGCGGGGTTCACCTGTTGTGTAGAAAGCAGCATTCTGGTGCGGGTTTTCGCCGTAACGAAGCGTCTGCGAAAGCTTGCCCGAAAAGATGCGGGTGTCGGGCGTGTCGATGTCCAGCTGGTCAGCGAACCATGTTGAAATGGCAGCATCGTAAGCGCCCGTGCGGGCATAAGCCTTGGCTGCGAGCTTGCGGCGGAATTTGGGGCAGGTCGCGCCATCATGCTGTCCCATATCTCCCAGCAACTTGTCATAGTCCCCAGGGTCCACAACCACGGCAACGCCGGCATGGTTCTTTGCCGCGGCACGGATCATGGCAGGACCGCCAATGTCGATATTCTCGATGCAGGTGTCGAAATCAGCGCCCTTGGCGACCGTTTCCTCGAAGGGATAGAGGTTCACAATCAGCAGGTCGATATTGGCCATTGCATGCTCGGCCTGAGCGCGCGCGTGATCCTCGTTGCCGCGCACGGCCAACAGGCCACCATGAACTTTCGGATGCAGCGTCTTCAGCCGCCCGTCCATCATTTCCGGGAAGCCGGTGATCTCCGATACGTCCTTGACGGAAAGACCCTCGTCCCGGAGCAGGGACGCGGTTCCGCCCGTCGAGATAATTTCGACGCCAGCATCGCCAAGCTGACGCGCCAGATCCGCAATTCCCGATTTATCGGAAACTGAAATCAGCGCCCGTTCGATTTTTACATTGGTTGGAGACATAACATCCTCAGGCCCTAGCAAGTCGCCGGGTTAGCATGAATGGCGCAATGGTGAAATACGGCAAATTGCGCCCATACAGGCTCATTCCTCAAGCGGCAATTCGGAGTTTTCCTTATCGGTTTCGTTCCGCACGGATGGTTTGCCGCCAGCTTGTGAAATATGCTCCAGGCTCCAGTTGACCTTGACCTCGTTGGCGGCGCCCATGGAGCCATGAATGACAATCTGGGATGAACGGCGCGGTCCCTTGACGTCGGCGAGGAATACGCTTTCCTCGATCAGAACGGTGCCCTCTTTTGAAGATAGCCGCCATCCTTCGTGATCGGAGAGAGAAATGAGGACACTTTGCCCGTCCTGGGAAACTTCCGCGCGCGTGGAAGGATGCAGGTGAAAGCGGATAGCGAACTCCCCACCATTTTCACGTGCGCTCCCTTTCAGGCTATTTGGGGCGATGAGCTGATCAATGCCCATCAGTAACTCTCCATTCGCGGCCAGTCTCAAACGGCGCACATGGGTGACGCCGTATCTCTGGTCATAACCGTCATGGGAGGCGCGCAATTCCGCGGTGTCTGTTCCGGATTTAAGCACCGCCTGCACATTTACCGGACCCGAGAGGCGTGCTGAGTCGCTGGAAGTGGCTGGTGAACCACCGCCTACCAGATGTGATGAGGAACTGTCGCAAAACACCAACGTCGAGTGGGCCGCTGTTGCGCGCGCGACGGTGCGCCACTCCGGTTCATCGCGCATGGGCACACCACAATTGACGATAAGCGAGTGGTTTCCGCTGCTCATTTCGAATGACAGGCTCCCGGCATGGGCGTCGCCACTGAGTGAAATGGGAGGCGCGTGCCCGGTATCAACGATGAGAATGCTGTTTCCTGAAATCAATCTGCAATACCCGGTCTTGTCAGCATGAGATACCGGTTTGCCGCGAACATCATCATGAACCATCAGCGCTGCAAGGGATTCCATGGGTGTGTGTCCCATACCGTTGAAATGGGCAAAGCCCTGGTCGCCGATCTGGAAGAAACGCAGCATGGGCATCATGCGGTCAATGGCGCTCAACAATTCCTGCGGAGGGATCTGGTCGCGGGCTATATAGCATTGACGCAGCGGTAGAAGATCGAGCAATAGCTCTATAAGAGCGCCCGGATTGCGGCTGATATGGCCACCATCCGCGAGGATCTGCCGTTTTAACTCTTCCGACAGCGCCTTGGGGCGAGAGAAAGAGGAAGGGTTTTTTTCATCAGCACATAAGCCCGCCAGGGAAAGGGCAATGATCGCGGTGAGCCGGGGCACGCCATCAGGTGCATCTTTGTAGGAGGAACGCAGATACCGAAACTGCATTGCGAAGGAACGCATCACCAGGTCATAGAAAACCTCATCTGCGCCCTCGACGAAGATGGAGGCATGAGACAGCCACGAGATTATTCGTCTTGCTGTGATCTCCGGCTCCCACGCGAGGCCATGCGGCTCTCTGTGCAGCGATATCCAGTCGCGCACCAGAGTGCGTCCATGCTCGTGGGAAATCTCGTCATGGGCGGCCCTCAGATGGCGCAGCCACCCGAAGCCATGCAGTTCGCGTTCCCATCCATCACTTGGAGGGGGAATGGTAAAAGGAGACTCTGTCCCGAGCAGCGCGACCTCGCCAGCAAGCCCTAGATGCCCGCTGTAGATTTCACTGGCAAAACTCGGATCGCCAGTGCGCAAATCCTGCGGCATGATCAGGAGATGATCAATCGGATCCCCATGATAGCGCCAGCGCAGGAGAGGCGAACGCAGCAGCCATCGCCAGGCGTGCCGGCCCGCGTTCCGAGTTGCCGATGTGGTCAGACGCGCGCGGGTGGATATCGTGTCAACGATCATGGATCGTCCCAAACAAATTCTTAACCCTCGACGGGAAAGCATGGATACAGGCTATTTCCGGCCCGGGTTTGGTTATTGTTGAGCGTGTTGCTTCCTCGATCAAGGGGCTGGAGACAGGCATCAATTCCCGCCGCCTCCGATGACGAGCCGGGCAGCAAAAAAACCGTCCATTCCCGCCATTTTTCCGGATCCTGCTTCAAGATCAAACGGCAATGTTCGCAAATGGCCCTGGTTGTTCAACCAGCTCTCATGGCCAGACACTTCCTCCAAACGAATCGGTTCGGTTTGTATGTCCGGCATCTCCTCGATCAGCCTCGCGATCTGATTCTCACCTTCTTCAGGCTCCAGCGAGCAGGTGCAATAGACAAGCGTGCCCCCCGGGCGCACCAGCGTCACCGCATGGTGCAGAATTTTGGCCTGAAGGTCAGTCAGCTCTTTCAGGTCTTTTGAACTTTTAAGATGGGCGATATCCGGATGTCGTCTGAGCGTGCCGGTGCCGGTGCAGGGCGCATCCAGCAACACGGCATCGAAGCGTTCATCCGGCGACCACTTGGTGGCGTCCGCGACGATGCATGTTACATCCAGGCCAAGCCGCGTCATGTTTTCATTGAGCCGCTCCAGACGCCGCTTCGAACTGTCGAGGCAAGTCACATTCGCGCCCGCATGAGCCAGTTGTGCACTCTTGCCACCGGGTGCGGCGCATAAATCCGCCACGCGCTTGCCCGTGATGTCCCCAAGCAGGCGCGCGGGGAGAGCAGCGGCGGTATCCTGTATCCACCATGCTCCATCCTCGAACCCGTCCAGGTTTTCAATGCGGCCAGTTGCTTCAAGGCGCACGCTGCCCGTGTCCAGCACGATACCGCCCAAACGCTGTGCCCAGTCCTGCGGATTTTGTTTTACCGTGAGGTCGAGGGCGGCGCCCTGCATGTGCGCTTGCGCCACTCGGCGGGTGGTTTCCTCGCCAAAAAATTTCACCCAGCGCGTCCACAGCCATTCCGGTGTATTCATCCTGGCCGCATCCTGCCCCTTCACGATATCTGGCCCCTGCTCGGCCACGCGGCGCAGCACGGCGTTCGCCAGCCTGTCGAAATGGCGTGCATTCCTGTCCTGCTTGCACTGGCGCACGGCCAAATCAATCGCTGCATGGGCAGGTATGTTCAATAATTGCAGCTGGCAGGCGGCCGATAGCAGTATTTCACGCAAGCTTCCTGAACGCTTGGGAAGCTTCTTGTCGAGAAAAGCATCCAGTACCGCGTCCAGCTGACCCTTGTGGCGCAGCACCGTGGACGTAATTGCGCGTGCCAGCCCGCGGTCGCGCTCGGCCAAGGTTGCCATTTCACGAGCGGCCGGGGAGTTGGTGAGCGCGTCATCCAGTGGCTGCCGATCCCGCAGCACCGCCTTGAGAAGGGATACGGCAGCACGCCGGGCAGGCAGGCCGACGCCATGCTCACGAGCCAGTCTGGCATCGCGGCTTTGCTGGGAAGATTGATTCTCAGTCAAATGCTTTACTAACCCACCTCTATCCCCAGGGACCGGGTTTTCCGCCGGTCACGGGCACGGAACCGGTTGTACTGGTGACGACCGGCGATCTTAGGGTCAAGTCTTGCGCCATCTGCCTGAGCCGCGCAATGCGGTTTTCGGTATTGGGGTGGGTTGAAAACAGATTGTCCATGCGTGCGCCCGACAGCGGGTTGAGAATGAACATGTGTGCGCTCGCTGGGTTGCGTTCCGCCGCCATGTTTGGAACCTGCTTGGTGATGACCGACATTCGCTCAAGCGCCGAGGCCAGCCACAGAGGATTGCGGGAAATCTGCGCACCGAGCTTGTCGGCTTCATATTCACGCGACCGCGAGATTGCCATCTGCACGAGCGCTGCAGCAATGGGGGCGAGTAACATGACAGCGATCATGCCGATGAACCCGAAAGGGTTATTATTGTCACGGCTGCCGCCGAAGAACATGCCGAAATTGGCAAGCATGGATATGGCGCCGGCGATGGTTGCGGTGATGGTCATGGTCAGCGTGTCGTGGTTCTTGATATGCGCGAGCTCGTGCGCCATCACGCCCGCAATCTCTTCCTCACTAAGCGCGCTCAGCAATCCGGTGGTCGCCGCCACGGCTGCATTTTCCGGGTTGCGCCCGGTGGCAAAAGCGTTGGGCTGGTCATTCTCCATGATGTAGACGCGTGGCATGGGCAACTCAGCTTTCGCCGCAAGATCACGCACCATAGTATAGTAGCCGGGAGCGGAACTCTCATCGACCTCGCGCGCACCATGCATGCGCAGCACCATCTTGTCGGAATTCCAGTAGCTGAAGGCATTCATGGCCAGCGCTATGAAGAAGGCGATCGTCATGCCGGACTGTCCGCCGATCATGGCACCCACGGACATGAACAATGCTGTCATGGCGGCGAGCAGGATGGCGGTGCGAAAATAGTTCATATGTTTCCTCAAAGAGTGTGAAATGGCCTGGCGGCGCGTTGTTTCTACTCTAAAATGGGGATTGAGACGTACCGCTGCAAGATTACAACTTGGCAAGGATTGGGCGCACGCATGGGCAATAAACCTGAAAACAAGGCTGTAAATTCAGGATCCCACACCAAATCGCAGCTCAGTCCCGCGGCCCAACGCGCCCTGACCGAGGCCGAGGAGCGCCGCAAGGCACGCAAGCCAGAACTCTCCAGTGGCGAAGAGGAAGTTGGTGGAGCAGATGGCCCTGACCCGGTTCGCTATGGAGATTGGGAAAAAGACGGCACCATTTCCGATTTTTAGGCAGTGCAATATTGACGTGCAAACGTGACTCGCCTCTATTGGTGCAAGCGGATGCGAATCAGGGGCTGAGGACAATGGCGGACGTGGCGTATGCGGAAACTTTCAATGTCGCGGAACAATCCGCACATGCGGCACATCAGATTTCTGTTGAGCATACCCGGTTGGTACAGGACAGCTACCGGCTGGTAGAGCCTGCCTCTGATCTCGTCGCCACGCTGTTTTTCCGCCGTTTGATGGAGATTTCTCCTGAACTGCAGCCGATGCTGGAAGGCGATGAGGCGGAACAGCGCAAGCAGCTCCTGATCTCGCTCGGGCTTGCAGTTGCAGCACTCGACCGGTTTGACGACATCATTCCCGCGCTCAAGCTTCTTGGGGTAAAATACCGCGCCATGGGCGTGACCGAATTCCACTACGGCGCCGTCGGCGAGGCACTGTTGTGGACCTTGAGGCAAAGCCTCGGCGCATATTGGTCAAACGATATCGAGGATGCGTGGACGGCCATGTGCACGCTCATCGCCGAAATCATGACGGCATTTGAATAGCCCCGAGCGCAGTGCTTCATGCCTGAGTGTCCTGCAATGGAACACTTCTTGATGTTTTCCGGCAGATTACACGGCGTCGTGCTTGCTCGCGCTTTGTCCATTGCCCGCTTCGGTAATCTTTAAAACTTCCGCAAAACAGCCGAAAATGTCACCGGAAAAGCAACTCTGTTAAGGCTGCGTTCACCATTTCAGGCTGGCAACAGGTCTGCTCGCGGCGTCTGCGCCCATTGTGCACGGGCTTTGCAACTCTCCCCTTATCGATATCTCACGCGTATCAGGGAGAGACAGGGTTATGGCGTACCACATCACCAAAAACGGGGTTGCAGGGCGAAATACAAAGACCTTTGCGGGCGACAAAAGCGGTAATATCGCGATCCTGTTCGCGCTGTTCCTTGTACCGGTCATCATGCTTATGGGACTTGCCATCGACGGGTTGCGCGCGCTTAACGCGGCTGAGACCACGGCGGATGCGCTGGATGCGGCGGCTCTGGCTGCGGCACGGGCCATGACCGAAGGTGGTCTGAGTGATGCCGAAGTGAGCGAGGTCGCCAACAATTATTTCCAAGCCAATGTGGTCGGTAAAGGCAAGATTGGTTACTCCACCTATTCCGGCCTTGAGGTGACCACTAACCGCGCCCGCAACGAGGTCACGGTTGCCGTCAACACCGACGTCCCCACCACATTCTCCAGCATTGCCAAAATCGACAAGTTCAGCCTCTACCGTGAATCAACCGTGGCCGCGGGCCTCAACGACATCGAGCTCGGGCTGATGCTGGACGTGACCGGCTCCATGAATCGCAATGGCAAGCTCCGGGCTCTCAAGAATGCGACCAAGGATTTGATCGAAGCAATAGTTCCCGAAGGACACAAGGCAAACCGTGTGAGGATCGCCCTCGCGCCCTATTCCGAGCAGGTCAATACCGGTCGCTTCGCCGATGATGTGAGCGATGCGCGCAACCGGTCCGGTTGCGTTGTCGAGCGCCGTGGCCCGGAGATGAACAGGGACACGGCACCGGGCCGCAACACCAGGTTTCACGTGGTGACGCGCGACGATGAGCGCCGCTATGACCGGGGGCGTTGCCCGGATGCGGAAATTCTTCCCCTTACCAGCAACAAGCGCCAGCTGGCCAATACCGTCGACAGTTACCGTGCTAATGGCTGGACCGCCGGTCATCTCGGTATCCAGTGGGCGTGGAACCTCATTTCGCCGCACTGGTCAGGCATCTGGCCAGGCAGTAGCCGGCCTCATCCTTACGGCCAGGCCAATCTCATCAAGGCCGTTGTGCTGATGACCGATGGCGAGTTCAACACCGCCTATACCGGCCGTCCCGGCCAGGGCGCGATGACACGGGAATCCTATGACCATGCGGAAGAGTTGTGCCGCAATATCAAGGATGAGGGCGTGATCGTCTTTTCCGTGGCATTTGACTTACGTGAGCGGGATGCGCGCGAGGCATTGGAGGACTGTGCAACGGATGAAGACTATTTCTTCCGTGCGGAAAATGAGGAAGAGCTGCGCCGCGCCTATCGCGACATCGCCATCAAGCTTACCCAATTAAGGATCGTGAAATAAGGGAGAGCGTCCATAAAGACGTCAGAGGGGCGCGGGAGGTTATACCTCTCGCGCCCCCCTTTAAGAGTGTCTCTCTGCGTGATGCTCTACCGGTTTTGCCGATTCTCAATGAGGTCATCCACAACAGCCGGCTCAGCCAGCGTCGAGGTGTCTCCGAGATTTGAGAAATCATCCTCGGCGATCTTGCGCAGGATGCGGCGCATGATTTTGCCGGAACGGGTCTTGGGCAAACCTGGTGCAAACTGCAACAGGTCTGGCGTGGCAATGGGCCCGATTTCCTTGCGAACCCATTGTCTGAGCTCGCTATGAAGCTCTTCGCTCGACTCTTCGCCACCCATCAACGTGACATAGCAATAAATGCCCTGCCCCTTGATGTCGTGCGGGTAGCCGACGACCGCGGCTTCCGAAACTTTCGGGTGGGCAACCAGCGCTGATTCCACTTCGGCTGTCCCCATGCGATGGCCCGAGACATTGAGAACGTCATCGACGCGGCCCGTGATCCAGTAGTAGCCGTCAGCGTCGCGCTTGCAGCCATCACCGGTGAAATATTTGCCCTTGTAAGTGGAAAAATAGGTTTCCACGAAACGGTCATGGTCGCCGTAAAGAGAGCGCATCTGCCCGGGCCATGAATCAATGATGCACAGATTGCCCGAAGTCTCTCCTTCAAGCGGACTGCCCTCACCATCGACCAGTTGCGGCTTGATGCCAAAGAACGGCCTGGTCGCAGAGCCAGGCTTGGTAGCCGTTGCACCCGGCAGAGGCGTAATCATGATGCCGCCGGTTTCCGTTTGCCACCATGTATCAACGATGGGGCAACGACCCTGACCAATAATGTTGTGATACCACTCCCAGGCTTCCGGGTTGATCGGCTCACCTACAGTGCCGAGCAAACGGATGGATGAGCGATCCGTCTTGTTGACAAAATCATCTCCTGCACCCATCAGCGCGCGCAGGGCAGTTGGTGCCGTGTAGAAAATATTGACCTTGTGCTTGTCGCAGACCTGCCAGAAGCGTGAGGCATCCGGATAATTCGGTACGCCTTCAAACATCAGCGTCGTCGCACCATTGGCAAGTGGCCCGTAAACGATATAGCTGTGGCCCGTCACCCAGCCGACATCGGCCGTGCACCAGTAAATGTCGCCATCATGATAATCGAACACATATTGATGGGTCATCGCGGCGAAGACGAGATATCCGCCCGAGGTATGCAGCACACCCTTTGGCTTACCCGTCGAACCTGATGTGTAGAGGATGAACAGCGGGTCTTCCGCATTCATGGGTTCTGCGGGACAATCAGCTGATGCTGCACCCACTGCATCGTGATACCAGACATCACGGCCATCCTTCATATCGATGGAGCCGCCTGTACGCTTCACAACCAGAACATGGTCAACCTTGGCGCCATCGCCTTCGGCGATTTCAATTGCCTTGTCCGTATTAACCTTGAGCGGGATGGGCTTGGCGCCACGCAGGCCTTCATCTGCCGTAATCACAAAATTGGAGCCGCAGTCCTCGATGCGCCCGGCAAGCGCATCCGGCGAGAAGCCGCCAAATACAACCGAGTGAATGGCCCCAAGCCGTGCACAGGCCAGCATGGCGTATGTGGCTTCAGGAATCATCGGCATATATATGGTAATCCGGTCGCCCTTCTTGACGCCGAGATCCTTCATGGCGTTGGAGAGCTTGCAGACTTCCTCGTGTAATTCTTTGTAACTTATGTGCTTGTCGTCATTCGGGTCATCACCCTCCCAGATGATGGCCGTCTGGGAGCCGCGCGTCTCAAGATGTCGGTCAACGCAGTTGGCGCAGACATTCAGCTCACCATCTTCGTACCATTTGATCGATACATTGTCGTATTCGTAGGAAGTGTTCTTGACCTTGGTGTATGGCTTTGTCCAGTCAAGGCGCTTGCCTTGCTCGCCCCAGAACCCGTCCGGATCGTCGACCGACTGCTTGTACATTTCCAGATATTTGTCGTTGTCGACAAATGCTCGGGTCTTCCACTCAGTTGGGACCTCATAGATCTTGACTTCAGACATTTACATCCTCCCCACCAACAAAACTATAATGCTGCGGCGCATTATGAAGATGCTGCAAGCACCCTTCAAGCGCCTCGTTCGTCGCACGATTTTCGTCGTAGAGGCCATGACTCAGGTCAAGTGGTGTTTTTCGAGGGATTCATAAGGAAAATCAGCTCAGGCAAGCGTGATGGTTCCATCGCTGACACGGATTGATACCCGCTCCAGCGAGGCTCCCTCGCACGGTCCCTTCACGCATATGCCGTCTCTGACCCCAAATCGCGCGCCATGGGTGGAGCAAATGAGCAACTCACCAGTCTGATCAAGAAACTTGTCGGGAAAGGTCTCAAGCGGGGTGCCCTGGTGCGGGCAACGGTTCACATAAGCGTAAATGTCCGCCCCTCGCCGGAGCAGAATGATGTCGAGGGAATTCCCTCCCTGATCCACCACAATCCCCTTCGCGCCGCCATCGGGAATGTCAGTAATTTTGCAGAGGCATATTCTAAGTTCATGACCTGCTTTATGGATAGAGTTTGACATTAAGTATTCTGAGTTTGGGTTCAGCAAACTGAGTGAGTCAGGTCTCATTTCTCGGGGGTAGATTATTCATACCAGTCAGAAGGGACCAGATACCCCAAAGATAGATGAGGCCTGCCAAGAACCCTGTCATGGCCGATATAATATTGGAGTCAATATGATAGCTGAGTATCGAATATAGGGAGGATACAATGCCCGTGACTATGAGCATCATGATGATATTTGTCTGTCGTTTTAAATGAGAACCGACCGATTTTGAGCGTGGTTTTTTTAATTCAGTCTGTATGCGATAGCTAACGTACAAAAAGGCAATAAATATCAGTAGACTGATAATCGAATATAATATTTCTGATTTTTGACCGAAAACGAACAAAAAAATCGGCAATACAATTATTGAGATCAATACATAATAGTTGGTTCTTACAACACTCATTGCTGGCACTCTTTAGGGATGTAGTATGAGTTTTTGAGTGGTGCATTCGGGGTGTATTTCGTTTGGATTGCCCTCAGTGTTCCATTTTCAGAAATAATCTTCAGACCCTTATTAAAGTCGTCTCTCAGCTTGGCCGACCGAAAAACCATGACATAGGGAGTGGGACAGAATACAGCCGAGAAAGCTGCATCGGGCATCTTGGCGGAATGCATTAGACGACGATTATATTCAAAAAAAATAGCACCATCGGCAACAACAGCATCCACAAGGCCTTCGGATAAAAGCTTGGAGTGAATCTTTTGGTCTGGCTCTTCAAGATAAAGTGGAAATTTGTCGCGGTTAGTACCGAGTTGAGAGATGATGCGTGACGCACCTGCAAAAGCGACCACCCGCAATCCTGCCAGGTCATCAATAGAAAAGTCATCAAAGCGTGTTGAGAGAGCCTTCATTCGGTACCCAATGCCGTTTTGAAACTCGACATAGACATCAGATTTGTAAAATTTGGATCTCAATTCAGGCTCCGGATCCAACTCAAGATCTCTTGGAACGGTCGTGACAGCGTCGTATCGAGGATCAGAAAGAAAACTCATCCAATGTCTTGTGAATGGCTGGACATTAAAATTTACAGTGACAGATTGCATATTCTCAATTGAAGACTCTTCCCCGGCATCGTTTCTGTAAGCTTTAAAAAGCGCAGCCTTGATTATTTCAGCCTCTCTGCCCTGCCCTTGCTCATCCATGTAAGGCGGTAGCAGGCTTGTAACGATACTGATCGTTCTTGTGTTTGTTTGTCGATCCCGCGCATCGTGAAACATTATCCAGCTAAACAAGGCGAAAATTGCCAGGATCATAGATGACTCTAGGGAAGGCGGTATCTTTCTAATGAAATCAGTCATCATGTTCGTGTTGGGATATTTTTCGAAACACAGAGAATTAGAAGTATGGTAACAAATAATAGTCGTTTAATTTTTGCCTTCCCACTCAACTTCTTCGAGAATTATATAATAATCACCGGTAGTAAGCAGATCCAATAGGCTATTTAGAAGATAACAAACAAGAATCCACAGAGATAAATTGTAAATGGAATCAACGCCAGTCCATGCTGTTGCATAAGTCATGATATTAAACAGGCTTGAGACCATGACCGTTGATGTTGCGATCACACTCTCCACACCATGATTTTCAATTCCCAATTGTTTTATGCACTCAAATGCTGCGGTCTGGCATGTGCTCAGAAGAGCGAAGGGAGCTATGGCGAGCAAGCTAAATGCCAAATTGTTCCGAAACCAGATAATTCCTCCCGGAAGTGATTGTTCCTCATTATTTCCGTTTCTGCGATCGTTTTTCTCTCGCAATCCGACCTCTCTTTTTGCCAGCGAGCCGATCCATAGCCCATTAATAATCAACAAGAATGCATGACCTAAATAATAACCTGAGAAAATTGAAGGATCAGCCTGTGCATTGGACGCAAGCGAGAACATGATAAATTTGAACTCGGTGCATAAAATAAAATACAGGCCTGCATGCACAAAAATGATGAGCCAGTTTATCGAGATATATGCACTGCCCAAATTTTTAAGCTTTGGCTCACCCTTGTTATTGAACGCATCGATATAGACAATCCTGCGCAGGTTTCTTGGCACCCAGAAAAATCTTATTCCTAGCAGTATGATGTTGATTAGCAGCAGTAGGGAAATTACGAAGGCGATATTATCAGCTCGCTTGCTGCCGTGGACTATAGCTGTGATAAAATCATGCGAGCCGATGAACACTTCCCCAAGTCCCAGCGCCATCACGAATGCATAGACGGCCTGGATTGTGTCTAGGCCACGTGTGCTGTGCCAATGCTTGAATTTATATTCGGTGGATTTAGCCATGAATATGTTTGCTCAATTAGAGCTATGCTTTTTGGATGATGACATAGGTTTTCTGCGTTCCACTTAGTAGTTGCTAAACGCCGAACCAGCCGATAATCGCGCCCATCACGATGAATATTGCGAGGAAATGACCACCATCGATAAGCGTGAGTGTCAACGGCCGTCCCTGAAAGGTGTAGTTGACACCCATTGTTGTGACTACAAACCCGGCCCAGATGATAATTCCGGAAATTATTCCGTTTGAGAGGGTCACCTGACCCTTGCCGAGATGGCCGATGACGCCAGCCAGCACGAAGGCCATGAAAAGAAGGCTGATACCCAACACGATAAAGGGTTTGGGCTCGGGCTTGGGAGGGTTGTCCGGATCCTTGCCAAGCGCTCGCGCCCAGGGCTTGCCAAATGTCATGTACCACGGCCAGCCGACAAAGAAGCTGGCCACCGCGGCGACAACAACGGCAATATAGTTCACGCCTGCAAAATCCATTGGCTTGCTCCTATAGATCAATTCTTAGCCGTTTCCCCATTGGCCCATTTTACAAACCGTGTTCCATTCTTTTTCGCTGACAGGCTGTATCGAAAGACGCGAATTATTGACGAGAACCATGTCCTTGCATTTGGGTTCGGCCTTGATTTCCTTCAATTCCACAGGCTTTGGCATATCGCCCACGGGGATGACATCGACCACACCAAAACGGCCGGTCGGGTCAGTCTCGTCAGGGTAAAATTCCTTCACCACCTCAACCAGCCCGACAACGCGCTTCTCTTTCACGGAGTGGTAGAAGAAGCCTTTGTCGCCCTTCGCCATCTCTTTCATATTGTTGTTGGCCTGAAAATTGCGGCTCCGCTTGACGGGGTGCCCTTTTTTGCCTGTCTTTTTATGGTCCTCCCAGGACCAGTTTCCGGGTTCGGATTTGAACAGCCAGTACGCCATGATGATGTGCCTCGTTAAGGTCGAACAGGGTTATGTTACTTTTTAAGCATCCGGGTTCCCGGTGAGCCAGTTCCAGGGCCGGATCTGAACATCTGCGAAAAGTCCTGCCTTGGCATAGGGGTCTGCTTCGGCAATTGCTCTGGCTTCTTCTACTGAATTGGCCTCCACGATGAGCAAACTGCCATTCATTTGAGAGCCATCTTCATCGGTGAACGGCCCGGCAAGTTTCAGCTTATCGACCAATCCCTTGAGATGCTCGCGGTGGATGGGGCGAGTATCGAGACGCAGTTGTTCACTGTCAGGATTGTCAGTGCAGATAATTGCGTAAAACATGTGTTTCCCCTGATTGTGTTTCGGGGAATCTAGGAAGGCTATCCCGGCTTGTCCAGCAAAGTTAGCGTGAATGTGAGCGCAGGGTCAGGCCAGCGACAAAGAACAAAAAAGGGCGACTGTGTTTTTGTCCTAGAGGTGCCGCAACACGTTCTGATTTGACTGCGATGCCAGAGACACGGCCACAGAGGAGAGTTGCTGACGGGTCTGCAATGCAAGCAGATTGGCACCTTCCTCGCTGGTGTCAGCCAGTGTGAGGCCGGCGGCGCTGGTTTCGAGTACGTAGATCAGGTTCTCGGTAAAATTTTTCTGAGTTTCGACGACTGACAGATTTGAACCGAAGATTGCAGCTTGTGACCGCAGCGTGTTGATCGCCTTATCCAGTTCCGCGAGCGTGTTGTTGATCTTGTCGTCATGCTGGAAAGAACCGGAGGCGGCTGCCGTGATCGACAGGCCGGATGCGTCGAAGTTGACACCGGAGATTGTCAGCGAACTGGAGGTGGCTTCATTGAAGTTTACCGACAGATTGTCGCCTTGCAGCAGATTGACGCCATTGAACCCGGCGTCTGATGCTAGTTGGTCGATCTGAGTGCGCAAATCGTTGAACCGGGTTTCCAGCATCGCCCGTTCGTTATTGGGTGCTGTCGAGGTGAACCGCAAAGCCTGTTGAACAGTTGCTACCGCGCTCTCTACCACATCGGTGATAGCGGCAATTGATTTGTCAGCAGCCTCAAGCGTCAGCACCGCACTCCCGACCGACTCGAGCAACCTCTTCAGGTTGCTGAGAGGGCTTTTCAGCGATGACGCCGTAATAAATGCCGTTGCATCGTCCAGTGGACTGTTCCTGCCAGCACCCGAAAGCACTACATCTGCCATATCCAGCCCTTTCCTAGGTATTAATAACCGCCCCGTTCTGGAGCAATCTCGCAGCATTGTTGATAATGGGGCCTAATTCCGGGTTAACAGAACAGCTAATATGTAACAGGGGCTGAGGGGAAAATGAGGGTGCCGTACCGGGGTCCGGACCCTAGGCGGCAATACCCATTTTTTCCGTGCAGCCAACGATCATCCTCAACATGCGGCGTGGCTCGGTATAGTCGTCCACGGCAGCATGCATGGAGGCACGGTTATCGATGCCGAGCAGCATGTTCAGCTCCCATCTGTGCCTGTACTGATATTCCGGCTTCAACGCGTGCTCGAACAACTCCTCCAGCAGCTCATCGCTCTCCTGCTGGCCCACTTCATTTATGCGCATCACGTAGCCCGGATTGACAAAGAGGATTTTACGCCCAGTTTTGGGGTGACGGCGAACAACCGGATGCACAACGTCGGGATGGGTATCCAGTTGCTCCTGAGTGAGCGTTGGAGTGGCCCCACCCGTGTTCCAGCCCCAGCGGTGGGTTGTTGTGAGATTTTCTATGCGCGTCTTGGTTTTTTCAGGCAACCCGTCATAAGCCAGGTACATATTGGCAGCGAGGGTATCGCCGCCCTTGCTCGGAATTTGCGTCGAGTAGAGGAAGATGGCGTCGGAAGGTTTCTTTTCGTAGCTCAGGTCCGAGTGCCAGAATGCGCCGGCCGGTTTCGCGGTGCTTCGCGACTCCGATGTGCCGGTGTTGCGGGCAATGATCGAGACTTCGAAGCCTTCAGGGTGGTGATACTGGTCGAGTACATGTGGCACCAGCGGCCCGAAGCGCGCCGTGAAATCCCTCATCCAGGGAACATTTTCCTCCAGGTCGGGTGCCACAATGGCCACATGATCATACATGGCCTGTTCAACAGTGGCGAAATCCTCATCGCTTAACCGCCCTGATGACTCCAGCCCGTGGACCAGGGCGCCCATGGGGCCGTCGAGGGGCTCAATCTTTATCGACATGGCAGCATCCTCCCTAGGCTCAGTATTGCGTGTGTTAACTTAAAATTCCAGATGCTGGATTGTCTCACATCACATCAGTTCAGCGCGCACCGGCCGGGCAAGTAGCACTTCTATTGACCGGTCAACGCTGGCTTCGCCTGAAACAACCGACTGGACGGCGGCGCATATGGGCAGATCAAGCCCGGACACCTCGGCGATTTCGACGACGGCGGAGGCGGTGTAAACACCTTCACTGACGGAGTTGCGCCCCCCCAGCACCTCGTCCAGCGTCTTGCCTTCGCCCAGCGCAATCCCGAGCGACATATTGCGCGATTGTGGGCTGCCGCAGGTGAGAATGAGATCTCCAAGGCCACTGAGACCAGTCAGTGTCACGGCTTGCGCCCCGAGTGCGGTGCCAAAGCGCACCATTTCCGCATAACCCCGCGTGGTGATTGCAGCATGGGCGTTTGACCCGAGCTTTTTACCCCTGACGATACCAGCGGCTATGGCCAGGACATTCTTCATTGCGCCGCCAATCTGGGCGCCAATGAGGTCTCCGCTCCAATAGGGCCGGAAGGTGGCATGGCCGATCGCCAACGCCAATGCCTCACCCAGTTCCTCATCTTCACAGGCCAGCGTCAGGGCCGCAGGAAGGCCATGAGCGACTTCGGCGGCGAAGCTTGGCCCTGACAATATGGCGGGGACAGCTTGCGGCAAGGATTCGCTCAGGACCTGGCTCATGAGCTTACGGGTTGTCTGCTCGATGCCCTTGGAGCACATGATGACAGGGCGGCCCTCGGGCAGGTCCTTTGCCAGCTGCCCTGCTATCACACGCGTGTGCTGCGCGGGCGCGACCATCAAAATGGCGTCACAGGCGGCAATTTCCGCGAGCTCAGCAGTGGCGCGCAGGGTGGGGTCGAGGGGAATGCCGGGCAGGTAAGTGCTGTTGATGTGGCTTTCGTTGATCTCGCTCACGGTTTCGGCTTCATGGGCCCAGAGCAGCGCATCACGACCGGATTTTATGACCGCCTGGGCCAACGCCGTGCCCCAGGCGCCGCCGCCGACAATACCAATTATCTGAAAGGTCATCACGTTTCCTTCTTGTCTTTACGCCTTGACCCCGGCGCCGATTGCGGGAGCAGCTTTAATGTCCAGCGGCCAACGCGCCCGCGCGGGGACAGTAAAATCATCTACCAACCCCCGAACCAGGCGTTCTGCTCCCGCCCAGGCGATCATCGCGCCATTGTCTGTGCACAGCGCTGCAGGTGGAACATGGAGAGCGTAGCCCCTGGTTCTGCACAATTGCTCCAGGCTTGCCCCGATAGCCTGGTTTGCCGCGACGCCTCCAGCTACCACCAGCCGGCGTTCCACGCCTTCCCCCAATGCCGTTTCATAGAGCGCCATTGCCGTTGAGGTTCTGTCAATTATGACGTCGCACACAGCACGCTGGAACGATGCGCACAAATCGGCGATGTCCTTGCCGGAAAGGGGGGCTGTTTCTTCCGCCCGTCTTCTTAATGCGGTTTTCAGGCCGGCAAAGGAGAAATGGGGATCAATACGCCCAACCATGGGCCGAGGCAGATCAAACCGTGCTTCATCGCCTACACGTGCATGTTTCTCTACCTCCGGACCGCCGGGATAGGGCAGGCCCAAAAGCTTTGCCGTCTTGTCGAAGGCCTCTCCCAGCGCATCGTCCAGCGTAGTGCCGAGACGCTCAAACGCGCCTACATCGCGCACGATGAGAAGCTGGGTATGCCCGCCCGAAACCAGCAGCAGCAGGTAGGGCGGCTCAATCCCGTCAGTCAACCCGACCGTGAGGGCATGGGCCTCGAGATGATTGACCGCTATGAGCGGCAGGTTGCGCGCAGCCGCAATCGCCTTGCCTGTCATCAGGCCGACCAGCACTCCGCCGAGCAGCCCAGGCCCCGCAGTTGCTGCCACGCCGTCGAGATCATTCCAGCTGACACCTGCTTCTTCCATTGCCTGTTTGATGAGAACGTCCAGCACCTCGACATGAGCGCGCGCCGCGATCTCGGGCACGACACCGCCGAAGGCCGCATGATCATCAAGCTGCGTGCGCACCAGGTTTGAGAGAATCTCGCCTTGTCCAGCCCTGCGCCGCAGCACAACACCCGCGGCGGTCTCATCGCAACTTGTCTCGATACCGAGTATGCGGACTTTGCGGTTGTTATCGATTGCGATCATAAGACATGCTGCCTGATTGCGTTGCCCGCCGATGCCGGGCATACATGGCGCGGTATTTAAACCTTACTCCGACGTGAGTTAGCACCGGGAGAAAACCCTTTGCAATCTCATCCCCTGAAAATCGGCACCAGAGGCTCCCCGCTGGCCCTTTGGCAGGCTAATGAAGTGCGCGACTGCCTTGTCGCGGCCCACGGGATGGATGAGGGGAGAATAGAGGTTTGTACGTTCAAAACCTCGGGCGATAAAATACAGGATCAGTCACTGAGCGAGTTTGGCGGCAAGGGACTGTTCACCCTGGAGATCGAGCAGGCGCTGGCGTCAGGCGAAATCGCGCTTGCCGTCCATTCCATGAAGGACATGCCGACAATTCTCCCAGATGGTCTTGAGATTGCCTGCGTTCTTCAAAGAGAAGATGTGCGCGATGCTTTTTTGTCTGACAAAACCTCAAGCTTAAAGGGTTTGCCGGAAGGCGCGATAGTCGGCACCTCGTCACTGCGGCGTCAGGCACAGGTGAGACGCATGAGGCCTGATCTCAAGGTCGTGGAGTTTCGCGGCAATGTGCAGACGCGGCTGAGCAAGCTCTCCGAAGGCGTGGCAGATGCAACCCTGCTTGCGGTCGCCGGGCTGAAGCGGCTGGGCAAGGAGCAGCATATCGCGGCCTTGATTGAGCCTGAAGAAATGCTCCCGGCCGTGGCGCAAGGTGCGATTTGTATTGAAATTTGCTCAAGCGATACCGCAACGCGTGAACTGCTCAAGGCGATACATCATGAAGAGACCGCGCTGTGCGTTGCCGCGGAGCGGGCTTTCCTACGCGAACTTGACGGGTCCTGCCGCACGCCGATTGCCGGGCTGGCGGAGCTGGACGGCGACATTTTACATTTTCGCGGACAGATTCTCACCCCTGATGGCACGATTAGCCATGAGACCGAGCGTAAAGGGCCAACTGGCGATGGTGAAGAGATGGGCCTGGATGCGGCACGTGAGTTGCTGCGTCTTGGAGGCGATGACTTCTTCAAGGCGCTTGAATAATGCGTCTGCTCGTAACCCGCCCGCAGCCCGATGCTGATGCCCAGGCTGAAAAGCTAAAAGCACTCGGTCATGACGTGAGTGTTGCGCCATTGCTGGAAGTTGAATTTCTCAATTTTGCCGCCCTGCCCCTCACCGGCGCTCAGGGGCTGATCGCCACCAGCCGCAATTCACTGCGCGCGTTGGAAGCGAGCAGCCAGCTGGAGGCCACGCTCAACCTGCCGCTTTTCACGGTCGGTGCGGCAACGGCGAAACTGGCGGGGGACCTGGGATTTGGAAATATTCACCGGGGACCGGGGACGGCCGAGGAGATGCTCCCGCTTGTTCAGTCAGAATGCACCCCGGATGCAGGTGCCCTCATACATCTTGCTGGGGAGCGGATGGCGTTTGATCTGAAAAGCGCACTGGAGAAAGTTGGTTTTGAGGTGGTGCAACCGATCCTGTACCGGATAAATATGGCCGAAAGTTTTGCCGAGGCTGCTCGCAAGGTCCATATGGATGGTGCGCTTGAAGGCGTCATATTGATGTCGCCGGCAACGGCACATACTTACATGGCGATGGTTGCCGAACCCGAAATACAGGCGATCGCCAGAAAACTCACTTTTTTCTGCCTGTCGCGCAATGTTGCGGAACCGCTAAAAGAACTTGAGGACGCGCGTGTTCTCATTGCCGCCAGTCCCAGGGAAGATGATCTACTTGCGTTGATCGGCCACGAAGCGGCACACTGTTGGCTGTAGTCAGGCGGCTGAGGCATAAGGGCCACCAAAAGTAATGACGAGTGACGAGAAAGATAACCCGAGTGCGGCGTCCGGCGGGGATGACGCACCGGACTCACCGAAGCGGCCTTCCAGGACGATTGAGCTGGAAGCGGAAGAGGTCGAAATCGAGGTCAAGCCGGACCCGGACGGCCCGGTTGGCGATGAGGATGGCATCGAGGCTGGTGATGAACATGTCAGCAGTACGGCGTCGCCTGAAAAATCCGCCACGGGCCCAAAGCTGCCGCTGCAGCGCACCAAGCCATCCGAGGTCAAAGGCTTTGTAACCCATCTCGCGGCTGGGCTGATTGGCGGGCTTGTCGGTGTCGTCGGGGCTGGTGTTGGTCTTGAAAAACTCCCCCTTTCAGGCCTCCTTGGCAAAAGCGATGCTCCTGAACAGATCATCGGGATCGAGCAGAGGTTGAATGCCCTCGAAGAGAAATCAGCCGGGCAATCAAAGTCTCTTGAAGGCGTGGCCAGGTCCGAAAAACTCGACACGCTTGAGAAGCGTCTCACAGGACTTGAGAGCAAACCATCCGTGGCGCCACCCGTGCCGCAGGCGATAACTGATCGACTGGGTAAACTCGAGGATACTTTGAAAACCCTTGGTTCTGCAGCTGGAGAAGCAGGCGCATCCGGGCTGGAATTATCCACCGCGCTTACGGCGAAAATAGACGACGTATCATCGGACTTTGAGAAGCGCACGGGTGCGGCCAGGGAGGAAATGACTGAGTTGAAAAAGGCTCTTCAAGCGCTTGAGACACGGCAATCTTCCGGCAACGAAGATAATGAAAAAGCGCTCACGGCGCGCCTCGACACACTGGAGGGGAAGGTTTCAACCCTTGCAGCCCGGCCAGCCATGCCTTCGGGACAAGCTTCAGTCGTGCATGGAGCAGGCAGCGAAGGTGCGGCTCTGGCACTGGCGTTTGAAAGTTTGCGGCGCGCGGTTGAAAGCGGTGAGCCTTATACTTCCCGGCTTGAGGCGCTGGCCAAACTTGCACCTGAGGGTCTTGATCTGTCTGAACTCAGCAAGACGGCCAGTCCTGGCGTTGAAACCGAGCGCTCCTTGTTGCGCACCCTGCCACAATATTTGCGCGATGCGCGCGTCACGGCGGCTAAACCCGATGATGACACGTTTTTCGACCGGCTTGTCTCGAATGCCCGGTCGGTGGTGCGCGTGCGCCGTATTGGCCCGGCAGAGGGCAAAACTGCAGTGGCGGTTCTGGCGCGCATGGAGGTGCATATGAAGTCCTCCGGGCTGGCGGCTGTTTTACAAGAGGCGAGCGGCCTGAGCGGTCCGGCATTGAAGAGCCTGCAACCCTGGCTGGACAGGGCGAAGGCGCACCGTGCTAGCCGGGCCGGGTTGAATGCGCTTGAAAAAAGCCTGCTAGCAAGCCTTGAACCTGGCGTGAAAGCGCAAAGGTAGGCGCTACATGGTGAGGCTCATCTTTTTTGTTCTTGTTGTCGGCGCCGCGGCGGTTGGGCTGGCCTGGGTTGCCGACAAACCCGGAACTCTGAGTATCGAGTGGCTCGGATACCAGCTCGAGACATCGGTTTTTGTCGCCGGTCTGATGCTGGGTGGGGTTCTCCTGGCGGCAGTGGCGCTCTGGTCGGCGCTACGCTACCTCGTCTCGCGTCCCGCTGTCCTCTCCGAATTGATGAAGAAGAAGCGTGAAAAGCACGGGCTGGATGCCTTGTCTCGCGGGCTCATCGCGGTGGGGGCGGGCGACAAGGAAGACGCTCGCAAATTTGCCGGCCAGGCACACAAATTGCTGCCCGGTGAACCGCTCACAGGGTTGCTGCGCTCGCAATCGGCGCAGTTGCATGGCGACCGGGCGGCGGCTCGAAAAATTTTCGAAACCATGGCCGAGGCACCGGAGACGGAAATGCTGGGATTACGCGGGCTGTTCCTGGAAGCCCGGCGTGAGAATGAAAGCGAAGCCGCGCGGCAATTTGCCGAGCGTGCCATGGAACGCAATCCTGACCTCTCCTGGAGTGTGAACGCGCTGTTCGAGCTGCAATGCAAGGCAGGGGACTGGGCCGGGGCGCTGAGGACGCTCGACGTGGCACAGAGACAAAAACAGATTGAAAAACAGGTTGCGGCACGCCGCCGCGCGGTGCTGCTGACCGCGCAGGCGATGGAAGCCGAAGAGCGGGACATGAATGTCGCCCGGGAACTCGCACTTGAAGCTCACAAGCTCGCGCCAGACCTGGTGCCGGCGGCTGAAATTGCCGGCAGGGTGATGGCCTCGCAAGGGGATGCCACGCGCGCTGCCCGGGTCATTGCCAAGACATGGGAAATCAACCCCCACCCCGATCTTGCCTTGGCCTATGCACATGCGCGTCCGGGAGAGAGCCCGCGCGAACGCCTGAAGCGGGTGAATTTCCTGGCCCAGTGGGCACCGGGCAATCTGGAGGGCGCTATCGCGGTCGCCAGTGCGGCTGCCGAAGCACGGGCCTGGGGTGAGGCGCGCGAAGCGCTCAAACCTTATATCGGCAATATTGCCTCCGCGCGCATTTGCACTTTGATGGCACGCATCGAGGGTGGCGAGACCGGCGATCAGGGCCGGGTGCGCGAATGGCTGGCGCGCGCCGTTCACGCGCCACGCGACCCGGCATGGACGGCGGATGGATATATATCAGACCGCTGGGCACCGATCTCCCCGATAACAGGTGCGCTGGATGCGTATGAGTGGAAGGCGCCGGTCGAATTGCTGGGGAATCATGATCCGCTTGTGATCGAGGAAGCGGACCCGCAACCGGTTCCGGACCTGCAACCAGCCCCCGAACTTGCTGCTGAAACAAGGGATGAACCCCGGATGGTTGATGCCCCGGCTACGCCGCCAGCCGCAGATATCCCCTCGGATGATGTAGACCCGGAAATTTTTGTCCCCCCTCGCGCACCCGATGATCCGGGTCCCGGGGCGGATACGGTGGCGGAGGAAAGGCAGGCCGAGCGTAAATTCCCTGCGCCAACCAGCTGACCTCCTCAATATTCATTTCTTCATGACGCGCACTAACATTGGTTGTGTATCTTGCTTTCGGCCGTCACTGCAGCTATGCCAGTTTCGTTCTTATGAACATGTGCCGCTATAGCTCAGTTGGTAGAGCACATCATTCGTAATGATGGGGTCGGGTGTTCGAGTCACCCTAGCGGCACCACTTTTCACCCACCCTCACCTCCAGTAAAAACCTCCCTGTCGTGTTCCGGTCTTGACCTCGATCAAGGCGGGCGTCACAGCACGCCCGTAAATTGTGCCCACAGCCACACTTCCAGAAGGGGCAGGGACGTCATGGCAAAAAGTTCAAAAGCTACGGCCGGTACAGCAGTATCGGTCAGAATTCCATTCATGCAGAGGGTGCTCGACAACCCGTTTTTGCTGCTTTTTCTGGGGGTTGTCTTTCCAACCGTCTTTTACATCCTGTGGGGCGTGATCGAGCTTACCCAGATACCCGTCGCCAATTAGGGAGATAAACCAATGGCAATAACTTCTCCTGAAGAGCGAATCTGGTGGAATGAGCGCATTGAGCGCGGAGAACTTGTCTGGATCGCAATCGCCTTCTGTTGGGGGATCATCATGTTTTCCATGATGGTCTATTGGCATATCGAGGGTAATCAGAATTTCTCCAATGAGGCCTACCGCATCAGCCCGAAAGTCTTCGAGCAGCGTACCGAGGAGTTCACAAAGAAATTTACCGTGCGCGAGGACGAAAATACCGGATATCCGGTGGCAAAGCCCCCGGCGGGCGGTGATGTCTACATGCTGGCGCGCCTGTGGGAATGGTGGCCAATCCTGGAGTTGGAGAAAGGTCAAACTTACCGGCTGCACCTGTCTTCACTTGACTGGCAGCACGGATTTTCTCTCCAGCCGATCGGGATCAACCTGCAGGTCCATCCCGGTATCGAACATGTCGTCACACTCACACCGACGCAGAGCGGCACGTTTGGCGTGATCTGCAATGAATTTTGCGGTCAAGGCCACCACCAGATGGTGGGCAGAATTTATGTCGTCGAACCTGGCAAAAGCCAGTAACGGGGAAAGGGCACAATAATGTCTATCGCGACAGCTGAAACCGGGATTATGGGCGGTATCGCCGCAAAATTCCGCACATGTCCGGCCACTGGCCTGAAAGTTGATCTTGCAGCGCAAAATCTCATCAAGGCCAATGCAGTTGCGGCCGTGGTATTCCTGCTTATTGGTGGAATATTCGGGCTCTTGGTGGCGCTTACGCGCTGGCCGGCAGTTCATTTGCTTCCCAGTGACTGGTTCTACCTTGTCCTGACCGCTCACGGGCTGGATGTTCTGTTGCTGTGGATCATCTTTTTTGAAATGGCGGTGCTCTATTTTGCCTCATCGATACTCCTGAATTGCAGACTTGCCGCACCCAAGGTGGCATGGGCTGCTTTTGGGCTGATGCTGTTTGGCGGGCTGATGACCAATGTGGCCGTGCTGCAAGGCGATAGCAGCGTCATGTTCACCAGTTACGTGCCCATGAAGGCGGCACCACATTTCTATTTGGGCTTGATCCTGTTCGCGGTCGGGGCGCTGCTGGGCACTATTGTGTTCTTTGGAACGCTGGTGATCGCCAAGGAGGAGCAAACCTATGAAGGTTCCGTTCCGCTGGTAACCTTCGGCGCCATTGTCGCAGCGATCATCGCTGTTTTCACTCTTGCCAGTGGCGCGATCATACTGGTCCCGACATTCCTGTGGTCGGTCGGCTACATCTCCCACATCGATTCCGTGATGTACAAGGTGATCTGGTGGGGCATGGGGCATTCCTCGCAGCAGATCAACATGGCCGCACAGGTCTCGATCTGGTACGCGATCGCCGCCATCACTGTAGGCGCCAAGCCTTTGTCGGAAAAAGTCAGCCGTACGGCCTTTTTCCTCTACATCCTGTTCCTGCAACTCGCCAGTGCGCATCATCTTCTTGTGGAGCCGGGGCTGAGTGCTGAATGGCGTATTTTCAATACTTCATACGCTTTGTACCTGGCGGTGCTGGGCAGCATGATCCACGGCATGACCATACCGGGGGCTATTGAAGCAGCACAACGCAGAAACGGTTATATGAACGGCGTATTTGAATGGCTCCGCAAGGCGCCATGGGGCAACCCGGCATTCTCCGGCATGTTCCTGTCGCTGACCCTGTTCGGGTTCCTTGGCGGCATTTCTGGTGTCGTGCTTGGCACCGAGCAGATCAACCTGATGCTGCACAATACGATTTATGTACCAGGCCACTTCCACGCGACTGTTGTTTGCGGAACGACGCTGGCCTTCATGGCGATGACCTACCTGGTCCTGCCGCTGATTTTCCAGCGCGAGGTGATCTGGCCGAAACTGGCGAAAATACAGCCCTACCTGTTCGGACTGGGTGCTGCCGGTATCTCGCTCTTCATGATGGGTGCGGGGACGCTTGGCGTGTCGCGCCGTCACTGGGACATCACCTTCTCGGACGCGTCAATAACATTTGACTATCCGGCAACGGCATTCCTGATGATGGGTCTAAATGGCATTTTCGCGATTGTCGCCTCTGTGGGCGGTGCGCTCTATATTCTCATCACCGTCGGCACCGTGCTGTTCGGCAAGAAGGTCGATGGAAGCAACATCGTCGCGGCCCTCGGGCCGATGCCGCAGAAGCAGGTCAGCTCTGCCATCAAGGAATATGGCAGCGCGGGCACATGGAATTTACCCGGCACCTACATCCTGATTTCGGTATTCTTTGTCTCTTTCGTTCTCTACTATTTCGTGAACTGGAAGTATCTGTCCGAAATCTGGCCGCTGGGTTAGGCCACTAGGAAGGCACCTCATATGAGAGCGCTCCTGGTCCTTGTCATGCTGGTCGCCGGCGTTATCGCCGCGCCGGCACAGGAAAGCGACAAGGCAGAACGGGCCCTCAAGACGTCTCAGGCGGCGCTTGGCACCCCGCTACCCGATGTGGTCCTGACCAACCCGAAGGGGGTGTCCGTGCCAATCAGGCAGTTCCGTGGCAAGCCGCTGCTGGTGACGCTGGTTTATACCAGTTGCGCCGATGTCTGCCCGACACTCATCGAGTCGCTTTACCCGGCTGTGCAGGAGGCCCAGGCAGCGCTTGGGGATGACAGCTTTAACGTCATCACGGTGGGGTTCGATGTCAGGTCCGATACGCCAGAGCGCATGCGCCTTCTGGCGCGTGAGCGCGGCGTCGATCTGCCTAACTGGCGTTTCCTTGCCGCGGATCAGGAAAATCTCGATGCGCTGGCGAGCGCGCTCGGCTTCGCCTTTTACAGCCGTCCGGGCGGATTCGACCATCTGGCGCAGGTCAGCCTGGTCGACAAGGACGGCAAGCTCTACCAGCAGGTTTACGGCGCTATATTCGAGCCACCGGTCATCATCGAGCCATTAAAAGATCTCGTGTTTGGCCGTTTTTCTCCGGTAGCGTCCGTGCAAAATGTCATCGACCGGATCAAACTGTTCTGCACGGTCTATGATCCCAATACGGGCCGCTATATTTTCGACTATTCGATTTTCGTGGGGATAGCCATCGGCCTGTTATGCCTGAGCCTCATTCTCACCTTCCTTGTTCGTGAATGGCGCCGCCCGCCTCCGGGCCAGACCGGGCGTGCATGATGGAGCTCCTTCGTGCGCCTTTACGGTTCGTATTTGACCGGGCCGAGCAAGGGCTCGGCCTCATCTTCCCGCCGGAATGGAACCCGATGCTCAATCTTGGAGCGCTCGGATTTTTCTTCTACTGGATCATCACAGCCAGCGGCATCTACGTGTATGCCTTCTTCGATACAGGCGTAACGCAGGCCTATGACTCCATCGAATATATGACCCATGACCAGTGGTATGCGGCGGGTGTCATGCGCTCGCTGCATCGCTATGCGTCGGATGGCCTGATCGTCGTCATGCTGCTGCATTTCATCCGCGAATTCTCACTCGACCGGTATCGCGGCGTGCGCTGGTTCAGCTGGATTACCGGGGTGGTGGTCCTGATATTGGTCTATATTGCGGGTATCACAGGCTACTGGATGGTGTGGGACCAGTTGGCCCAATATGTGGCCATTGTCACCACCGAATGGCTCGATCATCTGCCGATCTTCGGAGAGCCGATCGCGCGCAATTTCCTTTCACCCGATATGCTCGAGAGCCGGTTTTTCAGCCTGATGGTGTTCATGCACATCGCTATTCCGCTGATCGCGCTCATTCTGCTTTGGGTGCATTTGCAGCGTGTTTCCAAACCGCGCATCAATCCGCCACGCGGCCTGGCGATCGGCGTCATGGCTTCCCTGCTGCTGTTGTCACTCATCCATCCTGCGGTCAGTCAGGGTCCAGCGGACCTAGCGAGGGTGCCGGGAACGATCGGTCTCGACTGGTTCTATCTGCCGCTCTATCCAATATTGGAAACTTTGCCCGGACCTCTGACCTGGGGCGGTGCTGGCGTTATCCTGGTTCTGTTCTGCTCCATTCCCTGGCTTCCACCCATGCGCAAGACGCCGGTGGCGGAGGTCAATCTGGAAAATTGCAATGGTTGCACACGCTGCGCCAACGATTGTCCCTATAACGCCATATCCATGCGCGTGCGGAGCGATGGTTTGCCGTTCGAGAGTGAAGCGGTGGTTGACCCGTCAATGTGTGTCTCCTGCGGGATTTGCGTCGGGGCGTGCCCCACGGCGACGCCATTCCGTCGCGCGTCTGAGCTCGTATCGGGCATTGACTTGCCAGAGAGAACGGTAGCGGACCTGCGCCAGGAGGTCGAAAAAATATGTCAGCCATTTAAGGGGAAAAATCGCATCCTGATGTTTGGCTGCAACCATGGCGTATCCATGTCCGGTTTGAAGCAGGAAAATGTGCGCTCAATATCGATGCGCTGTATCGGGCAGCTTCCGCCCTCCTTTATCGACTATGTACTTTCAAAAAAATTTGCTGACGGTGTTGTCCTGACGGGGTGTTCCGAGAATAGCTGCCATGCGCGCTTCGGTGCGCGTTGGACCGACGCACGGGTTGCACGTGAACGCGACCCGCAACTGCGCAGGCGCGTCCCGCGCGAAAGACTTCGTGTCCTCTGGGCGGGCCGTGCGGGGCGGGATAAGCTGGACACGCTGTTGCGTAACTTTACGGATGATCTCGCGGCGCTCCCGGCAGAAAAATCGCCTGTCCACAAGGCGTCTGAGCGGAAAAAACTCATGGAGCTGGCAGATGGTTAGGCTTCTTCAGTTTGCCGGGCAGGGAGTGTTTTATGCCATGGTTGCTGTGCTGATCGGGTATTTCGCAACCACCCCGGTTTATCAGCAGTTTCCCGAAGGCATGGCGCAGCTCAAGCTCAGCTTTGCCCATGGCGCCAGGCGCGAAAAGGCCTGCAGCCGGCTGACATCGAAGGAAATTGCCAAGCTCCCGCCCAATGAACGCCGCCCGAACAACTGTGAGCGCAAACGTGTAGCGGTGCATGTTCAGCTTGATGTCGACGGAACCCGGTTACTTGATGCGCTTCTTGAGCCGATCGGGTTGGCGGGCGATGGCCCGGCGCGGATTTACCGCAAATTTCCGGTCGAACCGGGAGCGCATATCGTTATTGCAAGGTTGCGCGACAGCCGCAGCACGGAAGGGTTTGACTATGAAACCCGCCGTGAGGTGTTTCTGGCTGAAGGACAAAATATCGCAATTGACTTCAAGGCCGATGCCGGCGGGTTTATTTTCCGGTAGGAGAGAGACATGACCCTGATTGAATGGCGAAAAGAATTCGAAACTGGTGTGGCCGAGGTGGACCACGAACACCAGGAACTGATCGAGCTCATCAACGAACTGCATGACCAGATCGGAGCCAACGCGCCGCGCGAGACGGTGAACGGATTTCTAGGCGAAGTGTTTGCAAAAATCTCAGCCCATTTCGCGCTGGAAGAAACCGTGATGCGAAAGCATGCCTATGACGAGTATGCCGACCACAAGGCCGACCATGAAAAGCTGCTCGATGATCTGCGCGACATCATGGATGATTTCGATGCAGGCACCGATACGGATTACAAAAAGGCACTCGCCGCTGCCGTGCGTGACTGGTTCGTCAACCACTTCAAGACGAAGGATGCGCGGCTGCACAAGCAGCTTGGTGTGTGAACGCATAGTCCACTACGTGGGCTCATCAATGCGAAACCGGAAATGGGCTGACAGCTAGCTTTATGCAAATGAGATCGTTGGTCGATATCCCATGGCTCGATCCCCGCCAATGTCATAAAGCGGACATTCCAGGGTATACAAATTTCTGTCCGATTACGGGGGAAAAGCGAAAACAAATCAGGTTTTTGCACTACAGCATGGCAGGGTGAACCCGGTCCGGCGGCGAGTGCCCGTCGAAGAAGGTCTTGATGTTGATGATGACCTTTTCGCCCATATCTACGCGGCCCTCCAGGGTGGCCGAGGCCAGATGCGGCAGAACTATCACATGTTTGTTGTGCAACAGCTTGGGATTGACCGCTGGTTCATGCTCGAACACGTCAAGGCCAGCGCCGGCGATCTGTTCCTCCTCGACCAACCGGGCCAATGCATTTTCATCGATCACTTCGCCGCGCGCGGTGTTGACGAGATACGCACTGGGTTTGAGAAGTTTCAAACGCCGCGACGACAGCAGATGATAAGTGGCGGGCGTGTGCGGGCAATTGACAGAGATAATGTCCATTCGCGCCAGCATCTGGTCGAGACTATCCCAATAGGTTGCCTCAAGCTCCTGCTCGATCTCCGGCGCCACCTTGTGCCGGTTGTGGTAATGGATTTGCAGGCCAAACGGCTTGGCCCGGCGTGCCACCGCCTGGCCGATGCGACCCATGCCAATGATGCCAAGGCGCTTGCCGGTAATGCGGTGGCCAAGCATCCATGTGGGCGACCAGCCGTCCCATTTGTCTTTATCATCCTTGAGGAAAATAGCACCTTCCGCCAGCCTCCGCGGCACGGCCAGGATCAGCGCCATGGTCATATCGGCGGTGTCCTCGGTCAGCACCCCGGGGGTGTTGGTGACTATGATACCCCGGTTGCGCGCTGTTTCCAGATCGACATTATCCACGCCGGTGCCGAAATTTGCGATCAGCTTTAACTGCTCGCCAGCCTGGGACAGCACGCCTGAGTCAATGCGGTCGGTCACGGTCGGAACCAGCACCTGCGCCTTGCCCATCGCAGCGATAAGTTCATCACGGGACATGGGATGATCGTCGATATTGAGCTGCGCGTCGAACAGCTCCCGCATGCGCGTTTCCACAACATCGGGCAACCTGCGGGTTACGACCACCAGCGGTTTTTTGTCACTCATCCCGCTTCTCCACCTAGTTTTGGAACTGAACCCATATTCGTGCGCCGCCTTGTCTATCAGAAGGGGTGGTATAAAACAAAGTGACTTATCGCCAGAATCGCTATCTTCCGTTCATCATTTTGCCGCAACCATGGGCAATGGAAACGGATGCGGTTCGAATGACGAGAAACAAGCATATCAGAAGCAGAGGATACGTGAACGCATTGAAATATTTTAGGGCCCTGCTTGGCGCCACAGGATTACTGGCGATGATCGGTATTCCGGGTCTGGAAGCGAAGGATAAACAGCGTCAGGCTTCTGTGAAACTGGGCGCCAGTGGCCTGCAGGTGCCACGGTTCGTTTCGCTCAAATCCAACCGCGTGAATGTGCGCAAGGGCCCGAGCACCGAACATGCAGTGGCATGGGTGTTTTCACGCGCCGGATTACCGGTTGAGGTAATCGCCGAGTTCGAGAACTGGCGTCAGATACGCGACAGTGAAGGGTCCGAAGGCTGGGTATTCCATGCCTTGCTTTCAGGCCGGCGTACCGCGCTGATCATGCCATGGGTAAAAAAACGTCAGGCTATTGCCCTGCTTGATGACGCCTCAAAGAGTGCCGATCCGGTTGCACAACTTGAACCTGGAGTCCTGGGGTCCATACATACATGCGATGGAAGCTGGTGTAATTTCACCGTTAGCAATTACTCCGGCTGGATAGAACAGGAACGCCTCTGGGGCGTTTATCGCAGCGAAGAATTGAAGTGAGGCTTACTTTTCGACAAGCCTGACGAGCACATCAACCTGAGAGACTTTCATCCCTTCAGGAAGTTCCGGCAGGCCCTGAATGGTGAGATTCTCGGTCGGGATGTCCATCAGGACACCCTCGGGCTCGAAAAAGAAGTGATAGTGGTTGGACGTATTGGTATCGAAATATGTCTTTGACCCTTCGACCGCCACCTCGCGAAGCAGCCCCGCCTCGGTAAACTGGTGCAGCGTGTTGTAAACGGTGGCAAGCGAAACCTGAACGTCGCTACTCAAAGCTTCCTCATGCAACCGCTCCGCCGTCAAATGGCGGTCACCCTTGGCAAACAGGAGTTCAGCCAGCGCAACACGCTGACGCGTCGGGCGCAAGCCTGCGTCGCGCAGAACGTCAGGAACATTCACATCGAGAAATTGGTGCGACATATCCGCTAAATCCATATTCAGCTCATATCTTTCGAAGCAGACATTATCTTTTTCTTTCGTGTCCCGCAATATGGCCGCAGTGGTATGGTTGACGCACCCCCCCGGACAAAGCGCAAGACAGTCTTTTGATGCTCACAGGAGTGTGTTAGGTAACGGGACAAATCAACAGCTAGCGGCACCGCATTTAGCCTGCGGGAAAAACATATGTCTGAGCGCCCCTCCAGTTACGAATATGAAGATTTGCTCGCTTGCGGACGCGGCGAGATGTTTGGTGAGGGCAACGCGAAATTGCCTTTGCCCCCTATGCTGATGTTTGATCGCATTACAAAGGTTGAGGAAAACGGCGGCGAGCACGGCAAAGGAATTATCGTCGCGGAGTTCGATATCAAGCCCGACTTGTGGTTTTTCCCCTGCCATTTCAAAGGGGATCCGGTGATGCCGGGCTGCCTCGGACTGGACGCCCTGTGGCAGCTGACGGGCTTTTTCCTTGGTTGGACCGGAGCTCCAGGCAGGGGCCGCGCGCTCAGTGTCGGCGAAGTCAAATTTTCCGGCATGGTCACACCCGCTGTCTCGAAGGTCGAGTATGTGGTTGAACTCAGGCGTCTGATCAGCCGCGGATTCACAATCGGCGTTGGCGATGGTGTGCTTAAGGCGGATGGAGAGCCGATATACACAGCCTCCGATTTGCGCGTTGGCCTGTTCGTAGATGACAAAGACAACGGGTAACGAAAAGGCTCGTGGTTTTTTGCCGCATCATCATAAAATGCCGCTGGCGGATTAATTAAAAGGGCAAAGTGAATGAGACGTGTTGTGGTCACCGGAATGGGGATTGTCTCCTCAATCGGGAACACCGTGCAGGAGGTGACGGCCTCGCTGCGCGAAGCCAAGTCCGGCATCGTCAAGGCGCCTGAATATGAGGAACTGGGATTCCGCTCCCAAGTTTACGGCAAACCTCAACTGGACTGGGAAGAAGCCCTTGACCGCAAGGCGCGCCGTTTCATGGGCGAGGGATCGGCATGGAACTATATTGCCATGGAACAGGCGATACAGGATTCGGGTCTTGAGGATTCTGAAGTTTCAAATGAGCGCACCGGCCTGATTATGGGCTCTGGCGGCCCTTCCACCAAGACGATCGTATGGGCTGCCGATACAACACGTGAGCGTGGCCCTAAAAAGGTCGGCCCGTTTGCAGTCCCCAAAGCCATGAGCTCAACAGCATCAGCAACTCTTGCTACACCGTTCCATATCAAAGGCGTCAACTACTCGATCACCTCAGCCTGCTCCACCTCCGCTCATTGCATTGGCAATGCGGCCGAGATGATCCAGTGGGGCAAGCAGGACATTGTGTTTGCCGGGGGCAGCGAAGAACTCGAATGGTCGCTATCGGTTCTGTTTGATGGCATGAACGCCATGTCCTCTAAATTCAATGACACACCAGCTACCGCCAGCCGGGCGTTTGATGCCAACCGCGACGGCTTCGTTATCGCTGGTGGCGCGGGTGTGCTGGTTCTGGAAGAACTGGAACATGCCAAAGCACGCGGTGCGAAAATCTATGGTGAGATCGCGGGCTATGGCGCCAACTCAGACGGCTTCGACATGGTTGCTCCATCGGGTGAAGGTGCTGTGCGCTGCATGAAGATGGCAATGAAGGATCTCGATTGTAAAATCGATTATATCAATCCGCACGGAACTTCGACGCCTGTTGGCGACACACGCGAGATCGAGGCAATCCGGGAGGTGTTCGGTAATGACATTCCGAAAATCAGCGCCACCAAGTCTTTGACCGGCCACTCCCTTGGTGCGACGGGCGCACAGGAATCCATTTATTCGCTGGTGATGATGAATAATGGCTTTTTGTGCGAGTCGGCGAATATCGATGAACTGGACCAGGATATGGCCGATATGCCGATCCTTCGGGCACGCGACGACACTTCAGAGATTAACTGTGTCATGTCCAATAGTTTTGGTTTTGGCGGCACCAACGCCACACTCGTCTTCAAACGCTTCGACGGATAGCCGTTTCGGGCCGACCCAAGGGCAATTAGCCAGGTATTATCATGACAGCAAAAGATTTAGCGTCCCCCGGACCTCTTATGGAGGGCAAGAAGGGACTGATAATGGGCGTCGCCAACGACCGGTCGATTGCCTGGGGTATAGCCCGGATTCTGGCCGGGCAGGGCGCGGAACTCGCCTTCACCTACCAGGGTGATGCCTTTGGGCGACGCGCCATTCCGCTGGCCGAATCCGTTGGCTCCCCGATCATTGAATCCTGTGATGTGGAAGATCCTGCCAGTGTCGATAATCTCTTCAAGGTCATTGGCGACAAATGGGGATCACTCGATTTCGTGGTTCATGCACTGGCTTTTTCCGACCGCAGCGAACTCAGCGGCCACTATGTGGACACCAGCCGCGACAACTTCGTGCAGACCATGGTGATCTCCTGTTTCTCTTTCACCGAAATCTGCAAGCATGCGGCGGGACTGATGACTGAAGGCGGCTCCTTGCTCACGCTCAGTTTTGGCGGGGCGACGCGCGTTGTGCCCTGTTACAATGTGATGGGCGTGGCCAAGGCAGCGCTCGAGGCCAGCGTACGCTATCTCGCGGTTGATCTGGGCGCACAGGGTATCCGCGTCAATGCGCTCTCGCCCGGTCCCATGCGGACCCTTGCCGGCGCTGCCATTTCCGACGCCCGTTCGATTTTCAACTACCAAAAACTGCACGCGCCCTTAAAGCGCACGCCTGATCTTGATGAAGTCGGCGGCTCGGCACTCTATCTTCTGTCAGGGTTGTCGGGCGCTGTTACCGGCGAAGTGCATTTCGTTGATTGCGGTTACAACATCGTTTCAACCCCGGAACTCGACGCTCTCAAGGCTTACGAGGGCGTAGAAATTCCTGAAAATCCGTCCAAGGCGGCTGAGTAACGCAACGCTCGTCAAGACGCTCTGGGCGCAACCACCAGAAGCAGTGCGGCATGATCGGATTATTCGATTCAGGACATGGCGGTCTCACCATATTCCGTACCCTGGTGGCCCGATTCCCCGATCTCAACTTCGTTTATCTGGGTGATCACGCCAATGCGCCCTATGGCAATCGCGGCTCACAGGAAATCGTCGAGCTGACACGCGGGGGTGTAGAACAGCTGTATGCACGCGGCTGCAAGCTTGTCATGTTGGCCTGCAATACGGCCAGCGCCGTCGCCTGCCGGACCTTGCAGCAGGACTGGCTGCCTTCATCAGATTACCCCGGTCGAAATGTACTGGGAGTGGTTGCCCCCATGGTGGAAGCGGCAACGCAGACGCCCTGGGCCGTGACATCCCCGCAATATCCACAAAAATTCAATTCCGACACCATCGCTGTATTCGGCACGACCCGTACCATTTCGAGCGGTGTCTATAGTGAAGAAATCCGCAAGCGTTGCCCGAAAGTGACCGTACTGGAACACGCCTGCCCTGACCTCGCCGGAGCGATAGAAGTGGGGGCAGGAGAGAATGATCTCGATGCCATGGTGGCGAAATATGTCGGCCAGCTGCTGAAGCGTTCAGGTGGAATAGCACCTGAGCGGGCGATACTCGGATGCACCCATTTCCCGCTGGTCGAGGAATTGTTCGTGACGCATCTGCCTCCCTCAACACGCATCCTGAGCCAACCCGATGTTGTTGCGGACAGTCTTGAAGATTACCTTGCGCGGCACTCTTCCTACGCGGCGGGAACAGCATATGAGGGAAATCCGGTATTGCTCACCACGGGCAACCCGGACCATGTATCGCTTTCTCTTAAGCTTTTCTGGCCACAGGGTCAGGGGTTCGAGCGCGTAGATTAGCCCGGCAGGATCACAGCTTTTCCTGTGGTTTGCGTATCAAACAGCCTGTAAGCCTCTTCCGCGTCATCAAGTTTGAACTGATGAGTGAAAAGCTTGTCAACGGGAAGGTTTTTCTCAGCCACAAATGCCGCGCAGTCGCTCTGGCCCGGTGCGCTGAAGGTCCACGACCCGAGCAGGGTCAGTTGCTTCTTGATAATATCGTTGGTCACATCATAGCTCGCGGGCAATGCGCCCATGCCGACGAAACAAACCGTGCCCCATGTGCGTGCTGAGCGAACACAGCCAACAGATGCATCAGGTACGCCAGAACATTCCAGGGTGTAGTCAGCCCCGCCGCCCGTCAGTTCCTGAATAGCCGCGACCGGATCATCTTTGCTCGCATTGATAACTGCGTCAGCCCCGAACTCCCTTGCCCGCTCCAATCTTTCATCAACAATATCCACGGCAATGACCCGTACTCCCATGGCAGCACCGAGCATGGTGGCGCTGAGGCCAACCGGTCCCTGCCCAAAGACAGCCAGGTTTGTTCCGCCCTGCAATTCCATGCGTTTCAGGGCGCCAAACGCCGTGCCGGTGCCGCAGGAGATAGCAGCGCCGGTGGTATAGGTGAGGGCATCCGGCAGACCCACAAGTGTTCTGGCCGGGACTTTCATGAATTGCGCATGGGCGCCATGCCCGGTTCGGCCATAGATAACCGAACCCTCATCGCAAAGCTGGGTCCAGCCTGACATGCAGTTTGAGCAAGTCCTGCAGCCGTCATAGTGATGCACCATGACGCGAGCACCTTTCCTCGCCAGGCGCTCCGGCACCGCCTTGCCGCGTTCCAGTACTACGCCGCACGGCTCATGGCCGGCGATGACTTTTCCCACCAGATCGCTGTTTGAACGGTAAACATGCAGATCACTGCCGCACATGCCCGACGCCTTGATCTCGATGACGACATCATCCTCGCTCGGCTTTGGGTCGGGAAAGTCACGCAATTCAAGCTTGCGATTTCCAGTAAATACCACGCCCTTCATATCAACTGTCTTTCTTCCATAAACTCGATGGAATTTGAACGATTGCCTAACAGTGATTTTGGGGCAAGTAATGTTGAAGCGCAAAGCAAAGCTGGACCGCAATATGCGGTCCAGCTTCTCTTTTGCCGTGTGTAAACTCTTAGGCGGCCTTGATATCCGAGAGGAAGGAGTCCACTTCCTTGCGCAAGGTTTCAGCCTGGTCGCTCAGCTCGCGGGCCGCCTGCAGAACCTCACCCGAAGTCTCGCCGGTGCGCGCCGCAGCGGTCGTCACATCGGTGATGTTAGAGGTGACTTCCGACGTCCCGGCTGCTGCTTCAGACACGTTGCGGGCAATCTCCTGAGTCGCCGTCCCTTGCTCTTCAACAGCCGCGGCAATCGCTGAAGCGCCTTCGTTCAGCTCAGCAATAACCTTGCCGATTGAGTCGATCGCGCCGACTGTGCCATCAGTCGCCGATTGTATGCCTTCGATCTGAGAACCGATTTCTTCCGTCGCCTTGGCGGTCTGGCTGGCCAGTTCCTTGACCTCGCTGGCAACGACAGCGAAGCCCTTGCCAGCCTCCCCGGCACGCGCCGCCTCGATGGTCGCGTTCAAGGCCAGCAGATTTGTTTGCTCAGCGATGTCGGTGATCATGCCGACGACCTCGCCGATGCTCGCTGCCGATTTGGCAAGACCGCTCACATTTTCACTGGCCTGGGTCACCTCATTCACAGCATTGGCTGCCGCCTCGCGCGACATATTCACCTGTTGGCCGATTTCGGAAATCGAAGCGCTGAGTTCCTCTGTGGTCGCGGCAACAGTCTGAACATTGGTGGAGGCTTCTTCCGCTGCAGCTGCAACGGCTGTCGACTGGGCGTTTGTTTCTTCCGCCACCGAGGACATGGCTTCGGATGAAGATTGCATCTGGCTCGATGCGGAGGTCACGCTGGAGAGAGCCTTTGAGACAACTTCGTCGAACGCCTTGGTCCGCTTTTCAATATTCTCGGTACGTTTTTGCTGGGCCTCGCGTGATTTCACCTGCTCGGCCTCCATCTCCTTCGTCCTGATCATGTTTTCCTTGAACACCTGGACGGCCTTGGCCATATCGCCAATCTCGTCCTTCTTGTCGAGTGCCGGCACCTCGGTTTCGAGATTGTTGTTGGCAAGCTCATCCATGGCGCCCGTCATGTCCTGCACGGGGCGCACGATGGAGCGGGCGGTAAAGATGCTGACAACCACGCCAAGCACCACTCCGATGGCCAGCAGAGCCATCAATATGTATTCAAGTTCGGCTATATGAGCGTGAACGACTTCCGCGTCCTTATTCAGCAAATTCTTCTGATTTTCGACCATGCCGCCGTTGCGCGCGCCGGCCTCATTCTTGGCCCCAGAGAGGATTGTCAGCAATTTACCGGCCCGGGGTGCAGCTTCCTTGACCAGTGTGTAGTTGGCCATGTTCCACTTTTTCGAGCCACGGATTTCGAACATTTTCTCCGGCAGGAGCGTAAATTCACTACGCATCTTTGAAAATTCGTCAAATGCCTTGAGTTGTTCCGGGCTAAGAGAATTCTTGTTGGTGGTCAGATCACCGAAGCGCTTGGTGTTCTTGGCCCATAATTTATCGAACTTATTGCGGAACTTTGCATCACCCGTCAGCAGGTAAGCACGGATATTGGCCAGTGCGAGACCGAGCGTGCCGCGCACGTCCGCCATCATGCCGAGCAGCTTCTTGCGCTCAAATTCATTGCCGCTATCGGCCGCTGCGCCTTCCAGATTGATCATTTTGGTGATGTTGCTCACCATTTTACCCGCACGCGGCGCGGCCTCGTTGACCAGGATCACGGTAGCCGGGTTCTGCTCCGGGCTATTGGCGATCTTTTCGGTCTTTTCCTGGGCCACCTGAAACTCGTCGAGGATGGTTTTGAACTCAGTCCAGACCTTCACGTTTGCCGGGTTGGTCCAGTGCTTTGACATTTTGTCCATGTCGGAGCTGACTTTCGCAATATGATCCCAGACAATCTGACGATCCTTCCTGAAGACATCATTGCCGGTCAGCATCCAGCCGCGCAATGCCGCGAGAGAGGCATTGATGTCATTGACCATGGCCTGGCTGGCCGCCGAAGTCGGGACCCTTAACTCGACCATGCGGTCTGATTCTGTTTGGACGCCGGTGACCGAATACAGTGTGAAACTCACCGCGCCCACAAGCAGGGCAACGAGGGTGAAGCAGCCGGCGAATATGCGCCCGCCAACCTTCAAATTCATGATGGAATTGAAATTTAACTGCGACATTATGCGCTCCATGGATTAATCCAGAATTTACGCTCAATGTCTGTGCCAAGGGTAAAGGAAAAGTTTATATTACTCGCATAAGTTGTAAACACATTATTCATAAAATATTTTATAATCAATAATTATCAATACATTCAATGTGTTAGAAAATAAACAAAATTATTTTTGCTTTTAACCCCTGTAATGCGCAATAATATTTCTAGTTTAAGTGGCAAAGGTCCATAGCGACAATTTTTCCTCTACGGCAAAATTGACGGGTATTCTGCACAGTACAAAAAGTATTTTTTTGCACTGGATTTTCCGAGCCTGACAGAACGGACTGTATGAATCTAGCGAGCCCCTTAATTCGCTACGCTCAATACAAAAGTCGCAAAAAACTTTGCCGACCAGTGTGCACGCATAAATTGCTCTGACATGTGCTTGCACGTTAAAGCTTCATTTATCAGATTCTCTTAGAATTGGGACCACTGTTGATATATCTGGGGATATGGATCGCAATTTTCTGATTGTTGATCTTTAGGGGCAGCCAAAAATTTCTACCTGCAACCATGCTCGTTGCAACACTCCTATCCCTATGAAATGCCGATGACTTACATGCCGAGTGAACATTTGCCCGGCTTGAATGTTAATCCGCAACTGCCATCCTGGGGGGGGGCACGCGGTGTATTCAGGATCGATTGTCAAAAAAGCGACCGCAATGGCGCGGCGCAGTGTATTGCTGGCCCTGATTGGCGCCGGCATGAGTGTTGCTGTTTTTACCGGCCAACATCTTACGCACGAGCTACACAATCACACCCTCAGCCAAAAGCTCATCACTGCACATCAATCAGCCGCGGATATTCTGCTGGCCGATGAGCGCCTGACAATGTCGGCACACATGGCAGCTGAGACAGGTGAAAAAATGTGGATTGATCGCTACAACGAAAATATCCCTTTGATCGATCAGGCAATCAATCGCGCGCTAAAAATTGCACCACCACATTTACGTAGCTTTTTCGACAACGAAACCCGCATTGCGAATAGGCACCTTGTGATACTTGAAATGAATGCACTTCGGGCCGCCCAACTGGGAAGAACCAAAGAAGCCCGGTCAATACTCGACAGTGTTGACTATCATTACAACAAAGGTGTTCTGTCTCGCGGGACTAACCGGTTTAACAAAAAAATGATTGATTCTGTCTTCACGGATGTGGATGCAGCAGACGAGAAAGCCCATGTCTGGTTTGGCCTTGCACTGAGCATAACTCTGATTGGTGGAGTCCTGCTTTGGCGCCGGCTGTCAGGCAGTCTTGAAAAATCAGAATTTGCGTTCCTCGAGGCTGAAGACCGGATTCGGCATCTGGCGCGCCATGACGCCTTGACCGGACTGGCAAACAGGCACTCATTTCGCGAGATACTCGATGGCACTCTCACGAAAGCCGCGGTTAGCGGGGCCAGCATCGCAATCCTGATGCTGGATCTGAAGGGTCTCAAAAAGATCAATGACACTAAAGGGCATCTGATCGGCGATCTTGTTCTGACGGAAGTGGCGAAGCGGTTAGTCAAAACTCTGTCAGACAAGGGGCATGCTGCGCGTTTTGGCGGTGATGAGTTTGTCTGTCTGATTGAAACCACAAGCAGAGAAGAAGCGACCGAAATAACAAACGCATTTGTTTCATCACTGGAACAGCCCGTCGTTGGTCAAGACTTTTCCGTTCATGTCGGGGCCAGTGTCGGCATCGCGTTTTACCCTGATGACGCCAGGGACTATGAAGATTTGATTCGCAAGGCAGATCTCGCATTGCGCAAGGCCAAACCGGAGGACACGAGCAAGATCATTGAGTATCACAGGCGCATGGATGAGGAGCTCAATGAGCGAGCGCAGCTTGAAGAGGAACTGAAGACAGGTATCAGTGCCGGTCAGGTGGTGCCTTATTACCAACCCATAGTAGACTTGGAGACCGAACAGGTTGAATGCTTTGAAATACTCAGTCGATGGGAACATCCCACACGCGGACTGATTCCACCTGATGATTTTATTCCACTGGCCGAATCAAGTGGCTCAATCGGCGATTTGACGCTCAGTGTACTCCGCACCGCCTGCATCACCGTAAAGGCTCTGCCAGGTAATGTTTCGATAGCACTCAATATCGCCCCGCAGCAAATACAGGACGACTGGCTGGTCCAGGGCCTGCTTGGTGTCATAACTGAAACTGGATTTCCACCAGAAAGATTGGAAGTGGAATTGGTTGAAAATGCCCTGGTCAGTGATCTTGCAGCAGCAAAGACCATCATCACCTCACTGAAGAACCTTGGAATACGTGTTGCGCTGGATGACTTTGGAACCGGCTACTCAAGCTTATGCTACCTCTCTGAACTGCCTTTCGATAAAATCAAGATCGACCGTTCCTTCATAACGAATATTCCTCAACGTGAGGAGAACGTAAAAATCGTCAACGCGATTGTCGGGCTGGGCAGAAGCCTTGGTTTCCATACAGTCGCCGAGGGCGTTGAAACGGAAGAGGACGCAGACTTCCTGCGCATGATTGGCTGTCCATCGGCGCAAGGATTTTATTACGCCAAGCCTACACCCGGGTGTGACCTCCCCGAATTGATGGCATCCCTGAAACAGCCTGACGTCCAACAGGCAATAGCGTGAGCACACCCAACTCCAAGGTGTAAAAAAAGCGGCCCCCCGAAGGGAGCCGCTCAATTGGTCTCGTCAAACAAGAATGCGAGGTTAGCTTGCCTCTTTGGCGTCCTCGGTAATTTCCTTGCCCGTATCCTGGTCAACAACTTTCATGGAAAGCCGCACCTTGCCGCGGTCATCAAAGCCCATCAGCTTGACCCACACCTTGTCGCCCTCCTTGACCACATCGGTGGTCTGGTTGACGCGTTGGGGCGCCAGCTGCGAGATGTGCACCAGGCCGTCTTTCGGTCCAAAGAAGTTGACGAAGGCGCCGAAATCGACAGTTTTCACGACCGTGCCTTCGTAAATCATGCCTTCTTCAGGATCGGATGTGATCATTCTGATCTTGGTGAGAGCCGCGTTAATCGACTCCGCGCTGTTTGAAGCCACCTTGACCTGACCGTCATCATTGATGTCGATCTTGGCGCCGGTTTCCTCTACCAGCGCACGTATCACCGAACCGCCGGTGCCGATCACATCACGGATCTTGTCGGTCGGGATGGTAATCATCTCGATGCGCGGCGCATGCTCGCCCAGATCATCGCGGGCCGTATCCAGCGCCTTGGACATCTCGCCCAGGATGTGCATCCGCCCACCCTTGGCCTGCTCCAGCGCCACCTTCATGATCTCTTCGGTGATGCCGGTAATCTTGATGTCCATCTGAAGTGAGGTCAGACCCTGATCCGTTCCCGCGACCTTGAAGTCCATGTCGCCAAGATGATCCTCATCACCCAGGATGTCGGAAAGGACGGCGAACTTTTCACCTTCCTTGATCAATCCCATGGCGATACCGGCAACCGGACGCTTAAGCGGCACACCCGCATCCATCATCGACAGGGATGCTCCGCAAACGGTCGCCATAGAGGATGACCCGTTTGATTCGGTTATCTCTGAAACAACCCTGATCGTGTAAGGGAAACTTTCGCGATCAGGCAGAACCGAATGCAGAGCGCGCCAGGCAAGCTTGCCGTGGCCAATCTCTCGGCGTCCGGTAAATCCGACACGGCCCGTTTCACCGACGGAGTATGGTGGGAAGTTGTAATGCAGCAGGAAGGTTTCCTTGTAGGTGCCTTCCAGTGCATCGACAAACTGTTCGTCCTCGCCGGTGCCCAGTGTGGTCACAACAATGGACTGCGTTTCGCCGCGTGTGAACAGCGCGCTGCCATGGGTGCGCGGCAGGATACCCGCTTCGCACACAATGGGACGCACTGTAGACAAGTCACGTCCGTCGATGCGCATGGACGTCTCAAGGATAGACCCCCTGACCACGCCTTTCTCAACAGTTTTGAAGGCGCCGGACACCTGGCCGGCAATCTTGCCGTCATCGTCTTCTGGAACCGTATCCGCCACGACCTTCGCCTTGGCTTCGGAAACCTTGTCCTGGCGGGCCATCTTCTCCGGGATCTGGTAGGCCGCCTGGAGGTCTTTTTCCGCCGCTTTGCGAACCTTGTCTTCCATCTCGGAATTGTCAGGTTTCTGGAAATCCCATGCAGGCTTGGCCGCTTTTTCCGCCAGCTTGATGATGCAGTCAATCACGGGCTGCATCTGCTCATGGCCGAACATTACAGCGCCGAGCATCACGTCTTCGGGAAGTTCCTCGGCTTCTGATTCAACCATCAGCACCGCATCACCTGTTCCCGCCACGATGAGATCAAGTTTCGAATCTTCCATCTGATCAATTGGCGGGTTGAGCATATACTCGCCGTCAATATAACCAACACGCGCGCCGCCAATCGGACCCATGAAGGGAATGCCGGAAATGGTCAGCGCTGCACTGGCGGCCACCATGGCAACGATATCTGGATCATTCTCCATGTCATGGCTGAGCACGGCTATAAGAACCTGCGTCTCGTTCTTGAAACCGTCCACGAACAGTGGACGGATCGGGCGGTCAATAAGCCGGGATGTCAGGGTTTCTTTTTCAGCCGGGCGCGCCTCGCGCTTGAAAAACCCGCCGGGAATCTTGCCTGCTGCATAGGTTTTCTCGCGGTAGTCAACCATGAGAGGGAAAAAGTCGATGCCCTGTCTTGGCTCGCGGTCAGCGACAACTGTCGCCAGCACGCTGGTGTCGCCATATTTGGCGAGGATGGCCCCATCGGCCTGGCGGGCAATACGCCCGGTTTCGAGCGTCAGTGGGCGTCCGCCCCATTCTATTTCTTGTGTGTGGATTTCAAACATATGTATCGTCTCTGCTTTCCTTGCGTGGGAATCATCAATTGGAGCCGCTCCGCCGACGGATTTCGGCCGATGCGTCCTGATTCCCCGGACCCGTGAACCTGCGCCTCACGCGCTGGCTAACGGCGAATACCCAGGCTGGTTATCAGTTTTTTGTAACGCTCCTCGTCCTGGGCTTTGACATAATCGAGAAGCCTCCGCCTCTGGCTCACCATTTTGAGCAGCCCTCGGCGCGAGTGGTTGTCTTTTTTGTGGGTTTGAAAGTGCTCAGTTAGGTTGGTGATCCGTTCAGTCAGGATCGCAACCTGGACTTCCGGTGAACCCGTATCGTCTTTATTTGTGGCGTATTCGCCAATAAGTTCGGTCTTCCGCTCAGCGGCAATCGACATCGTCAACTCCTGTTCTTTGATTAATGTGATTCCGTCCGGCTCGGTTTCGCTTTTCAAACCTAAAAGTTGAAAACGCGCTTTGGCCGAAGCTCTCCGCGCTTTACTTCGCCGAGTGCCACGAGCGCTCCTCGTGACGTCGCATAGACGGGTCCGTTAATTATCGGGGCATCGCGGCCGCGCAACAGCACAACCTGACCCTGTGTGAGTTTTGCCGCATCGTCTCCGCTTATGGCCAACGCCGGGATGTCGTCCAGCGCGGTCTCCACGGGGGCAAGAACGGCATCAAGCCCCTCCAGACCGGCGGCACTATGGCTTAACTCCTCCAGTTTATCCAGTGAAA
>JAJFHP010000045.1 GCA_021775555.1 Hyphomicrobiales bacterium | reverse complement strand
GCGCGACAACGTCAAGGAAATCCGCACCCAGGTGTCAGACCTCGCCACCGAGACGGGCCTCGAGATTGCCGAGTTCCGCCGCATCGTGCGCATCGTGCAGAAAGGCGAGCGCGAGGCGCGCATCGCCAAGAAGGAGATGGTCGAAGCCAATCTGCGCCTCGTCATCTCGATTGCCAAGAAATACACCAACCGCGGCCTGCAATTCCTTGATCTCATTCAGGAAGGCAATATCGGCCTGATGAAAGCGGTCGACAAGTTCGAGTATCGCCGCGGCTACAAGTTCAGCACCTACGCAACCTGGTGGATCCGCCAGGCGATCACCCGCTCGATCGCCGACCAGGCGCGCACCATCCGCATCCCCGTGCACATGATCGAGACCATCAACAAGATCGTGCGCACGAGCCGCCAGATGCTGCACGAGATCGGCCGCGAGCCGACGCCGGAAGAGCTCGCCACCAAATTAGCACTTCCGCTGGAAAAGGTCCGCAAGGTCCTGAAGATCGCCAAGGAGCCGATCAGCCTCGAGACGCCCATTGGCGACGAGGAAGATAGTTACTTAGGCGATTTCATCGAGGACAAGAACGCGGTGCTGCCTATCGATGCGGCGATCCAGGCCAATTTGCGTGACACCACCACCCGCGTGCTGGCGTCCCTCACCCCGCGCGAGGAGCGCGTGTTGCGCATGCGCTTCGGCATCGGCATGAACACCGACCACACGCTCGAAGAGGTGGGGCAGCAGTTCTCCGTCACCCGCGAGCGTATCCGGCAGATCGAGGCGAAGGCGCTGCGGAAGTTGAAGCATCCTTCAAGATCAAGGAAGCTGCGGAGTTTCCTGGATAATTAGGCTTATGCGGCGACCTTGAAACGACGACGCACATTTTTCATTGCGCCGCCAGCGATCTTTGGAATTTTCAGCCCATCGCTGAAGAACATCACTTCTGATCCGGTTATGTACTCGCGAGCGCTATAGTTCAGCCCGTAGGTTATCCTGCGTGCGGTTCTGTAGTGTTGTTTGATCTGCCGCACGTTATCGTACGAGACGATCCATTCCTGCCCATCAACGTTAGCAACGAGATTGGCAATCTCTTTGTGATCGTCGGCGGTATAGAAGTCGTAATAAAGATGCTTGCCCTTCTCAAAATAAGGAGGGTCAAGGTAGATCAATGTGTTGGATGGCCATATAGCACTTCCATCTCTGATGAACCCTGCTGCATTTTCATGAGATAGATTGATCACATTACGGTATTCAGCAATCTTGCGGATGCGTCCTAAAATTGTTTGCTTGTAATAACGCGCATCGATTCTCCAGTCGCCGTTCTGTTCGCGGCCACCAATTATCCCTCCATTCAAAATGCCGGACCGGTTCGTGCGGTTGAGGAAAAAAAATGCGAACCCAAGCTCTAATAAGCCTGCTGATTGTTCTTCTCGGATAATTGTCTTTTGGGCATCCCAAGTTTCAACGGTCACTGGAGTTGTATCTATTAGCTCACAAAGAGCATCCGCTTCGGTCAGCACGCTGTGCCAAAAGGCGTAGACTGGTCGGCTAATGTCGTTGATGTGAATTTTCGAAACGTAACCTTCGAGCAGTAGTTCCAAGGCTATTGCAGCGCCACCAGCATATGGCTCGGCATAGTGACCACCAACCAAATCGGAATCCGTGACCAATTGTTTTATGAAATATGCGATTTGGCCTTTACCGCCCGGATATCGCAGAGGTGTGAAATACCGCGAATTTCTGGTGACTAGCTTATGCCCGCTCACTTTGATCTCCATAAGTGGGCAAGGAATGGTTCGATCTCATCCCAAAACCCATTCAACTCGCGATGAGTTGGAAATGCGTAATCATCGTGCACAACACTGTTTAGTTTCCAAATTGCGTTCTTGTGCTGTCCGCTACTGATTATCAATGCGATGGGACCTAGGTCAGCGTTCGGATCAGCAATTTTGATAATATCTGCCGCGCGTTTTATTTTCTTATAAAGTTCATCATTTTTCGTATCTCCGTTCTTACGCAAAAATTGTTTAACTGAAAGCTCAATGAATGACCGAAGTAAGATTGCGATTGTCACAGTGTGGTACACGACACTGATGCTACCCATCTCGTGAAGAATTTTTTCGGCTTTTGACCGTGAGACTTTGAACGGTAAAGATCGACCAATAATCTTGTCGCGTGCGAGAGGGTCTTTAACGGTCCTTCTTTTATTTTTGCGCTTCGGTTTTGTCTTCTTTTCGATTTTTAGTTCAGAGAGGGGAATAGGTTCAATTGTTAGCGACAAGTCGGGCTGGTACTTACTTGGCATGGATTCTAGGATTTCGATCCTCTGATCCACGGTGTTCATTGTTCGACTGTTGAGTATATTTCCATCTGGCTTCTCACGACGCGTAACCATGAAAGCTATTTCACGTAGCGTTTTTGCGATCTCCTCTGGTTCGATTGTCGCTTCCAAACGCCCATCGTTCAGTCGCAATCCAAGCTTTTCGCGGAGCTTAGGGGAATCAATGAATCGCTCGAACGAACTCCAGGGCATGTCATCAAGCGCTTCGATCTCCGTTTCGCTCAATTGAGCTCTGTGTAGCAAGAAGTCACTCGCAGCTACGATCGGCGCATCCTCGCCTTTTGCGAACCGGGCTGCCTCGACACCATTCCAAGGTGACACCCCGCGTCCCTTGTCGCGACCAGCATGCCGAAGTTCTACCCACCTACGCGTGCTCGGGCGATCTTTGGCTAAGAATACTGAAATTGGCTCAACGTCTTTCCGGCTAAACCTCAATGCTGCTTTTTGAAATTTATTCAGAAGACGTTTGTCACTAAAGTTCAACTGATCCAAGTGACTTGGATCATCCATCAGAATTAGTGCGGTAGCGCGACGGTTGCCTTCAACGACGGTATATTCGCCGGTGTTCTCGTCTGGCCCAATTACCATCATTCTATCGATGGGACTCAAACCATGCTCAGCAATATTTAAAGCGAGATTCGCCAGATTGTTCTTTTGGAGGTCAACCATCCGCTGAATGGAATCGTCGCGATCTGCGGCGCGACCAGTTCTAGGATTTTCAGGATCAGGAAGTAGCTGATCGATTGTTACGTCAATATCGGGCATTGGCACCCTCAGTCGAACGAGGTCTCAATAAAGCATTGGCAGATGTATCAATATCCGATTACGCAGAGTGAAAACGGCATTTCTACCCTGCTATGACCGAATAATGCGTCTACAACAGCTATCGTATTGTTATAGTCACTGCTGGAAACTCCCCGCCCAGAACTTTTGTATCGATAAATATTTGGTACTGCCAGTATTAAGTGTTTGAGATCCACCATCACAAGCGCCTGCACTATATCGCGATAGACCGCATTACCCATCCATGCCCGCCCTGCTTCGATCTCAAGTCCCGCCTGCCAATCAGGATGCCAAGCATCAATCTCGTACTGGAGGCTAGGAACTGCGTTCTCTCCAAAAAATACAGGCCGTTTGATCTTCTGTTTTGCTTGTTTGCCTGCCTCCACCTCAAAACCAAGTGATGTCAGATCAGCCCTAAGGCTTGCCAAAACCTCATCACTAGTTAAGCCTTTGTCTCGTTTGGTCGTCGCGATATTTCCTTCGTGGTTCTCAAAAATTTTAACAACCTTAGCCACAAATTCTGGCGGGCCCGCTGTTCGAGGAAACGTTGAAAACCTGATGCTAGATCTTGCCATACCTTACGCCTCAACCTCTCAACCTCTCAGCCTCGCTCCCGGCCCACCATTCCCCCGCTCGATAAACTCGACGCCTCCAGATTCCAGCGCTTCGCGAATGCTGACTTGGTTCGCTTCCTGAGGCGTGTGCTTGCCATTTTCGAAGTTGCGGATTGTGTTCACATCAACACCTGACCTTTCCGCAAGTTCAATTTGCGTCCAGTCGAGCATGGCGCGGGCGCCGCGGCATTGGGAGGCAGTCAGATGCATACCTTCCGCAGTGCCGGATTCTCAGGCGACCTGTCATTACCCCATTATAACTCTTGGTTATTTTAACTAAAATAAGTTATAATCCGGGTAGATTCGGTATAATCGAGAGGTTCAGGACCCGGCCATGCTCGACCCCAGGGATCGTGAGTCGTGGGACCGCGCGACGCGCCCCGAGGAGGCGGCGGACGCCTTCCGCCATGCCTTTGGCGCGCTGGCCGGCGAAGAGGCGCTGTTCCGCGCCTTCCTCGCCGAGTGCGAGTTGGAAACGGAGCGGGCGCGGTTCTGGCTCGATGTTTATGGGCGGCTCAAGCCTGATCGTCACTGACCTCACCCCCGTCACCCCCGCATCCCCCCGTCACCCCCGCACCCCCCCCCTTCGCTGGGGGCAGGCTTTGATCGGGTGATCCAGTAACCTCGGCCATAGTTTTGAATCGAAATGCCAGCGGATACTGGGTCCTCCGGTCAAGCCGGAGGATGACAAAGAGAGGCGGAGGATGACAAAGAAAGTAGGCTCGGGTACATCCTCACCTCAAAGGAGAGAAGGCCATGGGCAGTGAAGAAAAAACGCCGGATTATCTGTCAGGCTTCAAAGGGTTCATGCGCTCAAAGTGGGGCGATCTCGCAGCCGTAACAATCGCCTTTCCCTTTACCGACTATATGCTTGAACTTTACGGGCCGCCTGCTGGTTTTGGCGGTGGCGCGGTGGCGGCCCTGACGGGATTTGCCGCGTTTGGCTATGTGCTCGGGTTTATGGTCGCCCGGGACAACAGCCCGAGATTTTCAGCCCTTCCGCTGGTCTTGTTAGTCGCGACCGTTGGTCTTGGCTTTTACAATATGTCGCTTGAGCCGGATGACCGCTGGATCGCCACGGAGCTCAACGTGAAATATTCGATGACGATGTTCCTCACCTCGTACCTGGCAGCACTCCTCTGCGCCAAGATGTACCTCAAACGACAGGGGTGACGAGGTGTCCAAACGAAAAGAGCAGGGCGGGGCGCAAAACCCCGCCCCCAGGAGGGAGTAGCATAAATTTGCCGTTTAGCCGCCGGCATCCATTCCGCCGAGTGCTGACAGCTTTGGAGCAAATTGCTCAGCCAATCCGGCGAAGTAGATTTCCATATGCGTGCAGTTCGCTGATCTCTTCGGATAGCCGCACACGGCCACGGCGATATCGGCGTTCTCATGCTTCTCGAGAACCTCCAGTGCCTCTTTGGTCGTCGCCACCAGCCGGATGCCGCCAATGATTGATGTATTGATGATGTGGGTTGCTCCGTCCATGCACAGTGAAGAATGCGCCTCAATAATTCCACCGCTGAGGCAAAACGGAACCTGTACATCTTTGCCCATATTTAAATTTTCTCTCAGATATACAATAGTATATTATTATTATTTCTTATATTACACATAAATTATACAGAAATACAAATATTCACCAGAATAACTGCTTCTATGCTGCATATATAATTCTAAAAAAACTTATCCCCGCCCCCTCGCGCCTCCCTTATGCTCCGCCCCATCTCTTCTTCTGTTAAGGGACGCGGCTCGAGACCGTCTTGATCTGGTGGAGGAGAGAGCGGTTCCTGCATTGGTTAGTGCGCTACCGCCCTTCGGGCTACTTGAGCGCGAATAGGCATACGGCGCACGCAGGGTTTAACGGGCCCAGCCAATCCGGGCGTGCCGTCCCGGACCCGGGGGTATTACGGCTCCCGCGCCAGAGGCTGGATGGGTAGTTTTTATTAGCGCTACCGCTTCGCTATATGAGCACATTGTCCTCATATAGCCGACAGGCGGTAGGACACCCAAACAAGACGCCGGGCGGATTTCGAACAAGAGACCGTGCGCGGGGCGCTGGAAAGTCGCCCAGGAACTCCAGGCACGCGGCTTTTCAGCGTCCTGCGCGTCCCTTTTCAAGGGACTTCTGATTGATGCATCACCCGTGCCCTGAGCGACGGGCCGTAGGAGTCTGCCTTGAACAAGATTTCTCCAGCCATCACCCATTGCACCGCCACCCGCTGCCGCCGTGCGAAGGCCTGCCGGGGCAGGGGCGGGCGGTGCGAGGGCAGGGGCGCGTTTCGTGCCGCACTCCATTCGCGGCTTCTGGCGCTAATCGCACGCCTCATATAGCCGCCAGGCGGTAGGCCAATGACACGCCTCATCTAGCCGCCAGGCGGTAGGCCAATGAAAAGTGCGGCATCTGGTCACCGAGACAACGGATCAGCGGCATTTGGTCCGTACAAACCCCATATTCAATAAGAGAGACAGGAGCCAGGAACACGAAAAGGGGAGAGGTCTCATGACCCAAGCAAAATCCGCAATTGCCAGAATTGCCCTCGCCGCAGGCTTGGCGTTCGCCGCTTTCACGGCCACGCCGGACGCAGCCCAGGCCCATAGCAAGAATTTCAGCCTCTATGTGGGGCCGGGCAGCTTCGGGTTTAGTGTCGGCCCGCGCTATGGCTATGGTTATGCGCCGTATTACCGGCCCTATTACCAGCCCTATTATTACGCACCACGGCCTTATTATGCGCCCCGGCCGCGGGTTTCCCGTTGCGGCTACTGGGCCCGGCGCTGCGCTGCCAGATGGGGCCGGTATAACCACAACTGGCGCGGCTGCATGCGCTATTCCGGCTGCCGCTAGGGCGCTTATTTCCAGTGCGGCGGGTAGGCGGCATCGTAACCCGGCAGGGCTGCGATGCGCTGCGTCCACTGGCTGAGCTTGGGGAAATGGTCTTGAAGCGGATAAGCCAGATCGAAGGCTTTCGCTTCCTCGCGCTGGCCCGCCCGGTCGAGCTGCATCAGCAGCGGGTAGGCGATGAGGTCGGCCGCGCTTATGTGCTCGCCGGCGAGGAAGGGGTCGCTCTCAAGGCGGGCCTCGAGAAGGGTGAGTTCATCGCGAACTTTTTCAGCGTTGCTCGTGATCTGCTCAGTGAACTGCGCGCCCTTGCCCCGGAACAGCGGCCTTGAAATATCGCCGATCTGGTCGCGAAGCGTGCTTTCGCTCTCCGAAATGCTCTGCCAGATGCGCGCGGTCTCAGTCGGCGTTTCACCGAACAGCGGCGGGCCCCCATCGGGTGTGTCATGGGCGGCGTCCAGATATGTGAGCACACTGAGCGTCTCGCAGACGGTTGTGTCGCCTTCGATCAGCACCGGCACATGGCCGCGCGGGTTGATGGCCAGGAATTCCGGTGCCTTTTGCTCGCCCTTGGCGTTGTTGAGGCGTTTGGGCTCATATGTGAGCCCCTTGACCTCGAGCGCCAGCATCACGCTCCAGCAGGGGGGGGATCCGGATATGAAATAAAGCTGGCGGGGGGGTGTGTCTGTCATGGGTGAGAGATATGCCGTGTCGCGCGGCTCTCGACAAGCCCCCGCGCCCGCGCCATTGTGCGCTCCGCCATGAGCAGTGACGAATTCGACATACGCGCGGGAACCGCTGACGACGCCGAAGCGCTGTGCAAACTGATGCGCGCCCTGCATGTGCATCTCAAAGAACCGAGCGAACATATTTCGCCGGAAAAGCTCTCCCGCGACGTGCTGCATGGGGCCAGCGCCCATGACGTGCTCGTTGCTGAGCAGGACGGACGCCTCCTTGGCTACGCGCTGTTTCATGAGACCTATGAAAGCATCACCGCCCAGCGCGGTGTTTACATGGCGGATCTGTTCGTGGCAAAAGACGCGCGGCGCAAGGGGCTGGGCCGGGCTTTGATAGCCGCCGTGGCGCATCAGGCGCGCGTGCGGGACCTGCGGTTTGTCTGGTGGGTATCGGAAGCCTGGGATGAAGAGGCACAAGCGTTCTACGCGACGCTCAGTGCCAGCCACGACCCGATGATCGCCCACAGTATTTCCTATAAGGACTTTGAGGGTCTGACGGGTGAAGGGAATAAGAAATTACTGAATAAGTGAATTGGGCCCAGCAAGGTTGGCCATGGAGCTTTAATGCATTAGCGTCGTGGGGCCCTGTTTATTCTTTTCAAAACGGAAACCCGCCTATGCCCATTCAGCGCTACAAGACTGATTTCAAAATTCTCGACGAGGCCGCTCTTGAAAAATGGAAAGACCTGCCGCCCGCCATTGTGTCTGATTGCATGAACCGCACACAGGTCATGTCCGGTGCCATCAAGCCGGTGGATCAAGGCATGAAGCTGCTCGGTCAGGCGCGCACCGTCACGTGCATGGTGGGCGACAATTCCGCCTTGCACATGGCCATCGGCATGGCGCAACCGGGGCAGATACTCGTGGTTGATGCAGGCGCGTTCGAGGACACCGCCATCTGGGGCGGCATCATGACCCGCGCGGCGCTGAAGCGTAAGATCGGCGGGCTTGTCGTCGATGGCGCGGTGCGCGATGTGGCGGAAATTCGCGAGATGGGATTCCAGTGTTTTTCACGCGCCATCGTGCCGGCCGGTCCGCACAAGGGTTTTGGCGGGATTATCGACGGGACGATTGCCTGCGCGTCCTGTCCTGTTAAATCCGGTGACATTGTCATCGGCGATGACGATGGGGTCTGCGTGGTGCCGCTGGAGCGGGCAGATGAAATCCTCACAGCGTCAATCGACAAGTTAGCGCAGGAAGAACAGACCAACGCCAAGACGGCGGAAGGGAAAATTCCCGGCGACCGGCTGGGGCTGGGAGAAGCGGAGATTATCGGCGGGTAAGCGCGAGTTCTATTTAATTTTTCAATTCCCAGGAGACATGCACCCTTGCCTCAACCCGGTGTTCGCCGGGCTCGATGGGAACCGGCGCAGCCTTGGCACTCATCGCCGCTGCACGCCCGAACATGGGACGTGGCGTGCTGTCGATAAATTCCTCGCTGATCACCAGCACCTTGCCGAGTTTTGCATTTCCCGCACTGGCATAGAGTTCCGCCTTATGCAGGGCGTTGGCCATGGCCATCTTGCGGGCTTCGTTTTCAAGGGATGCGGCATCCTCCACGGTGAAAGCGATGCCGTTGATCTGGTTCGAGCCAAGGCTCACGGCCTGATCGAGTATGGCGCCGAGCAACTTCAGATTGCGCACCATGATGCGAACAGAATTGACCACACGGTATCCGATGATCGCCGGCGGTTTGCCGTCCTTGAAATGCTGAAATTTCGGGCGCACGGTGAAATTGGTGGTCTGGATGTCCTTGGCGTCGACCTTCTGTCCCTTCAACTCGACAATGACCCTGCCCATGGCGGCGGTGTTCTGATCCAATGCCTGTTTGGCGGTCTTGCCTTCACTCACAACGCCAATGGAAATACTCGCTGTGTCGGGCCGTGCCTTTGCCACACCTATACCTGTCACGCTGACATTACTTTTTGTCGTGGTCTCGGCGGTCATGCCGCCAGTGACTGAAACAATCATAAATGTCAGCGCGATAATCAGGGGCGAAATATAACGGAACATGATGCGTTCTTTCTGGTTGGCATTGCGCGTCTTATAGCGCGCCTTGGTTAGATGGGGATATTAAATTGGACAAAACAAGTCCCTCAAGCAACCGCTTCGCCACGATGAGAATCTCTGTTATAGGAGCGGCGGGCAATAAACCCAAGGGGCCCGTAGCTCAACTGGTTAGAGCTGACGGCTCATAACCGTCCGGTTGCAGGTTCGAGTCCTGCCGGGCCCACCAGACCCTTCCCTTGCCCGCACTCACCAGCGCAGCATGATGGCGGAGTTTCATGTCCAGACGCCAGACTGATAGGCCCGTACTCGCGATCATTATGATGATGATTGCAGTCGCCATGCTGGTCGGCATGAATACGATCGTGAAGCTTATCGGTCCAGACTATCACGCCTTTCAGGTAACATTCTTGCGGAACCTTGTGGCGGCCATTGTGCTTATTCCCTTCATCATGAAGGACGGCGGGTTCAAAGCTCTGCAAACTCGCAGGCCGGGCCTGCATCTCATCAGATCTTTAACGGGCTTGACCGGAGTGTGTTGCTATTTCTTTGCGGTTCAACGCCTCTCTGTCGGAGAGGTTATGGTCATTTCCCAAGCAGTCCCGCTGTTTGTGACGGCGTTGGCTGTTCCGGTTCTGGCCGAGAAGGTCGGGTGGCGGCGGGGGAGCGCAGTGGCCGTCGGATTTCTTGGTGTTGTCCTTGCTCTTGGACCAGTGAGAGAAATCACGACAGCGGCTCTCATTGCCGTCCTGGGTACTGCACTCTGGTCCATCACCATCCTGACCGTGCGCATGCTTGGAGCGACGGAGCGTCCTGCAACCACGACATTCTATTACATGGTGTTCGGCACGATTGTCGGGGGTCTCCTCCAGCCCTGGTTCTGGCTTACGCCTGAGATAGAAACCTGGGCATTGTTCGCAGCAATCGGAGTTCTGGGAGCGATTGCCCAACTCCTGATTGCCCATGCCCTGAAAATTGGAGAAGCGTCTGTTGTCAGCCCATTCAACTACACTGCAATTATCTGGGGAATAGCCATCGATCTTGCGATCTGGGGCGTGCTGCCAACTTTCTGGACGATTGCCGGAGCTGCTGTCATTACTCTCGCGGGGCTATATATTTTCCGCCGGGAGTCGGCGGCAAAACAGGAATAGGGATGTCATGACACTGGACATGGATTTTGTTGAAAGCCAATTCCCGGCGCTTGAACACCGGGACTATGTGTATTTCGACAATGCCGGTGGCTCGCTGGTACTCGACTGCGTGGCCCGGCGCATCCAGGACCATTTGCTGACATCCAGCGTTCAGCATGGCGCGACCTACACGAAATCACAGATCGCCATGGAGCGGCTTTTCGAGGCGCAGGAAAGTGTTGCGCAGCTGGTAAATGCGCGCCGCCCCGAGGAAATCATTATGGGGCCTTCGACATCAGCTCTCTTGCGCACGCTGTCAACAATGTTGAGTAGCAGGCTTCGTCCCCGTGATGAGATTATCATCAGTGAAGTGGAGCATGAGGCCAATGCAGGTGCCTGGTTGTTGCTGGAGAAACTGGGTGTAAATATCAGGTTCTGGCCTCTGGATCGGGACACAATGGAATTGAGCACACAGACACTTGCAGGTCTGCTCAATGATCGCACCAAGCTGGTATGTGTGACCCATGTCTCAAACATATTGGGTACGATCAATCCGGTGCGGGAATTTGCCGATGTCGTTCATGCTCATGGCGCCAGGATTTGTGTTGATGCCGTCGCTTACGCGCCTCACCGCCTCATAGATGTGCAGGCCTTTGATGCCGATTATTACGTGTTCAGTTTTTACAAGGCTTATGGGCCGCATCATGCGGCACTTGTCGGGCGTTTCGACGATCTACTGGAATTGCCCGGCATAAATCATTTTTTCGTTGCAGAAGACGAAATTCCTTACAAGTTCCAGCCGGGCAATGTGAATTATGAATTGTCCTACGGCTGCATTGGCATTTCCGACTATTTGATCGAAATGGCAAAACATCACGGTGCAGAGGGCGACTCAGAACGCGGTCATCTTGCCCATGCCTGCGATGTGATTGCCGAGCAGGAGCAGAAGCTCTCAAAACGGTTGCTCGATTATCTCAAATCCTTACCAAGCGTCACGATCATTGGTGATGCCCGACACGATGCCAGCGTGCGCGTACCGACGATCAGCTTTGCAGTTGCGGGGCTGGATAGCCGTGCAATCGTTGAGCAAATCGATCCCCACGATATCGGCATACGATATGGTGATTTTTACGCGGTCCGGTTGATTGACGCCTTTGGTCTTGCACCACAAAATGGAGTGGTGCGAGTCTCCATGGTTCACTACAACACGTTGGCTGAAGTCGATAAGTTGATTGAGAAGCTGGAACCGGTGCTGAACCGGCATACCTTATGAACGCCCTCCGTATCCTCCACATTTCAGACGGTCGCCCCGGCCACTACCATTTGGCAGAGGGAGTTATTGCGGCGCTGGAGCGCATACAAAATATTGAAACGGAAACCCTGCTCATAAAACGGCGCCGGATGGTGCCGGGGAGATATTTACGTATGCTGGCGACGGCAGAGTGGTGCGCGCCGGACACGCTGTTGAAGATGGGGTATGGGCTGGATGCTGCGGAACTTGCGCCTGCCGATCTGGTTGTATCGTCTGGCGGAGAGACATTACCAGTGAACCTGGCCGTCAAGCGCCTGCTTGGTGTGGAAAATATTTTTATTGGTTCGCGGCGCGGCGTGGATGTGGAGGAGTTTTCCCTGATCGTAAGTTCCTATGAGCGGCACGAGAATTTGCCACGCCATCTTGTGTCGTTGAAACCGAGCGCACTCGACCCTGACACCCTGGGCCGTCCCGATGACGTGCCTGTTTTCAGCGAAGACAATCCACCCGGGCTCATCGGTCTGCTGGTTGGTGGCGATTCGGGCCTGTTCAAATACAAGGACGCGGAATGGCTTGGGCTTTTTGAGTTTGCCAGCGAGATAAGCCGTGCATGGGGCACGCGCTGGCTGATCTCGACCTCGCCCCGTACCCCGCCACATATTGCGCAAGCGGCATTTGATCTGGCGAAGGATAAAACCGTTGTTGCCGATTTCATCGATTACAAGCTTGCAGGACCCGGCACCTTGTCCAAGATTTTCAGCAAGGCAGACGCGATCCTGTGCTCCGAAGATTCAAGCACCATGATTTCAGAAGCCGTGTGGGCGCGATTGCCTGTGGTGGGTGTGTCTCCCGCCCATCATGCTTTTAAGTCTGAAGAGCGCGACTATCGCTTGATGCTGAAACACAATGATTGGTGCCGGTTCATGCCCATTACGCGGTTAAGTGTAGAGCGCTTTGGGAAAATATTGGGTGAGATTGAGCCGCTTAAGGAAAATCCTCTCGACCGGCTGGCAAATGAGTTGAGGGTGAGGTTACCCGCCTTGTTCAAACTCTAGACATGCAATGCATGCAAGAAGGGCCGCCTCTTATTTACGAGAGGCGGCCCTTCCATTGTCTTTTCGCGGTTCGTCAGTGAACCGCGTCAGCGCGGGTTATGCGAGGTGGAACTTTCTCGAAGAAAACATCCAGGTCCACGCAGCTGACGACCGCAAAGTTTGACAATGAGACACTGGATCACCTCCTTTCGATTGTTAATGGATGTGGCAAGCTTGAAGTGCTTTGCGAAAATTCGCAAGTGCGTTTTACAAGCACCGCTTGCTGCCCGCGCACCAATCGCTTAGAAGGCGGCGAAACCTCTTTACAACGCGCATTCAAATTCACGGGCGAAAGTATCCCATGGCCACTCCCCAATATGTTTTTACAATGCAGAATCTGGGCAAGACCTATCCCGGCGGCAAGCAGGTTCTCAAAGAGATAACGCTCTCGTTTTTACCCGACGCCAAGATCGGCGTTGTCGGCGTCAACGGTGCGGGTAAATCCACGCTTATGAAAATCATGGCCGGTCTCGATACCGAGTTCATCGGAGAAGCCTGGTCGGCCGAAGGCATCAATGTTGGCTACCTGCCGCAGGAGCCTGAGCTTGATTCGTCGAAAGACGTGATGGGCAATGCCATGGAGGGTGTCGGCGAGAAAAAGGCGCTGGTGGAGCGTTATAACGAACTCGCCATGAACTACTCGGATGAAACAGCGGATGAGATGGCGCGGCTTCAGGATGAGATCGAGGCGCAGGATTTGTGGGACCTGGAATCGAAAGTGGAGATGGCCATGGATGCGCTGCGCTGCCCGGAGGGGGATGCGGAGGTTGCCAATCTCTCTGGTGGCGAAAAGCGCCGCGTGGCGCTGTGTAAATTGCTGCTCTCCCAGCCTGATATTCTGTTGCTTGATGAGCCGACAAACCATCTTGATGCGGAAACAGTCGCCTGGCTTGAAGGGCATCTGCAGGCCTATCCGGGTTGCGTGATCATGGTCACCCATGACCGTTATTTCCTCGACAACATCACCACATGGACGCTGGAGATAGACCGCGGGAAAGGCATTCCCTATGAGGGCAATTATTCCTCCTGGCTTGGGCAGAAGGCCAAGCGTCTGTCCCAGGAGGAACGCGAAGATGACGCCAAGCAGAAGACGCTCTCGCGCGAATTGGAATGGATACAGGCCAGCCCACGCGCCCGGCAGGCGAAATCCAAGGCGCGTTTCCGCGCCTATGACGAATTGCTGGCGGATGCCGGAAAGCAAATGCACCGGCGTGCACAAATACAGATCCCGCCCGGCCCCCGGCTTGGCGATCTGGTGATCGAGGCGGAGGAATTGACCAAGGGGTTTGGCGACCGGCTGCTGATTGAAGATTTGAACTTCAAGTTACCGCCTGGCGGCATCGTAGGTGTCATCGGCCCGAACGGCGCGGGCAAAACCACGCTGTTTCGCATGATAACGGGTCAGGAAGAGCCTGATAATGGTTCCATCCGCGTTGGTGATACTGTTGAACTCGGTTATGTCGACCAGAGCCGGGATGCGCTCGATGACAGCAAAACCGTGTGGGAGGAAATCTCCGGTGGCAGCGATATCATTGAGCTTGGTCCGCGCGAGGTGCCCTCACGTGCCTATGTGAGCTGGTTCAATTTCAAGGGCGGCGACCAGCAGCAGAAAGTGGGTCAGCTTTCTGGCGGGGAGCGCAACCGCGTTCATCTCGCCAATATGCTGAAATCAGGATCCAACCTGCTGCTGCTTGACGAACCGACCAATGACCTCGACACCGAAACGCTTTCAGCTCTTGAAGCGGCACTGGAAGATTTCGCCGGTTGCGCCGTTATTATTTCTCATGACCGGTTTTTCCTCGACCGTATCGCCACCCACATGCTCGCTTTTGAAGGCGATAGCCACGTGGAATGGTTTGAAGGCAACTTTGCCGACTATGAAGAGGACAAGAAACAGCGCCTGGGGGAAGACTCGATCATCCCGAAACGCATCAAGTACAAGCGCTTCAGCCGCTAGCAGTCAGCCCCCCAGCGCAGAGAGCAGGGCCTTGATCTTGCCGCCATTGTTACGGATGTAACCCTCGAACAGGTCTTTCTGCTGGCCCACCATGGATATTGGTGTGATCCAGACACCGACGATCGAGACGTCTCTCACCTTGTAGCCACCCTTGCGTGGGACGACGTGCCAGCGCAACGTATGGGTCGTGCCGCTGGTCATGGTCACAAGGCTCTCCACCTCAAAGCCCCATTCGAGCTTTCTGCTCTGCGTCACCACCTGGAATTTGGCAACGTGGTATTGCTTGGCCTGCCCAATGAAGTAGCGCGCCATGAAACGGGCCACGCCATCGTAATAGGAGCTGCGGCGGCTGCTTGGCAGATGCTTGCGGTAGTTTCCGAGTGAGTACAGACCGATGTCCGGAAGGTCCGAGTAGAGGCGAATGATATCGGCCAAAGTTTCATGTGAGCGTGAGCGAGCGGCAGCAATCAGCTGCAAACCAGCCTGTTTCATGAAAGCGGCCGGCCCGTCTGCCCGGGCAATGCCGGGAAAGGCGACGAGGACAAGCAGGCAAAAGCCAATTGTTGTTGCAAGACGTGATGATCTCATGAGTATGGGTCGTCTGTTTCCTGATCAGTGTTCAACGTTACTCTGAATCTAACCGGTGAATCTGTCTGAATCCAGACGTAACATGGAAAATTGGCACTGGTGGACGAGAAAGCAGTTCAACGCGAAGCTGCCGTGGGCGGTATGCTGCTCGCCTGGTCACGTTCAAGAAACCGGACATGGGGAGAGCACATGCCATACGCATCAAAATGATGGCGGTTGCGCTGTTGACCGGGGCGCCTGGTATCCCCGCGACCATACCGGCTATTGCCGGTTCAACAGCGGTGGGCCTGGGGGATGGCGAGGGCGAGTGACCCGCTCTTGTGCTAAAGTGAGTCGGACATAATCATGTGAGTCGCCTTGCAATTGGCGGCTCAAAGGGGGCATCCATGAAAAATCTGATTGTGGCCGCAGTTGTGTTTCTGGCGCTTGTCCATGGCTATTTTTACCTAAGCTTCGGGACATTCGATGCCTGTAAGGCAGCCGCGTTTCGCATGATCAACCAGCAAACATCAGAGACGGGCAGGGCACTCGGATCGCTTGTGGCTGGGCCGATAGAAGCCCGCTTTCGCGCCAAAGGTGCTTTAACCTGCTATCGGGCAGCCGTCTTGGGGGAAGACCCAAACGTGCTTCTGCAATAGAATATCCTTTTGTAAACAACAGGATACTCAGGTTCATATCCCTTGTTCTGGGACATGAAATCTCTCCGCTTGACATATAAAGATATATTTATATGTTTCGCTCTTATGTTGAGGGCGGTTCGTGCAGCAACTTGCCGGTAAAGTGTCATGTCTGAGCAAATGACGACCATGCAGCTTCTTTCAGGCTTAAAGGCCGCGGGTGAACCTACCCGCTTGCGTTTGCTTGCGCTGCTGTCGGGAGGAGAGCTGAATGTCAAGGATCTGACGCGCATAATGGGTCAGAGCCAGCCGCGGATTTCGAGACATTTGAAGTTGCTGACCGAAGCAGGTCTTATCGAGAGGTTTCGCGAAGGAAGCTGGGTTTTCTTCCGTCTGGCCAATGGCGGCGGTTCGGCGGATCTGGCGCGGGCGATTGTGAATTCACTCGATGCCACAGATGCGGACCTTGAGCGCGATCGCGCGCGCGCGGAAACGGTCATGCGCGAGCGGGCTGAAACAGCGCAAGCCTACTTCAAGGAACACGCGTCTGAATGGGATGTTATCCGTTCGCTGCACGTGGCCGAAGATGAGGTCGAGCAGGCAATGCTCGACGCGCTGGGCGAGGGACCGTTCAATTATTTTGTCGATCTTGGCACTGGCACCGGGCGCATCATGGAGCTGTTCGCAAGCCGTGCGAAACATGCCGTGGGTGTTGATATCAACTGCGATATGCTGGCCTATGCGCGGGCCAAGCTGGAGGCGGCAAGTCTCGTTCATTGCCAGGTGCGCCAGGGCGATCTGTTCTCCCTGAGCTTCGCCGACGGCGAAGTGGATGCGGTGGTGCTGCACCAGGTGCTCCATTTTCTAGACGATCCGGCAAGTGCGCTGCGCGAAGCCGCGCGTATTCTGGCGCCCGGCGGCAGACTGCTGGTCGTTGATTTTGCGCCGCACGAACTGGAGTTTCTGCGCGAGAGCCATGCCCATCGCCGCCTTGGGCTTGAGCCGGGAAAGGTGGCGAGCTGGATCGCATCATCAGGTCTCAAGCTGGCGGCGAGGCGCGACATGGATCCGCTTGGCAATGCGGGTGATGGCAAGCTCACGGTTTCCCTGTGGCTTGCTGAGAAGGCCGGCGCAGGGCGAGCAAAAAAGAAGCAGCGGAGCACGGGAAATCTGGAGACTGCGCAATGATGCTCAAATCCACCAGCCAGCGGCGGTCGTTAAACGAGGATGGCGAAATGAAAGTCTCATTCGAGTTCTTCCCGCCCAAGAGCGAAAAGATGGAACAGACGCTGTGGCATGCCATCCGCCGTCTTGAGCCGCTCAGTCCTCATTTCATCTCTGTGACCTATGGGGCAGGCGGGTCCACACGCGAGCGCACCCATGCGACGGTTGCCGGTATCTTGAAGGATACGGCGCTGACGCCGGCCGCGCATCTGACATGCGTTGGGGCCACGCGAGCTGAAATTGATGCCGTCATCAAGGACTATTGGGACCTTGGGGTACGCCATATTGTGGCGTTACGCGGAGATATGCCTGATGTCGAAGATGCGCGTTATGAACCGCACCCGGGCGGATACGCCAATGGAGCAGAGCTTGTGGCAGGCATCAAGCGCATCGCTGATTTCGAGGTTTTTGTCTCCGCCTATCCGGAAAAACATCCTGACAGCAAGGATTTCACTGCTGATATCGATGTGCTGAAAGCAAAGGTGGATGCAGGCGCGACCCGTGCCATCACCCAGTTCTTTTTCGATAACGATCTCTATTTCCGTTACCTCGACCGGGTACGTGCGGCGGGCATCGACATTCCGATCACGCCTGGTTTCATCCCGATCCTGAATTTCAACCAGGTGGCGAAATTCGCGGCCCAATGCGGCACCCATATGCCCAGCCGGATCGCCAATCAGTATGAGGGTCTTGATGATGACCCTGAAACGCGCAAGCTCGTTGCTGCGACCATTGCCGCGGAACAGGTTTCCGACCTGGCCGCTCAAGGGGTGAACGAATTCCACTTCTACACACTGAATAGGGCCGATCTGGTATTCGCCATCTGCCACCTTCTGGGACTGAGGCCGAAGACGGTTGCAAAACAGGGAATTGTACGATGATCCGGGAGGAGCGCATCTCCGCCCTGAAGCATGCGGTCGAGAACCGGATACTGGTACTCGACGGAGCCATGGGCACCATGATCCAGCGTCACAAGCTGGACGAAGCGGCATTTCGTGGTGAGCGCTTCAAGGACTGGAAACAGGACCTGAAGGGCAACAACGATCTTCTGGTTCTGACCCAGCCCCAGATCATCCGTGAAATTCACGGTTCCTTTCTGGAAGTCGGAGCGGATATTATCGAGACCAACACATTCAATTCGACCTCCATTTCGCAAGCGGATTACGGTCTTGAGGATTATGCCCGGGAACTCAACCGGGAGGCGGCGCGGATTGCCCGAGAAGCTGCTGATGCATGGTCGGAAAAAACGCCGGACAAACCGCGCTTTGTTGCCGGCGCCATCGGCCCGACAAACCGGACCGCCTCCCTTTCACCGGATGTGAACAATCCGGGCTTTCGCAACATCAGCTTTGACGAGCTTGTGGAGGCATGCTCCGAGCAGGCACGCGGACTGATTGAGGGTGGCGTGGATACGATACTAATTGAAACTGTGTTCGATACGCTTAATGCCAAGGCCGCCGGTTTTGCGGTCAAACAGGTGTTTGACGAACTGGGCGTTGAGCTGCCGATCATGATCTCCGGTACAATCACCGATTTATCAGGTCGCAATCTCTCCGGACAAACCCCCGAGGCCTTCTGGTATTCCATGCGGCACATCAAGCCTTTTTCCATCGGGATGAATTGTGCATTCGGTGCTGAACAGTTGCGTCCCGCCGTGTCCGACCTGTCTGAAGAGGCTGATACTTATGTGACGGCTTATCCCAATGCCGGTCTGCCAAACGAGCTTGGCGAGTATGATGAGACGCCGGAGGAGTTTGCTCCCAAACTCGAGGCATGGGCCAGGCAAGGCCTGGTCAACATGGTTGGAGGCTGTTGTGGCACGACACCGGAACATATCCGTCTGCTGGCCGAGGCGGTCGCCAAATACCCGCCCCGTATTATTCCCGAGAGGAAGCACAAGATGCGCCTCTCCGGGCTAGAACCCTTCGTGCACGATTAACCGTCCAAAGGCGTAATCCCTACATGACTAACTCAGGCGCGACATTCATCAATATTGGCGAGCGGACCAATGTCACCGGCTCGGCGAAGTTCCGTAAGCTGATCGAGGCTGATGACTACACGGCCGCGGTCGAAGTGGCGCGCAGCCAGGTTGAGAACGGCGCGCAGATTATTGACGTCAATATGGACGAGGGCCTGCTCGATTCCGAATATGCCATGGAAACTTTTCTCAAGCTGATCGCGGCGGAGCCGGATATCTCACGTGTCCCGGTGATGATCGACTCATCAAAATGGTCGGTGATCGAGGCGGGATTGAAATGTGTGCAGGGAAAGGGAATCGTTAATTCGATCAGCATGAAGGAAGGCGAGGAGGCTTTTCTTGAGCAGGCTAAAAAAGTCCTGAGCTATGGTGCGGCGGTAGTGATAATGGCCTTCGACGAGGTCGGGCAGGCCGACACGCTGGATCGCAAGTTCGAAATCTGTGAGCGCGCCTACAAGCTTTTGACCCAAAAGATAGACTTCCCTCCAGAAGACATCATTTTCGATCCTAATATTTTTCCTGTCGCTACCGGTATTGAAGAACACAATAGCTATGCCGTTGATTTCATTGAGGCAACGCGGAAAATAAAGGAATATCTTCCCTACGCTCATGTGTCGGGTGGGGTGTCGAATCTCTCCTTTTCCTTCCGTGGAAATAATCTGGTGCGCGAGGCCATGCACTCGGTATTTCTGTATCACGCCATTCAGGCGGGCATGGATATGGCCATCGTCAATGCAGGCCAGCTCACCATCTATGAGGATATCAAACCGGAGCTGCGGGAGCGTGTTGAGGATGTCATTCTCAACCGCCGGGATGACGCTACCGACCGTCTGCTGGAAACTGCTGAGAGCTACAAGGGCCAGGGCAGTAAAAAACGCTTGGAAGACTTATCCTGGCGTGAGGTGCCGGTGGAAGAGCGGCTCACTCATGCGCTCGTCAATGGTATCGCCACCTTTATCGAGGAGGACACTGAGGAGGCACGGGCCAAAGCCGAACGTCCGCTGCATGTGATCGAGGGGCCGCTGATGGACGGCATGAATGTGGTCGGAGACCTGTTCGGCTCGGGCAAGATGTTCCTGCCCCAGGTGGTCAAATCCGCGCGGGTGATGAAGAAGTCAGTTGCCTATCTGATGCCCTATATGGATCAGGAGAAAAAAGACCTTGGTCTTGAGGATGCGCCAGCAAAGGGCAAGATATTGCTCGCGACCGTGAAGGGCGATGTGCATGACATCGGCAAGAACATCGTCGGCGTGGTGCTCCAGTGTAACAATTACGAGGTGATCGATCTTGGCGTCATGGTGCCGAGCCAGAAGATCCTCGAAGTTGCGCGGGAGGAAAAGGTCGATATTATCGGTCTGTCCGGCCTGATTACTCCCAGCCTCGACGAGATGTGCCATGTCGCGGTGGAAATGGAGAGGGAAGGCTTTGACTTGCCCTTGCTCATTGGCGGCGCGACGACAAGCCAGGTGCACACCGCTGTAAAGATCGACCCAAACTACAATAAGGGACAGGCCATTTACGTGGTGGATGCCAGCCGCGCGGTGGGTGTTGTGTCGAACCTGCTGTCGGAGACAGGACGTGAAGACGTTATTGCGCGCGTGCGCCAGGACTATGCCCGTGTAGCGGAAGGCTATGCCCGCGGACAGAAAGCCAAACGCCGCACCTCGATCACCAAGGCGCGGGAGAACAAGGTCGATATCGACTGGTCTACTTACCAGCCGCCAAAGCCGTCCTTTACCGGGACACGCGTCTTCAAAGAGGTCGATCTGGCCGAGATCCGCCGCTACATCGACTGGACACCCTTCTTCTCGACATGGGAGATGAAGGGCCAGTATCCACGCATTCTTGAAGACGACAAATATGGCGAAGCTGCAGGCAGCCTCTTTAAGGATGCGCAAACCCTGCTCGACCAGATCGTTCAGGAGAAATGGCTGACAGCGAACGGGATTGTCGGTTTTTGGCCGGCTAATGCCGTAGGTAGTGACGACATCGAAGTTTATACGGGCGATGACCCCAAGGAACGGCACGCCATGCTGCATTCCCTGCGCCAGCAGATTGCCCGCGACGGAGCGCGGGCAAACACTGCATTGGCTGATTTCATTGCACCGAAGGAAACGGGTTTGGCTGATTATATCGGCGGTTTTGCGGTGACCACCGGGCTTGGCCAGGAGCCTTATCTCAGGAGTTTTGAAGAGGCGCATGACGATTATTCGAAAATCATGCTCCAGGCGCTTTCCGATCGGCTGGCAGAAGCATTTGCCGAAATGATGCATGAAAAGGTGCGTAAGGAGCTGTGGGGTTATGCGCCCGATGAGACTTTCAGCGCCGAGGATATGATCGCGGAAAAATATCAGGGTATCCGCCCGGCGCCGGGCTATCCCGCACAGCCCGATCATACCGAAAAGCCAACATTGTTCGCTTTGCTGGACGCGGAAAAAGAAACAGGGATCAAACTCACCGAGAGCTATGCCATGTGGCCCGCATCATCTGTATCGGGGCTGTATTTCTCACATCCGGACAGCCATTATTTCGGTGTCGGAAAAATCGAACGCGATCAGATCGAGGACTATGCAAAACGCAAGGGCTGGGACATAGAAACGTGCGAGAAATGGCTCGCGCCGATCCTGAACTATGATCCGCGCAAGGTTGAGACCGAACCGGCGTGAGGGAGCAATGAATATCGATGAATTGCGGGCCGATACGCCCGGCGTTGCTCATTGCATCCATCTCAATAATGCGGGTGCAGGTCTCATGCCAACCCCGGTCATTGAGGCGGTCAAAGATCATATCGATCTGGAATCCCGCATCGGCGGCTATGAGGCCAAAGCGCAGGAGAATGACCGTATCGAGGCAGCCTACAGCTCTGTGGCGCGATTGATTGGGGCTGATAAATCAGAAATTGCTTTTGCAGAGAATGCGACTGTTGCCTGGCAATGGGCCTTTTACGCACAAGATCTGAAAGAAGGGGACCGTATCCTCACAGCCGAAGCGGAGTATGCCGCGAATTACATTGCCTTCCTGCAGATTGCCAAACGCACGGGCTGCGTCATCGATATCATTCCTGGCGATACTTCAGGAGCAGCGGACCCGCAAGCCCTGGAGAAAATGATTGATGGCAAGGTGAAGCTCATCGCCATCACCTGGATTCCCACCAATGGAGGTTTGGTCAATCCTGCCGTTGATATTGGCAAGGTCGCTAAATCGCACGGCATTCCTTACCTGCTTGATGGGTGCCAGGCAGCGGGACAGATGCCGGTGGATGTGATCCATCTGGGATGTGATTATTTGTCGGTTACGGGCCGTAAGTTCCTGCGTGGCCCGCGCGGTACCGGCTTTCTCTATGTAAGCACCGAGATGCTTGCACAGACTGAGCCCTGTATGCTCGACTTGTTCGGCGCAACTTGGAGTACGCCAGGTACATATAAGATGCGCCCGGATGCGAGACGTTTTGAATCCTGGGAAAGCTCGATTGCGCTACATCTGGGTTTGGGGGCAGCGGTCGACTATGCACTGACTGTTGGTCTGGAGGCCATTCAGAAACGCGTTCGCATACTGGCAAGCAGCCTGCGTGACGCTTTGGCGGAAATCCCGGGTGTAACGGTTCAGGATATCGGCAAAGAGAAATGTGCCATCGTGACTTTTTCCCACAATCGGATTGAGGCTGACAGCATCAAGGCCATGCTTGGCGAAAAGCATATTAACGTGAGCGTATCCAGACCGCCGAGCACCTTGCTGGACGCCAGTGCGCGCGAATTGCCAAATATCGTGCGCGTCTCGCCGCACTATTACAATTCAGAAGATGAACTAGAGACATTTGTGCAGGCCTTGCGTCATATTGTAGTTCGCTGACGTAACCGGATTTCATAAACCAGACAGAATGAGCTCCTCCTATGCTTGATGTGACAAAAGCCCGTGCCGAAACGCCGGCGGCTGAAAGCGGCATTTATCTGAACAATGCGAGCTGCTCCTTGATGCCTCAGCAGGTCATCGATGCAGTTCAGGATTATTTTGCGCTGGAAGCCAAAATCGGGGGGTATCCTGCACTGATGCAGGATACCGCGACTTTTGATGCGGTGTATGACTCAGTTGCCGCTCTCATTAATGCAAAGCCGAATGAAATCGCGCTCATGGGCAGCCATACGCTTGCGTGGCAGTCCCTGTTTCAGGGTTTTCGCTTTGAGGAAGGGGACCGGATACTTACCAGTCGTTCGGAATATGGCGCCAACTACGTTGCCTTCCTGCAAATGCAGAAGCGGACAGGCTGCGTGATCGATGTCATCCCGTCTGGCAATAGCGGGGCAACCGATCCTGTGGCCCTGGAAAAAATGATCGATGGTTCGGTCAAGCTCATTGCCATCAACTGGATACCAACAAATGGCGGTCTCATGAACCCGGCAGCCGAAATTGGCCGCGTTGCCAGGGAGCAAGGCATTCCCTATTTGCTGGATGCCTGCCAGGCGGTTGGGCAAGTGTCAGTTGATGTGAAAGAGCTGGGCTGTGATTACCTCAGTTCAGCTGGGCGCAAATGGTTGCGCGGCCCGAAGGGAACCGGGTTTCTTTATGTGCGTGAGGAACGATTGTCGGGGTCAGGAGCGGAACCCGGCATTATTGATGATTTTAATGCGCTTTGGACGAAACCGGATGCCTACGAACTGGTGTCCAGTGCACGGCGCTATGAGACCCATGAACAGGAACCGGCTTTGCGGCTGGGGCTTGGTGCTGCAGCTGACTATGCACGTGTACTAGGGCTCGAGAACATCCGTGAGCGTGTTCGCCATCTGGCGGAAGGATTGCGTGCCGAACTCACCGGTTTTCCAGGTATTACGGTGCAGGATCTTGGAACCGAAAATGCCGGTCTCGTAACCTTCTCTCATGACACAATACCGGCACAGGACATTACAGCAGTCCTGCAAAGAGAGGATGTCTGCGTAAAAACAATTCCAAGAGCGGGTTCATTTCTCGACACGCTTGCACGCGATATTCCCGAACTGGTGCGGGTCTCTGCGCATTACTACAATTCGGAAGATGAGCTGGAATCGTTTCTCAGAGTACTGCGTGGCATTGTTGGCGCGGGATAAAATTCTGGTGACGAAACCAGGAGCTACTGCAGAAGGTTGTCAACGACTGCCAGCGCTTGTTTGCGCGGCATGCCCGGCTTTAATGAGGTATTGTAAAGCGCCTTGATTATTTTGAGATCAACACTTGTCGGGTGCGACAGATTCCGAGCGTCATTAAAAATAGACGGCGTGATGACATCCGAGGCGTTCACAAAGCCCAGGATTTGAATCAAGCTCTTCACAAGGCATTGAGTAACCCTGAGTTGTTCTTCCTTTTCTACCTCAGCATTTAATGTCCCGTTCATGAGTTGCACGGATTCAGCACTGGGGTCGACAATTACGAAGATGCGAGCCGCAGTGATGCGATGATTTGAATGTTTATCAATTTCGGCATGGCAGCCCGACTTTGAAATGCTGGCCTTTGCACCTGCGGCAGTGCCTGTATTTGAAGTGGCCAGCTTTTGCATTCCACCCAACGAGTCAAAAAGTATGGTGACGTTTGCGGGGTTGTTTTCTGTTGCCAATGAAAGTTTAAGACCCGTGATTTTTTCCAGGACCTCAGTCTGCTGTTTTACAGTTGCTTTATATTTATCTATCGATCTCCCGGTTTGATCCTTCAGTTTGATGCTGAGCGGACCGCCCCACTTGCCTAGAAAGTCTGTCCGCCGGCTGTCATAGTCAGGCGCAAATACGACCTGCGAGAACATTTGCCGCCTCAAATCCACCTTGTCCCGCACGCCCAGCTGCGTTGCGCAGGCGCTGAGTGCCAGTGTCAGAAGGATTATTAGGGGCTTCAACATGGGTGGAGACTATATCCCGACAAGTCAAAAGGCTGCCCGTAATCAGGGCAGCCTCTCGAAGGGTTATTTACCAGACTAACTTGGAGATTTGTTCCAAAAACACCACCCCCCGGCAAACAAAATCGTGATTGCCGATCAGGCGATGAAACTGTGTTTTTTGCCGTGGTGGAAATCTGGCGACGGCAGAAGCCCTGAAGGGCTCAAATCATGCCGAGAATAATCGCTGACAGAAATCCAAAAGCCACCAGGGCGGCAAACGCGGTCAGTCTTGCTGTCATGTCCATCGGAAGCCTCCTTCCCGTTGGGTGCGGCAACCCGCATTAGACGAAAGTTTAAGGACTCGTCTATGAACATGGCAAGACAAATTCGTTGCTGCGACGCAGCATATTGGTGCAATGCAACAGCTGTGTATAAGATACGAGTCCCGTTACTTGTTTTGCAGATGAGCGGACCGGGTTCAGGGGGAAGCGATGGCAAGAATATGCTTGCCAAAGCACATCCTCACCTGCATTTGTTGGCGTGAGGCGCATGGGCGTGAAATGTCACTAATACAATGAAAAAAGGGCAGAATTGATGGCGGGTTTTAAAGCGCTTTTGGCGACAAAGACGGATGGGGGGCAGTCGGTTGACTGGAGCGACCTCACGCAAGACGACTTGATGGAGGGAAATGTCACCATTCGCGTCTCACACACCACGCTCAATTACAAAGACGGCCTCGCCATCACGGGTAAAGCGCCAATTTTCCGACGCTGGCCAATGATCCCGGGCATCGACCTGGCAGGTGTGGTGGAATCATCGGAGAGCTCCGACTACAAGAAGGGCGATGAGGTTATCGTCAATGGATGGGGCATGGGCGAGACGCATTTTGGTGGATACTCGGAAATGGCCCGTGTCGATGCCGGGTGGTTGGTGCCTCTTCCCAAACAGTTTAATTGCTCCGATGCCATGGCCATCGGCACTGCGGGCTACACCGCCATGCTGTGTGTGCTGGCGCTCGAGGATCACAATGTAAAACCCAAGGATGGCCAGGTGCTGGTGACTGGCGCCAATGGCGGGGTTGGTAGTGTTGCCGTAGCACTGCTTTCCAGGCTCGGTTATGACGTGGTGGCCTCGACCGGACGGACTGAAGAAGAAGATTATCTGAAATATCTGGGGGCCAAGGAGGTGGTTGACCGGAATGAATTTTCCGGCAAGGCGTCCATGCTCGGCAAGGAGCGTTGGGCTGGTGCGGTGGATTCAGTTGGCAGCACGACATTGGCCAATGTTCTGAGCCAGACAAAATATTATGGCGCCGTTGCTGCCTGTGGTCTCGCACAGGGACCAGATTTACCGACCAGTGTCATGCCCTTCATCCTGCGCGGTATTACGCTTCAGGGTGTCGATTCTGTCATGGCTTCTAAAGAGCGACGCCTGTTGGCCTGGGGCCGGCTTGCCAAAGACCTTGATATCGGCAAGCTGCGGGCCATGGCCGTGGCGCATCCGCTGGAGGATGTCCTTGAACTTGCTCCGCAAATCGTCGAGGGCAAGGTCCGGGGCCGGGTCGTATTCAACGTCGGGTAGGGAGATATTTTTCAACGCCTAACCTTTGGGTAAAGTCAGGACAAAATACGGCGCGTGGTACAACAAATATTTTCTGCCGCATCACACTTGCACGGCATCCGCCTGCGTTTTGCCGCTGACATTCAGCTAAGAACTGTGCCCTAATGCCACTGGCGCCGGCCCAGTCAATATGTGATAGGGTGCTCCCCCTGTCAGACAGGCGTTAAGCCGTTTTGCTCAGGGACTTGCATGAACGATACTACGGTCTTTGGCGACAGCCCTTATTCCATTGTGTTCCGCAATCCGGAGCTCTTGAGCGCGTTCGCCCTGCTGGTTCTGTGCGAAATCGTATGGCGTAAATTCGTGCGACACGAAGAATATGGCGCGGCCGAAGCCGCCGCCTCGGTCGGCATCGCTATTGGCCGCTCCATCGCCAAGCCCATCATGATCTTTGCCCTCGCAGGGCTCTATCTGCTGATCTACGAATATCGCCTCTTTACCTTCGACATGACAAAATGGTGGTCCTGGGTGCTGGTGTTTCTGGGGGCTGATTTTCTCTATTACTGGATGCACCGTTTCAAGCATGAGATCCGCTGGATGTGGGCGGATCACTCGGTTCATCATTCCGGCAATCGCATGAATGTATTCATGAATTTCCGGCTGGGGTGGACCGGACTGATTGTCGGCACCTGGCTCATGCACCTGCCTCTGGTGTTGCTGGGCTTTGCGCCTTCCGCCGTTATCACCACCTATGCACTGAGCCTCGTCTGGCAGGCCTGGATACATACCGATATGATCGGCAAGCTCTGGTCTCCCTTCGAATTGGTGCTGAACACGCCTTCGCATCACCGGGTGCATCACGCCCGCAACCCGGTCTATCTCGACAAGAATTATGCCGGCCTTCTTATCATATGGGACCGCATGTTCGGCTCCTTCCAGGAGGAACTGGAGGAAGAGCCATGCGACTATGGGCTGGTTCAACAGCTCTTGTCGGTCAACCCGGTGAAGATCGCCTTCAATGAATGGGGCAATCTGATCCATGATGTTCGTGCCGCCACAAGCTGGAAGCAGCGTTTTATTGCCGCCTTTGGATATCCGGGTGACAAAAAGGCCGTCCTGGAAGAACAGGCGCGGCTCAAGGTTTTGCGTGAAAAAGCAAAAGCGGATGGCGCGCATACGAGCGATGCGTCTTCATCGCCGCGACGTAGCGCCGCAGCTGCCGGCGAGTAGCAAACGCAAACGGTTCGTTTAGGAAATTCGGTAACCATAGCACTCCGACCAGATCATTTTGGGGTGTGAGTAATGCGTAATTCAGTTTTCAAACCCGGCGCACTCGTTGCAGCGGCCATTTTCCTGCCTCTCGTCATGGGATCAACCCAGGCCGAGGCTTTCAATTTCCCGATGAAACTTGCCAACGGCAAGACATGCCGCGTGTTGATGGGGCAAACTCACTGGCATGTGGGGGATTCCGATGACGTCAGCAAGGCGGTTGCCCAATCCAAGGCCAGGCGGAACTGGTCGCGGTTTGTCGTGTTCGAATATGGCCGCAGCTGGGGCAACTGGAATGCCGCTGATAAAAGCGCCATGCTATGCGCCAAGGACAATGCAGCAGGCGTGTGGCGTTGCCGGGCTGAAGGTCAGCCCTGCAAGGGCTGACTGGAATTCACGGTTCTACTTGCCGCTTCCACGTGCTTCGTCAAAATAACTACCGGCAGCTGTCGTCAGCAATTTGGGGATGTGCGTGTAGATATAGCGCACCCCCTTGCCGATGACCCCCTTTACGGCACCCGTGCTTGCGGGCATGCCAGGTGTATGACCAGCCTCGACAATCTTCTTTAGTGTCTCATCTATGGCTTTGACCACCGGAGGTGCTTTTGGATTGCCGGGGAAGCCCAGGGATTGTGATAAATCCGACGGTCCGATGAAAAACACATCGATGCCTTCAACTTTCAGAATCTCGTCCACATTCTCGAGAGCCTCGGCATCTTCAATCTGTACACAGACCAATGTCTCCCGGTTGGCCGTCTCGATATAGTCAGCGGAGTTCATGGAAAGGCCATAGCCCTGAGCACGCAGGCCCGCTGCCATGGTGCGGGCCCCTTGCGGGTGATATTTGACTGCCGCAACTGCGTTGCGGGCATCGTCTGCCGTGATGACGTGGGGCACTTGCACGCCCATGGCGCCCAGGTCCAATACCTGCTGGATTTCCTTCGCCGAATTGGAGGGCGGGCGCACAATCGGCGTCAGGCCCACCACATCAGCCGCCATGATGAGATGCTCGACGCTTTCCAGCGAGATGGAACCATGCTCGCAATCGATCAGCACCCAATCAAAACCAAGCCCGGCGGCCATCTCGACCATTTGCGGGGAAGGGAACATGATCGACAAACCGAAGGCGGGTTCCTGGGAAGCAAATCTGGATTTCATTTGATTGGGCGTCATCAGGGGCTCCTGTGTGCCGGACGGTCGTTAAAGCGAAGCATCACCCCTGCGCATCAGTGCCGGGCGTGCATCGGGTAGTGTGTATGCCAAAAGTGCCTGCTTGCGCATCAAATTCACCTTGGAGGGAACGGACATGTGCCCCGTTTTCCCGCGAAATTGCCGGTAGAGCAAATGCACATTCGTCATCATGCGTTCAGGCGAGTCCCATTGCGCGAATGGCAGAGCGCGGAACTCTTCACTGGCCACGATATGGTAGGCGGCAGACTTCGACGTCAGCTTTTTCTCAAAGCAAATCCACGCTGCACCGCGCACATATTCCCAGTAGGTCTTGACCGCGCGTACGCCGTCCTTGCCTGTGATTGGTCCGTGGCCCGGCACTATGGTGTCCACATCAAGATCGAGTATCAGGTCGAGGGCCTTGAGCCAGTTCTCTACAGGTCCGGCCCACATCACCGGGGTTGAGTCGATGAACAGGATATCGCCCGCGAAAAGAGTTTTGGCGTCAGGCACATAGACCATCAAATCACCCGTGGTATGGGCTGGCCCGACCTCTATGAGCTGTAATCTCCTGCCACCGACTTCACGCCAGATTGTACCGGAGAATGTCTCGGTGGCCGGTGAATGGGTGACTTCATCAAAGCTGTAGGGCAGGCACATGGAATCAAACCAGTGGCCTACGCGCCTAGCCGGCCCGATGGGTATTTGCTTCAACACCTTGCCCAGATTCGCGAACGCCAGCATGGAGCCGGGTTTATGCAATTCCATCTCCGCGCAGGCAGCTGCGGAGGTGAGAGTTTCCACATGTTCCCCGATCAACTGGTTGCCCCAGAAATGGTCGCCGTCCGCATGGGTGTTCACCAGCGTGTGCAACGGTGCTTCACGCATCAAAGGCTCCATGGCGTCGAGCATGGTCCGTGTGTGCTGAATATCCCATAAGGTGTCGATGAGCAGTGACTGCTTGTCGCCCATCACAAGGCCGGAATTGGATTCCCCCCAGGAGCCGTTGGGCACCATCCAGGCGTAAAGGCCTTTCCCGAGATCCCACAGTCCTTCCGCATAGGTCGGATTTTCACGAAAGCGCGTGCGTTTGGCGCCCGTGGGGGCGATGCATCTTGGCTTCGTAGTTGTCATTTTTCACCGTTTGCGGGGACCTTTGCGAGAGGGTCCCTTGGCCGCGGGGGCGATGCGGTTTCGCAAAACACCTATTTTCTCTACTTCGAGTTCAATAACATCACCGGCCTTGAGTGTCCGGCCCAACTCCAGGCCTGACCCTTTTCCCAACCGTCCCGAACAGGTGCCCGAGCCGATGAACTCTCCTGGATATAGGGTCTCTGACTGGGAAATGTAGGAGATGATTTTTTCAAAGGTCCAATGCATGTCCCCGGTGGTGCCGCGCGACCACTCCTCGCCATTGACCCGTGCCGTCATGGTCAGGTTGTACGGGTCGGGAATATCATCAGGGGTTACCAGCCAGGGTCCGATGGCATTTCCGGTGTCAAAATCCTTGCCCTTGGCCGGTCCGAGCCGTGCTTTCATCTCTTTCATCTGAATGTCCCGGGCGGAGAAATCGTTGAAAATCGTATAGCCGGCAATATGATCGCGCGCCGTGGCGTGTGGGATATCTCGCCCGCCCTTGCCGATGATAACGCCCCATTCGAGTTCATAGTCGAACTGTTTGCTATAGGTAGGCATACGCACCACCGCGCCGTGACCAACAACGCTAAAGCGGTTGCTCTTGTAATAGGCCGGGCGTTCGTACCATGCCTTGTTGAGCTGGTAGGCGAGAGAGCGCCGGCGGCCAAACCACTTCTCCAGCGTCTCATCGAGTATCGCGAAAGGCCCAAGTCCGACAGTGCGAATGGAGTTGATGATATGTTCCTCGAACGCCATGGCGTCGCGAATGGATTCAGGAACCGGTACGGGGCTTAGAAAAGTCGTGCCGGACACCGGCATGATGGCGCCTTCAGGTTGTTGGCTCGCCACGAAATCCTGAACCACATAGGCCTTGTATTGCGCTTCCGCCCCGTCTTGCAGGAAGCTGAGCATGCTTGTGAATTGCGGGATCGGTGCCCCTTCCAGGGCCATAAGACCTGCTTGCAGCAGGGCGATGGTCTTGTCCTCCTGGATTAGCGCACCAATCTGCGGCAGACCATCGGGTCCGATGACCGTGGCGAGTTTCACCGCATTTTTCCTTTCAGGTCCAAGTCACTACGCCCTGTGACCAAGGGTGCGGTGCGCAACCCGCCGGGTCAATACCCTGAGTTATTTGAGTATGAATTTTCAGTTATGAGAAATTCGTGAACTGTCACATTTCAATTTCGCAGATTTGCGGACTGGACTAGGCTTGAGAGCATGTTCGCCTCATTACTCACACAGGCCATGCTGACATTGATTGCAATATTGTGCTGGCTTCAGCCAGCTGTATCAGCAGATGCAAAAGTCGATGTGGAACTTGTCCTGGCGGTCGACGTATCGCTCTCCATGGACAGCTATGAGCAGCAAATGCAATTGCAGGGCTATGTGGAGGCTTTTCGCGATCCCCAGGTGCTCCGCGCCATTGAAACCGGGCCCCACAAGAAAATCGCCGTCATTTTTGTTGAATGGGGCGGTGTCGAGTTTCAGAACATCAAGGTTTCCTGGACCCTGATTGATGGGGAGTTGTCAGCGCAAAAATTTGCTGACCTGCTCGGACAAAGGAGACTGACGGCCCTGCCGCTCACCTCAATTTCGACAGCCGCCCTGTTCTCAGCGAACCTGTTTGAGAAAAATGGATTTGAAGGAACCCGCCAGGTGATCGATATTTCCGGTGATGGGCCGAACAATCAGGGGGTCATCGTCACGGCCGCGCGTGATGCGGTGGTGGAGAAGGGGATCACAATCAATGGACTGCCGGTGATGCTCCGGGCCGGTGTGGCGCCGGGGTTTTTCGATCTGAAAAATCTGGATGTTTATTATGAGGACTGCGTCATTGGCGGACCAGGCGCCTTCATCGTACCTGTGCATGATGAGAAAAATTTTGCCAGTGCCATCCGCCGAAAGCTGATTCGAGAAATTTCAGGAACTCCCGCCAGGGTCATGCATGCACAAGCTTCGCAACCCTGGAAAGCACCACCGCGCATAGATTGTAGTATTGGAGAAAAACTCTGGAATGAGTGGTTGGGATATCAGGATTAGGGTTGGGCGTTTGAACTTTAAGCCGGAGATGGAAGGAGGCCGCTCCAGTGCAAATTCAGCTGCTTACAATCAAGTGCAGATGCTTTGGGTCATAAGCGATCCCGTTTCCTGTTTTAATAGATGACCGCTTCACCTGATCCGCCATCTACAGCGATACATTGACCGGTGATCATATCTGCCAGGGGGGAGCAAAAGAACAGTGCGGCAGATGCGATGTCTTCGGGCTGAATTAATTTGCCGAGAGGGATGTCGCTTGTTCTCCTGGAGATTACAGTTTCGATATCGGTATCTGCCTCCCTGGCTTCTCGCTCGAAGATCTGCATGATCCGCTCGGTCGCGGTATAGCCGGGATGAACACAATTTACCGTGACGTTGTGACGGGCAGCGTAGCCCGCGAACTGCTTGGTGAAATTTGCAACACCCGCATTGACCACGCCATTTGTCATCCGCAATGGCGCCACGATACGGGCCGTCATCCCGCCAATATTGACGATGCGCCCCCAGCGCTGCTTTTCCATATGGCTCAGGACCAGTCTGGCGATGCGAATGTAGGCCATCAGCTTTACATCAATGTGATAGCGGAACAGGTCATCCGTCAGTTCATCAAACGGAGCGCTGGTAGACGTGACAGCATTATTTACCAGGACGTCGATGCGCTGTGCCGCATCAACGGTTTGCGCAACCAGGTTCTCCAAATCCTCATGGCGGCTGACATCCGCCTGGAACGACCAGGATTGAACACCCCGGCTACGGATTTCCTCAGCCGTTTTTTTCAGGCTTTCCTCTGTGCGCCCGCAAATAACCACATGCATCCCCTGATCAGCGAGCATGAGCGCGATCGATCTGCCGATGCCACGACTTCCGCCCGTGACCAGCGCTACTTTATCCTTCAATTGATCGTTGAGACGCCAGTTCGGATGACTGATGGAAACGGCGGTTTTAGAGGTAGTCGGCATCGTTTTCACTCCAATGCATTAGGGCCCGTTGCATTGAAGAATAGGGCTAAAATCGCGCCGTGTCTGTCAGCAGGCTTACCAGTGGTCCAAAGTCAGCTTGGATGAATTTCATTCGTCAGACGAGCCAGGAGAGCACGATCTGAGACTTTTAGCTTCCTCCCTGACTTCTGGACTGCACCCTGTGCAGCAAACCGGGAAAGGATGCTCGACACTGTTGGTCGCCGTGTGTTGATGAGTTGAGATAATTCCTCGTGGCTCAAAGGAATTTCCTCAGCGCATTCAGGGCCAGCACCTGGATCGGGAGTGGATAGAACAAGTAGCGCTTGCGCCAGGCGCCGTTCTACAGGCTGTTCCATCAAATCTCCGACGCGATGATGAAAATCACTCATTCGATCAGTCAACAACCTTATGATGTAAATGCCCAGCTCTGGCTCTGATCTCATAAGATCATTGAACATGGCCCGCGGCATTGTCACCACCACGGCAGGGTCCATACAGATCGCGGTGGCGTCACGTACCGGGTTACTCGCTAATGCGGTAAGTCCAAGAATGCTGTGGGGCAGATGAATGCGCAGGATTGATTGTTGCCCCGAAGCACGAATGAGAATCGATTTCACACGGCCCTGCAACAGGAAGAATATATTATCGGCCGGGTCTCCCTGATTGTAGATTGCAGCGTTCCTGGTGAACGTTTTCTCAGAACTAAAACCGGCCAGCTTTTCCGCCAGATTGAGTGGCAGGATTGAATCCAGGCCAGTCGTATTTCCGATACTGTATTCACGCATTGCAGAATACCCGGCACCTTCATCTACATTTGCTAACCAGGATTGCGCGCGCTGATCACCCAGGAACTCGAGTCGAGAAACACGCCATCGGGCGTCTCATGCTTCTTGAGTTCAGCCTTGAGAGCCGCATCAATCTCGTCATGCTTCTTAATCGCGAGGTCGCCGGCTTCCCGGTAAACCTCGCCGGCGGGGCCGAGGGCAATCTGGAAATTAACCGCGTCTTCCAACGTGTTTCCAACCATCAGCGGAGCATCCACCCGCTCGAACTTGATGTCGGCATAGCCGGCAATCTCAAGCTGTTTGGTTACCATTTCCTGGCTGGCCATGGAGAAGGGCCCCGGACCACACGTCCTGCCGTCTTCTCCTGGAGGTGGAAGGATGTTCAAGACAACGTCTTTCGGCATCCCTAGCCAAGGATTGTCGTCAATAGTGCGCCATACGATCATGGTCATTATGCCACCTGGCTTTAGCGAAGAGCGCATGGCGCGAAGACCGGCAACAGGGTTTTCGAAAAACTGCGTGCCGAAGCGCGAAAAACAGAAATCATTATCGGCTTCGAAAGGGTAGCTCTGGACGTCAGCTTCGATGAAGGTGACGTTTTTCACACCAACGGCCTTCGCGTCTTCTCTTCCATATTCCAGAAAAGCGTCGCAGCAATCGATGGCGAGGACTGATCCTTCATCGCCGACAATCTTGCCGAACGCGATGGCGGTATCGCCAAAGCCGCAGCCGACATCTACGACCTTGTCGCCTTCCTTCACTTCGAGTGTAGGAAAGATCTTCTCGCTGTGATGTGTGAGGCCGCCAACAAGAATGTGACGGTATTTGGTGAATTTCGGTACGAGAATTTCGTTCCAGAAATCAACAAATTCCGTATTTTCGTTTTGTGCTTCCGCCGTGCTCATAGGCTGCTCCCTTTGCAATGCCGCTGGTTGGGAAGGGCATTGCCGTATCCCGTTTTGCTGGCACCGCATGTGGGAGCAAGATACATGATCCGCAACCGAAACTTGTAAAAAAGATCCTTGAGTCTATAATATATTAATGAAAACAATAAGTTATTTATTTTGTAAACTGTTCAATCCCTAAGCTCCGATCGTTGATTGGCAGAATTGGACGGATTGAAGTAAGAACGCTTAACATGAAAGAATCTAAGGGACATGATTGGCGCCGTCGCCGTGGTTATCATCACGGAAACCTCAAAGAAGTGCTTGTTGAGGCAGCGCGTCAACTTCTGGAGCAAAAGGGTACAGAAGGCTTCTCTCTTACCGAAGCTGCACGTCTTGCCGGTGTAAGTGCAGCAGCCCCTTATCGCCATTTCCGTGATCGCGAGGCGCTTCTTTCCGAGGTTGCCAGGACAGGGTTTGAACGGTTTGCCTCCCAGCTCGAAGAGGCGTGGAACGAAGGTGCCCCGTCTCCACTCAAGGCTTTTGTCAATGTCGGTCATGCCTATCTCGCATTTGCCCGGGAGGAGCCGGCGAATTATTCAGCGATGTTCGAGGTCGGAATATCTGTAGAAGATTCATCTGAATTGAAAGCAGCTGCTGATCGTGCCTTCGGGGCTTTGAGAGCTGCCTGCCAGATGGTCATCAACTCTGCCCCTAAAACAGCGACTCACCCACCGGGAGATCTCATGAGCTTGCATGTCTGGTCCATGAGCCACGGTGTTGCCACGCTTTTCTCCAAGGGCAAGCCTGGATGTGGAAAGGTTCCTTTATCGAGTGAGGAGATCCTGGAGGCCGGAATTCTGATTTATCTGAAAGGACTGGGTGTCATCCCTGCCGATTAATAGATGCCTCGGTGATATGGCGTCTGTGCCATTGGGTCGCAACTGATTGGTTTTTTATTTCACAGCCTTGAAAGCGCCTTGTTTGATCTTATCTATGTTAATGTTAATCACATTAACAAGACGAGGTCATCAATGGAGTTTGTTCAAACACTGGACGACTATGGCAAGCCTGCCTGGATCACCTTGATGGTGGTGAGTTTCATCGTTTTTTGGCCCATAGGACTGGGCATCTTGGCATATCTGATATGGAGTGGACGCATGGGATGCAGATCAAGCAACTGGAAGAATAGGGCTGAGAAAAAATGGAACCGTGCCCGCACGGCTTTTCACTCCACGGGTAACACTGCCTTCGACGATTATCGCGAGGAGACGCTCAAACGGTTGGAGGATGAAGCGCAGGAGTTTCACACATATCTGGATCGCCTACGCGCTGCTCGAGACAAGGCCGAGTTCGATCAGTTCATGTCCGAGCATACCACTAATGGGGGCAAGCCTGATAACAATGAGGGTACAGTCCCCCAGACGAGCTGATGCACTGAAGAAGGTATCCATCCCAGGACAAAGGGCGCGAGGTTTAAGCCTCGCGCCCTTTTTATTTTCCAAACCCACCGCCGGTTGGCGTCTTGATGGTTATAGCTTCGCCGGCTTCGAGTATCGTGTGGTCGCAGCCTTCCAATTGCTCGACACTGCCATCGGTCCTGCGCACGGTGTTCGAGCCGCATTCTCCCGGGCCCCCGCCCTCAATCCCGAAAGGATGCACTTCCCGAAAACCCGACAGGATTGCGCAGTCCATGCGTTGCAGAAACCTGATGGTGCGGGAGATGCCGTCACCAGCACACCATTTGCCCTTACCGCCTGAGCCTTCCCGGATGTGAAAATCCTCCAGTAGTACAGGGTAACGCAACTCCAGAATCTCCGGGTCGGTCAGGCGTGTATTCGTCATATGGGTGTGTACGGCGTCCGGGCCATCAAAGCCCGGGCCGGCAGGCGCGCCAGAGCAGATGGTTTCGTAATACTGATATTGCGCATTGCCGTAGGTCAGATTGTTCATGGTGCCTTGCGCCGACCCCAGTGCACCAAGCGCCCCGAACAGGCAATTGGTCACAACCTGGCTCGTCTCCACATTGCCTGCCACGACGGCGGCAGGGTAGGCGGGTGACAGCATGGAGTTCTCGGGCAGGATAATCTCAATGGGCTTCAGGCACCCGGCATTCATCGGGATACGGTCATCGACCATGACCCGGAAAACATAGAGCACTGCCGCGCGGGTGACGGGTTCGGGTGCATTGAAATTATTGTTCTGTGCCGGGCTGGTGCCTGAAAAATCAACCGTTGCCGTGCGGGCTTCCTTATTCACCCGGATGGCCACGCGGATTTGGGTGCCCTGGTCCATCTCAACCTCGAAAGAAGAGTCTTTCAGCACATCAATGACACGGCGCACGCTTTCTTCTGCATTGTCCTGCACATGACCCATATAGGCCTGCACAGTCTCCAGTCCGAAATGCTCCACCATGCCTCGCAACTCAGCCACGCCTTTTTCGTTGGCTGCCACTTGAGCCTTCAGGTCTGCAATATTGTTATCCGGGTTACGTGCTGGGTATTTGGCGCCTGTCAGCAGTTCCCGTGTTTCCACCTCGCGGAATCGGCCATCCTCGACAAGCAGGAAGTTGTCGATATAGACGCCTTCCTTCTCGATTGTGCGCGCATTTGGGCTCATGGAGCCCGGGGTGATGCCACCGACATCGGCGTGGTGGCCACGGCTTGCGACATAAAAAAGGATGATATTTTGGTTTGTCTCGTCGAACACGGGCGTGATGACGGTGATATCGGGCAGATGCGTGCCGCCATTGTAGGGTGCGTTGAGCATGAACACGTCGCCGGGGCGGATATTGCCTTCATTTTCGCGGATGATGGTCTCCACGCTTCTGTCCATGGAACCCAGATGCACGGGCATATGCGGTGCATTGGCGATGAGCTGACCTTCGCCATCGAACAGTGCGCATGAGAAATCGAGCCGCTCCTTGATGTTGACCGAATGGGCGGTGTTTTGCAGCGCCACGCCCATCTGCTCGGCAATCGACATGAAGAGGTTATTGAACACCTCAAGCATGACCGGGTCGGCATGGGTGCCGATCGCATCCTGTTTCGGGCGCGGTGTCGTTCGGTTGAGCATCAGATGATTATGCGCTGTCACCCTTGCGCTCCATCCCTGTTCAATCACGATGGTCTGGTTGTCCTCCATCACAAGCGCAGGTCCGGTGATCTCGTGACCCGGTTCAAGCTGCAGTCGTAAATAAATACCCGCTTCATGCCAGGTGCGGTCTGAAAAGAAACGCGTTGTGGCATGGGGCATGGGGGCAGGCGTTTGGGCCAGCGCCACCGCCGGCTCCTGTGCGTCCGCGCCGCCACCTCCGGTCTCAACCTCGATCGCCTCGATAACGATGGCGCGCATCGGATCCGTGAAGCCGAAGCGCTGCTTGTGCGTGGCCTCAAAGGCAGTTCGCATATCTTCAAGAGACCCGATAGTAACCCTCAGGGCGGTGTCAGTTCCCTGATAGCGCAGATGGACGCGTATCTGCGTAATCATGTCCCCTTCATCCACATCCTGCGCCAAAAGTTCTTCAATGTTTTGCACTGTCAGATCAGTAGCGATTTTTTCGAGGGGCTCCAGCGTGCCCGTTTCAAGAAGTTTCTCGATGGCCCGCTGGCGCGTGGAGCTGATATCGGCAAGCCCCATTCCATAGGCTGAAAGAACGCCGGACAAGGGATGCATGTGGATGGTTTCCATCCCCAGCACATCGGCGATCATGCAAGCGTGCTGCCCACCCGCGCCACCGAAGGAGGCAAGTGCATATTCGGTCACGTCATAGCCGCGCTGAATTGATATCTTTTTGATGGCGTTGGCCATGTTTTCCACCGCGATGCGCAAGAATCCGTCAGCCACGTCTTCAAGGCTGCGGTCATTGCCAATTTTGCGGGCGAGATCATTGAACGCGCTTTTGACGGCATCTGCATCGAGTGGCTGATCTTGTTCAGCTCCGAAAATGGCCGGGAAGAAATCAGGGTTCAGTTTGCCCGTCATCACATTGGCATCAGTGACGGTGAGGGGGCCTTCGCGCCGGTAACAGCGTGGTCCCGGGCTGGCACCGGCCGACTCCGGTCCAACCCGAAACCGCGCACCGTCATAGTGCAGGACCGACCCGCCGCCAGCGGCCACCGTGTGGATGCGCATCATTGGCGCGCGCATACGCACACCGGCCACTTCGGTCTCGAAGCTGCGTTCATATTGCCCGCCATAGTGCGAAACGTCAGTTGACGTGCCGCCCATGTCAAAGCCGATAATTTTGGTGAGTCCGGCAATCTTCGCGGTTCCGACCGCGCCAACTACCCCGCCTGCCGGACCTGAGAGAATGGCGTCCCTGCCTTGAAACAAATCAGCAGATGTCAGTCCGCCCGAGCTGGCCATGAACATGAGTTTCGGGCCTGTGGTTGCGGATTGCAGTTCTCCGGAAACTCTGTCCACGTAACGCCGCAAAATAGGGGAGAGATAGGCGTCAACGACGGCGGTGTCTCCGCGCCCGACAAATTTTATGAGCGGACTGGCTTCGTGGCTGGCAGAGACTTGTGAAAACCCTGTCTCCCGGGCCAACTGCGCCACGCGCGTCTCGTGATCGGGAAAGGCATAGGCGTGAATGAAGACGATAGCGACGGCGCGGATGCCATCCTCATAAGCTGACAGCAGCGCCTTTCGTGCCGTTTCTTCATCAAGCGGGGTTTCAATCGTTCCGTCTGCACGAAGGCGTTCGGGGATTTCCGCAACGACGTCGTAAAGCATTTCCGGCTTTACGATGTGGCGGGCAAAAATATCCGGCCGCGCCTGGTAACCGATCTTCAACGCGTCACGGAAGCCTTCTGTGGTCAGCAGCAATACCCGCTCGCCTTCACGCTCAAGCAGCGCGTTGGTCGCGACCGTGGTTCCCATCTTGACCGAAGCAATCCTGTCGGGGGGGATGGGATCATTTGAGGACAGGCCGAGAAAATCCCGGATGCCGTGCAGAGCCGCATCGTCGTAGCTTTCCGGGTTTTCCGAAAGCAGCTTCGCCGCGCTGATCCCGCCACAGGGCGCGCGCGCCACCACATCAGTGAAGGTGCCGCCCCGGTCAATCCAGAAATCCCATTTGCCAGCGTCAGTCATGGGTGATGCTGCGTTGGATCAGGCACCCGGGGCGGTTTGCATATACATGATGAGGTAAATGCCGCAGCCGATAATGGCAGCGGTCAGGAGCCAGAACAGTATTTTCATCATCGGTATGATCCTCTGCTGTTTGAGCAGAGGATAGGAGCAGCCCATACCGTCATGCAATTCGATTCTGTTACATGCCCTCAGGCATTTGCGGCGGCATGCCTTCGAAACTCTGCACTTCGGGGTCCATGACATCCCAACTGGGAGCATCCTTGGTGTACACAATGACGTTTGCGGTAAAGACTTCCGGGTCATCAAGGCTTGAAGCGCGCAGGAAAGTCATTCCCAGCATCCCTGAATTCAGCGAATAGACGGGGCCGCCGCAGGTGGCGCAGAAAAAGCGGCTGACGATGTTGCCGCTGTCTGCCGGTTTGTCGAACTTTACGGGCTCACCTTCGATCGTGACGTCATCATCTTTCATGACCACATGGGAGCCATGCCCCGTGCCGCTGGATTTGCGGCAGTCGATACAGTGGCAATGGCCGCCCAGTTGCGGAGCCGCGCTGGCCTTGTAAGTGACTGCGCCGCACAGGCAGCCTCCGGTGAACTCTGTTGTCATGCTTCCCTCCTGAAATACCCAATATCAAATTAGTAACTTGATATATTAAAGTTACTGAGTGACTGTCATTATCAGAGTAACTTGTGATATTCAAGTGACGAATCATCTCGAACAAGGGATTTTGTCATGACCAGTGCGGAAAATTTGGTGAAAGGCGGTCGCAAACGTTCCGCCTGCCCAATCGCCAGCACCCTCGATATCCTTGGGGACAAATGGTCACTGATCCTCGTGCGTGATTTGCTGACGGGCAAACAGCGTTACAACCAGTTTTGTGATTCGCCTGAAGGCGTGCCGACAAATCTGCTTGCTGCGCGGCTTCGCAAGCTGGAGGCACAGGGGGTCATCCTGAAAAAGCCCTATCAGACGCGGCCCGTCCGTTATGCCTACACATTGACCCCGGCGGGCCGGGCGCTTCTGCCGGTGTTGCAGGAAATGAGCCGCTGGGCAAACAGCTATATCGAGGGTACCTGGACACCTCCTGAAGCCTTCATGTCGATGAAGGCGAAGGTGTAGCTGGCCCGGCCGGGCCAATTATGAGGAACACGAAATGACCCGTAAAAATATCACTGCTAAGGGGGCCGTGGCAGTCGGACCATATTCTCACGCCATCATTTCGGGAGAGTTCGTTTTCCTGTCAGGGCAAACACCTCTTAATCCCGATACTGGAAAACTTGCTGAAGGCTCAATCGGCAAGCAGACGGAGCAGTGCTTTGGGAACCTCGGCGCGGTGCTGGAAGCTGGCGGGCTGACCTTCGATGATGTTGTAAAGGTCAATGTTTTCCTCACGGATATGGATGATTTCACCGGCATGAATGAGGTTTATGCCGGATATTTCAGAAAGCCTTTCCCTGCAAGGACGACGATTGGTGTCGCATCACTTCCACTGGGTGCCAGTGTTGAAATTGAAATGGTGGCGCTGAATTCAAAAAATTAGAGTGCCGGTCTGCTGCTGGTGGAGTTTAATCACGTTCGCCGCTCAACCCGCATTCTGCGCCCGATAGCGACAATTCCCACGACCAGGCAGGCAAAACCGATCTGCATCCAGGTGATGTGTTCCCCCAGCAGCAAGGCCGAGGCAATGAGGGTGATAAAGGACTGCAACAGCTGGATTTGACCAACCTTGGCGACACCGCCGAGCGCCAGGCCCTGATACCACGCAAAGAATCCGAAAAACTGGCTGAAAAGCGCCAGATAAAAGAAGCCCGTCCATGCCGGGAATGCGGCTTTCCAGTTAATCGGCGTGTCCTGCAAGACCATCAGCAGCAGCAATATCGGAGCCGCGATGACCAAGGACCAGCAAATGACCTGCCATCCCCCCATGGTCCGTGAGAGCTCTCCGCCGATGGCGTAACCGATCGCGGCACTTGCAACCGCTAGAATGAGCAACAGGTCGGCCAGATGGACCCCATCATTGCTATCGCCTTCTATCAGTGCAAACACGAAAACTGCGAGCGACCCCGCGATCCCGCATAGCCAGAATCCGGCAGAAGGGCGTTCACCGGCAAACAGAACCCCGGCCAATGCCGTGGCAAGGGGCAGAATGGCAAGAATGACGCCGCCATGAGATGCGGGGACATATTGCATGGCAAAAGTTGCAAACAGCGGGAAGCCGACAACAACACCTGCCGAGGTGGCGGCAAGCCTTGGCCATGTCGACCTATGAGGCAATTTCTGACCTGTTACGGTCAGCGCAATTGCCGCTGCGATGCCGGCCACAAGGCCGCGGCCATAGATGATAAACCATGGGTTCAGATCAACGAGCGCCATGCGCGTGGCGGGCAGGGTCAGGCCGAAAATGGCGACACCGGCCAAGCCGAGCAGCAGCCCGGTGCGTTCTGAATTTTCCATGAAAAGGCCCGACTGCCGATTCCGATTGCTGGCTCTCGCCATCGAGACGCGAGGTGACATGTTAATGTCTACACTCAATGGGTAAAAATGTTATTTTCGCAAATGCAATTCTTCGCATGCATTTCGCAAAAAAATGAGTATGCTGCGCCCCATGTCGATTTGGGGAAAAATGGCGGGCGCCGCCGCTGGGCTGGCTGTAGGCGGTCCGATAGGCGCTCTTCTGGGTGGATTTGCCGGACATTTCGCGATTGATCGCGACAAGGACGGTAATGATGCCGGTGGTGGTGAAAACCAGGTAGCGTTCACCGTGGGTGTGATTGCACTGGGCGCGAAGATGGCCAAGGCTGATGGCGTTGTGACGCCGGACGAGGTCAATGCCTTCAAGGATGTCTTCAAGGTGCCCGAAGGCGAGATGAAGAACGTCGCCCGGGTGTTCAACCTGGCAAAGCAGGATGTTGCTGGCTACGAGGCCTATGCGGATCAGCTGGCCAGCATGTTCAAGGACAACAAGAAACTCCTGGAAGATATCATTGACGGCCTGTTCCACATAGCCGGTGCGGATGAAGTGATGCATCCTGCCGAAGAGGCTTATTTGTCAGAAGTGGCCGGCAGGTTTGGCTTCACCGAAACCGAGTTCAAATATATCCAGGCGCGTCACGTGGCGTCGGACAAGCGCAACCCCTATGACGTGCTTGAAGTCACGCCAGAGATTGGCAATGACGAATTGAAGAAGCATTATCGCAAGCTGGTTGCCGAGAACCATCCTGACAAGTTGCTGGCGCGCGGCGTGCCGGAAGAGTTCATAGCGTTGGCGACGGAGAAGATCGCAGCCATCAATGAAGCCTATGACCAGATTTCCAAGGAACGCGGCATTTGACGCCTGAGCCTGACTCATCGCTTGTCACGCACTTCAGTCCTTCGCCCAATATTGAGCCACGCAAGGAAGGTCGGGAACCCGACCTTCTGCTGCTGCATTATACCGGCATGGAGAGTGCCGAAGGCGCGCTCAAGTGGCTTAACAATCCTGACTCCAAAGTCTCCTGCCACTATCTGATCGATGAAGAGGGACGGATCACGCAGATGGTGGCCGAAGAGATGCGCGCATGGCATGCGGGCCTGTCGCATTGGGCGGGAGAGGACGATATCAATTCCTGCTCCATCGGCATCGAGATTCATAATGCCGGTCACGAGCTGGGCTATCCCGATTTTCCCGAAGACCAGATGAACGCGGTCGAGGCGCTCTGTCTCGATATTGTTGCGCGCCGGAATATTTCCGCCGAACGTGTGCTCGCCCATTCCGATGTGGCGCCGGCCCGCAAAGCTGATCCGGGAGAGAAATTTGATTGGCAGCGCCTTGCCAAAGTCGGAATTGGCTTATGGGTCGAGCCTGAACCTATTGGAGCCGACGAGGGTTTCGGGCCAGGTCATGAGGGCGAAGATATCAGGTCGTTTCAGGCAACCTTGAGACAATTTGGCTATGGGCTTGTGCCAAGCGGTATCTACGACGCGCAGACAGAAGCGGTGGTGCGGGCTTTCCAGCGGCACTGGCGGCCGGAAAAGGTCGATGCTGTTAGCGATCTCTCAACGCAAAAAACGCTGATGAGGCTAAGCAATGCAGCGACCGTCTGACGAGGCAAATTGCACCTATGAATGATAAGCCTGAAAAGACATTTTATGGATATCCATACGTTCCCCTCGGTGCGGACCTGAAGGCGGATATCGCCATATTCGGGGCACCCCACGGCACACCCTATTTCCCTGGCAAGATCAGCCATTGCGTTGATGCACCGGCTGCCATTCGTCATGTGAGCGGGCGCAATGAGGACCGGCGGCACAATTATGATTTTGACTGGGGCGGGGCCATGCCCGCAGACGCAGCGCACAGAATTGTCGATTGCGGGGATGTGGCGGGTGATCCGGCAGACCCCGAGGGTAACCGGGAAGCGATCAGCTCTGCAACCAAGCAAATCCTGGAAGCTGGTGCTGTCCCGGTTCTGCTGGGCGGTGACGATTCCGTTCCCATTCCTTTTCTGAAGGCTTTTGGCGGGCAGGGACCGATATGGATTGTGCAGGTGGATGCCCATCTGGACTGGCGTGATGAGCGCAATGGTGAGCGTCTTGGCTGGTCGAGCACCATGCGGCGCATATCTGAAATGGAACATGTGGAAGGCATGGTGCAGGTTGGTCTACGCGGGATTGGTAGCGCCCTCGAGGCGGATGTGCAGGATGCGCGCGACTGGGGGTCTCACCTTGTGAGCGCAGCAACAATTCATACCAAGGGGGTGGACGCCGCTGTCTCGCTGGTTCCCGAGGGTGCGAAGGTTATTGTCACGTTTGATGTCGACGGTCTTGAACCATCTCATATGCCGGGGGTGCTCACCCATGCTCCGGGCGGGCTGACCTATACACAAGCCATATCGCTTATCCATGGGCTCAGCGAACGGGCAAAGATTGCCGGTTTTGACCTTGTTGAATTGATGCCGGAACGAGACCCGAGCGGACTATCGGCGCTGACGGCTCATCGCATTGTGGCGAATTCCTTGACCGCGATTCTGCGCGGGATGCCGGATCGTTATCAGATCGGTTAGCCGCATATTCAAATCCGCTTGCGGTCGATGACGATCTGGCCGTTGATGGAGAGCTTCTCCAGTGACCAGCAGGAAACCTTGGCGTGCTCCGGGCAATCGAGCATCACGGCGGCTGTAAACGAATTTGGCGTGTTCTGGTCCAACACATAGCCGCCAACCACGACCCACAGCGTCTTGCGCGGCTGGGAGTAGAGAAACGTCCGGTCGAATTCGATATGGTAATGCTCATCTCCGCCTGCATGCATCAGCCGGTCCTGTACGAAATGCTGCGCCATGGCGACGATCATCGGATCGGGTGGCAGGTCCGCTCTCGCCGGACCGGCGAGGGCAAGGGCGATACATAAAGTTGCCAGGCGCTTCATAGCCTAAGCATCGCTTCAAGAAACGCACCCGTCAAATCGTGCCGTTTACCTCACAATTGTCGCACATTCCTCGCAGTTCCGCCGCACTCGCGCTATTTTATGGCAGTCATGGGCTGGTGGGGCAGTATCGCGTGAGGGAGAGCAACATATGTCCACTATTGAACTCGATCGGCTTAAGGCGTTCGTCGGTTTCGCAGAGTCGGTTTGCACCCACTCCGGCAATGGAGAAGATGCGCGCCGTCACATCAACCATCTGATTTCGCGCGCCGAAGACGATATCAAGACCAAGAGCCTGGAGATTCAGATGCAGCAGTCGCACATCTCGCTGCTCAAGCATCTGGACGGGTTTATGACCCGGCCACTCGATACCGCAGGTCAGATTCGCCTGAGCGAAACGGGCCCCGCTCCGGGTCCTCGCGCCATCGGTGCGGACGGAAAATAACTACCAAATAGGTCAGCCGGCGCTGCGGCGCAGTGCCCGGTTGATCGACTCCGGCACCTTCACACCCTCAACCAGCCGTCCGTCGTCCTCTGGCGCGTCGAACACCTGCCGGACAGGCACAACACCGCCCCAGATAGGCAGCTCGTAATCCTCATCATCATCGATCGGGCCGCCGGTTCTGACTTTGGCGGCCGCATGTTCGATGGGGACGGCGATGACGCCGGTGCTTTTCAATTCCTTGTCGTTCATCTCCCGTGCCTCGTCCCAGCGACCCGGTGCGATACGATCAGTAACTTCTGTCAGCGCGAGAATCTTTTCTTTCTTGTCCGTAACCGTATGCGCCATCCCGTGAACAACCACTGAGCGGTAGTTGACTGACGAATGGAAGGCGGAGCGCGCCAGAACAAGCCCGTCGAGATGGGTCACCGTGATGCAGACGGGAACGCCTTTCCCAAGCGCCTTGGCAAAGCGCGCGGCCTTGGCGCCATGCAGATACAGCGTCTCACCGAGGCGCGCATAGATCATCGGAATGACCATGGGCCAGTCCTTGTCCTCGAACCCCACATGGGCGACCAGGCCATCATCTAGGGTGGCGTGTACGGTTTCCCGGTCGTAAACCGCGCGCTTGCTCACCCGCACCTTGTTGATTTTTGATGTCGCGTAGGCGTCCATCTGCCTGCACCTTTCATTATCGAAATATTGCCAAGCCCGTGATAACCACGTAATAGGTTCTATCAAAAGATCCATTATTAAAAAATTAAAGGTGCCAATTGCAAGACGTCTTTTCCGGTATCGTCGACCTTGACCGGTCGTCACCGGTCTCGCTCTACAGCCAGCTTTACGGTCAATTGCGTGAAGCCATTTTAAGCGCAAGGTTACCGGCTGACACACGGGTTCCTTCCAGCCGGGTCATGGCGGGGCAGCTGGGTGTGGCGCGCAATACAGTATTGGCAGCGGTGGAACAGTTGGCAGCAGAAGGCTATCTGGAAGCGAAGCAGGGTTCTGGCACGGTGGTTTCTGCCCAGATATCTGCCGGGTTAACAAAGGCGGCGCGCAAGCGCGCTTCGGGCAAGCGACCGGACTACACGCTTTCTGCTGCCGGGGAGCGTCTGGCCGGCATCAGCCGCACCAGCGCCGGCGGAGAAACGCCGAAACCGTTTCTGCCGGGCATTCCTGATATCGGCGCCTTCCCGACAGCGATCTGGGCGCGGCTTTTAAGGCGCGAGACACAGCGTCTGCAACCCAAAGCGCTGGCTTATGGATGGACGGCTGGCCATCCGCGGCTGCGTGAAGTCTTGTGTGCGCATTTGCGGGAGATGCGAGGCATTCAGGCGGAACCGGAGCAGATCATCATCACGTCGTCCGCGCAGGCCGCGCTTGACTTACTCGCCCGCGCCCTTGTGGGTCCGGGCGACAGTGTATGGCTTGAAGAGCCCGGATATCTGGGTGCGCGCGCAGCGTTTTCTGGCACAGGTGCGCAACTTGTGCCGGTGCCGGTTGACGAGCAAGGTCTCATTCCATATGGGAAACGCGCAAACCCGCGCGCCATCTATGTGACGCCGTCTCATCAATATCCCACAGGGCGGCTGATGCCTCTGGCGCGGCGGCTGGAGTTGCTGGACGCAGCTGACCGCTTTGGCGCATACGTCGTAGAAGATGATTATGACAGTGAATTTCAGTTTCAGGGCCGCCCGGTGGCAGCACTGCAGGGTCTCGACCCGGAAGGACGGGTCCTCTATGTCGGAACATTTTCCAAGATACTCCAGCCCGGCTTACGCGTGGGCTATGCGGTGGTGCCGAGCGCGCTGAAGGAGCCCATAACCCGTATACAGCGCAACACCGGGCATCTTGTCTCGGTCGCCATTCAGTTGGCGCTCGCCAGCTTTATTGAAGAAGGACACCTGCGGGCCCATGTCCGGAATGTTTGCGCTTTATATGAGGAGCGACAAAGTGTGTTGTCAGAGGGACTGTCGGCTCATTTCGGCAATTTGATCCGTGTTGAAAGGCCAGCGGGAGGCATGCAGCTGATCGCCCGGCTGCCCGATGACATGGATGATGCCGCCCTTGTGCGGACGCTTTGTGAGAGCGGCGTGCAAACCCGCGCACTCAGCAGCTTTTATCTGGGTAAGGCAAAAAACCAGGGTCTGTTGTTGGGATTTGCTGGGTATGCGCCCGAGGCGATTGAAGCTGGTCTGGATTTAATGAAAGGCGTGCTGCATACCTGATCTGATTCACCTTGCCCCTTGATACTTGACGCATGCGGGTTCAATCCCCTTATTCTACAAGTGCCAGTTGGCTGGATGGCCGCTCTGCAGCGGATTTTGTATTGCGTACCGTATTGCAGAGAGGAAAGTCCGGGCTCCATGGAAGCACGGTGCCGGATAACGTCCGGCGGGGGCGACCCCAGGGAAAGTGCCACAGAAAGCAAACCGCCTCTCATATGAGTGGTAAGGGTGAAAGGGTGCGGTAAGAGCGCACCGCGCGGCTGGTAACAGGCGCGGCACGGCAAACCCCACCGGGAGCAAGACCGAATAGGGATGACGCGGGTGTTCGCACCCAGGCCCGTTTCCAGGCTTGATCATCCGGGTTGGTCGCACGAGGCGTACCGCAAGATGCGCCCCAGATGAATGGTCATCCATCGCGTTTCGGCGCGGGGACAGAACCCGGCTTACAGGCAAACTGGCATGATTATGGGCCGGTCCAAGGGAAACCTCGGGCCGGCCTTCCATTTGCAGGAAATAAAAACGGCCAGTGCAGGATGGAAATCCGCACCAGCTGTTTCTACGGGTTTCCGGGAGGAGCCGGTCACCTTCCAGAGCGCTCCCGTGTATATGGAGCGCTCCGGGCTTTCTTTCAGTCGTCCTCTAAGACCCAGGTCCTGAAATCAGGCGATGTCGAAGCGGTCAGCATTCATCACCTTGGTCCAGGCCGACACGAATTCAGCTATGAACTTCTCACTCGCATCGCTCTGCCCATAGACCTCGGCCAGCGCACGAAGCTGGGAGTTCGACCCGAAGATGAGATCGACACGGCTGGCGGTCCACTTCACCGCGTCCGATGCGCGGTCTCGACCCTCGAACACGTCATCTTGATCATCGGCTGCTTTCCATTCTGTGCCCATGTCGAGCAGGTTGACGAAGAAGTCGTTGGTGAGCTGTCCGGGCTTGTTGGTAAAAACACCATGGCTGGACCCGCCATGGTTTGCGCCCAGGACACGCAGGCCCCCGACGAGGACGGTCATTTCGGGCGCGGTGAGCGCCAGCAACTGTGCCCGGTCGACCAGCAACTCTTCCGACGAAACGGTGTACTGGGTCTTGAGATAGTTGCGGAACCCGTCTGCGACAGGTTCGAGCATGGCAACGGAGTCCACATCGGTCTGCTCCTGCGACGCATCCGTACGACCCGGCGTGAAGGGAACCTGCACATCGTGCCTGGCGTCCTTCGCAGCCTTTTCAATGGCAGCGCAACCGCCCAGCACAATCAGATCTGCCAGCGAGATTTTTTTGTTGACGGTCTGAGCGTCGTTGAATGCCTCCTGGATGCCACCCAGTGCCTTAAGCACTATTGCCAGTTGGGCAGGCTGGTTGACGTCCCAGTCCTTCTGGGGCGCGAGGCGGATGCGTGCGCCGTTGGCGCCACCGCGCATATCGGATCCGCGGAAGGTCGAAGCTGAAGCCCAGGCGGTCGAGACCAACTCGGAAATCGTAAGCCCGGATGCGAGGATCTTGGCCTTGAGGTCCGGGATGTCGTTTTCGTCGATAATATCATGATCGAGTTCCGGGACCGGGTCTTGCCAGATCAGTTCCTCTGCTGGCACTTCCGCGCCGAGATAGCGCGAGCGCGGGCCCATATCGCGGTGGGTCAGCTTGAACCACGCCCGGGAGAAAGCATCCGCGAACTCATCCGGGTTCTCATGGAAGCGCCGCGAAATCGGCTCATAGATCGGGTCCATACGCATGGCCATGTCCGCGGTGGTCATGATCGGTGCGTGTTTTTTTGAAGGGTCATGGGCGTCCGGTGCCATGTGCTCTTCAGCAACATCCTTGGCCACCCATTGATGTGCCCCGGCGGGGCTTTTCGTCAGCTCCCATTCATATCCAAACAGGGTGTCGAAGTAGCTATTGTCCCACTTGGTCGGAGTTGGGGTCCATGCGCCTTCTAGGCCGCTGGTGATAGCGTCTCCACCTTTGCCTGTGCCATGAGCGTTTTTCCAGCCAAGGCCTTGCTCCTCGATGCTGGCGCCCTCGGGTTCAACACCGACAAGCGCTGCATCGCCCGCGCCATGGCATTTGCCGAAAGTATGACCGCCGGCCGTGAGCGCGACAGTCTCTTCGTCATTCATCGCCATGCGCGCGAAGGTTTCACGAATGTCGCGGCCTGACGCGACTGGGTCCGGATTGCCGTTTGGTCCTTCCGGATTTACGTAGATCAGGCCCATCTGCACGGCGGCGAGAGGGTTCTCAAGTTCCCGGTCACCGCTGTAGCGCTTGTCACCAAGCCACTCGGCTTCAGCACCCCAGTAGATATCTTCTTCCGGCTCCCAGATGTCTTCGCGCCCGCCGGCAAATCCAAATGTCTTGCCTCCCATGGATTCGATGGCGCAGTTGCCGGCGAGGATCAGAAGGTCGGCCCAGGAGATTTTATTGCCGTATTTCTGCTTGATCGGCCACAGCAGCCGGCGTGCCTTGTCGAGGTTTCCATTGTCGGGCCAGCTGTTCACGGGCGCAAAGCGCTGGTTGCCGGTGCCTGCACCCCCACGGCCGTCGGCAGTTCGGTAAGTGCCCGCACTGTGCCAAGCCATGCGGATGAAGAGCCCACCATAGTGGCCATAGTCGGCCGGCCACCAGTCCTGACTGTCGGTCATCAGCGCTGAAAGGTCCTTCTTCAGAGCCTTGAGGTCTAGCTTCTTGAACTCTTCAGCGTAGTTGAACGCCTTACCCATGGGATCGGACAGGGACGAGTTCTGGTGAAGAATTCTGAGGTTCAGCTGATTTGGCCACCAGTCCCTATTGGACCTGACCCCAACACTCGTGTGCATGACGGGACACCCGCCTGCATCATCAACTTTTGCGTCCATTTTCGCCTCCGATCATGTTCTTGAAATTCTGTTCAGTTTGTTCCGCATGGAACAATTATGACTTCAGGTCTGTGGTGTTTGCTAATTCTGAAGTAACCAGCTCCTCGTGAGTCTGACGCAGATCATTCATAAGGTCTAATTGCAAAAAACTATCTTTGTGATAAGAAAAACTAATCACTAATCAAAAGCGGCCAATGACCTTTTCCGATGATCACGCTAAGACAGCTTCGCTATTTCCATACCCTCGGGGAAATTCTCCATTTCGGACACGCGGCAGCGGCGTGCCATGTCACACAGCCGGCTCTGAGCATGCAGATCAAGGAGCTGGAAGCTGAACTTGGTGTCATGCTTATCGAGCGGCGAAAAACCGGCATTCAACTTACCGGTGAGGGGAGGGAAGTTTCCCGGCGCGCTGCCGATATTCTCTTGAAGGTGCAGGATATTCAGGATTTTACCGCCGACAAAGGCGGGCCGCTTGGGCGCTCCTTATCGCTGGGCGTAATACCAACCATTGCACCCTATTTTTTGCCGCTGGTGCTTCCGGAATTGCAGCAACGCTATGCTGAACTCGATTTGACGTTGCATGAGGCACAGACAGACCATCTGTTGGATGAGTTGCGTGAAGGAGTACTTGATGTGGCGCTTCTTGCACTCCCGGCGGGGGATGAACGCTTCCAATCCCTTGCACTTTTCGAGGACCGCTTTTTGTTAGCAATGCCGGCGTCCGCGCCTGAGCCGGACTCGATAAGGGTCGGTGATTTGCAGGCGGAGAAATTGATCCTGCTTGAAGAAGGGCACTGTCTACGCGATCAGGCGCTTGCCGTGTGTGGCGCTGTGGGGACGGGTGCGATGTCCAGGTTCGGAGCCACAAGCCTCACAACTGTGCTGCAAATGGTGGCAAACGGATATGGCTCAACACTCCTGCCCGAGATGGCGGTGCCGGTCGAGGTACGCGCCGATACGCCGCTAACACTTCGGCATTTGCAGCCGGAACCATCGCGTACAATTGGTCTTTTATGGCGGGCATCAGCGCCGGGCTTTGAGCGGTTTGAGAAACTGGGCCAGCTTTTTCTGGATGTCTGGAGGCGCAACAATCCTGGGAACAAAGCTGATGCGTGAAAATATTAGCGTTTCAGAAAATCCTGAAGCAGCTGCACGGTCTGCTGGGGCTTTTCTTCCTGGGGCATGTGACCGCACTTTCGCACGACACGGAATGTCGAGTTGGGTAGATCATCATGCAGCCGCAGGCCGATGATTGGCTTGATGACCCTGTCATGGTCGCACCAGATGATGAGTGCCGGGATTTTGATCGTCTTGTAACGATTTGAAAGCTCTGGAAGGTTTTCGGGCAAGATCTGGCGTGCAGTCTGGATCATGGCGTGGCGCGAGCCTTTTGCCTTCAGTGGGTCGGCATATTGTTTCACGTCACTGCTATCAAATTTTGAATTGTCAAAATAGGCGAGCCGCAATGCGACCCGGGTTTGAACATCCAGCGGTACAAGTCGGCTGCCGATTGTTCCCAGCACCGGCGTGCGCAAAATATTGAAGGCAATGGGAATATTCTGGGAATAGGCAATACTGTCGATCAAAACGATTTTGGAAATGCGTTTGCGTTTTATCTTGTCCTTCTCCAGCGCCAGCACGAGTGTAACACCGCCGCCCAGTGAATGACCCACTACCGTCAATTCCTTCAGCTTGAGCTGTTCGATGAAGGCGCTAATGAGTGCGGCCTGATCGAAGATCGAATAGGATTTGTCCAGCGGCTTGTCCGACAGGCCAAAACCCTTCAGATCGACCGTGAGCACCCTGTGGCCGGCGGCTGCGAGTGCTGGTTCAACATGCCGCCAAGTGTATGAGCTTGCGCCGAAACCGTGCAGAAGCAGCACCGGTTTCCCTGTCCCCTGATCACGGTAGGCCAGCCTGACTTTTTGCGTGCCCGTTCCCACGCTTGCATAGCGCACATTGGCATCCTCAGTCCGGTAAGCCCCGGAGCAGGACGCAAGCATCACACCCACGAGCAGCAGCGCATAAAATTTCGCGGTCATTTTCATCATCACTGCCGGTTTATTCACATATTGGGGCCGGGCCAAGACGGGGAGGTCAGGGCATGGCCTGACCCTTTCACGGGGCAATTGGAATTTCAAGAAAAGAGCATTTGGGGTAGCGTCTCAGTTTACCCCTAAGCGAACGAAACGGCCATCATGGCGTCGAGTCTGTTTTTATTTCAGATTGCAGACGTTGAGCGTAAGCAATGCCCACTTCCGGAAAGTGTCATTAACTGCCACCCTCAGAGATTTTGATCGCTTCCGTCTTTGACATTTAGCGGAAATGTCTGTTGATCAAAGAAGGCTTGCAATTGCAGTTAATATTTTCCTGAGCTATTGTTGTATAAGTTTGGGGGGTTACTTGAAAAAATGAGCTGGAACATATTCCTTTACGCGGTTCTAACATTACTCGTTAGTGTAAATATGCAAGCCGATGGCAACGCGCAGGGAAGCGGTGCCATCGTGGAAATTCAATCCGGGGTTTCTCCGCTTCTAATCGCCAGTAAAGAAAAAGGTGAAGTTGGCGGGGACGATCCACGCGAAACACCGCCTCCATGGTTCTTAGGAGAGGAATTTGATCCAAAACTCACGTGTATTGTCGATTTTCCCCGCTATCGCACGATCAGTGCGAAAACGATTGCAAAACTTGACGGTGACTATGACAACCAGCCCTATTCTGATGCCGCTAAAATTGCCCATTCCCGGATGAATGATCTACCTGTGCCGGCCACGCCCGGACTCTACCAGCACGATTATCTGCCAAACGACCCTTCCCCGGCGTTACTGGCATTGGCAGGGGCGGGCGCACGTTTCGGTGCGAGAACGCATCTCTTTTATGTCGAATTTCCGGTGAACAGCACCAAAAATTGTATACCAATCGCGTGGGAGCATAGTGAAAGTTGGGCCAAGGGACCATTTTATACTGTTCAACCATCACGCATTGATCATGCGGATCTCACAAAAACTGGGGACTCCACGACAGTTCCGGACCTCAACACGGGACGGCCGGATCCGGGCGCCGATCTTATATCTGCGCCGGAGGTGGCTGGTGATAACTGTGAAGGCACCTGGTGCAGGGGCCTCAATCGCAATGTTCCAGGGAGCGAGTTTTTTAAAGAGGCATGGATTTTCTTTGATTTTCCGGGCCACTATTCCATTCAGTTGGGAGACGCGGAATTCGGTAACTATATGAACCAGCGTCTTAATATCCGCGAAGGAAGCAAACAGGGGACAATCCGGGCAACAGCGATTCATAGGCTATTTCAACTTTATCGGAACGGTAATTTTCACTCGGAGTATGGAGGTGGTTCTGTATCCGGAACTGAGATCTTATTGCGACTGCCACCACTCGATCCGAATTTGTCCACCGATGGTCGACCGGTTAACACGCCCGGTACCATTCCGAGCGTTGCTTCCGGCCATCCGCTATATGTGGGACCGTGACTAACGCCAAAGCGTAGCTTTATCAGCTTTTTGCCTCCGGTAATTCCGCGACAAGACGGAATTCCGATTTAGGGTGCTGTTGGATGTCCAGCATGTGTTGCAAAACCGATCCCTTCTGCAACCGCGTTTCTGCCGTAGATTTTTAAGTGATTCAGCTGTTGTAAAAACGGTCGCGAAACGAGCCGTAACTTCCTTTCAGAGTCAAACGCAATCGTTCTTAGAATAATCAAGAGACGTCCGCTTATTGATTCAACACCGGATGTTTGGTGTCATGTTCCCAGATGCCCGCTCCATTGCGCACAACTGCATTTTTCAAACTGAGACACTTCCGCATTCAGGCCCCCGTCATGCGGGTCAACACCTCCTTAACCTTGCCTTGCGATCATGGGGTGTGGAAATGCAGGCCAGCTGCCGGTTAACCCGTCGTAAACCGTAATTTTCCCATTTCATGCCATTGACGCCCATAATATCCCATGCTATCCCAGATGTGCCCGTTCGGATTGGGGTAACTGGAGGAGAGGCAACAAGCCGAACTCCTCTGAGGCCACGGGAGATCAGCGGTCTCTCCTCCATCCCCATGATCCACTAGGACGCGGCCGCAGCGTTT
>JAJFHP010000044.1 GCA_021775555.1 Hyphomicrobiales bacterium | reverse complement strand
TTTCGGGAAACCTAATATTGGCAAGAAACAAGAAAAAGCCCGGTGCAACGAATGCACCGGGCTTATTAATCCAACTGGCTGGTATTAAGAGTGGGGCGGTTCAGGCTGCTGCCTGCGCTTCATCACTGTCCTGCGCGGCCTTCGCTTCTTCACTTTCCTGCGCGGCCTGCGCAGTACGTGCGGCAGATTTGGAGAGGACCTCATCAATCTTCGCGATGGCGCCTTCTTCGTCAAGTTTCTGCACCGCAGCGACTTCACGAGCCATGCGGTCAAGTGCTGCTTCGTAAAGTTGGCGTTCGGAATAGGACTGCTCAGGCTGGGATTCAGACCGATAAAGGTCGCGCACGACCTCGGCGATCTGAACAAGGGAACCGGAATTGATCTTGGCTTCATATTCCTGGGCCCGGCGGCTCCACATGGTGCGCTTGACCCGCGCTTTGCCTTTAAGCGTCGTCAGCGCCTTATTGACAACTTTGTCCGCTGACAGCTTGCGCATGCCCACCCGCTCCGATTTCTCGGTTGGGACCCGCAGTGTCATCTTGTCTTTTTCAAAGTTGATTACGAAAAGTTCGAGCTTTGCTCCCGCAAATTCCTCTTCATCGATCGATACAATCCGGCCAACGCCATGCGCTGGATAGACGATCTGCTCGTTGGTGCGAAAGCCTTTTCTCTGCTGGGGTTTTTTCTTGTCAGCCATACGCTCTCTTTCTCATTCTCAGGTCATCAAACGCGCAAGACGAACTGTCGCGCGTTGCCTCGGGACACCCGCATCTGCAGTCATAGGAAGGTCGGCTGGAAAAACCAGTCATCTCAGCCGCCACCCCTGTTCGGTCAAGGAGATATTTCCCGGTATATTGTGTCCGGTTACTCCTTTTACAATGACGCGACCGCTTCGAGTTAAGTGGTTCTGGTGCCGGTCAAATGCTTGATCGGCCTCATTTTCCCGGGAGACGAAAAAAAATCCGCCCATTGGGGCGGTTTTTTCAAATCCAAGGCAGCCTGAGCCATTGCGAACATCAATGTAACACATTTTTAGCCAAATCGGAAGCGGTGCGGATGAGCAGAGCGATGAATTATCGTTTCCACGCTTGCAATTGCGCGAATATGGTTAATACGGAAACAGAAGTATGTGCCTGTTATTCCCACTTACGCTTGGGTTTTTACGCACTCATGTTCCGCGAACGGCTTCTGTGAAACCCGGGTGACATGGAATACCTCAATAAAGCCCTAATCGCCTTCACCAGGCTTATCAGAAAAGTATTTGTCGAACTTGCCCTTTTCCTCGACAAAATCGTCGGCATTGGGCGGGGCCTCTTTCTTGGCCGTGATATTGGGCCATTTTTCCGAAAAATCGCGGTTGACCTCTAACCATTTCTCCAGATCCGGCTCAGTATCGGGCTTGATCGCCTCAACCGGGCATTCAGGTTCACACACGCCGCAATCAATACATTCATCGGGATGGATGACGAGCATGTTCTCGCCTTCATAGAAACAATCGACGGGGCACACTTCTACACAGTCGGTATATTTGCACTTAATGCAGTTCTCGTTGACGATATACGTCATTCAAGTGTCTCCGGTCGATGCCACGTGCTGGCGGTGCGTCGGGCAATCCCGTAAGTGTGCCGTGTGGGGCCAGCGCGACTTAGTAGTACAATCATGATCCATGCTCAAGCCGCTTAAGGGGACATGAAGTAGCACTATTCTTTTGAAGGTTGTTTATTGAATATCCAGGCAAGGATCTTCCGGCGGTCGCGTTTGGTGGGGCGGCCGGCTCCCTTGTCGCGTTGCGCGGGAGAAGGGGGCGGTCGTGAGGCTGTTTCGTGTCGCGCCGGGGGCGGGCTCATATCCTCGTAAAGCTCACTCGCTTCGGCCGCGGGTCCACGGCGCGTCCCGCAGGCCAGCACCTTGAGAACCCGAACCTGTTCGTGAATTACCAGGGTAATAACATCACCGGCGTGCACCATGCGGCTCGCCTTGGTCACGCGGGTGCGGTTAACGCGGGCCTTGCCAGTCTCGACCAGCCGGGTCGCTAATGTCCGTGTTTTTGCAATACGCGTGAACCAGAGCCACTTGTCGAGGCGCTGGCGTTCAACCGGGCTAGGCGTCTTTGACGCGGGTTTCGAGGTCACGTTTGAGGTCCTTCAAAGCTGCGAAGGGAGAGTCCGGATCGATGGGTTTCTCGGGCGGTTTACGCCTGGTTTGCGGTTTTGCCCTGCCTGGTGCTGAGTGTTTGCCCCTGTCCCGGTCTTTTCCAGCTCTCGGGTCCACGTCTTTCGCGGATGGTGGTTTTCTCCCACGCTCCTTTCGGTTAATGCCGCGTGGCGCCTTGCGCCTGGGACGCCATATTTCATCCATGGGCGTTTCGTCCGGCACTTTTGTCTCATCGTTATGAGGAGGTGTGGCTTCAGCTGATTTGTCGTCCACACTGGCATCACTGGCATCACTGGCAGCCCCCTTTGTCACAGCGGCAAGGGGGCGGCGCTGGCAACGAAACCCAAGTACTTTAAGCACGGATGCAAATTCTTCACCTGAGCAGCCGACAATCGACATCATGTCCGGAGTGACCCGGAAACCGCCATTGCCGGTGGCGCCTTCAGGCATTGGGCTTTGTTCTGGTTTATCAGTCTTTTCAGGTTGCTCTTTCCCGGCTTCGGGCGGCTTGCTCTCTTTTGGTTGCTCGGTTCCGGCTTCCGGCACCTCGCTTTCAGTTTTAACCCCGCCCTCCTCTTTGGGAGACTTTTTCGGCCGCCATGACACCAGCGGGCGGATCATGTCAGCAAGCCGTTCCAGCATATCGATACGCACAACGCGCTTGCCGCAATGATGATACCCGGCGGTCCGGTAAAAGGCCTCGGCAAGTTTGGGGTCGGCAGCAGCCGAGGTCAGTCCCTCGCGCGGAGGTTCGGGAAGCGTTGCAATTTCCATTGAGTGCTTGTTCGCATGTTGCAGAGCCCACAGAAGGACCACCAGGTCATTGGCTGCCGGCTTCAGAAGTGCGGGCATGAATATGTTGTAAGCGCCAAAGCGCACACCGAAGCGGCGCAGCTGGCCACGTGCCTCCTGGTCCAACTGGCGGATATCGTCGGCCACATCGTCACGCTTCAACACGCCTAGATTTTCAATCAGCTGGAATGCCACACCACGCGCCAGGCCGGATAAATCTTCAGCCGCGTCCATCTCAATGAGGGGTTTGAGACGCTCATCTAACTCTGCTTTCAGCCATTCGGAGAGTTTTCCCAGGACCCGGTCCGCATCGGGTGAGCTGAGATTTTCATCGCTCTGGATGGCAATGGCGGGTTTCAGCACGCTTTCGCCTGGCTCCAGCCGGGCAATTTCTGCGCCCTCCCACATGATCTGGCCGGTACGCGTCAGCTTAAATTCTTCAGCCTTGGCTTCGATCAGGCGTTTAGCACGTTCCGCAAATTCCTCGGCCATCACCTTTGCCGCCGCATGTCTTGCCGCCTTGCCATGTATGCCGTCGGCACTTTTATCAGGTGAGAATCTGAAACCATCCAGCCGGCCAACAAAGTGCCTTTCAACATAGACAGCTCCATCTGCTTCAATTTCCGCATTCAGCGTATCCTTGTCGCGCAGCCGTTTCATCAGCACACTGGTGCGCCTGTCAACGAAACGCTGGGTCAGGCGCTCGTGCAGAGCATCTGACAATTTGTCTTCTATTGCACGGGTGCGCTCCTGCCAATGCTTTGGATCAGCAAGCCAGTCGGAGCGGTGTGAGACAAAAGTCCATGTCCGAATGTGCGAAATGCGGTTGGCGAGCGTGTCGATGCCGCCTTCGGTATTCTCTAAATGGTGCACCTGTTCGGCAAACCAGTCCTCGGGAACGTACCCGTCATCACTCATCAGATACCCGAAAAGCCAGGTCACGAGCTCGGCGTGGTCAGTAGCGGAGATCTTCCTGTAGTCCGGAATTCCGCACACTTCCCATAGCCGGGCGACCGCTGCCGGTCCTCCCGTCAGCGCCTGTATATTTTCATCCCTGGAAACATTTTCCAGCGCCAGAAGGTCGTCGACCATGCGCCCCCGTGTCAGTCTTGGCTCGTCCGGGGTAACCCGCAGGCTCTCTTTAAGACGCTGAATGGAAGCGAAATCCAGATTGCCATTGCGCCATTGCAGCACCTTGACCGGCTCGAACTCATGCGCTTCGAGTGCTGCAACCCGGGCCTGATCGAATGGCTCAACCTTTCCGGTCACGCCAAATGTGCCATCATTGAGATGCCGCCCGGCCCGCCCTGCAACCTGTCCAATTTCTGCGTTTGTCAATTCGCGGTGTTGCTGGCCGTCAAATTTGTGCATCGAAGAGAAGGCCACATGGTCGATATCGAGATTGAGCCCCATGCCGATGGCGTCGGTCGCAATGAGAAAGTCCACTTCGCCATTCTGGTAAAGCTCGACCTGGGCGTTGCGGGTTTTGGGGCTAAGCGCGCCCAGCACCACCGCAGTGCCGCCCCGCTGGCGCCGCACCAGCTCGGCGATGGCGTAGACTTCATTGGCGGCAAAGGTGAGGATTGCAGAGCGGCGCGGCAGGCGCGAAATTTTCTTCTGTCCCGCATAAGTGAGCTTGGAGAGGCGCGGGCGGGAGATGATGTTTGCTCCGGGCAGCAAATCTATAATCGCGCCCTTTATGGTCGCCGCGCCCAGCAGCAGTGTTTCCGATGTGCCGCGTGCGTGTAGCAGATGGCGCGTAAAAACATGACCGCGTTCGGCATCTGCGGCGAGTTGCACCTCGTCCACAGCAAGGAAGGCTACCTCGATGTTTCGTGGCATCGCTTCGACCGTGCACACGTAATAGCGCGGCCTGGGGGGCAGGATTTTTTCCTCGCCCGTGATGAGAGCCACATTAGCCGCACCGGCGCTTCTCACCACCTTGTCGTAAACCTCGCGCGCCAGCAGCCGGAGCGGCAATCCGATCATTCCGCTCTCATGGCCGAGCATCCGCTCGATGGCCAGATGCGTCTTGCCGGTGTTGGTGGGGCCGAGAACCGCAGTAACGCCGCGGTCGTGATGGTCATCGTCCCGGGAGAAGAAATCACTCATAGCGATGACCCTAGAAAACAGGAAAAGCGCTGGATACTGCACTTTTGAGGGCTAAAACAGGTAGCGGCATTAATAAATGGAACGATTCCAGAACGAACCCTGTCCGAATCGCTGACTCGCAAAGATTCGATTTTCGTTCACTACGACATGTTGTGTGGAAGGCAGGACACTGAAACCAAACGCACTCCTGACACCATGCTGGACAGCAAGAAATTATCCCCAGTTTGTTAACAGGCTGTCCAGTATGAAACATATGAGAGGGGCCATGACCACCCTTGGTTTGAGCAGGGATGTTAATAATTCGAAGAGACCGCGAACGAACCGGGTCCGAATCAGGAGAGTGTTAATATTCGCGGCCTGTTCCCTACAAGATGTTGATTTTGGAGCTCTCGCGTTAACTTTTAACCAGAGCAAAACACCGCCAGAGAGCCCCTGGCGGGGGATAGTCTTAATCCGTGTGCTGGAGTGATATTATGGACGTCAGTGGATGACGGTGATTTTCTTTTGCCCTGGAACTTCGACATTGAAGGCGGTCGAGGTGGCGGACGCCGTGCCATAGGGTGTCGGGATGCTCACATGGTAAGGCACATACATATCATTATTGGGCACTTTGATGAGCCAAACCTCGATGTCGTCGGTCGCCGACATGAATTTGACCCCTGCGTTGCTCGGCTTGTAGCCGGCGATGGGGACATATTTTATCTGGCATACAACCGCTATGCCGCGAAACTTACCCTTGCCGCGTTTCTTTTTGACCTTGACGGTTTTCTTGTGGGACAGAAGCAAATCGAAGCGCTGCTTTCCGTCGAAAACGGGGATGCGCGAGGGGCATATTGATCCGTCGGCATTTTGCTTCCCCGTCTTGGCAGTGAAAAACATGGCGCTCAGGGGGTCGAGAACACCTTTGACATGCGCCGGGGTGATGGGGATGTCTTTTGGGTTTTCGACAAATGGCGGCTTGGCCATGATGTGCGAGACCGCGTTGCCATCGAACATCATGGCAAGTTCACCCCTGTGCTTCTTGGTCTTGAAGTCGAACGCGAAGGATGAGGGTATCGGTCCATTCTTGGTCACCGCGCCAGTCGTTGTAGTGCCGCCCTTGATCTCGAACAGCAGGCCGGTGATGAATTTTAGACCGCCCTTGGCGCGCATCGAGTAGCTGTCGTCATTCAGATTCGACCACACCTCGAACTTGCCAAGTGTTATCCCTGCGAAACGTATGGAGTAAACGGCGGCGAAACGCGTGTGCAGGGCGGCCGCAGAGAGATCCTGCGAGCCGGGTGCGGGCAGGCTCACTCCAGCCAGCAAGATCGGCGCAGCGACCGCAAGGGTTCTTGCCTTCCTGACAATGATTGGAACCTGCATGGAAAGATATCGCATCTTAAGGGCTGCCCGCGTGCGCCATGGAACTGCCTTGGTTATTGCTTGAATTCGTCAATTATGTGTTAGCACGTGTTCCAGACTGCAACAGTTCAGCCCAAGGCACAAACATTGCGCTCGCACGTACGCGCTCACCTTGACGGCTGTACGCCAGGGCCGTATATCATCGCGCCTTCGGTTACTTCAGACAATTATTGACTTTTCAGGAGCATTTTCATGTCCCGGGTTTGCGAACTTACAGGCAAGGCAGTCATGACAGGCAACAATGTCTCTCATGCGCATAACAGGACCCGCCGGCGCTTTTTGCCCAATCTGTGTAACACCAGCTTGCTGAGCGATGTCCTCGGCCGTTCCATACGGCTGCGCGTTAGCGCCAATGCAATTCGCACAGTTGAGCATCGTGGCGGGCTTGATGCATTCCTGAACAAGGCCAAGGCGGGTGATTTGTCGCTGAAAGCACGTCGTATCAAACGGCTGGTTGAAAAAGCGCAAGCCTCGGCCTCCTGACTTCTCCAGACCCACACCTCCTGCAATCTCCTTCGGTTGGACGCAATTTAACGCCCATTCTGGAAGTGCTGGGAACTTGTCTCCCACGGAGCGGCCGCGTCTTGGAGATTGCCAGCGGGTCCGGCCAGCATGTGGCTGCTTTTGCAAAGTCCTTTCCCGGTATCGACTGGACTCCAAGCGACCCGGATGAGCATGCCCGGGACAGTATCTCTGCGTGGAGGGAAAAAGCCGCGCTGGAGAATCTCGCACCGCCTCTCGATCTCGATGTGACCTGCGCCAGGTGGCAAGAGCCGCTCGAGGGTCCGCTCGACGCAGTTTTGGCGATCAACCTTGTTCATATCGCGCCCTGGTCGGTGACGCTGGGTTTGCTGCGTGGCGCGGGAGAATTGCTGGTGCCGGGCGGATTGCTATATCTCTACGGCCCTTATCGCAAGGACGGCGCCCATACAGCCCCTAGTAATATCAAGTTCGAGAAGTGGCTGAAGGATCAAAACGAGGAATGGGGTGTGCGCGATATGGGCGAGGTGGAACATGCAGCTGAAAAAAGCGGGTTACACCCGGAGCAGGCACAGGAGATGCCGGCAAACAATTTTTCACTGATTTTCAGAAAATACTAAAACCGCATCATCCCACTTGGTATCTAATGTCATTTTGCCTTTGAGCGCGCTGACGCTGACCGGCGACTCTTCGGTGTGGCTTTGGCGGATTTTTCTATTACCGGCCCCGCCTCCTTATTGGCCGGGAAAATAAGCTGGCGGTGCGGGTAGGGGATTTCGATACCGTACTTCTTGAAGGCGTCCCACAGGGCGAGAAACACGTCGCCGCGGATATTGGTCAGGCCGTTCTTGGGATCGCGGATCCAGAAACGCAGAACGAAATCGATGGAAGAGTCGCCAAAACCGACGATGTGACAGACGGGCGCAGGACGTTCCAGAACGCGGTCAAGACTCAACACATTCTCAACCGCGATTTTTTTCACCATATGCGGGTCGGCGTCGTAACCGATGCCAAACTTGATCTCGAGGCGGATATTCCTGTTGGAGTAAGACCAATTGACAACCTGTTCCGAAACGAAACTCTCATTCGGAATCAGATATTCAACTCCATCACGGGTGATGACCGACACGTAGCGGGAGTTGAGCGAGTTGATCCAGCCAAAGGTATCGCCAAGCGATATGACATCGCCCGGTTTGATCGAGCGGTCCGATAGGATGATGATGCCGCTGATGATATTCGACGCGATCTTCTGGAGGCCAAAACCTATGCCCAGACCAAGCGCGCCGGAAAACACTGTCAGTGCCGTGAGATCGAGGCCGACCGCTGAAATCGTGCCGAGCACGGCGATGGTCAGCAGGGTGAATTTAATGAATTTGGTGAGTAGCTCCTGAAGTGCCGGCGCCAGGTCCTCGTTCTGCCGCAGGCGCCGTTCCAGGAAATTTCCGGTGATCGTGGCGAGCCAGATGAGGACGGTGAGAAACAAAATCGCCTTCATTACCGCCAGCATGGAAAGACGAAACTCGCCAATCGAGAATGCCGCTGCATCGAGCGCGAGGAGCGTTTGGTTGAGCAGCCCAATAATATGAAGCCCGGCAATGGCCCAGGCGGTGTAGGTGAACAGTGTCGCCAGAGAGCGGTTGCGGATGAAACGGGAGATCACAGAGATGATGATCCCGACCACGGCCAGTGTCGCGGCCAGGCCGACATAATAGCCCCGGCTCGGCCATGTCACCTCGCGCAGCAGATAAGCCGCTATCCATAAAAACAGCGCGAACAGGATCCAGGTCAGCCGCCTCAGCGGAATCACCAGCGTGCGCTGTAACTGCGGTTGGGATTCGATGCCCCTCAACTGCTCTTCAAATACAGGCGTGAGCTGAGTTGAAATAAGCTTGGCGATGCCGAAACACGCCAGAACCACCAGCAACTGCAGGAATGCCCAGGGCGTGGCCAACGCGTCGATAGTGCCAAGGACGCTATCCGATATGTCGACGAAAATTTTCTCAAGATCGAATTCCGGAACCACGGCGGTCTTCGTTTCCGGTGGAGTCATTTCCTCGGGAGATACAGGCGGAGTCTTTGCGGCCGGAGCGGGTTGCGTGCCCGGCAGCAGTTTCTTCTGCAGTTGTGCCTGTGCGAGCCGTATCAAAGCGGGTTCCCCATCTGGACAAGCTTAGCAGATTCGCTGAGCCTTACAGCGTTGGCGTTATGTGTTTCACGACAATGACAGCAACATCATTCCGGCAAGAATGAGCAGGGCCCAGCCCATGCGCGATCTGAAATCTCCTTCACCCAGAACCAATGTGCCGATCATGACGGTGATGAGAACGCTCACCTCACGCGCCGGTGCGACGTAGACTACCGGCGTGAAGGTGAGTGCGACAAGAACGAGGATATAGGCGAGCGGGTTGAACACCGCGATACCGAGTACGGCCTTGCGATGATCCCGCCACTGGGCCCTGACCAGGTCCCTGCGGCGCCAGGCGTAAGGCGCCAGCGCACCAGCGCGCATCAGGCTGAATGTGTAGTCGAGCAGCAATGGCGGCACCAGAAGCACCTTCACGATGTAGGCATCCCAGACGGTGTAGCTGCCAATCAGAAACCCGGCGCCGAGGCCAAATGCCAGAGAACTCGTGAGATTTCGCACGCCATGTCTGAACCCGCCAGTAAGGAACACAACCCCGACAACGATTGCCAATCCGCCCAGAAAAATCGGCCAGGTCAGATGTTCCCCCAGAAACGCCACGGCAAAGCCGGTAGAAAGCAACGGACCCGTTGCCCGGGCCGTGGGGTAGACAAGTGAAAGGTCGCCTTTCCGGTAGCCCTGCTGGAGCAGCAGGAAATATGCCAGATGCAGTGCGGCACCGACGATGCAAAAGCCGATTTCGTTCAAGCCAAGGACTGGTTGCTCAACGACGAAAATCCAGATTGCGACCGGGAGATAGAGGACGATGGAAATAACCGAGAACAGCCAGACCAGTTCCGGTCCACCATTGACCTGCTTGACGAGAAAATTCCAGGTCGCGTGACAACAGGCGGCGGTGAGCACGAGGGCGAGGGCGAGAGGGGTCATGGGATACCCTTAAAGACATGGATCAGGGCCGTGCAAAATTGCACCCGCCTATCCCCCCTAGCTTTCTCGTCTTTAAGGTGTCTGCCACGTGTTTTAGATCGCGGCTTTTCGTGGCGCTCGGTCCAGACCTGTTTTGCGACATGCAATGTCAGCGGAACCCTAGCCACACATAGAGCGGAGGGTGAGACTAGCAGAAAGAGGGGAGAAGGGAAGAGAGCGATGGTTAGCCATGGATGCTTTAAGGTGCAAAGTGGACGTTCAAGGCCCAGCCACACCGTGACAATACGTCTTCCCTACATATAGACTTGCAGCAACGGATTATGACCGATGAGAGGGACCTGATGCTGCGTATTTTGTTAATTCTGACAGCGTTCCTACATGTTCCAACTTTGGCGAAAGCTGACGCTTGGGATGACTGCGTAAGCGAAGATTATGCCAGGGTCATCAAGGGGTGCACCCAGATACTCAAAAGAGGCAAGCGGGAGACGAGAGAAAACCGCTCCGCGGCATACAACAATCGCGGCAAAGCGTATGGGCTGAATGATGAGGATGACCGTGCCATCTCCGATTTCACGCAAGCTATCAAGACCTACCCGAAAGACTTCCTCAGCTACAATAACCGAGGAATAATGTACTACACGAAAGAAAAAAATGACCTTGCGATCGCTGATTTCACCAAAGCGATAAAGATCAATCCCAAAACTTCTGATGCATATGAGCATCGGGGTAAAATCTACAAGGAGCAGGGAGAGTACGACCTCGCGTTTGCCGACTATTCGATATTGATTTTGCTCCGCGGAAAAAAAGCAGCGCCCTACCGGAAGCGCGGCAAGGTTTTATACGCCAAGGAAGATTATGATCGTGCTCTGGCTGATTTTTCCAAGGCAATTGAGATCAATCCCAAAGATGCTGAGTCCTACCGTTTGCGAGGGAACATTTACTCTGAAAAGGACGACCAGGATCGGGCCTTAGCTGAATTTTCCAAGGCTATTGAAACTGATCCCAGCCTTGCTTGGGCATACAATGACAGGGCAAACATCCATGAAGATCGCGGCGATGTTGAAAAGGCTCTCAAGGACAGAAGCAAGGCAATTGCGAGCGATCCTGAAGGCCCCTCATTCTGGTTGAACCGGGGCAATCACCATCGCAGGGCCGAGGATTATCAGAAGGCAATCTCGGATTTCAGCAAGGGGATGACCCTTGATCTGTCCAGCCATGGAAAGTTGATAGCCTATTATGGTCGCGGCAACTCTTATTTTGAGATTGACAAGTACGAAAAGGCGGTCGCGGATTTTACGAAGGCACTGGAAGAAGACGAGGACCATGAACAAGCGCTCGCTAGCCGTGGTACGTCATACCTGTTTCTGCAAAAGTACAAAGAGGCAATCACAGATTTCGACAGGTTTATTCAGACATATCCGAAAGATGCATTTGGCTATCTGACCCGCGGCGAAGTGTATTTAGCAATGGGCAAGCACGACAAGGCTATTGCAGATTTCGATAAAGCTGTTGATCTCGATCCGAAAGACTCTGATATCTATTCATCTCGCGCCGAGATTTTTGAGGAGAAAGGCGACTATAGGCGTGCCATCGCTGACTATGACAGGATAATCGAATTACAGCCCAATGAAGCATCTCCTTACAACGATCGCGCTTGGGCTTATTTCAAGTGGGGTAAGGCTGCTGAGGGCCTGCCTGATGCAAATCGGGCGATTGAATTGTCCCCGAAATATGCCAGCGCCTATGATACACGTGGCCACATTTACGAAATGATTGGCCAAAAAGACAAGGCCATCGCCGATTTCCGGAAGGCTCTCGCACTGGACCCCTCTATTGAAGAGAGCAAGAAAGGCCTGAAGCGTCTTGGGGCCATATCCAAAAAGACCGAAAGTGCTGCTCAAAATAAAGCTGGTGACCCAAAAAGAACGAAAACCAACACGTCGCAAGAAATGGAACTCAGCTTCTGGAACAGCGTCAAGGACTCTGATGATCCAGCTATGTTTCAAGCCTACCTAGACCAGTTCCCCAAAGGGACATTTGCAACGCTGGCAAAGATCAATCTCAGGAAGCTCAAAAAGGCTCAGTAAAGGCTCGTCTCTAACTGACGCCCAATGTCAGCTTTTGGCGCTAAGAGGACAATCCAGCCTCTTTCGGGGCTAATGCGGACATCGTGATTGGGTGTGATTGATTTCCGCTTATGACCCTAAGCGTCATCTGCCCGGTGGCAGGCCTTCTATTGACTCAACCTCCTGGTCATACTTCTTCTGTGACCGGGCAGCCTCGGCTTGGATCCAGTCGCGGAAGGCGGCAATCCGAGGGCGCGTTTGCGTCCCTTCCTGGCAGGCCAGGTAATAGGCCGAATCGGCCGGGCAATGCACGTCGAACAGGCGCACCAGGCCAGCCGCGCTCAGATCACCTTCCACATGCGCACTGCGTACCAGCGCCACTCCCTGGCCCGCAATCGCCGCTTGCAGGGCCATATTCGAGTTGGGAAAGCGCGGACCCTGATCAAGTGGCAGATCCGGCGCGCCGGCGGCAGCACGCCAGGTATCCCATTGAGAACTGGACACATCGTCGTGGATCAGCAGCAGGGGAAAACGCGCCAGGTCGGCTGGACTTTCCGGCATGCCAAAGCGTTTCACGAACTGCTCGCTGCAGACCGGGAAGACATATTCACGCAGCAACAGGGTGCTGTGCAGCCCGGGGTAGACGCCACGGCCATACCGTACTCCCAAATCGACATCCTCGATCGCGAAATCAACCAAACGGTCCTTTGTCGAGATCCAGACATCGATCTCAGGGTGGCGCTCGCGGAAATCACTGAGCCGTGGCACCAGCCAGGTCACCGCGAAGGTTTCGAGCGTGCTGATCTTGAGGGCACCCCGTGTGTCTTCGACGCGCAAGCCCTCCAGGGTCGTCGACAGCCGCGCGAAGAAGTCGCGGGCAACCGGCGCCAGCGCTGCGCCGCTTTTGGTCAGGGCAAGCGGACGCGCGTCGCGTGCGAAGAGCTCAAGGCCCCAGAGGGCCTCCAGATGGCGGATCTGATGGCTAATAGCGCTCTGCGTTACGTTCAGCTCTTCCGCGGCACGGGTGAAGCTGCCGTGGCGGGCGGCGGATTCGAGCGCGCGCAAAGCCGCAAGTGGTGGTAGATGATCAGGCATGGATAACATGAATGATATCTCATGATATTCATGAAGACAATTCCTTTGAATTACGCCAATTTGTGTACAAAAATGTCCAGCAACACATGAAGGGTTCTCACGAAGTTATCGCTTGGTTTGGAGTTGGAGCAGCCATGAATCGTCGGGTCGGCCAGCGCATTGTTCGCGACCGCTGGGGCGAGCCGATTGCGTCCTCACCGCCCAATCCGGTGCACCCGATACCAAAGAGCTGGCACCTGCACATTTTCAAATGGCTTTGGCGCAATTCACGAATCGGGTTCGGTAAAAAAGAGAACAGGTCGGGTCAAGGAGATCGCCGCATTTTTCGCGATAAATTTGATGAACCGGACCCTGCAGGGTGAATTGGCAGCGTCTCGTAGTACAGGTGAGAGTTAGGGCAGTTTGAAGCGTCGGAGACGAGTCAATGGATTTGAATATCGTGTTACTGGTGCTGGTCTCCGCTGTAATCCACCCGGTTTGGAACCTGCTGCTTAAAAAAAATCCTGATCCGCAACTTGGCTTCCTGTTGCTGACTGCAACGATGTCCTTGTGTGCTCTCGTGCATGGAATTTACGAAGGCGTTGATTTCACATCAGTCCTGGACGTCCTGCCACTCGTGGCTTTTTCGGTTAGCGGTTTACTTCTCTATGGCATCTGCCTGACAGCAACGCTGAGACGTGGGGACCTCTCTGCGTATTACCCGATTATCCGCGCTTCGCCGGTTTTCGTCGTTGCGGCCAGCGTGCTCTTCCTCGGGAAGACCTATCCTTTGGTTATCATCATTGGCATTGCCATGGCGGTGGTGGGTGGCTTTCTGCTTCTCTATCGGCGTGGCACGCATTTCCTTGAGGACCCGGGCACGCTTGTTCTCGCACTATTGGCCATGTCTGGCGCGGGTATTTATTCACTCGCTGATGCGCGCATGATGGAGACAATCACGCCGCAGGCGCAGATGTTCGTGGTCGACGGTCTATTGGTACCCGTTTACGCTCTTTTGTGGCTGCGGCGACGCACGAATGAACAGTTCGTTGTGACGCACAAACCCAGCATATCCCTGATTCATTTGCTGCCCGGCTTCATGGCTTACGCATCCTATTATATGATCCTGCTCGCTTATCAGAGCGGAGCTGACGTGGCCGCCGTCACTACAATGCGTCAGTTCTCCATCCCGATTTCGGTTGCGCTGGGAGGCCTGTTCCTTAATGAAGCCGCAATGGTGAGGCGCTTACTGGCCGCAGGGCTTCTGGTGGTGGGAATTGTCGTAATTGCACTGCATGGATAACCTGGCCGCTATTGGCAAAAAGTGGGCGGTATTGGTCCTGAGAATTTATTTCCGCGTTCGTGGGAAAAGCGGACTACTCCACGATCGCAAACTGCATCAGCAGGGTGCGCTGGAAGGTCTTGTTGAAATTGTTATCCGAGAGCAGGGTCAGGATGGTGCGTCCCTGCCCGTCCCTGTGAATCGCCAGCCCTTCCATATTGTCAATTTCGCGCAAATTGTCGGTTTTGAGGAGAACCTTTCCATCCAGTCTTGCGCCCGCTTTGATATCTTTCACAGCGATGCGGCGCAGGCGCATCTTGACGCCCTCGGTAAAGCGAAAGCGCCGCTCGAGCACAACCACATCGCCGCCGGGCAAACTGGCCAGATCAGTGATTGCAAATCCGCCGCGCCGCTTGAAGGTGATCATGCCCGGTTTTGGCCCGCCGATCAGCCAGCCGATATGATCGCCCTCACCGTCCAGATATTCCTCGGTGAAGGCGAGCAGGGCCCCCTTCAATGGACCGGAGCGCACTGAGGCGAGGCCCTCAAGTCCAGTATTCCCCTTGACTGATTTTACTCGTGCAGGGAGCTTGAGATGCCGTTTTGCGGGACCAATCCCGTTCCTGGTGACCTTGTGAACAGCGATACGATGTCTGCGCTCGAAAGCGATAAAGGCCGTGCCGGTCACGCTGCCGGACTGTTTCATCACGATGGCTTCAGCGTCGACGGATTTTCTTCCCTTCAGTGGGTTTCTATTGATGCCGCGCAACGGTCCGATTATTGCCTCTGTCAACTTTTCCAGTCGTCCTTCGTGATATCTGAGCCGGGCGCTCAGCCAACTCCCCTTGTCGGAGACGGCGAGCAACATGGTGCCGGTCTTGTCCAGCACGAGGCCGGAATAGCCTCCGAAATATGGGGAGGGCGAGGTGAGCTTCAGGGTGCCAAGCCATTCCAGCTTGCTGAACCGGGTTTTGCGCGGTTTGTCCCGGTCAAACAAGACCTGCTCTGACCTGATCTTGATTGCCTGGTTGTCAGGTAGAGGTTTGATGGGCTTCGATTGGCTGGGGGAGTCCCCGAGCACGGCGAGTGCGCAAAGTGTGGTCAACAGGGTCAGGGCCGCGCGATGCATGTGCGCCATGTTCAATGCAGCCGCCGAGACCCGCGCGCAGGCCTGCCAGCCCGGGCGCTATTGCCTTCCTCGAACAGCTCAGCAAGCTTGTCAGTCATTGCGCCGGCGAGCTCTTCCGCATCGGTAATGGTGACAGCGCGGCGGTAATAGCGGGTGACGTCATGGCCGATACCTATGGCGATGAGTTCCACCGGTGAGCGCGTTTCAATCTCCTCGATGACCTGGCGCAGATGCTGCTCCAGATAGGAACCTGAGTTGACCGAAAGCGTGGAATCATCCACCGGTGCGCCGTCGGAGATCATCATCAGGATGCGCCGTTGTTCGGGCCGCGCGAGCAACCTGTTATGGGCCCATGCAAGTGCTTCACCGTCGATATTTTCTTTCAGCAGCCCCTCGCGCATCATTAGCCCCAGCGAGCGGCGAGCGCGCCGCCACGGAGCGTCGGCGGGCTTGTAAATGATATGACGCAAATCATTGAGCCGTCCTGGCGTGGCCGGCTTGTTATCGGAGAGCCACTTTTCACGGCTTTGCCCGCCTTTCCAGGCACGCGTGGTGAAGCCGAGAATTTCCACCTTCACACCGCAGCGCTCCAGGGTGCGCGCAAGAATGTCCGCGCAGCAGGCCGCGACCATGATCGGCCGTCCGCGCATGGAGCCGGAATTGTCCAGCAGCAGGGTCACAACAGTGTCCCGGAAATCGGTGTCGCGTTCCTGCATGAAGGAGAGCGCGTGCATCGGGTCGATGATCACCCGTGTCAGCCTGGCCGGATCCAGCATTCCTTCGTCCAGGTCAAAATCCCATCCGCGGTTCTGCTGGGCCAGCAGCTTGCGTTGCAGGCGGTTGGCGAGCCGGGAGACCGCCCCGTGCAGGCTTTGCAGATGCTTGTCTAGAAAGGCGCGCAGGCGTTCCAGCTCGTCCGCATCGCACAAATCCTCGGCATTGAGGGTTTCGTCATGTGCCTGGCTATAGACCTTGTAGCCGAACGCGCCCGGATCATCGAGCACCGACAGGTTGGGCCGGTGTGGTGGCGCGTCCTGGGGCTGGCCATCGCCTTCCGCCTCGCCGTCCATCTGGTCGAGCGCATCCAGATCGGCCATGTCCATCTCTTCGCCACCCTCGCCCTCACCAAGTCCCTGTTCGTCGCCACGCTGTTCACCCTGTTCAGCACCCTCTTCATCGTCGCCGCCATCGGCTGGAGAATCCTGGCTGTCGGCATCGTCTTCCTCGCCATCTTCCTGGTCGGAAGGGTCGAACTCCTCGCTCAGGTCAAGCGAGGAGAGCAGATCACGTATAAGACGACCAAAAGCCGCCTGGTCATTTATCTGCTCATCCATGCGCGAGATGGCATCCCCGGCACGCTCCTCGATCCACGAGCGCCAGATATCGACGACGGGTTGGGCTTTTTCCGGCGGCGCTTCCCCGGTCAGCCGCTCGCGCACCATCAGCGCCAGCGCTTCGTCCAGCGGGGCCTGTTCGCGATCGGAAATGTCCTGGTAGGTGCTGCGCGCATACTGGCTTTCGATCTTGGCGCTCAAATTCTGCGCCATGCCTGACATGGCACGCGCACCAATTGACTCAATGCGGGCGCGCTCAACGGCTTCGAACACCGTGCGTGCACTTCCCGTGGGCGGGGCCAGCTTGCGGTGCAGCTTTTCATCATGGCAGGCCGCCCTGAGGGCGAGCGAATCCGCATGTCCCCTGATGGTGGCGATTTCCTGCAGGTCCGGCTTGCGCGAGGGTTCGGGCAGGCGGGCAACATGATCGTTGAGGCCCGGCGCGTCGGAGCCAAATACCACTTGCATCTCGTCGTCACCGGCAATTGAGCGCGTGGCAGCCGCCAGCGCGCGCTTGAACGGTTCCGCGGGTGCATCTTTGCCTTTGGGTGTGGACACCATGGGTCCTTGCCTTGGAAAAACTTTTAGTTATTCGCCCAATTTATCTGAAAACCGGTTCCCACTATTCTGATTGAGCTTTAGCTCAACGCGACATTGGCCGTGGATTGCGGCAATTCCTCACCGAAGCAGCGCTGGTAAAATTCCGCCACCAGACCGCGCTCCAACTCGTCACATTTGTTCAGGAATGTGAGGTTGAAGGCGAACCCTATGTCACCGAAAATCTCTGCATTCTCCGCCCAGATTATCACCGTGCGGGGGCTCATCACCGTCGAGAGATCGCCGTTGATGAAGGCTGAGCGGGTCAGGTCCGCGACCCGCACCATGTTGCCGACCGTCTTGCGACCCTCTTCGTTCTGGTAACTCTTGGCCTTGGCCAGCACGATATTGGCTTCATCATCATGTGGCAGATAGTTGAGCACGGTGACGATGTTCCAGCGGTCCATCTGGCCCTGGTTGATTTGCTGGGTGCCGTGATACAGCCCGCTGGTATCGCCAAGGCCAATGGTGTTGGTCGTCGAGAACAGCCGGAAATAAGGGTGCGGGTGGATGACTTTGGACTGGTCCAGCAGGGTCAGACGTCCCTTTACCTCGAGCACACGCTGGATGACAAACATCACGTCGGGACGCCCTGCGTCGTATTCATCGAATACGAGTGCCGTGTTCGATTGCAGGGCATAGGGCAGGATACCTTCCCGGAACTCCGTCACCTGCATATTGTCCTTGATGACAATCGCGTCCTTGCCGATGAGATCTATGCGGCTCACATGGCTGTCGAGATTGACGCGTATGCAGGGCCAGTTCAGCCGGGCTGCAACCTGCTCGATATGGGTGGATTTGCCTGTGCCGTGATAGCCCTGGACCATGACCCGCCGGTTGTGTTTGAAGCCGGCGAGGATAGCGAGTGTCACATCTTTGTTGAACAAATAATCCGGATCGACTTCTGGAACATGTTCTTCTATCTGCGAATAGGCCGGTACCTCGAGGTCTGAATCGATGCCGAAAACCTGCCGGACCGAAACAGACATATCGGGCACGGCTGTGGCGTCACCTTCACTTGCAACTGTCATTGTAGGATGTCCAATTGATTATATCTGCCCGGGCGCGCCCGGAATGTAGTGCTGGAACCTAGCAGAGGCCAGCTTCTTTCAGATAATTATAGGCTTGGATCACTTCGCGCAACTTATCCTCTGACCGGCGGTCGCCGCCATTGTGGTCGGGGTGGTGCCGTTTCACCAGGAGTTTGAAGCGAGTCTTGATGTCATTGCGAGATGCACTCGCATCCAGATCCAGCGCGCGAAGGCATTTGCGCTCGGCCTTTCGGATCGGTTTTGCCGATTCATGCTCTTGTGGCCCTTCAGCCCCGGTAGCGCGGCCCAGCACGCCAAACGGGTCTTCAAAGGCCATTCCGTGCTTGAAACCGGCTGATTTGCGCCCGGTGCTGTTTTCACCTGCGCGCTTGCGGCCATTGGTGCTCACGGACCAGGTTGGCCTGTGTCCGGTGAGGTTGGCCTTCTGGAATTCGGCCACATCCTGATCGCTCATGCCGTTGAAATAATTGTATGACTTGTTGTACTCGCGCACATGCACAGTGCAGAAATTGAAATACTGCCCCTCGCGTCCACGGCCCCTCGGGGCAGGGTGTTCGCCAGGACGGCGGCAGCCCGGCCATTCACAGGTCGGGGTCTCTTCCTGCAGAGTCCGGTCCTCTTCAGGCTTGACCCGGATGCAGTCGAAATATTTCGAGTTCAGTTTCATGAGTCGCTAAGTATGGTGATTTGGGTTATCGGAAACAAGCTTGACAGTTTGCATGTTAAGGGTTTTTACGTGCAGGTTTTTTTAGTGGAGACGGATATGAGCATCGAACAGACTATCAGGGAAAAGCTAACGGATGCTTTTACTCCGCTCATTCTTCAGGTTGAAAATGATTCCCACCGCCACGCTGGCCATGCGGGGTCACCGGGCACGGGAGAAAGCCATTTCCGGGTTGAGATCGTATCTGACAAATTCGCCGGGCTGTCCAGAGTAGATCGCCACCGGCTGGTGAACGAGGCACTCTCAATCGAACTCAACGGCGCGGTGCATGCCCTGGCGATGAAGACCAAGGCTCCGGGTGAGTGAGATTGAATTCATTACTGCCATTGCTTTTCGCCTTTTTCAATTGCCATTCATCACGCCTTCAACGCATCCGCGATAACCGACGCAGCGGCTGCCGCGCCCGAAGCGCCCATAGGGGCGTCCATCGCCTGTAGTGCGGCTTCAACAGTGGCAAGCGTTCCCAGCAGCATGGGAGGGTTCATGTGCCCCATATGGCCAATCCTGAAAGAGCTGTCCGCCAGGATCCCCAAGCCAACTCCCAGGATCAGTCCGGCCTGGTTTTCGCAGATGTCGCACAGGCGCGGAGCGTCGATTGAGCCGCTGAGGACCGTGGTGGTAGAATTTGACCGGTGCGCAGGGTCGAGGATATTAAACTCCAGTCCGCCCGGGGCTGACCAGGCTTCGATTGCCGAGCGCACGGCATTGGCGAAGACCTCGTGCCGCTGCCAGATCGCTTCGAGGCCTTCCTCGGCAATCATGTCGAGTGCGGCGCGCATTGCGTAAATATGCTGGACCGGCGAAGTGCCGCAGTAGCGCTTGTAGTGGCCCTCTTTGGACATGCGCGCTGTCCAGTCCCAGTAGGGTGTGCGCATGTCAGCTCGCTTATGCGCTGCCATTGCCCTATCATTAGCCCAGACCATGCCAAGGCCCGGCGGAACCATCAATCCCTTCTGGCTGCCACCAACGGTTACATCCACGTCCCATTCATCCATGAGATATTCCACACAGCCGATCGAAGCGATGCAGTCAGCCATGAACAGTGCCGGGTGTCCGGCGGCCTTGATGGCCCGGCTGATGGCGGCAATATCGTTCCAGACTCCCGAGGCGGTATCGACCTGAACGGCCAAAATCGCATTGATGGTGTGATTCTTGTCAGCGCGCAGCCGCTCCTCGACGGCATCAGGGTCAATCGGTCCCCTCTCGGGTGCGTTGAGAACCTCGACTTGAGCCCCCAGCACCTTTGCCTGTTCGCACCAGCCAACGGCAAAGCGTCCGGATTCAAGCACAAGAACAGTGTCGCCGCGGCTCAGCGTATTCGTCAGAGCCATTTCCCAGGCGCCATGACCGTTCGAGATCGCCATGAACGCATGGCCAGAAGTGCGTACGATTGAGGGAAGCTCATCCAGGATACTCATGCTGGTTTCAAGCAGCGCACCCTCGTAGATATTCGGCATTGAGGTATGCATCGCGCTTAGAACGCGATCCGGGATCACGGATGGCCCTGGCATTGATGTCAGCATACGGCCTCGGTTCAAATTCATGGAAAAGTCTCCCGGGGTTGGTCCTTACACACTGCATCCCAGCGCGAGTGCTGAATTTTCTTGTTCAATGAAGCATCGAGATGAAGCTGAGCGGCAAACAAGTTGAGTTAAGGTTTGCGTCTTGCTCGTTCTCTACTTCTTGAGTTGAGTTACTTTCAGAGCGGTGATCTTGTTGCGGTGGCGACGTAGCACCTCGAAACGGAAGTCGTCAAAGGTAAAGGCCTGACCCGGCTGCGGGATGGTTTTCGATTTGTGGATCACCAGCCCGGCAACAGTGGTTGCTTCTTCTTCTGGCAGGTCCCAGTCCATGGCCCGGTTCAGATCGCGTGTCGGCACAGATCCATCAACCTGAACACTGCCATCGCCGAGCGGGCGTACGCCCGTTTCCAGCTCGTCATGCTCATCGGTAATCTCGCCGACGATCTCTTCGAGAATATCCTCCAGCGTCACCAGTCCCTGCACCTCGCCATATTCATCAACAACCAGTGCGAAATGCTCCTTGCGTCTGAGAAAGGCATTGAGCTGTGCCCTGAGAGAGGTGGTATCAGGCACGAACCAGGGCGGCGCGGCGATGGCGAGCGGGTCAAATTTCGATAGATCTCCCTCCGTATCATGCACGGCCTGGAGCAGGGTTTTGGCATGAAGAATACCGACAATATTTTCAGGCTCATCCTGCCACAACGGCAGCCGGGTATAGGGGCTCGACAGCGCCTGATCAACAATCTCCTGCGGTGTGTCATTCGCATTGATGGTGCTCATAGCAGTACGGTGGATCATCACGTCCTCCACCTCTAGCGCCATCAGGTCAAGTACACCGCCGAGCATGTCACGGTCGGTTTTGATGACGCCGCCTTCCTTGTGGTGCAGGTCAATGGCACCTCTCAATTCCTCGTGGGCGGAGAGAACCGCTTCCCCTTCCGCCACCTTCCGGCCAAAGGGGCGCAGGAACAGGCGTACAATCATCTGCACCGCGCCGGTAACCGGGCCGAAAAGTGCGACAGCCAGCCGGATTGGCGGTGCGACAGCAAGGGCTGCGCGTTCCGGATTGGCGATGGCGTAGGTCTTGGGCATCACTTCACCGAAAATGAGAACAAGCGCGGTCATGGTCAGGGTCGCATAGACCAGGCCGGCTTCTCCGAAAACAGAGAGAAACAGGCTCGTCGCCAGCACGGACGCCAGAATGTTGACCAGGTTGTTGCCAAGCAGGATCGCGCCAATCAGCCTCTCCGGATTTCCGATCAGACTGTTCACCAGCCGTGCGCGTTTGGACCCGTCCTGCTCCAGGGCATGCATACGGGCACGAGAGGCGGCGGTTAGCGCCGTCTCGGAGCCGGAAAAGAAGGCCGAGATGAGTATGAGCAGCAGGATTGTGCCTGCGAGAAGGGTAAGTCCCAGGGTCATTTTTCGCTACATTTGCGTGTGAGGAAGTCCTTCAAATTGGCCTGGTCCACGCCGCGCTCAATGAAGGCCTCGCCAATGCCGCGTGCCAGTATCAAGGTAAGCACGCCAGCTTGCACCTTTTTATCCTGCGCCATGAGGTCCATCAACTGGGATGATGTTGGCGTGCCGCCGGGGATCTGGCCAATATTAGTCGGCAGGCCAACCGCTTCAAGATGACGGATTGCACGCTGTGCGTCCTGGCCCTTGCACAATTCCATCTCGTTTGAATATTCGAACGCCAGCGCCATACCGATGGAAATCGCCTCGCCATGCAGCAACCGGTCCGAATATCCGGCAAACCCTTCCAGTGCATGGCCAAAGGTGTGCCCGAGATTCAGCAGGGCGCGTTTGCCCATCTCATGCTCATCTTCTTCAACAATGGCCACCTTTGCTTTGCAGCAGGTCTCGATTGCCTGTGCCAGCAACGCTCCGCCTGAAAAGACATTTTTCCAGTTTTTCTCCAGCCAATTGAAAAAACCGGCATCACCCAACAGGCCATATTTGGCCATCTCGGCATAACCTGCGCGGAACTGGCGTTCAGGCAGGGTTTCCAGCACATCGGTGTCGGCAATGACCAGGCGTGGCTGGTAGAATGCGCCGATGAGATTCTTGCCCTGGGGCGTGTTAATGCCGGTCTTGCCGCCCACGGATGAATCCACCTGTGCCAGCAGGGATGTGGGAATTTGTACGAAATTCACGCCCCGGCGCAATATACTTGCGGCGAAGCCGGCCAGGTCACCGATCACCCCGCCGCCAAAGGCAATGACAACATCACCGCGCTCAACACCCAGCTCAAGCAGGCGTTCGCTCAGGCTGGCGAGCTCAGAGAAACATTTGGTGGCCTCGCCCGCATTGAGTGTGATTGTACCGGCAAGCGGGCATGCATCGCCAAGGCTGGACGTGAGCGCATCCAGGTGAAAGCCCGCAACATTGGCATCTGTGACGATGGCGCATTTCGATGTGCCGTGATGACGGGCGATCAACGCGCCAGCATGGGTCAGCAACCCGCCGCCAATAATTATATCATAGCTGCGTGCACCCAGGCCCACCGGCACGGTGCGCAGGTTTTTGACGTCGTCTGGTAAATCTGGCTCCGCGTCCATTGGGACCGCGTCAACCTCTCGCTATCTTTTTCATCACATCCTGCTTCATCGCAGGCCTTTTTCCAGTTCGGATATGATCTCGTTCACGATCACCTCGTGGGGCACATCGCGGCTTTTCACCGTTATGTCCGAGCTGGAATAGACCGGGTAGCGCTCATCCATCAAGCGCTTCATGACCACTTTCGGGTCATCGATTTTCAGCAAAGGCCTGTGATCGCGCCTGACGACCCTCTCCAGCAAGACTTTCAAATCGGCTTTAAGCCACACCGAAACGCCGCTCTGCGCAATCGTCTCGCGTGTTTCCTCATTCATATAGGCGCCGCCGCCCGTTGCAAGTACCTGAGGCCCATCGCCCAGCAACCGGGCGATCACCCGTCTTTCCCCGTCGCGGAAATAAGCTTCTCCGTGATCGGCGAATATGTCCGAGATGCTTTTACCTGCAGCGCTTTCGATTTCCGTATCCGCATCGACGAAGTCCAGGTTCAGCCGGTTGGCAAGACGGCGGCCAATCGCGGTTTTGCCCGCCCCCATCAATCCGATAAGGACTACGCTCCTGTCTCCCAGTCCCTTGCGTATGGCGATGGACTTGGAGTCATTCTCAGCGCGCTTGCGAGATTGGACCCTCGAGGGCATATTAAGTCTTCTTTCATCCGGTCTGCGGCTTCATACCGGTTGCAACGAGGCCACAACGTCTTTTAGTTTGCCGTACAGAAGATGCCAATCGCAATAGCTCTGCGGGACCAGCTGCGGCTTGTATCAAGTGTATGTGGTGTTTCTGACATACAACGGCAATTGCAATATCATTGCGGCGGTGAAAAATATTTAAATGCCAAGTCTGTTACGATTTCTTTTTGTTTTGGCCGTGCTTGGCGGAATCGCGAGTGGAACGCTCTATGTGCTTGCCACCCATTTCGAGCCTGAGACAAAAGAAATCAGCAAGCCGGTGCGGAACCTGAAACTGCAAAGAAACTGACCCGGGTAATAGCATTCGGGAACGCGATCCCGGGCGGAGGACGCGGTCATGAGCAAATCCGGTACACAACCCAGCGGCGATAGCGCGCTTCACCTGGACGCTTTTCTGGAAATGCTGAGTGCCGAGCGCGGTGCGGCGTCCAATACGCTGGAGGCCTACCGGTGCGATCTGGAAGATTTTCTAAACGTGGTTAAGGCGCGCGGGTGCGACTCAACGAGTGCGGCAGCCGATGACATCGTCTCATATTTGCAGATATTGGGGAGCCGTGGTCTTGCCGCATCTTCGCGGGCACGAAAGCTTTCGGCCCTGCGCCAGTTCTTCCGTTTTCTCTATGCTGAGGGCACTCGCTCCGATGATCCGGCGGCCTCTGTCGAGAGCCCCAAGCCGGCCAGGCCGTTGCCCAAGGTGCTGAGCGTGGCGGATGTGGATGAGTTGTTGAAAATAGCGGAGCAGCGCGCCGCGGCTGCACGCGGGAAAAAGCGTCTCAAGGCGCTGCGGCTCCATTGCCTGATGGAAATCCTCTACGCATCGGGATTACGGGTGAGCGAACTTGTTTCCCTGCCCAGCTCGGCACTCAGCACGGGTGAACGTGTCATCATGGTGCGCGGAAAAGGTGGAAGAGAGCGCATTGTTCCACTGACCAGCAAGGCCATTGCAACCCACGCGGCATACGCCGAGGCACTTGTTGAAGCGGGCGGGGCGGACGCGAAGTCCAAATGGCTGTTCCCCTCGCGCGCCAGGCAGGGACATCTCACGCGCCAGCGTTTCACCCAGGAATTGAAGGAACTCGCGCACGCAGCGGGACTTGATAACATGAGTGTATCTCCGCATGTCCTGCGCCACGCTTTCGCGTCACATTTGCTGGAGCGCGGGGCAGATCTCAAATCCGTGCAGCAGTTGCTGGGCCATGCGGATATTTCCACCACCCAGATCTATACCCATGTCCTGGAGGAGCGCTTGCGTACCCTGGTGCATCAGCATCATCCACTGGCGCGCGGTGGCAAGAGCGGATGAAATTCGGCGCCTGGGATGTGAATAACTCTCCACAAGGGCTTCACAGCCGTCATGGAACTGCCACAATTGAATTATGAGTCACGTCTATGGACTGACTTACGTATAATCGATCAACCCGAGACAGGCTGAAAGGCTGAAAAGTGGACATCATGCGTACCTATCTCGATTTCGAGAAAACCATTGCCGAGCTTGAAAACAAGGTTGCTGAGCTTCGTGCGCTCACCAGCGGCGGCGAAGATATTTCCTTTACTGATGAAATCGCCAAGCTTGAAGCCAAGACGCATGACGCGCTTCAGAATACCTATGCCAAACTGAGCCCGTGGCAGAAGACGCAAGTTGCCCGCCACCCGCAGCGCCCGCATTTCGTGGATTATCTCGATGCCCTGCTGGAAGAGTTCACACCGCTTGCCGGTGACCGCTATTTTTCCGAAGACCATGCGATGATCGGTGGGCTTGGCCGCTTCCAGGGCCGCCCGGTTATGGTCATCGGCCAGGAGAAGGGGTCCGATACCGAAAGCCGGCTGAAGCATAATTTTGGCATGGCCCGGCCCGAGGGTTACCGAAAGGCCATCCGGCTGATGGAACTTGCCGACAAGTTCAACGTACCCGTCATCACGCTGGTTGATACCGCAGGCGCGTATCCGGGCATCGGCGCGGAAGAACGCGGGCAGGCGGAAGCCATCGCGCGCTCCATCGAATGCTGTTTGAATTTGCGCGTGCCGATCATCACCGCTGTCATCGGCGAGGGCGGATCAGGCGGTGCCGTCGCGATCGCCACTGCCGACCGGGTTATCATGCTGCAGCATTCCATTTACACGGTCGCGTCACCTGAGGCTGCCGCATCGATCCTGTGGCACGATTCGGGGCGCGCCAAGGATGCAGCGACCAACATGAAGATCACAGCGCAGGATTTGCAGGAATTCGGCGTTATCGACGATATTGTTCCTGAACCTTTGGGCGGCGCTCACCGCGATCCGGCCCGCACCATCGCAGATACCGGCGAGGCGCTTGCTTCCGCGCTGTCGGAATTCGACGGTATGAGCGGCGATGACATCCGCGCCTCGCGCCGCAAGAAATATCTTGATATCGGTGAGCGGCTCTAGCGGTTTCACACCCCGGGCCTCATTGCGGTCAACTTTGCGTCCAATTTATTGTGTCACGGTGCCCTGACTCTGAGAGGAGAGCGAAATATGTCCGAGAGCAAGATCCTTGGCACGGCCGAGTTGTCCCTTTCATCTGCAACGGGCAACCGCAAATGGTGGCAGCGCCTGTTCCTGTATCCCACTGTGGTGGGCGCGCTGATTGGCGCGATCCCGACCGGATTGGATTACTACAAGGCCTTCATCTACGACATCGAGTTTGGTGCGGTGAAACATGCCGAAGAGCAGCAGCGGCTTTGGATCAAGAATTTTGCCTGCGCCCAGAACATTAACTACCAGCAGATCAAAACGGCAGAAAATACGCTCGTGAAAGTTGGTGCCTGCACCAATGGCGACGTGCTGATCGAGGTGGTGGCGCCAGCAACCGACCGTATCGTGGAGTGGATTTCCCTTGAGCGGCTAAAAACGGCTTCTGCTGTTTCGTCTCTCTCGCTGTTCAGCAAGGCCCATGCGAGTGCATTGGCTCATTCCTCAAATGTCCGGCCCAGGCAGGAGATGACCCGGATGGCGCAGGCCAGCACCACCAAGTGCCAGGTCATGCAGGGAACCAGGATCATCCGGATCGTGCAGGAGGGTGGCGCCTGCTACAAAGAGGTGGTCAATGTGATGAAGGGTAAGAAAACCCGCACATCGGTGCCCTGTACGACCTCATGTGGCTGATTTTCCAGCCAGATTAAGCAAAACCATGCACAAAGACGACGTGTGAATTCTGCCACAGATGAAAAAAATCGTGCACCTGAAACACTTTGCCACCTTCAACTCTCACATAAAATCAACCTAGACTGAGATCTGAAGCTCCAATCCTTGAGGTTGGCGCGGGGGCGCTTCAATTGAAATGAGAGGTTTATAGAGAAGTAGATTCAGTAACAGAGTTGGAGATGACATGGTCAATCGTGTTTTGAAGTATGGCCTGGTCGCAGTGGTGTGCGCTCTGCCCGCCCTGCTTGAACCAACCCCGGCAAAGGCAATTTCCTGGGGGGAAAAGGGGAGCAACGGCAAGGTCTGCCGCGTGCTTTTAGGCACCCACAATCACCACGGACGCGGACACGGAGCGAGCAAAAGCGCGGCAAAGGCTGCCGCGGTGAAGCGCTGGTCCGGCTTTACCGTGTGGGAATATGGCAAGGCCTGGGGGCATTACTCCCTGGCGCAGGGCAAGTCCGTCTCGTGCAACAAGGCACGAAGGGGTGGATGGCGCTGCAAGGTCACCGCCCAGCCCTGCAAGAATTAGACAAGCTGGATTCTGCCAGAACCTCTGTGAAGGCAGGGACAATGTATGAACTCCACCGGACTTCAGGTCAGGACGGGGTGCGGCGAAATGTGGCTGGGAGAAGCTGAACTATTTGGTTCATTTGCCGCAAAATCGGCCCCAAAATACCCTGATAGGGTCATACCCGCACCCAGAGCGTTCACCATATTGTGGATTGCAAGTGAAAGGGTGAGACAACACAATGACTTTCGCTCTAACTTAACTTCGTATTAACCTGACCTATTGGATGGTGATCATTGTGCATTAGGGGCACTATCAATGGATCGATCCATTAAACGTTCATTGCTGATCGCGGCAGCCACTGCCGTTGGACTCGCCGGGTGCAGCCAGGTGGTGCCGCCGCATATGAAGCCGCTTCCGGCCGAGGCGAAAGCCCTGCTCGCGCAAAAAGATATGCGCGAGGATGCCCCGATCATGTTGCGCATCTTCAAAGAAGAATCCGAGCTTGAAATCTGGAAGGCCAAGGACGATGGCCGTTTCCATCATTTCAAGACCTATCCCATCTGCAACTACTCGGGCGCGCTTGGTCCCAAATACAAAATTGGCGACAAGCAGTCGCCCGAAGGCTTCTACAAGGTCTCCAGCAAGCTGATGAACCCGAACAGTTCCTATCACCTGTCGTTTAATCTCGGCTTTCCAAACGCCTTCGACAAGGCGCACAAGCGCACCGGTAAATATCTGATGGTTCATGGCGATTGCCGCTCCGCTGGCTGCTATGCAATGACCGATGCACTGATCGAGGAAATTTATGCGATGGCGCGCGAAGCCTTCACCGGGGGTCAGGAGGCGTTCGACGTTCAGGCGCTGCCTTTCCGCATGACGGTTGAGAATATGCGCCGTCACTCTCGCAACAAGCATTATGCCTTCTGGCGCAACAATCTGTACCAGGGCTACAAGGATTTCGAAGATACCCGGTTGCCACCCAAGGTGGATGTGTGCGAGCGGCGCTATCTGGTCAATGTGAACTTCGTGAACGGCAAAGCTCCGAGGGACCCTTCGGCAGCCTGCCCCAAATATGAGCGTCTGCCGGTTGAAGCTATTCCCAAGGCGCCGATTTTCCAGGAAGCCAAGTCCAACGCACCGAAGCAAAGTATTATCAGGCGCCAGGCATCGACCACCGCTCCAGCCTCTACAGCAGCCTCTCAAGCTACCATCGGCCACGGCGCCACGTTCGGCTTCGCACCCAAGAAGCCCTCGGTCGCAGGTTTCGCCTTCCGGGCAAATTCCAGACTCAGCCGCTAGGCCCGATCAGGGCGGTTTCAAACACGGAAAGCTGCATCGCGCTCGTTTGGTGTTAAGCGGCTTCGGATTGTCCGTCCCTGGTGCGCCTCTCCGGTCCCGGGTAGTTCGGGTCGTCACTTACGCGGCGTTCTCCAGGCCCTTCGCGAACGTCTCTCAGGAAGGTCGAGACCTCGCTCTTCAGGCGTTCGGCCTGTTGTGAAAGCTCACCTGCAGCGCCGTTAATTTCTGACGCCGCATCGCCGGTCTCGCCTGTTGCCCGGCTCACCCCGTCGATATTGGTGGCGACTTCGCGTGTGCCGGCGGCGGCCTGTTCCACGTTGCGGGCGATCTCTGAAGTTGCCGCACCTTGCTGTTCAACCGACGAGGCGATGCCCGTTGCGATCTTGTCCATTTCACCGATGGTCTTGGTGATCTCTTCAATGGCGCCGACAGCACTTCCGGTCGATTCCTGGATCTCGGCGATCTGTGCAGCAATCTGTTCCGTCGCTTTCGATGTCTGGGCCGCAAGGTCCTTCACCTCGGATGCAACGACTGCAAAGCCTTTGCCTGCATCACCGGCACGGGCGGCCTCGATAGTGGCGTTCAGGGCCAGCAGATTGGTCTGATCGGCAATCTCGGTGATCATGTTTACAACCTCGCCAATGGCATTGGTCGTTTCAACAAGACCACGGATACTCTCATCCGTTTGTTTGGCACCAGCGACGGCGCGGGATGAAATCTCGGAAGACTGTGTCACCTGACGGCTAATTTCGGTGATTGAACTGGAAAGCTCTTCCGCTGCTGTCGCGACGGTCTGCACATTGCTCGATGCTTCTTCGGAAGCCGATGCGACTGCCATCGACTTGTCCCGGCTGTCCTCAGCGATTGATGACATGGATTGAGAGGAAGCCTGCATTTCAGTCGCAGCGGAGGCGACTGCTTCAACAATACCGCCAACGTTTGACTCGAACTCCGAAGCCATTTTGTTCATCAGTGCTGCCTTCTCTTGCGTGGCGATCCTCTCGCTCTCCTTCTGCTCTTCTTCAAGGCGCTTCATCTCGATAGCGTTGTCCTTGAAGACTTGAACAGTATCGGCCATTTCGCCGATTTCATCTTTCCGGTTCTGCGCGGGGATTTCGATCTCGTTGTCTCCACCGGCCAAACTCTGCATCGCACCTGTCATTGCAGTAATAGGGTTGGCAAAGCTGCGGGCGATAAAGAAGCCGCATGCCGCAATCATGGCTGCACCGATCAAGCCGATAATCATCATGAGCTTGGTCATTGCTGCTTCAGCAGCAAGCGCCTCAGCTTGATCTATTTCGGCGAGCAGGGCCCATTTCGATCCAAGGATATCGACCGGTGTAAAGGATGAAAGGACAGGATTGCCGTTATAGTCCGTTACAATTTTGGCGCCCTTCTTTCCAGACAGAGCATTTATTGCTGCCTCTGTCTCAACCTTGCCCTTTGCAGGGTTACGGAAAGAGGCAACAACAGAATGGTATTTGGGGTCTAAATAGGAGTCAGAACGCATCAGGTTATCTGAGCCAACCAAGTAGGTTTCACCAGTTTCACCGAGACCTGCGCGCTCGCTCATAACTTCCGTGATCCGGTCAAGCGGCATCTGGAACATCAGAACGCCGACCAGTTTGCCGGATGCGAATATGGGGGCGGCGATGAAGCTCGCCGGCGCGCTGTAGGACGGCAGATACTGCTTGAAATCGACAAAGGCGAACTGGCCGGGCTTTTTCAACTCACGCGCCTTGCGGAAAGCCTCGCCAAAATTCGTTTTGGCGTAAGGGCCGTCAAGCAGGGATGTGGTGTAATCCAGTTCCTTGAAGACCGAATATACGATGTCGCCGGACTGCGGATCGACGAGGAAAATATCGTAATAGCCGAATTTTTCCAGGAAGCTGCGGATCGCAGGATGGTACTTCGCATGAATCTTTGAGTAGCTGGAGGCATCGCTCGCTGCATCAAGCTTGTGCTTTTCACCAAGCGCATTTTTGTTTGCCTGTATGTAGTGATATTGCAGAGCAATGGTATCTTTATCGAGATTGGAAAAAATCCCGTTGATGTCAGCTTTTGCACCATCATTCTGCTTTTCATATTCTGGCGCGAATTGACCGTCATAATAGGTCTTCAGCTCAACGCCCATCGATGCCACTTTTTCATCAGACAAGCTGTTTTCTTCCCGGAAAGACTTTATCGCCGTGGTGAATTCCTGCGTCGCATCAATGACCATCGTGTCTTCTGAAAGCGTGATGACCTGATCGCGAATGGTATTGAAGTAGCGCTCGATACCGCTTCGCTTGATCTCGCGCACAGCCGTGAGTTTCTGGAATGCCTGCGATTTGATTTCAGTGCTGGTTTTCGTGAGGGCAGTCATTCCGATAACGGCAAATGGGACAAGGCCGAATATAAGAAATGCGGCTATAAGTTTTGGTTTCATCTTCAGGTTGAAAGTCATAAATGGATACTCCAAATATGGGCTTTGGCGGAAGCCCATTCCCTCACACGGCAAGTTACGGTTAATAAAACTATGGCTCCAAATGTTGATGAAGCCTTAAGTCGGTTGAAGGATCGCGTCGTTTGCAACCTTTGATAGAAGTATTCTGCAAACAGTCAGTCAAAAGAACTATCACAGGTTGTAGAGACTGACCCGCTTGCTCTTTTGGAGAGGCGGATTCAATTCAAATTACTCGTGTTTTTGTGTCACTTCTACTCGCAGGTTTTCGCCAGCCAGGCCGTTCGTCGCCAGTGATGAAATGATGAAGGCGGGCTGCTATATTGCTCGGGCTGCGGGTAAAATTTTGGGTTCTGGTCTCTAAAACGGCCAGAAGATCAGCAGTGTTGGCACTGACACCAAAATAACAAGGATTTCGAGCGGAAGGCCCATGCGCCAATAGTCGCCGAACTGGTAACCGCCCGGCCCCATGATAAGAGTGTTGTTCTTGTGTCCGATGGGGGTGAGGAAGGCGCAGGAGGCGGCAATCGCCACCGCCATCAGGAAAGGGTCCGGGTTGACACCGAGGCGTTCAGCGATGGTGACGGCCACAGGTGCCGCTATAAGCGCCGTGGCAGTATTATTGAGCACGTCCGACAGGGTCATGGTGACCACCATCAGGACGGTGAGGACCACCCAGGGCGCATAACCGCTGGTGACCGCGACGATGCCATCGGCAATGAGCGCCGTGCCGCCGGTTTCCTGCAACGCGTTGCCAATGGGGATAAGAGAACCGAGCAGTACGATGATGGGCCATTCGATGGCTGTATAGAGTTCGCGCACGGGGACGATGTTGAGCAATGCCATGGCCACGCAAGCCCCGGCCAGCGCGATGGGTAAATAAACCAGGTTAAAGCTCGCCAGAATGATGGCCAGCGCGAAGATGCCGACCGCGAGCCAGGCGGTTTCGCGTTTGATGACTTGAAGGCCGCGCTCCGCAAGAGGCAGGGTGCCAAGCCAGTCGATGATCTCTGCCAGCCGGTCGTTGGCGCCATAGAGCAGAAGGATATCGCCGGGGCGGATTTCCAGTTGCCGGACCCGGTCATGAAATTTTTTGCCTCCCCGCGAGACGCCCAGCAGGGTGATGCCGTGCCGGTAGAGCAGGCTGACATCGAGGGCGGAGCGCCCGGCAATGCGCGAGTTTTCCTGAACCACGACCTCGATCATGCCGGTATCGGCAGTGCCGACCAGGACGTCATGTTTATCTGAACCTGCATATTCCAGTCCCAGGGCACCCACCAGTTCCTCGATGGCCTGCGGGGTGGCTTCAACGACGAAGGTATCGCCCTTTCGCACGACTTCACGCCGGGCCTGGCCGGGCAGACGATTTCCGCGGCGCACCAGTCCGAGTATGGCCGCACCGGCTTCTTCGACAATGTCATCCAGCTCGCGCACCCGCTTGCCGATGGTCTGTGATCCCTGCTTGACGCGCACCTCGGCGATATAGTCTCCCATGTCGAACAACTCCGCACCGGTGTCGTGCTCGGTGCGCGCTGCCGGGATCAGCCGCCAGCCAACGAGCGCCACGAACAGGACGCCGGTAATGGAGGCAACAATGCCGACGGGGGCGAAATCAAACATCTGGAAGGGTGCGCCAAGCTCCTGCTCGCGGAAGCTGGCGATGATGATGTTGGGCGGCGTGCCGATCAGCGTCACCAGGCCACCGAGGATGGTGGCGAAGGAGAGCGGCATCAGGGTGAGGGCAGGGGATCGCTTTGCCTTGGCGGCCGCCTGCACGTCAACGGGCATCAGCAGTGCCAGCGCACCCACATTGTTCATGAAGGCCGACAACACGGCGCCGACACCGGACATGATACCGATATGTGCCCAGAGCGGGCGTGCGGAATCTATCGCGTGGCGCGCCACGACTTCGATCGCGCCTGAATTCACCAATCCCCGGCTTACCACCAGCACAAGAGCAATGATAATCACGGCCGGGTGGCCAAATCCGGCGAAAGCCGCCTTTTGTTCGACGACGCCCAGCAGAACAGCCACGACCAGAGCGCCGAAGGCAACAACGTCATAGCGGATGCGTCCCCACAGCAGCAACGCGAACACCACGCCCAACAGGCCGAACAGCATGATTAGGTCATTCGTCATGAAAGTCCCCCAAGCGCTAGTATATCGCTCATCGCATAGCGCTTTTCGCACTCACATGCCAGCTGCACCATGGCCGGTGATGCGCTCGAAAAAGGGGAAATTAAGAAAATGCGCCGTGGCAGTGCTTGAATTTCTTGCCTGAACCGCACGGGCAGGGGGCGTTGCGTGGAACCTTGCCCCACGAGGCCGGAGCGCCCTGGCCCGAGGCCCCGGGAGCGCCGCCAGCAGGGGCAAAGTTGTCTTCGCCGGTCAGCGGTGAAATATGGTGGGCTTCCATCTGCGGAAGTTCCGCCATTTCCAGCAATTGCGATTCTTCTTCAGGTGCAGGTTGCACATGCGACAGCTGGCCGGTTACCGCCTTGCGCAGCTCAACGAGCAGCGCTTCAAACAGCGTGAAACCCTCCGTCTTGTATTCATTCAGCGGGTCGCGCTGTCCATAACCGCGCAGGCCGATGACCTGGCGCAAATGCTCCAGAACCACGATATGTTCGCGCCATAAATGATCCAGGGTTTGCAGCAAGACGGCTTTTTCGACCTGTCGCATGGTGTCAGGGCCAAACTGAGCCGCAGTCTTGGCCGCGTGCTTGTCCACTTCCTTGATGAGACGCTCGTGGATTTCAGCATCGGCGATGCCTTCTTCCGCCGCCCACTTCTCGACCGGGAGCTTGAGGTCGAATGTTTCTTCGATACCCTCGCCCAGGCCCTTCACGTCCCATTGCTCGGCATAGGCCTTTTCCGGGATATGTTCGGCAATCATGGCATCCACCACCTCGTGGCGCATGTCGGAGATGGTTTCTGAAACATCGGCATCGCTCATCAGATCAAGGCGCTGTTCGAAGATAACGAGACGCTGGTCGTTCATCACATCATCGAATTTCAGAATGTGCTTGCGAGCTTCGAAATTGCGCGCCTCGACTTTCTGTTGTGCTTTTTCAAGAGCCTTGTTGATCCAGGGATGGATGATCGCTTCGCCTTCCTGCAGGCCAAGCTTCTGCAGCATGCCGTCCATGCGGTCAGAGCCGAAGATGCGCATCAGGTCGTCATCAAGCGAGAGAAAGAATTTCGAATGTCCCGGGTCACCCTGGCGGCCCGAGCGGCCGCGCAGCTGGTTATCAATGCGACGGCTTTCGTGCCGTTCCGTGCCTATGACGTAAAGACCGCCAGCCTTGAGTGCAATTTCCTTGTCCTTCTCGACCCCGACCTCGATCTTCTTGCGCTGCGCATCGATCTGTTTCTGGGTTGGCGTTTTGCCCTTTCCTTCCTGGTCAGCAATCCAGTTTCCAATGAGCATTTCAGGATTACCGCCGAGCTGGATATCCGTGCCGCGCCCGGCCATGTTGGTGGCGATGGTCACAGCGCCCGACACGCCGGCCTGGGCAATAATATGTGCCTCCTGCTCGTGGTAGCGCGCGTTCAGAACCTGGATGCCCTTGACCTTGTCCTTGCGCAGGAGTGACGCCAGCTCCTCTGACTTTTCAATTGAAGTGGTGCCGACGAGTACGGGCTGGCCGATTTTCTTGCAGTCCTTGATAAGCTCGATGATCGCGGCATATTTTTCCGATTCCTTTCGGTAGACCTCGTCATCGTCATCGATACGGACCATGTCGGAGTTGGTCGGTATTTCCAGAACGTCCAGTCCGTAAATATCCATGAACTCGTCTGCTTCGGTCAGTGCCGTACCTGTCATGCCGGCGAGTTTTTCATAGAGCCTGAAATAATTCTGGAACGTAACCGAAGCCATGGTCTGGTTCTCTGGCTGGATGGAGACATGCTCCTTGGCTTCCAGGGCCTGGTGCAGGCCTTCGGAATAACGCCGGCCCTCCATCATGCGCCCGGTGAACTCGTCGATGATGACCACCTGGTCGCTTTTGACGATGTAATCCTTGTCGCGCTGGAAAAGCTTGTGCGCTCGAAGCGCCTGGTTGATGTGGTGGACGGCGGTGACGTTTTCGATGTCGTAGAGCGAATCGCCCTTGAGCAACCCTGCCTTGGCAAGGATTTGCTCGGCATGCTCGTTGCCGGCCTCGGTCAGGGATACCGTTTTCATTTTTTCATCGACGTCATAGTCTCCCTCGACGAGTTCGGGGACGACGGTGTCTATGGTGTTGTAGAGCTCCGAGCGGTCTTCGATGGCGCCGGAGATGATGAGCGGTGTGCGCGCCTCATCCACGAGGATCGAGTCCACTTCGTCGACGATGGCGAACGCATGGCCGCGCTGGACCATCTCTTCGGTCGAATATTTCATATTGTCGCGAAGATAGTCGAACCCGAACTCATTATTGGTTCCGTAGGTCACGTCGCAGGCATATTGCGCCTTGCGGTCCGCATCCTCGATATCGTGCAGGATGCAGCCGACAGAGAGACCGAGAAATTCGTATACAGAGCCCATCCAGCCTGCGTCCCTGCTGGCCAGGTAATCATTCACGGTCACCACATGCACGCCTTTGCCGGCAAGCGCATTCAGATAAACAGGCAGTGTTGCGACAAGGGTTTTACCTTCGCCGGTTTTCATCTCCGCGATCTTGCCCTCATGCAACACCATGCCGCCAATCAGCTGCACATCGAAATGGCGCTGGCCCAGCGTACGTTTGGCGGCTTCGCGTACAGTCGCGAAGGCGGGGATGAGGAGGTCATCAAGTTCAGCACCATCTGCTACCTGCTTGCGAAAATCTTCGGTGCGGGCACGCAGTTCGTCGTCAGAGAGCTTTTCAATCTCTCCTTCGAGTGCATTGATCGCTGCGACGTTGGCGTCATAGTCCTTGAGCTTTCGCTCATTCGATGAGCCGAACACCTTTGTGGCAATTGCGCCAAAGGATACCATTTGCGGTCCTCTCGGTCCTTTTTCTGCACGTGCTCTCTCAAACGGGAGCCTGTATATTATTTCCGGGCGAGGCTGCCTAGCGGCTTCTGCTGCACGGGGCCTCGATCGGGAGAAATCTGTGACGTGACCCTGCGAGCGCTATTGCGGTGAGGGCCGTCTGGCCTGAGAGATAAGTAGGCCCCACGTTCTTGTCAACGCGCGGCTGAAGTGAGCTTAACGTCAATGGAATTTGATGACGTCGGGTGCAAACGCCGCTTGGCAATGCCTTATAGCAAATTGTATGTAAGCATAACTCAAAATCAGGGCGCAGCGAGAGGGTCAATGCTTAGGGCTTTTGAATCCTCTCCCTTGCGCAAAACCAGTCAAAAGGATGGGTACGTGAAGGTTATTAAAACACTGATAGCGGCTGCTGGAATGGCAATGATTGTGTCCAGTGGTGCGCTGGCCGGCTCAAAGGTGCTGGCAACGATCAATGGCGCGGAAATCACCGAGCAGGACCTAGAGTTCGCCCGCGCTGAAATCGGCGAACAACTTGCCAATATCCCGAAAAAGAATCGCCGCCGTGAATTGTTGCTCTTTCTCATAGAGAACCAGCTTCTGGCTGACGCCTCGGAAAAAGAAAAGCTCGATGGAGGGACAAACTCCAAGGAGCTGATGAAATATTACCGCCGCCGTGCGTTGCATGATTCCTATTACCAGCAGAAAATTCGCGATGCGGTGAGTGACGACCAAGCCATGACGGTCTATAAAAAGGAAGTCGCCAAGATCAAGCCGCAGGAAGAAATGCGCGCGCGGCATATCCTCGTGAAAACCGAAGAAGATGCTCTGGAAATCATTGAGCGGCTCGGACGTGGTTCTGACTTTGCCGAACTGGCGCAGGAAAAATCGACCGGGCCGAGCGGCGCGCAAGGTGGGGATCTGGGCTATTTCGCCAAGGGACAGATGGTTCCTGAATTCGAGAAGGCCCTGGTCAGCATGAAAAAGGGTGACATCTCTGAACCGGTGAAAACCAAGTTCGGCTGGCACGTCATCAAGCTGGAGGACAAGCGCCAGAGCAAAGCACCACCGTTTGAAGAAGTGAAGGATCGGCTGAAAACGGGCATGATCCGTGAGAAAGCAGCCCAGGTTCTTCTTGCCCTGCGACAGGCCGCGAAGATTGACATCCTCGACGAGGACGTGAAAAAGGCCATCGAAGAGGCCCGCAAGACGGGCAGGTTCGCTCAGTAGGGCTTGCGTCTTCCAGCATTCTGGAACCAGCTGTCCGCTCCGGGCAGATCGGAGTATAACGTGCCGGGTTCACCATTCGCACCATCAAATCTCGCGGAACTTCCACCCGTTGAGGGGGTTCGCCTCGCGGCCTGCGAAGCCGGTATCCGCTATCGGGGCCGCAAGGACCTGATGCTCGCGATATTTACGTCCGATACGGTGGCGGGCGGGGTTTTCACGCTTTCCAAAACCGCCTCTGCCCCGGTTGAGTGGTGCCGTAAGCAACTGGCCAGTGGCCGGGCGCGGGCGCTCGTGGTGAATTCCGGCAATGCCAATGCCTTTACCGGCATGAAGGGCATCGAGGCTGTCATGGCCACCGCGCAGGCGGCCGCCTCGGCAGCTGGGTGTGAAACGAACGAGGTGTTTATCGCCTCCACCGGCGTTATCGGCGAGGCGATCGACCCGGAAAAATTCACTGGCAAACTGGAAGAACTGGCGCAAGCCGTGTCCATAACGGCATGGGAGGATGCCGCCCAGGCCATCATGACCACTGATACTTACCCCAAGCTCGTTACCCGCACGGTGCAGATCGATGGGCAGGACATCACGGTAAATGGCATTGCCAAGGGGGCGGGCATGATTGCCCCCGACATGGCAACCATGCTGGCATTCATTTTCACCGATGCACCGCTGACACCAGGCGTGGCCCAGGCACTCTGCGAGGCTGGCGTGGCTGATACGTTCAACGCCATCTCCATCGACGGCGATACTTCGACAAGCGACACGGTTCTTTTGTTCGCAACAGGGGCTGCGTCAGCGCGCGGTGTGAGCGAGATTTCTGACGCAACGGATGAACGCGGTGTGATACTCGGCCAGGCCGTTGAGCAGGTGATGCGTGATCTTGCCCACCAGGTGGTGAAGGATGGTGAAGGGCTGAGCAAGTTTGTATCCATCACCGTCGAGGGTGCAGAAAATAAAAAAGCCGCGCGGCGTATCGGTTTTTCGATTGCAAACTCGCCTCTGGTGAAAACCGCTTTTGCCGGCGAAGATCCCAATTGGGGCCGGATTGTCATGGCGGTTGGCAAAGCGGGAGAGAAAGCGGATCGGGACAAGCTGGCCATCTGGTTTGGTGATATCCGCGTGGCGTTTGGGGGTGAGGTTGACCCGGACTATGTTGAAGACCGGGCTGCGGCCTACATGAAAGGTGCGGAGATTGATGTGCGTGTCGATGTGGGTGTGGGTCGCGCATCGGGCACCGTTTGGACCTGCGACATGACGTCTGAATATATTTCCATCAATGCGGATTACCGCAGTTAGGGCGGGTCGCGTTAACCACTTCTGTGGGGTTGTGATGCTTTGCCGTCATGGTTTTTAAACCCTGGTGATAATTTGATCGATTTGGCTGACCATTGCTTAACCCTGTTTTGCTAGTCTGGACGCTCGAAAGTGCCAAATCGGATCACACTTGTTGTTGCCTGCGCTCTTGTTGACGAGGACAACCGTGTCTTAATCGCGAAACGGCCCGAGGGACGCCACATGGCGGGTCTGTGGGAGTTTCCCGGAGGCAAGATAGAGCCTGGCGAACGCCCGGAAGACGCACTTATCCGCGAGCTGTCGGAGGAACTTGGAATTGATGTTACCGAAAGTTGCCTGGCCCCTTTGACGTTTGCAAGCCATGGCTATGACGACTTTCACCTGCTGATGCCGCTCTATGTGTGCAGGCAGTGGGACGGGGATCTGGAACCGAAAGAGGGGCAGGAGTTGGCCTGGGTACGGCCCAACCGGTTGAGTGGATACGATATGCCGCCCGCCGATGAGCCGCTTAAGGCAATGCTAAGAGACCTGCTTTAAGTAAAAGCAGCATCAGGAACAGGAGTTCGTATTGATGACCGACAGGATCAAATCAGGAATACGGGCCCTGCAGGTGCTGAAAGTTTTTGCAACGGATTGCTCGGCATCCACCGCGATCGAATATGCATTGATCGCCGCCGGCATCTCCACCGCAATCCTCCTCAGTGTTACAAATGTCGGATCTCAGGTGGCACTCCTGTTCACCACGGTATCCAGTTCGTTCTAGCCCGCGCCATACATCCCATCATTTTCGCCCTTTAACATATGGGTCAGCTTTTTCTCCAACTGTCTGTTCATGGCTATCGAGCGCATCGGCAAGCCGCTTCTGTGCGCTTCCTGGCTGCAACGGCTTGGGTTGAGATGCATCTGGTGACCAACCGGTCAGGTGGATAATCTCGAAACTTGCCGCGATACGCCCGTCATTGGCGGGAAATCTCCGGGCATAAATTTCACCAGTACGCATCAATATTTCACGCTTCAGTGGTGTTCGCCGCCGCGCCATCAGCACATTGCTGGCGCCCATACCCCGTAGTTCTCGCATCAAGTCGAAGACGGTCTTGTAGGTGACTTCCACGACATCTGCATCGGTTACGGGGAGGGCGAACCCCGCGCGTTGCAGCAAGGCGCCATAGTCCCGTACATCGGCGAATGGCGCGACGCGAGGGCTGACCCCTCCATCGATTTCCTCCTCCGCCATTGCCAGCGCTTCGCGCAACTCATGGAGCGTGCGCCCTCCGAGGACGGCGGCGAGGAATAACCCGTCGGGCTTGAGCGCACGGCGGATCTGGATAAGCGCACCCGGGATATCGTTCAACAGATGAAGCGAGAGCGCTGATACAACCAAGTCCAGCGCGCCTGTTTTGAACGGCAAAGCTTCTTCATCGCATATGACCCGCGCTCCATCGCACAGTGTGAGAAGTTCCTGGCAGGCATCGGTACTGACCACATGTTTAATGAGCGGGTCAGCCGCCAAAATCTCGCTCAGCACGCCATGATGCGCACCCAGGTTGAGCGCCCGGGGAAAGTCACGCAGCACAGAGCCGAGACGCATCTTGATATCGTCTCCCGCACGCCTGAGTAGGAAATCATGCTCCGCGATGCACGCGGAAATCCGCCTCCTGCGGCGGGTCAGAAGGTCCCTGTCAAAAATCTTCTCGGGGCTGTCCGCCATCTGTCCTCGGGTCTTACCATCTGCCGTTTCAGGCGTTATCATACATCAAACAAGGGGCGAGCAAGCGGTGCGCAGTTCACACCCAGAAACAGCCAGGAACCTGCTTCAGCCATTGGGCGCTATTTGCAGCAGGGTCGCCGTTAAACTTGCCGATTTTGTGCTGCCTCCGCTGTGCCTCGTGTGCCGCTCCCCCGTGCTGGGACATGGGGGCTTGTGCGCACAATGCTGGCCGGGAATTGATTTTATCGAGCCACCGCGCTGTGACATTCTGGGCATTCCCCTACCGTTCCCATCACCTGAAATTGTAGTTTCGGCCGCGGCTCTCGCCGACCCGCCGGACTATAACCGAGCCCGGGTGGTCGCACGCTATGACAGTGTGATGCGAGACCTTATTCACGGCCTCAAATATGGCGACCGCCATGAAGGGGTGAAGCTGTTTTGCCGCTGGATGGAACATGCCGGGGCTGATGTTCTGGAAGATGCGGACTTGCTGGTCCCGGTGCCGCTGGCGCGGGGAAGGCTGTGGAGTCGACGTTTCAACCAGTCAGCGCTTCTGGCGCGGGCGCTCTCCCGATCAGGGGATGTTCCCGATAATCCATTTGCCGTGAAGCGCACGCGGTGGACCGCAAGTCAGGTTGGCCTGAGCACCGAGCAGCGCAAAAGGAACGTCGCCGGTGCGTTCCAGGTGCCTGATACCCAACGCGCGGGTATTCTCAATCAGAATATCGTGCTCATAGATAATGTCATCACAACCGGCGCGACCGCCAATGCCTGTGCCAAGGCGCTGAAACGTGCCGGTGTCGCGCGGGTGGATGTTCTGGCTCTCGCGCGGGTGGTCGATCCGTTGACACCCCGGCTTTAGGTCGTGAATAAAGGTGGCATGAAAGACGCTAGCAAAAAGTTTCGTGCCGCACTGGTGCAGATGCGCTGCGGGCGCGAGGTCGAGCAGAACCTCGATGACGCCGAAGCCGCCATCCGGACTGCGGCCAATGGCGGCGCGGACTATATCCTCACACCTGAAAATACTTCACTGATGGAACTCTCCACCCGGAGCCTGTTCGAAAAAACGCTTCCCGAGGACGGCAATCCTGCGGTTTTACGTTTTACCGGCCTTGCTGCCGAATTGAAGACCTGGCTGCATATCGGCTCGATGGCGATCAAATTGTCAGACACCAAGGTTGCCAACCGCTCCTTCCTCATCACGCCCGGGGGCGGCATCGCGGCACGTTACGACAAGATGAACATGTTCGACGTGGATTTGCCGGACGGGGAATCTTACCGCGAGTCAAAAAATTACCAGCCCGGCGAAAAAGCAGTTGTGGCCGACCTGCCATGGGGCCGTCTCGGTCTGACCACCTGCTATGATCTGCGCTTCCCGGCGCTCTACCGTTCATTGGCACAGACGGGCGCTGATTTCATCACCGTGCCATCTGCTTTCACCATGCAGACGGGTGAGGCACACTGGCATATTCTGCTGCGCGCCCGCGCGATCGAAACGGGCTGTTTCATCTTTGCCGCGGCCCAGGGCGGCGACCATGAAATGGGCCGCTCTACTTTCGGGCATTCGCTCATTATCTCGCCATGGGGTGAAGTCCTGGCTGAAGCCGGGAGTGATCCGGATGTGGTTTACGCTGACATCGATCCGTCCCTGGTGGCTGAGGCACGAACGCGCATCCCGTCCTTGAAGCATGACCGGGCATTCAAGCTACCCACGTGTCAAGAACCCCGGATCAAGGAAGCCTCATGATCCGCTATGCTCTCAAATGCGACAAGGACCATGGGTTCGAAGGCTGGTTTGCCAATTCTACAGCCTATGACGACCAGGTGGCGCGTGGCCTCGTCACATGCCCCCATTGTAGTTCGGTGAAAATTTCGAAAGCGCCGATGGCACCCGGCATTGCCGGCACCAAGAAGTCCGGAAAAAGCAAAAGCGAGATCGTTGATGCGCTGCGGCACGTTCGTGAGCATGTGATGGAAAATGCCGACAATGTGGGGGACCAGTTCGCCAGCGAGGCGCGCAAGATCCATCACGAGGAAGCTGAGCCACGCGGTATTTACGGGAAGGCCACGCCGGAAGAGGCTGATGCGCTGAGTGATGAGGGCGTGGAATTCCATCCCCTGCCGACCTTGCCCGAGGATCATAACTAGTCAGCCTGCAACCTCAGCCGGGCCGGGCCGCCGCCATCAGGTAATTGACGTCCGTGTCGCGTGAGAGGCTCCACGATCCGGCAAGGGGATTAAACACCATGCCCTTGCGGCTGGTCTCATCAAGTCCAGCCCCCTTGCAGGCGGAAGCCAACTCGTTCGGTGTCACGAAGCGGTCCCAGCGATGGGTGCCGATGGGTAGCCAGCGCATCACATATTCCGCACCGACGATGGCGAGCGCATAGGATTTCAGCGTGCGATTGATGGTCGAAAGCAACATCAGCCCGCCCGGCCGTACGAGGCTCGCTGCGACATTTGCGAATTTCGGCACATCGGGCACATGCTCCACGACTTCCAGGGCGAAAACTGCGTCGAAGAGTGCTCCCTCTTTCTCGAGTGTTTCCGCCCGGTCTGCCCGGTAGTTGATTTCCAGTCCCTGTGCCAGGGCGTGGATGCGCGCTGCCTCGATACTCTCTCTCGCAGGGTCGAGGCCGGTGACAGTTGCGCCGAGACGGGCCATTGGTTCGCATAACAGGCCCCCGCCGCAGCCGATATCGGCAATTGTCAGCCCCTCGAGAGCACGCGGTGCTGCGGCGTCGCGGTCAAAATGCGCGCAGAGCGAATCACGGATAAAAGTGAGTCGAACAGGGTTGATGTCATGCAGCGGGCGGAACTTTCCATGCGGGTCCCACCACTCATCTGCCATGGCTGCGAAGCGTGCAACTTCGTGTTCGTCCAGCGTGGCGCTGGTGTTTGGATGTCCGGTTCCGGTCATGGTCGTATAGGGCGTATGCGCGCTTGCGCTTGTCAAGAGCGTGCGACTTTGTTGCAGGCGGGCGGGCGAGCGACTATGAATACGCGCCAAGAGTTGGCCTCTGCGGTGCGCGCGGAGTGCAACCTATGAATGGAATGGCCCATGGCCCTGCTGGTGATGAAATTTGGTGGAACGTCGGTCGCGGATCTTGAGCGGATTCGCATCGCCGCGGGTCATGTGAAACGCGAGGTGGATGCGGGGAATCAATGCGCTGTGGTTGTTTCTGCTATGGCGGGACAAACCAACCAGCTCATTGAATGGACCAGAGAAGCGTCCCCTGTTCACGACGCTTATGAATATGACGTTGTGGTTTCCTCCGGTGAACAGGTGACATCAGGGCTGCTGGCGATCGTGCTTCAATCAATGGGCATTGCGGCGCGCTCCTGGCAGGGGTGGCAGGTTCCTGTCCACACTGACGGTGCCCATGGTTCCGCGCGTATAACTGATATAGAAACCGAGGGTATGAAGACCCGAATTCAGGAGAATGAGGTCGCGGTCGTTCCCGGGTTCCAGGGTTTGGGGCCAGATAATCGCGTCACCACGCTTGGGCGCGGCGGATCCGATACCAGCGCTGTTGCCCTGGCCGCGGCACTGGGAGCAGAGCGCTGTGATATCTATACCGACGTTGACGGCATTTACACGACCGATCCGCGCGTCGTGCCACAGGCCCAACGCCTTGACAAAATTTCCTATGAAGAGATGCTGGAGATGGCGTCCCTCGGGGCCAAGGTGCTGCAAACACGCTCGGTACAACTGGCAATGGTGCATCAGGTCAGGGTTCTGGTGCGCTCGAGTTTCGAGCCGCCGGATGAAGTGCCGGGGGATGAGATAGGAGCGGGAACGCTCGTTTGCGACGAGGACGAAATCGTGGAACAGCAGGTCGTTAGCGGCATCGCCTATACCAAGGACGAGGCCAAGGTCACACTCATCAAGGTTGAGGACAAGCCCGGCGTGGCTGCAAGGGTGTTTGGTCCGCTGGCAGAAGCCAGAATCAATGTGGACATGATCGTCCAGAATGTCTCAGCGGATGATCAGACCACTGACATGACATTCACCGTGGCGGCGGCTGAACTGGAAAAGGCGCTCGATGTGCTGAAAGGCCTCAAGGACGATATTGGTTATGCCGATCTTCGCGGTTCGACCGATGTGGTCAAGGTTTCGGTAATTGGTGTTGGGATGCGCTCCCACGCCGGTGTCGCGGCGCAGATGTTCACGGCCCTGGCCGAGAAGGGCATCAATATCGAGGCGATTTCGACTTCGGAAATCAAAATCAGCATTTTGATCGACGCAGCTTATGCGGAACTGGCGGTGCGCTCATTGCATACGCTTTACGGCCTGGACAGCGCCTGATCCAACAGTTCGTGGCAAGAACACAAAAAACTTGATGTACGGCTCGGGTCCGGCCCGGGTCGTTTGAGATTTGTCAAATGACGACAACGCATGGAGCGCCTCGAGTTCTGCTCCGCCGCCTTCGCGAGATCATGGCGCTCTCCGAAAGCGGTGAGGTCAGGCTTGCCAGAATCGTGGTGGATATCGCCGGTATCATGGTGGCGGAGGTCTGTTCGATCTACCTGCGCCGTCGCGATGAATCCATGGAGCTGGTGGCGACCGAAGGTTTGAACCGGGAAGCCATTCACAAGACCCATCTGGCGCGGGGAGAAGGGCTCATAGGTCTGGTCGTTGAGCGGGCTGAGGCGGTCAATCTTCCCGAGGCGCAGGAGCATCCTTCCTACTCGTACCGGCCAGAAACGGGAGAGGAAGTTTACCACTCCTTTTTGGGTGTCCCGATCCTGCGGCAGGGACGAGCCGTTGGAGTCCTGACAGTACAGAATCGTACGCCGCGCCACTATTCAGAAGAAGAAGTCGAGGCTCTGCAGATCACCGCCATGGTGCTGGCTGAACTTGTTGCTTCTGGTGAGCTTGGCCTTGCAAAGGGGGCCGTCTCCAGGAAGACCCGGATGCTGAAAGGCGCTGTGCTGTCGGAAGGGATTGCGCTCGGTCATGTTGTCCTTCATGTACCACGCGTTGCAGTCGATACGCTGATTGCCGACAACCCAGAACATGAAGAACAGCGGTTGGCTGATGCGATTGAAAAACTGCGGAATACTATTGATGACATGCTGTCGCGTGGTGATGTAGCACGCGCGGGCGAACATCGCGACGTACTTGAGGCCTACCGCATGTTTGCCCATGACCGGGGTTGGATACGGCGCATGAATGAAGCCGTGGCGACGGGCCTGACTGCGGAAGCCGCTGTCGCCAAGGTGCAGAATGATACCCGCGCGCGCATTGTCCGCCAGACCGCACCATTTTTGAGAGAGCGTTTCAACGATCTCAATGATTTATCGAACCGGCTCCTGCGGATGCTCACCGGGCGTACCACCGCTGCTGATGAAGACTTGCCTGAGGACACAGTACTTGTGGCCCATACCATGGGGCCCGCCGAGCTTCTTGACTATGACAGGGAAAGATTGCGTGGGCTCATCCTTGAGGAGGGGGCAGGTTCCAGCCACGTGGCGATTGTTGCGCGCGCGCTCGAACTGCCAGCCATCGGTCAGGCGAACAGCATATTGAATTTCCTGGAGACCGGCGATCCGGTGGTGGTTGATGCGGATTCAGGTGAAGTCCATATCCGGCCCACCCCCGATCAGGTCTCTACCTTTCAGGAAAAGGTGCGTTTCAAGGCCAGGCGCCAGGCTCAATATGCCAAGCTGAAGGACCAGCCCGCCGTGACGAGAGACGGGGTTGAGATCGAGCTTCTCATGAATGCCGGTCTGTTGGTGGACCTACCGCATCTGGAGGAGTCCGGGGCCAGCGGTATCGGCCTGTTCCGCACCGAGTTCCAGTTCATGATTGCCTCGACATTCCCGCGTCTCGATGAGCAGCAGAAAATCTACGCGCAGGTGCTCGACGAGGTTGATGGCAAACCGGTTGTTTTCCGTTCGCTCGATATAGGCGGCGACAAGGTGCTTCCCTATCTTCGATCCTCTCATGAGGAAAACCCGGCGCTAGGGTGGCGCGCCATCCGCATGGCGCTTGACCGTCCAGCGCTGTTGCGCACGCAGATGCGTGCCCTGATGCGCGCGGCCAAAGGGCGTGAGGTGCGGATCATGCTGCCAATGGTGTCGGAAGTCAGTGAGATTTCGGCGGCGCATGAATTGGTCGACAAGGAAATCCGCCATATGGAGCAGCACGGATATACGCTGCCTGAACGGTTCCAGCTTGGCGTTATGATCGAGGTGCCGGCTTTGTTGTGGCAACTGGACCAGCTGTTGCCCCTGGTTGATTTTGTCTCTGTTGGAAGCAATGATTTGTTACAGTTCCTTTATGCAGCCGACCGCACGAATGTGCATGTTGCTCAGCGCTTTGACCCGTTGTCATCTCCGGTTCTGGCCATGTTGGGCGAGATTGTTGCCAAGGCGGATGAGCATAATGTGCCGCTCACTCTTTGCGGGGAAATGGCAGGACAGCCGCTCGAAGCCATGGCGCTGGTAGCTCTTGGGTTCCGTTCTATCTCAATGGCTCCGGCCTCGCTCGGTCCCGTCAAGGCCATGATACGGTCGATGGACGCTGGCGCGGTGAGGTGCAAATTGAAAGAGGTTGTGAGCGAGGAAAGGGGGGAGGTAAGACGCCAACTTGAGGATTTTGCCATTCAAAATGAGGTTTTGATTTGAGGCGGCGAGAGATCGCATTGCAGCAAGCCTCCCATTTTAGTTTAATCATATTCACGTGAGTCACTGATATTCCCGGTTTGGTAATATTCCGGGCAATATATTGGCTGTTTGCACAGGCGGCGGAAAGAAGGACTTCAGAGGCACATGTCAACCCAGCCAGGTGCGCCGGATGCGCCCCCGCCAGGTGGTGGGGACGGAGACTCGCGCCTGCATATACGCGCCATCACTGAAATGCCCGCCGGTCACGATGCGGAACTTGCCACCATCTTCAGGGAAATGCGGCGCGCTGCCGACATGTCCCCGCAGCAGATGGCCGCGCGTCTTGCAACGCCGGTCGAAACAATTGAGGCGCTGGAAAACGGCGCCTTGCTGGCCTTGCCGGAATGGCCGGAACTGAGCCGTGTCATCACCGCTTACGCGGTGCAATTGGGGCTGGATTCGCGCCCTATTCTGCGTCGGCTTGAAGGTCAGCTCGGGGCGAACCAATCCTCTGCCGCAGTGCAACCGCCCGCCGCTCCGGCCCCCGCAACTCCGGCATTCCAGAGTCCTTCCGGGCCACCGATGCCTCCCTCGGCCACACCGGCTGCTCCGCCTCCTGCGGCGGCATCAGCACCCCCGCCACCGCCGCCCCGGCAAAGTCCTCTGCCTCAACCCCCCGGTGCAACAGCGCCGCCTCGTCCGCAACCGCAGACACCGCCTCAACCTCCGACGCAGCCTCAACCGCAAACCCAGCCAATTGCGACCCAGCCCAAATCCGCAGGAGAAGAGAAACCGAAGGGCCGCGGTGCGAGGCTGATGAGGTCCCTTCTCAACTGGGCTGTACTGATCGGGTTCGTTGCGGCACTTGGTGCAGGCGTATGGTATGCGGCGAAGCATCCGCGTATGGTATGGTCTGCGCTGGACACGTTGCCGGAGCCCATTCCGCGCGCAATGCGCAGTGCTTGGAATTTTATGAGACCGCTTGATAAAGAGCCCGTACGTCCGCAAATATCAGACCCCGACAACCGGAAATCCGATAGACTTCCCTAACCGGTCTTCAATGGCCGCCTGACAAACTTGTCTCGCAATGGAGCATGATGTCCGCAATTCCAGAAGAAAAACTCGATCAGCTGGTGCAGCGCTGGGAGACCGTGCAGTCGGAGCTTGCGGTGGGACCAGACCAGGATGTCTATGTTCCGCTGGCGCGCGAGTTTGCCGAGCTTGATCCCATCGTCGCAGCGATCAACGAGATGCGCGCTGCCAAGCGGGAAAGTGCGGAGCTGGCCGAGATCATTACCGATAATGACGCCGAAGCAGAAATGGTGGAAATGGCCAAGGCAGAGTTCGAGGAAATCGTCCCGAAGGTTGCCGACATGGAGCAGAATCTGCGCGTGTTGCTGCTACCCAAGGATGCGGCAGACGAGAAAAACGTCATCCTTGAAGTGCGCGCGGGAACCGGTGGTGATGAAGCAGCCCTGTTTGCGGGCGATCTCTACCGCATGTATCAGCGCTACACGGACCTGAAGGGATGGAAAATGGAAATCATCTCCGCCAGCGAGGCCGCCATGGGCGGATACAAGGAAATCATCGCCGGCGTGAGCGGCAAGGGCGCTTTTTCGCGACTTAAATTTGAATCCGGCGTGCACCGCGTACAACGTGTGCCGGAAACGGAGTCAAGCGGTCGCATCCACACCTCGGCGGCAACGGTCGCAGTGCTTCCGGAAGCTGAAGATGTGGATATCAACCTGGATGAGAAGGAATTGCGCGTCGATGTGTTCCGCGCCAGCGGACCCGGCGGGCAGTCGGTCAATACCACCGACAGTGCCGTGCGCATCACTCATCTGCCCACCGGAATTATCGTGATCCAGCAGGATGAAAAATCCCAGCACAAGAACAGGGCGAAAGCGATGAAGGTGATGCGTGCACGGCTCTATGACAAGGAGCGCGAGAAACAGGATGCGGCGCGCGCCGCGGATCGGCGCGGACAGGTTGGTACAGGCGATCGCTCTCAACGCATCAGGACCTATAATTTCCCGCAGGGGCGTATCACTGACCACAGGATCAATCTGACGCTGCACAGGCTGAATGAGGTTCTGGAAGGCGGCGGCCTGGACGAGGTTATCGATGCGCTTGTAACCGAACAGCAGGCCAGTCAGCTTGCCGCTATTGATGAACAACCAGCTGCATAATACCGTGACATTGACCCGTGATCTTGGCGGCGTGCACCGCGATCTCGTGAAAGAACTGCGCGCCAGTGGCATCGCAACCCCTGAACTTGATGCCCGCCTCCTCATCTGTCACGCATGCGCAATAACACATGAGCGCTTTGCCGCCAGTCCGGAGCGCGGGGTCAGCGAAGCTGAGTTTGAGAGGATCAGACATGGCGCGGCGCGGCGCAGCGCCCGCGAACCAGTGTCGCGCATATTGGGAGTGCGCGAATTCTGGGGTCTGGATTTCGAGATCTGCCCCCAGACACTCGATCCTCGTCCTGATACCGAAACCCTGGTTTCGGCGGCGCTGGAGATCGCGCGCAAAGATGGCGGATCGGAGCCGCTGTCCGTGCTTGATCTGGGAACGGGATCGGGATGCATCCTTGTATCCCTGCTGCATGAACTTGGACACGCAACAGGTGTCGGCACGGATATGAGCATCCAGGCGCTGGAGCTTGCCCGCGCCAATGCCTTGCGGCACGGGGTTGCCGGGCGCGCGCAGTTTTTATGCACGTCTTGGCATGAGGGCCTGAACCGGACATTCGATATGGTGGTGGCCAATCCGCCCTATATCCCTGAGGGAGACCTGGCGGAGCTTGAACCGGAGGTTGCCTTGTATGATCCCAGGGTCGCGCTGGATGGCGGCGGTGACGGTCTGGGTGCCTATCGCAAAATAATGCCCGCCTTGCCCGCTCTGCTCGCTCCGGGCGGCTCGGTCCTGCTTGAGATCGGGGACGGGCAGGCAAATGATGTCAGCGCCATGTTCCGGGACACGGTCAGGGATATTTCCTTCGATGAGGTCAGACAGTGGAATGACATTGCCGGGCGCGTGAGATGCGTCGCGGCAAAGCGTTCACCAAGGCCATAATGAAGCGGAAAAAGGGGTTGGAAATTGCGTTCGATCACGCTAGGGTCAATTTGCGTGACGCGTTTATATCAATTTGAACGGGTCAACGTGAGCAAGCCGAAAACAGCCGGATTTAATGCGTTCGATACAGGGACTGAACACCTCTCTGTGGCGGTGCGATTTGAATAATACGGCGCGACTTGTTATCCGCCCAGGCTTGGGCTGCGAATGCGTAACCACAGGCTTAAATGGGCGAATCCTCGCTGAGGCGGTTATGGAAAATACCCAGAGATTTGTGGATATTGCATTCCGGTGATTAGGTATTCCAAGGCTGTGAAGAATATTGGAAATGAAGGGGCGGGGCACTCCAGAACGATCTGATGCAGGTGTCGGCAAAAGCTGGACGCAACGGGAATTAACGACTCGCAGGACCTAAAAATATGGCCAACGGACCAAGAAAACCAATGAGGCAAGGACAACAAAACCGGCGTGGACGCGGACGCAGCCGCAAGCCGCAGAATCCACTCAGCCGTAATCTTGAGTCGAATGGTCCTGATGTGAAAATCAGGGGTACCGCGTCACATATCGCGGAGAAATATTCGACGCTTGCACGTGATGCCCTGTCCTCTGGTGACATGGTTGCGGGTGAGAGCTACTTACAGCATGCCGAGCATTACAACCGCATCATCATGGCCAACCAGGCTCAGCAAGGCGAAGGAGCCAACGGGTCCACCGCTGCACGCGCCCGCCCGAACGGCTCTGGTCAAGACGTGGAAGGCCAACAGCCTGACGCTCCTGTCAGTAGCACCTCGGCCGAAGCTGCTGTTGCCGATGATGGGTTGGCCAGGACCATGGCGCGAACGACCAAAATCGCTGGCAACGGCGCAGATGCAGAAAGTCAGGTCGAGGAGTCGAAAGACCCGGATACTAAAGACGCTTCCGACAAGGGTGAAGCCGATGAGACGCCCGGCGAAGCCGTAACTTAAATCATCCCTGTCCTGAAGTTGATTTCCGGAAATTGAAAACCGCTCTAGGGCGTGGCGGTGACCGTATCTCCGGTCTTGATTACACCGCCCTTTGTCACCTTTGCATAAACTCCAAAATCCTGGTGATCGTAGGTGCGCATGAGCATGGCCGGAATGGCCATGTCCCGCTCACCCGTATGCGGGTCTACATTGGTCGCTGCGCAACGCTCGGTGCGGGCATAGACTTCAAGGCACGCTTCGCCGATTTTTAACTGGGTGTCAATCCAGTCGAATTCGACCCATGGGCTTTCCGTCTCGATATAGATATTGGCGCGAAACCGCAGTGGGTCGATCTCCTTGTTCAGGGCGCGTTCAAGCTCGCGCAGGCTCGCAAGGTTGACAATGTGCAGGCATTTCTCTGAAACATCGGAAAAGCTATGCCCCTCGGCCTGGACGATATGCGGCGCGCCGCGAAGATCCTTCTCCATGAAGCTGCCCATGAACTGCTCAATCAGTTGCCGCCCTAGCGGTGTGTTTAGTGCACCTTTGACAACCGAGCGGCCATCACGCAGCAAGGTGAGGCTCTGTTCTTTATCGTTAAAATCGATGTCGAGTGCCGCCAGGCGCTCGTTGCGCATCAGCATCAGGAAATTGATCTTCGGGATCGTTTGAGGATCTGCCGGATTAAACCTGCCCCGTCCATTCTCAATGGCCCATGCCCTGTCGAAGGGTATGGTCTCGCCCGGGGTCAGTTCGCAGTGGTCAAGCAGCTGCGGCGCCAATCCTTTCATGGGATAGCGGCACAACTCCGAAACACTCATTGGATCAGATGTACTCATGGGGTCCGCCCGTTAACAGGTTCGCGGGTTATGCCCCTTTTTGTTGCACTGCGGCAACCCTATATAAGATATTGGAATGCCTGGATCAGGGTTCCGGCGTCCCGGTTGAGGGCCGTTAATGCTAATGTTCATGCCGCCGCATGAGGTGGCGCAACCCGTATAAACGGGCGCGAATGCCGTGCTGAAGTTCAGGCGGAGATCGCGTGCCAGATGGGGATGAGAAATGGATTTTGAAAAATACACCGAGCGTGCCCGCGGTTTCATACAGTCGGCACAAGGCCTCGCATTGCGCGAGGAACATCAGAAATTCACACCCGAGCATTTGTTGAAAGTCCTGCTGGACGACGAGGAAGGTCTGGCCGCGGGGCTGATCTCCCGTGCTGGCGGAAATCCGGGGCAGGCCCTTTCGGAAACTGAAAAAGTACTGGCCCAGCACCCCAAGGTATCCGGTGGCGGTGCGGGGCAAATCTATCTCGACCCCTCGCTCGCACGTGTTTTCGAGACGGCAGAAAAGGCCGCTAAAAAAGCGGGAGACAAGTTCGTCGCCGCCGAGAGGCTTCTGCAGGCTCTGTCAGTGGAAAAGGGCACTGAAGCAGCGAAGATACTTGATAAGGCCGGGGTCACGCCATCGGGACTCAATGATGCGATCAATGACCTGCGCAAGGGCCGTACGGCCGACAGCGCGTCGGCCGAGGAATCCTATGAAGCTCTCAAGCGCTATACGCGCGATCTGACCGAGGCAGCGCGCGATGGCAAGCTTGACCCCGTCATCGGGCGTGACGAGGAAATCAGGCGCACGATCCAGGTGCTTTCGCGCCGTACCAAGAACAATCCGGTCCTGATTGGAGAGCCGGGTGTCGGCAAGACGGCCATTGCGGAAGGCTTGGCGCTGCGCATTATCAATGGCGATGTGCCAGAAAGCCTGAAAGAAAAAAGGCTGCTATCCCTCGATATGGGCGCGCTGATCGCCGGTGCGAAATATCGCGGTGAGTTCGAGGAGCGCTTGAAGTCCGTCTTGTCAGAAATTCAGTCGGATGGCGGCCAGATCATTCTTTTCATTGACGAGATGCACACCATCGTCGGTGCCGGCGCGGCGGAAGGCTCAATGGATGCCTCCAATCTGCTGAAGCCCGCCCTTGCGCGCGGTGAGCTGCATTGCGTTGGTGCGACGACTTTGGATGAATTTCGCAAGCATGTGGAAAAAGACGCCGCGTTGGCGCGGCGTTTCCAGCCTGTTTTCATCAACGAGCCGAGCGTGGAAGACACTGTTTCGATCCTTCGGGGCTTGAAAGAAAAATACGAACTGCATCACGGTGTGCGCATCACCGACAATGCGCTCGTTTCCGCAGCCATGTTGTCGAATCGCTACATCACCGATCGCTTCCTGCCCGACAAGGCTATTGACCTGATGGATGAGGCCGGCAGCCGTTTGCGGATGCAGGTGGATTCCAAGCCCGAGGAACTGGACGAGCTTGACCGGCGTATCATCCAGCTCAAGATCGAACGTGAAGCACTGAAAAAGGAAGATGATGAGGCTTCCCGGGATCGGTTGGAGACCCTGGAAAAAGAGTTGGCAGACCTCGAAGAAGAGTCCACGACACTCACTCGCCGCTGGCAGGAAGAAAAGGAAAAACTCTCCGACGCCCAGACGCTGAAAGAAGAGCTCGAGACTGCACGTCATGAACTTGAACAGGCGCAGCGCTCTGGCGATCTCGCCCGGGCGGGCGAGCTGTCCTATGGTCGTATCCCCGAACTTGAGACAAAGCTCAGCGATAAGGAAGAAGAGGAGCAGGTTGACGGCGCCATGGTGGAAGAGGCGGTCACTCCCGATCATATCGCGCACATTGTTTCTCGCTGGACCGGCATTCCTGTCGACAAGATGCTGGAGGGTGAGCGCGACAAGCTGCTGCGCATGGAAGAGGCGATTGCCAAACGCGTCATCGGCCAGGAAGAAGCGGTCAAATCCGTCTCCACCGCCGTGCGTCGTGCACGTGCCGGATTACAGGATCCTAACCGGCCCATTGGCTCATTCATGTTTCTTGGGCCCACCGGTGTCGGCAAGACCGAGCTGACGAAAGCGCTCGCCAGCTTCCTGTTCGATGATGATCAGGCGATGGTCCGCATCGACATGTCGGAATATATGGAGAAGCACTCCGTCGCCCGGCTGATTGGTGCGCCTCCGGGTTATGTCGGTTACGAGGAGGGTGGTGCTCTGACCGAGGCCATCCGGCGGCGTCCCTACCAGGTGATCCTGTTCGATGAAATCGAAAAGGCGCACCCGGACGTGTTCAATGTCCTGCTTCAGGTGCTCGACGACGGGCGGCTGACAGATGGGCAGGGGCGCACGGTCGACTTCCGCAACGCGCTCATCATCATGACCTCGAATATCGGCTCGGAAATTCTCGTGAACCAGCCAGAGGGAGAGGACACCGAAGCTGTTCGCGATCCTGTGATGGAACTCGTTCGTAGTCACTTCCGGCCCGAGTTCCTGAACCGGCTGGACGAGATTATCCTGTTCCATCGCCTCAGGCGCGAGCAGATGGCGGGCATCGTCGATATCCAGATCGCGCGGCTGCAAAAGCTGCTCGATGACCGCAAGGTCACCATCGAACTAGACGAGGCTGCGCGGGAATGGCTTGCGGGCAAGGGGTATGACCCGGCATATGGCGCGCGGCCTCTGAAGCGTGTCATCCAGAAAAGCCTGCAGGACCCGTTGGCCGAGTTGACGCTGGAAGGCGCGATCAAGGATGGGGATGTTTTGAAAGTGTCTGCCAATAAGGACGGTCTCGTCATCAACGGTACGGCAGTCGCTCAAGCGGCGTGAAGAAGCCGGGGCTCTCCGTCATGGGGAGCCCCATCTCTTTCAGGGGGCTGATGTTCATCCACTCATGATGACGTATGACGAGTATAATGCGTTCTGCGCCACGCTGCCTGCCGCAACTCACGTTGTGCAGTGGCGCGGGGCGCATGTCTGGAAGGTGGGGGGCAAGGTGTTTGCCATCGGGGGCTGGACCAAAAGCGATGCGCCGTTCATCACTTTCAAATGCTCACCCGTAGCATTCGAAATGTTGCAGGAGCAAGCTGGCCTGAGGCCTGCACCCTATCTGGCTCCGCGCGGTGGCAAGTGGATACAGATGCATGGTGAGCCGGGCCTGAGCAATCATGATATGCAATTGTACCTGGCGGCATCGCATAAACTGGTGGCACAGAAACTAACCCGGAAGCTTCGCTCCGAACTCAAGCTTGAGGACCTGTAGGCCCATGTCCGATACCCGGAAGACTAACGCGCAGTTTTCTGCTCTCTGGCCAACAACCTTCCTGCAGGACACGCTCCCCGGTGCGGAGAATGCCAATATCCTGCTGGTGCAGATGATCGAAGAAATGGACGCCGGGGCTGCGGACATGACCACCGATTACCTTCAAGGTAACTTTCTTGATAATCCTCATCCGGTGGCCGTCTGGTTGAAAGACTGCATCAACGTTTCCATAAATGACTATGCGAAAAATCTCGGCATCGATTACCAGATGGACTGGCACGTGCAGGCTTGGCCCAACATCAACCGCTTCGGCGACTATCACAATCTGCACAACCACCCGCACTCATGGCTGAGCGGCACCTATTACGTGCAGGTGCCCACCGATAAGGGCAAACATAAGGGGCGATCGGATCTCAACCCCGGTGCGATCTCTTTCTTTGATCCGCGCGCCCAGGCCAACATGCTGGCTGTGAAGGGCGACGGGCAGGTAGAGGCAGAGCACCGCGTCATGCCGGAGCCGGGCATGCTGCTCATCTGGCCGGCCTTCGTGCACCATCTTGTGCATCCAAACCTGTCGAAAGAGAACCGTATTTCGGTCTCGTTCAACGTGGTGCTGAACTGGCGCGATGAATACATCCCGTAAGCGAGAGACCTGTTCACACTAAAAAAACGCGTCCCGCATGAGACGCGCATCCCTCAGAAGATTGCTTCGCGCTTTACTGTGATGGTTTCTCGACAGCCGCCATGCGGGTGGTGACGGGCGAGCGCTGCATCAGCTTGTCGATGCGGTTGCGCTCCTTGAAGAAGTTCGCCAGCATTTTGCTGGTCAGCTGGCGTCCGCGCGGCACATGAATGGTCATGGGATTGACCTTGCGGTTGTTCACCAGGACCTCGAAATGAAGATGTGGCCCGGACGAGAGGCCGGTCGAGCCGACATAGCCAATGACCTGGCCCATCTGGACCTTCATGCCCGGGCGCAGACCGCGGGCAAAACGATGCATGTGGCTGTAGCTTGTCTGGTAGCCATTGGCATGGCGAATACGGACGAAGTTGCCATTGCCGCCCTTGCGTCTTGCGTCCTCGACGATGCCACTGCCTGCAGCCAGAATTGGCGTGCCGCGTTTGGCGCCCCAGTCCGTGCCCGTATGCATCTTGCGATAGCCGAGGATCGGATGGCGGCGCATTCCAAAAGCGGATGTAAATCGGGCGCCTTTCACCGGCTTGCGCATAAGGAATTTCTTCGCGCTGTTTCCATCCTTGTCATAGAAGTCGATATGCCCGTCAGGTGTGCGGAAGCGGTAGAACTGGCGCTTGTCTCCGCCGACGGTCATGGCCGTAAACAGAACCTCACCAAGTTTCTTTTCCTGGTTGGCTTCGCCTTCTTGCAGATCGAAGAAAACCTCGAAGGCATCGCCCGGGTGAACCGGACGTTTGAAATCCACGTCATAAGAATGGACACGAAGCAGGTTCATGACCTTTTCCTGCGGCATGCCCTGGCTGAGGGCCGAATGATAGAAACTCGTATAAAGCGTGGCGCGCTGCGGGCGATCGATCGTGTGTAGATTCCTGGCCGCTTTCAGAGTAATCGGATCGTTGCTGGCGACATAATCACCCGCGTCATTCCGGACAATCGTGACCTCGTGCTTGGTATCCGTGAAAAGGGAAACCTTGACCGGCTCCATCTGCGCGTCATTTTTTGGCGCGGGCATCAATGTGAAGAGGACAGCCTGTCCCTTCTTCATGTTCTTCGGCTTGAATACCGGGGTCATCGCGTCGGCAATCGCCTTGGCCTGCCATGTCTCGGCGCCGGCATCCGAAAGGATGCTCATCAGTGTATCGCCGCGCTTGACCGTCACCGATTTTGTTTCGCTGCCATCCACCACTTCGTCAACACCTTCAAGCGTCTCGATGGTCTTGGCGACGATTGTTGTGTTGGGAGGCGTTCGCGTAACGAAGCCTCTGGCCGGGGTTAATTCCTCGGGCTGATTGGCAGCATTTTGCACTCCGCCATTGCTGCCTTCAGGATGAATGGCTGGCCGCATGGCAAAGGGCTGTACGGCGAACAGTTCATCGCGTTCCTTCATCAGCCCGGCAATCTCCAGTGCGCCAAGCCTGAGCCCGTCATTGGCCGGCAGGATGCCGCCTTCCAGTTCATACATCTGGATGGCCGCGTCACGATTGGCGCGGATGCCCGCTTCCCCGGCGCCATTTTCAGCGACCGGTTTGGGGTTGGAGTAAAGCTTGAAAGGATTAAAGGCGGGGATGTTCTGCGTGTCATCAGGCTGGGACGTACCTAGATGGGCTACGAGGCGGGCATAAGGCTTGATACGAAGATATTCGCGCTCGCCGCGCCGCTGAACCACCGTGTCATGAATGATGTGCCTGGTGGAGAGCCCCTCGGTGGTTGTCGGTATGCGGTCGCCTTTTTGTCCCGCAACAGCTTGCGAGCTTGCAATGCTGAGGGCTTTGCGCACCGGCTTCATCGCATTGAGACTGGCATGCTTGATGGACGATACCATGCCAGTGCCGTCTTCCAGATTCATCGAGCCATAGATGGAAGTACCGATGACCCCGACGCCGACAACAGCGGCAAGGCAGGTGCTGGCCAGCCATTTGAGCCGGGTCGCGGCGCGTGAATCTCCAGGTTCTGGGAGTAATACGGCTGAAGCAGAGCGCCCCGGGCCCGGCAAATAGATTTGCGGCAGGGCCCGTTTCCCGAAGGGCACAAGGGCGCGCTGTTCTCTGCGGCCTGCGTTGCGGCGTCGTTGAGTCAAAGTATGCAATCCCCCCGTCTTCGGCTGGCGTTCGCCGTGCTGTTTACCTGCAGAAATTCAGTTGCAGGAACATCTTCGTTAGGCTCGCCAATTGTCCCGAATCTGGTGCGCTGTTATCCCTCGTTGGCGTCCGCCAATCTGCCGACCAGTCAACTGTCTGTCAACTGTTTCAGGGGCATCTGTGATGCGGCCTGAAGGGCGCAGATATGGAGAGGTTGGGAGTGTCCAAACTCTCTACGGACATATGAACAAACACTGTCTTGCGGAATTCAGATTTCCTTAACCATAATGGCTGCAGACAGGTTGCTCGTTTATTAACGCCAAAATGCCGATTCAATCAGGCAGGAATGTGACGAAAAGCCCAGTTTTCTCCTGATTTCCCCCTCATTCAAGCTTGCTGGTCAGGGCCTGTGAAAAAATAATCGGTGCAACTGCATATTTCCGCCAATGGGTGCTTGACCTTGGGTGGGGGAACCGGTATCTAGATGACGTTGCGCGGGCGAACCGTTTTTCCTGCGGGTTTGTTGTGCTTGCGCATCAATTTCTTGAAGCGAAGCGGGGATGGTACCGGAAAATACCCGGGCCGACACCTCCGCTGCGTTTGACTCCTGATGGTGCATTTGCTTCCATGGGGGGTATGGGGACGCGGCTCTTTGGCTGTGTTCTCACGGCTCTTTGACAATGTGGTTAGAAGAAAGAGAAACGCAGGCGGCGGTTGTCCTGGCGAGTTCGTTAATTTATGGCGCTATGTCATGGATTTAGCGGACTAACGAGACTTCGGCGGTCTTGCGTTTTAATATTCGACACCCGTAGTGGGTTTTTGTCTGCAAGGATGAAGGCACACGACGATGTGTCGGGACTCGTCATGATCCTCGTACCCACGGGGATCAAGCAAGAGTAACGCAAGCGATCCCCTGAGGTTTTTCCCTCAGGGATTAAGTCGAGATCAAATTATCAAACTTGAGAGTTTGATCCTGGCTCAGAACGAACGCTGGCGGCAGGCTTAACACATGCAAGTCGAACGTGAAGCAGGAGCTTGCTCCTGTGGAAAGTGGCAGACGGGTGAGTAACGCGTGGGAATT
>JAJFHP010000043.1 GCA_021775555.1 Hyphomicrobiales bacterium | reverse complement strand
AATGCGCCAACGAGATAGTCGTCAAGGCGACCCAAATCGCCGCGCATCTTCTCAACTCCAACGCCGACGACATGGAACTCAAAGAGGGTGTCTTCACGGATGTGAAAACAAACCAGAGCGTCTCCATGGAAGACGTGGTCGCCGCCTCCTTCGAGCAGAGCCGCCTGCCCGACGGTATGGAGGCGGGCGCGCTCGACACCGATACGATCTTTGAGCGCGAAATTATCTCCTGCCCCAATGGCTGCCACTCGGCCGAGGTCGAGGTCGATCCGGAAACCGGATCGGTACATGTGGAGCACATGTGGATCGTCGACGACTTCGGCACCATCATCAACCCGATGCTGGCGGACGGCCAGGTCATGGGCGGCGTCGCCCAGGGGCTGGGCCAGGCGCTGATGGAAGAAATCGTCTATGACGAGGACAGCGGCCAGCTGGTGACCGGCTCACTGATGGACTATGCGCTGCCCCGCGCCGATTCCATGCCGAAGATGGAACTGGCCTTTTACGAGGACGCACCGACAGCCAAGAACCCGCTTGGAGTCAAAGGTTCAGGCGAAGCGGGCTGCTGCGGCGCCCCGCCAGCAATCGTCAACGCGGTGCTGGATGCGCTGAAGGACGATGGCGTGCTGCATATCGAGATGCCGCTGACGCCGGAAAAGGTGTGGCGGGCGATTCAGGCCGCGAAGTAGCAGGGCGCGTAGCAGGCATTCAGCATCGATTGTTGAATTGCGAAGCGTGTCAGCTATCAACAGCGTTTACTTTTCTCGACCTCTTTTATCCACCCGACATCATTTCTCGCCCACGCCGGTAGGTTTTTGCCATAGGGGGCGAAGCAGTTGTTCGGGAACGCTTTCTTCGCGCGCGCTGTTTTGAAGCAATAGCCTTGGTCGGCAAAGATCTTGTTCCGAGCATGCCAGAGCTGGCTACAGTTCAGGTGCGCAAATTCGTTCGTTGGTGCAACGGGCTTCGTCGGCTTCGGCGCGGCGCCACTTGCAACGCACTGACCGCTCGAGAAAGTATAGCCCGAAGGACAATTCGGCGTCGGCGCAGCCGAGACGCATTGAGTGCCGGAGAGGGTATAGCCGGGGGGGCAAGACGGAGTGACAACCGACTGGGCGAATACGGCCTGACCGGCAAGCAGGGTGAAGCCGACCACCGCCAGCACATGCTGGATGAGCCTCTTCGCTTCTGGCAAGAGCCGGTACGGCGCCGCACGGTAACTCATGGTGTCATTCATCATCACTCAAAAACCTCTCCGTCCCAACTGTCCGCAACCACTGCTCCCGGTGGTACCAGTCTTGCTTGGTACAATTTACCCCTGAAAACAATCTTTGATCCAGTGCACTCCCGAACGTGCAGGTATCCCGTCGCCACGCTATGTCCGCTATGCGCCCAATAGCGGACATCAGGCATCTAGGCTTAGAGAGCCAAGAGCGGAGGACAGGGTCAGCCCACTACCGTTTTGCGCGTGACGGCCAGAACCCGCAAAACTTCGACAACCGGCTTGCGTAAAACGCCTTCAAGCCCAGGCGGGATAGAGACCAACAGTCACCACGTGACCTCCTAGAAGTTCCATGAGCATCCCATCCGACGTGCGCAGGCCGCATTGGTCGCAGCTTCGCAGCTTTGATACTTTTTCTTGCTCTGAAAACGATCGCATTTTTCGAAGACGGCACGGTGGCATTTCTGTTGCTCCTCGTCTGAACAATGATTCTTCATTGGCACGCATTTTGACCCGCTCCTCTCGAAGCCCGGTCCGCAGAAAGACTGGACCTGTGATCTGGGCATACATTGCCCTTCAAGGAATACCTCTCCCTTTTTGCATCCTTTGCGCTTCCTCACCGGCTTGCAAAACCCTTTCTTCTCGTTTCGGACCGCTTCCAGGGCTTCCTGTGTCGGCTGGGTGCCACGGCAAGTCCCACCTGCTTCACAAAACCGCCTGAGCGCAGATTGGCTGCCACTGCCCCAAACGCCATCGAGCTTGCCGGTATAGCAGCCAATATATTTGAGTTCTTCTTGCAGATCATATTCAAGGCACCCCTCGCGGCAAACTTGCGGCGCAGGTGCCGGCGCAGTGCTGCTGCTGGGTTGATTGCAGGTCGCAACAATCACCTTGCACCCGCTTGAATTTTTCCGGCAATCGCTTAAAGCATTGCTTTTTGCGGAGGCACCACTGGACCCGTAATCGGCAGCCCAGTCATCGTCACCATCCGCGAGAGCACCGCACTGGTTAGCCTCGAACACAACCGCAAAAATACACTTGCGGCCACCCCTTGTTTCACACGACCTTTTGGCCACCTGCTCGGCCTGACCGCGATCTGAATGGTCCGACGAAAAGCCAAAAACGCGTTCATCTTCGTCGAAAAATATAGACCCATATGTATCGCTGGACTGCGCTGATGCAGGCAATGCAGCGGCTATCATAAAAAAAGGGAGAATAAGAATTAACGCGATTAATCGCGTTAAACCGGGCAATTGAATTAAAGACACAATAATTCCTCCCTTGGGAACCTGGAGGGAAACAGAACGCACACAAATATGCAGGTTTGCGATTTCGCCCCCCAGCGAAAGATCACTTCTTGCCGTGGGTCACCCCATCTCTCCGGAGCCATGAGATGACCCGATCCGCGACAGGGAAAAATTCTATTTACAGGACAGTAACGCGTCAAGCTGAGCGTGCAGATGATCATTGCACATTGCCAGCACCAAAAAATGTGTGCCTGATACCCCCTGGCGTATGTCCGCTTTGTGCCAATAGCGGACATCACGCGTCTCGCCGTTATTCGCAAACCTCCACGACCCAGTTGCAAGTGACCAGACCTGTACATTCGCATTGAAATCGACAGTTATTGGCCTTGCGCGTTTGGCCGGGCGTACATGTTTGCCCGGACCCGCCTCCCGACTGGCGCGGCTTAACACACGAACTTCCGGTAAATATCCGGCCGCCGGAGCATGCACAGGTGTTCCCGCGCGTAAACGCGAACTTGATTGCCGAGCATCTCTTTTTCTTTTTGACCGAACTCGGCGGTGCCCCGCCCGCCTGCTTGGCCGCACATCTGGAGCCATTCCAGAAAAAGCCATTAAAGCATTCACAACCGGGGATTTCCTCGTTGTATTGCCCGTTTTTTCCGCATGAATACTTATTCGGTTTCTTCCGTTTCGGAGTCTTTCGGACCGGCTTGCAAAACCCTTTATTCTCTTTTCGGGCCGCTTCCAGTGCTTCCTGTGTCGGCTGGTTGTGGTTAAGGCAAGTCCCACCTGCATCACAAAACCGCCTGAGCGCAGACTCGCTGCCACGGCCCCAAACGCCATCGAGCCCGCCAGTGTAGCAGCCAATATATTTGAGTTCTTCTTGCAG
>JAJFHP010000042.1 GCA_021775555.1 Hyphomicrobiales bacterium | reverse complement strand
CCGTCGGAGACATAGGACGCCGCCTCTTCGAGCGACATGACCTTTTCACGCAAGCCCCGGTCACGTTCCGCCGTTTTCCGGCGCAACTCCAGATGGGGTGTAACCAATGTTCCCTCAGCCATGATACGAACGTATCTCCTGTTTGGGGGAGCGGCTGATCAAGCCGCCACCGCCCGCGATTCTTCGTTGAACGAGATGATGAGCTGATCCCAGGTCTCGATGAGATCTCGAAGCCCGCGCCAGAAGGATTGATCCCGGCGCCGGTCAAAATCAGCCAAAGCTATGCCCTGTTGCTCGACCCAGGTGTAGTAGCCCAGGTTGAACATCCTGTTGCGGTCCACTTGAGTCGTTTCGAGGACGTGATCGGTCGCAACAGCTTTTAGATATGTGCCGTAAAGCTGCGCGGCACCGTCAGAATCAACACCGTCCCAACCATATGCCTTGAGAGTCCCATGTTTCTCGGTCTCATACATGCTGGCAGCGTCCGTGGCGACTGTCACGATGACAGATTTTTCGCCAAGATCGAGATGCTTGGCGAGCTTAATGGACGCCAGAATGTTGCAGATACTGGAGAGACCGAAATAGCGCAGGTCAGCGATGGTCCCGGCCGGCACGCCAATCCGTTGCGCCAGATGGCGCTGCCCCACATCAGTGTTGAACAACACGTTGAGGCCATCTGTTGCGGCATCTGAGACGCCAATCACAAAGTCTGTATTCATGGCGTTGTGTATGAGCGGAATGTGCTTGTCGCCAATTCCCTGGATATTGTGCTCGCCATAGCCGTTATAGAGAAGTGTCGGGCATTCAGTCGGCTCGACGACAGCGATACGCGCTCCAGTCTTGTCCTTCAGATAGTCGCCGGCCCCTAAAGTTCCGGCCGATCCGCTTGCTGCCACGAACCCGGTGAGCTCAAGATCTGGTTCATCCTCGCGTAACGCATCATACACCCGCTCAAGCGCGGGTCCCGTGCAGGCGAAATGGCCCAGATAATTTCCGAACTCGGAAAACTGGTTGACGATTTCATTGTCCGGGTCTTGTTCAAGTTCGGCACATTTGTCGTAAATCTCTTTGACGTTGCTCTCGGTACCGGGTGTGCGGATGATATCGCTTTCATCACCAACCCAGGACTGAAGCCAATCGAAGCGCTCCTTGCTCATACCCTCGGGCAGAACAGCAACACCGCGGCAGCCGAGAATGCGTGATATAGCAACGCCTCCACGGCAGTAGTTTCCTGTTGAAGGCCAGATGGCCCGCTGACGGACGGGGTCAAACCGGCCGGTAACCAGCCGCGGGGCCAGGCATGAATATGCAGCAAGCACTTTGTGGGCGCCGATCATCGGGAAATGCGCACCAAGCGCCACCACGATTTTTGCCGGCACGCCTGTTAGACTCTCTGGCAGGACAATATGTGCGGGCGTCTCGCAGAAGCCTTTTCTATCAGGCGCATTATACCAGTGCACACGATACAGGTTCGCGGGGTCGGCCGTGTCCGGGTCAATAGAGGAAAGGCTTGCCCGCAGGGGTTCGGGTATGGAGAAAGGGTTTGCCAGCTCACTGAATGTGGGCAAGGTAACGCCCTTCTCGCCAAGCAGAGCAACATTGCGGCGATAAACGCTTTTGTCGTCTATCTCTGTTGGAAAATCGAATGGCCCCATGGTGTTTTACCGGTCGTCCCTATTCTTGTCCGCACCATTCGCGTCTTACCCTAAAGCCAAGAAGCGGCACGCATAATTGATATGGTTGTTCTATTATTAGTACAACTAGTATCCAACGATGTGCGGCGTCTTGCAAGCCCCTTTGAAGAAAATTAGATGATCGTGTCGTAGCCCGGCTGTCACCGTGTTCCACCAACTGAGATTTCGCAGGATCGCAATGACACCCAAATCGAATTATCAGCAACGGGATTGAAATCGGTGCGGTCGATTGTCACGACGATGATCTGCAGGAGGTTGGAACAGCCCTCATAAGGCTGCTCCCTCAATGGCCCATCGGACGAAGCTGGAACGTCCGCATGGTTCCGACTTATTCAAAAAAATCTGCCAGAAGCAATCATCAAATTGCAGGCTCTATCTTGCGTGCGCATGTACCATGATTCATTGGCGATGGATAAAAAATTAGCGAGATTTTTGGCCCAAGTCTTCTTCCGCTGCTTCCATTTCCGCCCTGTAAGTGAGCGTATCCCCGCTAACTGGCCTATCGTAAATGAAAGTTGTTGGTCACCGGCAAAAAAATATTGGAAAGCATTGGGAAATTTCAAAGGCCCACAATTGCGTAACCAATTGTAAGACCAATGCTATTGCTGGCCCAAAGGGGTGCCAAAATCGGGAACCACCCTCAAGCGATATCAGCCGAGGAAAATTCCATCTGCCGCTGGTCCCACAGACGTTCGCCAACGGCCACGCGCAGGCGCCTGTCCGGCGGAATATCGGCGAGTTCTTCCTTGAACGAGCAATAGACATCCCATGCAGGACCTGAGCGTGAGTAATGAATGAGTGTGTTGCGCCAGTTCAGCAGACGCTTCCACGCACGTACATCCCCACCGCTTTCAGGCAGCTTAATGCCCACGGCCAGGAGCTGGCGGGTGATCGTCTGGGCGGAATGGTCCGGGCTCTGGCCACTTTGAACCAGGATATCGATGATTGCGCTGGCGCGCGCCATTAAGTCCTCACTTGCTTTAACCTCACCGCGCCGTCCGTCTCGGTCATAGGGACCGCTGCGTTCGGCTGGGTGTGGATGTCCTGCAAATCTCGCCGGAGCGGCTGCCACGACCGGCTCAGCCGATGGCGTGCTCGGCGCCTTGACGGCTTCATGAAGTCTGACCAGCGGCGCAAGGTCAGCGGCCGCAATGCCCTTGTCATACAAGGTGCGAATGGTTTCTTCCACGAGCCCCGCGAGATCCTGATTTTGTTCGTCGGACATTCTGTCCCCTGGTATCTCCAATAGAGCGTATCGTGCTTAGTCTAGCGAAGAGCAATTGCGGGACTCTTAACGCAATTCACGCATATATTTGCCACCTAATGGACACAATAAAAAGACCGGGAAGCGTAGAAAATTGAATAAAAACAAAGCACAAGATGCATTAAAGCCCTGTGCACCGGATGGTGTGCTCATTTATGCGGTTGGCGATATTCACGGTCAATTGCACTTATTGGAGGCTCTTTTGGAGCAAATTTCTGCCGAAGCCGGGAGGCATGAGGCAGAGAGCCGCGTACTGGTGTTCGTTGGCGACTATGTGGACAGGGGCGCCGACAGTTCCGGTGTGATCGAGCGGCTGCTGTCAGGAATGCCAGAAGGTTTTGATGTTCGCTGCCTGATGGGCAATCACGAAGCCATGTTGCTGAAGTTTCTGGAACAACCGGAAACGTTAGATCACTGGCTTATCAACGGCGCTGAAGAGACGCTTGCCTCCTATGGGGTCGAAGTGCCCGGCAGTGGTGCATCTGCGAATGATCAACTCACATGCCGCGACCACTTTGCCGCGGCCCTTCCGTCCGCCCACCTGGCATTCCTGAAGTCTCTCGAACTCCATGTTTCGTTCGGCGGCTACCTGTTCGTACATGCCGGAATACGCCCCGGCGTCGCATTGGAGGACCATACAAGAAATGATTTTCTATGGATTCGCGAAGGGTTTGTGGATAGCGACGCTGATTTGGGCACGGTGGTTGTGCACGGGCATACGTCGGGCCTGGAACCGGTGGTGCGCCCAAACCGCATCGGCATTGATACCGGGGCATTTGTGTATGGGCGTTTGACGGCGCTCAGGCTGATGGGGCAAGAACGCGGCTTTCTGAGCGCTGAAGGTTGAGCTATGGCGTTACGCGTCTTCTTTTTGTTTTTTGCGTTTTAACCCGGCGAGGCGTTCCGACAGGCTCTTGCGCGATTTGGCGGGCTGCTTGGAGTGCCTTTTTTTGGGAGGGGCGGTTTGCGTCTTGGCGGGTGTTTTCTTTTGCCCCTCGTCGGTGTCCGGCGCAATCAATTCCGGTGTTGTATCGGGAACCTTTGGCTTTGAGACAGGTTTTCCACTCAGCATCAAATCCGCCAGACGGTGCATTTCGGTACGCAACTCGATGGCATCCGCCGTGTCGAGTTCCCTGAGTTGCGTCAGGTCCCCACGTAGACGCGAAAGCTCGGCGTGAAGTTTGCCATTCTCCCTGGCCATTTCGGCGCGATCCTTATCGTCGCTTAACTCCTTGCCCCAGAAGTTGACGCGATCTCCCGAAATGCTTTCAAGGGCCTCGCGCAATTGGTTGATCTCCTGCTCCTGGCGGTGGATCATATTTTGTGCAAGCTCCAGGGCGTCGGTCTGGTTGTGAAAGGCCGTGGTGCGCTCGGCGAGTTCAATATCTCGCGCGGCGATGACAGCAAGCGAATGCTCTTGCTGCGACTCGAGCTCGGGGATGCGCTTTTGTATCGCCTGCTCCAGAACGGAACTCGCTTTCGTCCGCTCGGTAAGAGAGCTCTTCAGCATGGCGATTTCAGTTTCAAGCTTGCCGATTTCAACCGTGTGCAGGTTGCGCTCCATCAGGTGGCGGGCGGCGCGTTCCTTCGCCCTCCCAAGAGCGAGTTCCAAACGCCGCATCTCGACCGCATATTCGGCACGCAGCAGGTCCTTGTCCGCGTTGATATCGGCCACGGAGATGGGCATGGTGGATTCAATCTTGCGGGTGGTCAGCTTAACCGCGCGCCGCCACAGGGCAGGCGCAATCAACAAGGCCAGAAGTGACGCCACAGTGAACCCGAGTGCGATAAGCAATACTGTTTCGATCATACGGAACGAGGCCCTTTAACGATACGAGGTTACCCGGTGCAAATGTGCCACCTGCTGCGTCATATGACCAGACCTTGGAGTGGTTGGGCAAGGGGGAGCGGTGGTCTGGAGTATTAAATAATGCTCCCTAGAAAGGGTTCCAGGTCGGCTGGCGGGTGAATTTGAGATAGCCCACATTCGCGCCAAGTCGCAATCCAACGCCCGATCGAATGGGTGCCAGGGTCATGTGGTCCCGCTTCTGGTAGGTCAGGCCCACACCACCGATGAAATAAGCAGATCCATCAACGCCGCCAAACCTGCCGAACATTTCATCGGCAGAGCGCAGATTATAGACAAGCACCATGGTTTTTGAGCCTTCCGCGCCGAAGTCATAACCAATCGAGGGGCCTTGCCAGAAAACCTTGTGCTTGCCCGCGTCCTTGGTGTGCAGCATGCCTTCGCCGTAACGAAGCCCGGCGACAATCGCACCGCCAGCCTCTTCACCCAGGATGTATCCGTTGGGACGTCCGGACTTGGAGAAGGTATATTCAATGACCCTGGCAAGGCCAGTCGAAACCCGCCCGAAGAAACGGTGCCCGGTGGTGAGGATTTCATCATTGGAGAATGTGCTTGCGTCATCGCCTTGCGCCTGCGGGCCGGGCGGCGGGGTTCCCTGATAGGGTTGGCCGGCGGCGGGCGGAGGATATGCGCCTTGCGGTGGTGGGGGCTGGGTTTGCGGATAAGGCTGTCCGCCAGAGGTGCCCGGAGAAATTGGTGTCGGTGTTCCTGGGCCGGTTTGTGCATGGCCAGGGCCGGCAAGCGCCAGACAGGCAACCAGGGTGGCGGCAATAAGCAGACGGTATGTCCGAAGGTACGAAAAGCTGTGCATGGTACGACCTTGTTCAAGCGGTGTGGTGTTGCCCGATCTTTCATCCACAAAACGAATCAATTTCAGAATCTAGCATCAAACTGTGGCGAGGGCCGCGCGCATTGCTTGGATTTTGTTTACTCCTCCCCGGCACAATGAATCCCGTATCTGGAATGGAACACCAAGGAGAGGTCCGGTTGATGACGGGAACTGACAGGTTTCACTGGATTTTCGTGTTTGGCATTGCCACCGCGCTGTCCGTGTCGCCGTGGCCTCATGTCAGCGCGGTGAAGGCTGCGCCGAGCGCCTGGCGTGACCAGATGTCGGGTTTCGCCATTGGAGGATATGATCCGGTCGCCTACCACACCCACAATAAGCCATCCTTGGGGGTTGAGGGCCTGGAGCATCGCTGGGGCGGTGCTGTATGGCAATTCATCAGTGTCGGAAACCGGGATGTGTTTGCGGCACACCCGCAAATCTATGCGCCGCGCTTTGCTGGTTATGACGCTCTGGCGCTTTCAAAAGGTCTGTCAGTTCGGGGCCACCCGGCAATCTGGGCCATGTACAGGGCCCGTGTTTATTTGTTTCAAGATATTGAAAGCCTAAGGTCCTGGCGGCGTACGCAGGAAAAAACTACCGACCTGGCGCAGGAAAAATGGAAAAAGCTTGGCGAGGACCTTCCTGGCACGTCTGAGTGGTAGTTTGAGTGCAGGGTTCTAAGGCGTATTCCCCCAGGCGATGAATCCCGGATTGTCATAATCCCGGTTTCGCTTCCCGTAAGTGAGCGGTGCGCCGGTCGCATCGAGGACCGCCCCCCCGGCGGCTTTGAGGACCGCGTGGCCGGCCGCTGTATCCCACTCCATTGTGCGCCCGAAGCGCGGATAGACATCAGCAAGCCCCTCCGCCAAGCAGCAGAATTTGAGCGACGAGCCTGAAGCGTGTGTCTCCGTGATTCCATGCTCGGCCAGGTAGGCTTGCGTCTGGTCGTCCATGTGCGAGCGGCTCACCGCAGCGGTGAGAGCTGACGGGTCTGCAGTGCGTGTCGAGATGGGTGTCAAGCTGAGCTCTGAAAAATCCGGGGCTGGTCCTGAAGCGTCAAGGTGAGCCATCACCGCTTTGTCTGGCGCCACAGTAATGTAGAGCTTGGAGAGTGCCGGGGCGTAAACCAGTCCGAAAAAGGGGGTCCCATGCTCGATCAAGGCGACATTGATGGTGAATTCATCGCGTCCGTGAATGAATTCCTTGGTGCCATCAAGCGGGTCGACAAGGAAGAACTGTCCCTGGCTGTCGATCTCCTGCAACGGTGATGATTCTTCTGAGATCACCGGGATATCCGGGGCGATGCGCTTGAGATTTTCAACGATGATGGCGTCGGCCTCGCGGTCTGCGACCGTCACCGGAGAGTGGTCGTCTTTCAACTCCACATCAACTTGGCCGTAATGGGACATGATGCGCTGACCGGCCTGATGTGCGGGCCTGAGGAGTTCAGAGGCGAGGCGCTGATTGACGATAGTTCTCATTACGCTCTCATACGGCGGGAAGTTGGAGATGCTCTTCGCAGGCCCTGATGGTCAGGTGATTCGCAACCATTTGAACTGAACCGAAGCCATGACAATATTCCATGTTGGCCACCCTATTGCAGAAAAACAAAGCAGCGACAAGACGTTACATTTAAACGGACAGGTTTTCTTGGCACTGCCCAGAGCCTCGTGTAACAGAGTGTGAGCCGTGCGCCGCAATGGTCTCGTCAGGGGCCTTGTCCCGCGTATGCAAGCACCAGCAAGAAGATCAGGGAGTGAACGCTTATGTCAGCCGATTCAGAACTCAGCGATCTTGAACTGGCAGCCCTCGTTTCGAGCCGCATCTGCCATGACATCATCTCGCCCGTCGGCGCCATCGCCAACGGCATTGAGGTTATGGATGAGGAAACGGATCAGGTCATGCGCGACCATGCCATGGACCTCATCCGCAAGAGCGCGACTCAAGCCTCAGCCAAGCTGCAGTTCGCCCGTTTGGCCTTCGGGGCAGCGGGATCCGCGGGAACGGAAATCGACCTGAATGAAGCGCAAAAGGTGGCCCGTGCCGTTGCCGAATCCGACAAGCATAGCTTTGAGTGGAACGGGCCGTCGGCCACCCTTGCCAAGGATAAGGTGAAACTGCTCCTGAACATGGTGACGATCGCGCTTTCCGCCCTGCCGCGGGGGGGCTCTCTCATCGTCTCAGTCACTGGTGAAGGTGCCGCGCCCGCATTCGAGGTCCGGTGTAATGGCGAAAAATCCCGGGTTCCGGAAACTTTTGAAAAAATGCTTTCCGGCTCTAACGGGCATGTTCTAGACGCGCATTCCATTCAGCCCTATTACGCTGTAAGGCTTGCAAAAACCGCAGGAATGCTGCTTTCGGTGAAAAGCGATGGTGAGGATGTGGTGCTGTCTGCATCCTCGGCGACGTAATTTTCAGGACATTCAACCAAGGCGTGTACAAAAGCTTTTCTCTCGCCTCAACTAATCGGTAACCCTTTCTGTTCAGACTCCCTCATTGATTGGATGCCCAAGTATTGGGTCCCGATACGAGTATTTATGCGGGAAAGGGCAGTATGCCGATGGACGATCTCCTCTCTGAATTCCTGACCGAGACGACGGAAAGCCTTGATGTCGTCGATATGGAATTGGTGAAGTTCGAGCAAGAGCCGAACAACGCCGGTATTCTGGATAATATTTTCAGGCTGGTTCACACCATCAAGGGAACTTGCGGATTTTTAGGCCTGCCGCGCCTTGAGGCGTTGGCTCATGCCGCGGAAACCCTGATGGGGAACTACCGTGACGGCGCGCCAGTGACGCAGGATGGTGTGTCGCTTATCCTTCAGTCAATCGACCGGATCAAGGAGATCATGGGTGAACTGGAGGCAAATGAGACCGAGCCCGAGGGATCTGATGAAGATCTGATTACCCAGCTCGACCGGATTTCTGCCGGAGGTTGTGCGTCTGAAGACGACAGTGCACCGGCGGCATCAGCACCGGTTGAAGCCGCTCCGGAGCCGAAGGCAACTCCCTCCGACGTCGCTCCGCCGGCTCCAAAGGCTGGTGAGGCCACTCTCGATGAACTGGAAGCGGCATTCGCGGCGGCTCCCAGTCCTGAGGGCATGGACGTCTCTCCCGAAGCAGCAGCAGGAGTTATGGCGGAAGCTGCCAGCAGCTCCCAGCAAGTAGATGATGCTGCGCCGGAAATGGCAGCGGCTCCAGAGCCCGAAGCTGAGCCTGAAGCTGAGCCCGAAGTCGCTGAAGCGCCTAGAGAGGCGCCGCCCGAAGCAAAGGCCGCCAGCAAGGATGGCCCGGTCAAAAATCAATCTATTCGCGTCAATGTCGAGACCCTCGAACATCTGATGACGATGGTGAGCGAACTTGTGCTCACCCGGAACCAGTTGCTGGAAATGGTTCGCCGACTGGATGATTCTGAATTCAAAGTCCCCCTGCAACGCTTGTCTACGGTCACGGCGGAATTGCAGGACGGCGTCATGAAGACGCGTATGCAGCCGATCGGGAATGCCTGGCAAAAACTGCCGAGGATCGTGCGCGATCTGGCGAACGAACTGGACAAGAAAATCGACCTGCAAATGCATGGAGCCGATACCGAGCTTGATCGGCAGGTGCTGGAACTGATCAAGGACCCACTCACGCACATGGTCCGCAATTCAGCAGATCATGGCCTTGAGACAACGGCGGATCGGGTGAAGGCCGGCAAGCCGGAAATTGGTGTGGTCAAGCTCAGCGCTTACCACGAGGGCGGCCATATTATTATCGAAATTACCGATGATGGCGCCGGCCTTAACACTGAAAAGGTCAAGGCCAAAATTATTGATAACGGGCTGGCTACACAGGCTGAACTCGATCAAATGACCGAAGCCCAGATTCACAGGTTTATCTTCAAGGCCGGTTTCTCGACCGCTGCCGTCGTCACCAGCGTCTCAGGCCGAGGAGTCGGCATGGACGTGGTGCGCACGAATATCGAATTGATCGGCGGCATTGTCGATGTGAAATCAGAGACGGGTACCGGTTCAACATTCTTTATCAAGATCCCGCTGACCCTGGCCATCGTTTCGGCGCTGATTGTTGAATCCAGCGGACAAAGGTTTGCCATTCCCCAGCTTTCGGTAGTGGAACTTGTGCGCACCCATAACAACGCAGATCATCGTATTGAGATGATCAACGATACGCCGGTTCTGCGGTTGCGTAACAAGTTGCTGCCCCTGATGGCCCTGTCGAAGCTGCTGGATTTGCAGATGGCCGAAAATGTTCTGACCGATGCGGTTCCCGAGGCCATGGTCCCGGCCGAGGCCCCGGCTATTGAAGCCGCGATTGATGAGGTTGAGGCAGATTCGCAAGAAGCTCCTGCAGAAGAAGTCCAGGCGATGCCTGTTCCTGCAGAAGAGGTCGCTGGTAACAGCGAACCGGCTAAGGAGAACGCGGATGACAATCTTTTTGTCGTAGTTATCCAGGTTGGTGCACAACTGTTCGGCGTCGTGGTCGATAGTGTGTTCGATACCGAGGAAATCGTGGTGAAGCCGATGTCCAGCATGTTGCGCGACATCTCGCTGTTTTCCGGAAACACCATTCTGGGCGACGGCAGCGTCATCATGATCATTGATCCGAACGGTATTGCCCAATCGGTTGCACAGACAACAAGCAGCACTGATACAGCTGAAATAGAAGACGAGAAACATCTGACCGCAAACGATGATACCACCGCGATGCTGGTGTTCCGCGCAGCCTCAGAAGAACCCAAAGCCGTGCCCTTGTCACTCGTTACGCGGCTTGAAGAAATCGACGCAGCGGAAATCGAGCGGGCGAATGGCCGCGATCTAGTTCAGTATCGTGGTGTCCTGATGCCGCTTGTCTATATCTCGGAAGAGACGCAACGCAAGACAGAGGGCCAACAGCCTGTCCTGGTATTTTCCGATCAGGAACGTTCCATGGGTCTCGTCGTTGACGAAATCGTGGACATTGTCGAAGACAAGCTGAACATCGAGATCAAGGCGGATGATATGCCTGGCATGATCGGTTCGGCCGTCATCAAGGAGAAGGCGACCGAGATCCTCGACATTGGTTACTTTATCGAACAGGCATTCGATGACTGGATGGAACAGCGCGAGGGCGTATCGCTTGCCCGTGGTGCGCGGTTGCTGCTGGTCGATGACAGCGCCTTCTTCAGAAACATGCTGGCGCCGCTGCTTTCGGCCTCCGGTTACTCCGTCACCCTGGCTGAATCCGCCAAGCAGGCGCTCGATCTCAAGGATCGCGGCATTCAGTTTGATATCATCGTTTCCGATATCGAAATGCCGGAGATGGACGGGATCACCTTCGCCGAAACCCTGCGCGGCGATCCGGTCTGGAAAGACACACCGATCATTGCATTGTCGTCGCACACCGCGCCGCACATCATCGAACGCAGCCGCCAGGCTGGTTTCATCGACTTTGTCGGCAAGTTTGACCGACAGGGACTGATGGAGAGTATTAAGGACTGCAGTACGCAACTTGGAGCTGCCGCATGAGCGATATAGTGAATTTGGAGCATGGCGTTGATCAATCCGCCGAGGAATACATAACGGTTATGATCGCTGACCAGCTTTTCGGCATGCCGATCCTGGAGGTCCAAGACGTCTTCATGCCCGAAACGGTAACTGAAGTGCCCCTGGCGAGCCAGGATGTTGCCGGTGTCCTTAATCTTCGCGGTCGTATCGTGACCGCGATCGACATGCGCAAGCGCCTTGGCCTTCCAGATCTGGAAGAAAACAAGCCGCGTATGGCGGTTGGCATTGAAAGTAATGGTGAGTCCTACGGCCTGATCATCGACAAGGTTGGTGAAGTCCATCGTCTTTCGGATGAAACCTTTGAAGTTAATCCGGCAAATCTCGACCCGCGCTGGGTGGCCATTTCAGCTGGGGTGCACCGCCTCGATGGCTCGTTGATGGTGGTGATCGACGTTGAGAAGGTGTTGGCCCAGAAAGAGACGGTCATAGCCGCCTAGACTGACTTGGTTCGAATTTAACACACTGCCAGCACAAGCTGGTTAAAGGAGCTGTCAATGAAACATTGCTTGGTCGTGGACGACAGCAGTGTGATCCGCAAAGTCGCACGCTGCATTCTTGAGGATATGAGCTTTCGAACCTCCGAGGCAGAAAATGGACAGGAAGCACTGAACAAGTGCCTAGGCGAGATGCCCGATGCGATCCTGCTCGACTGGAACATGCCGGTGATGGACGGTATCGACTTCCTCCTGGCCTTGCGCAAGGAGAGCAACGGGGAAACCCCGAAAGTGATTTTCTGCACCACTGAAAATGACGCCGAACATATCACGCGCGCCATTTCAGCGGGCGCCAACGAATATATTATGAAACCCTTCGACAAGGATATCATCGAGGCGAAGTTTCAAGAGGTCGGATTGATTTAGCCCGAGCGCAGGGAAGCCTCAGATGACATCTCTAGCAACGGTTAAAACCAACCCGGAACCCGGCACTTCCAATGCGATAAGGGTCATGGTTGTGGATGACTCCGCAGTCGTGCGCGGTCTCGTGTCACGTTGGGTGGACGAAGATCCCGACATGGAGACCGTGGGGCGTTTTGCCAATGGACAGATTGCCCTATCCGGCATCGTCAGCGCTGCGCCTGACGTGATCATTCTCGATATTGAGATGCCGGTTATGGACGGCATGACGGCTCTGCCTGAGCTGCTCAAACTTAAGCCAGGTGTCAAGGTCATCATGGCCTCGACGCTGACCCGCAAAAATGCCGAAGTCAGCCTGAATGCCCTCTCGCTGGGTGCCACGGACTATATTCCCAAGCCAGAGACAAATCGCGGAGTTACGACTTCCCAGGAATTTCGCAGCGAACTTCTGCGCAAGGTGAAGGCGATGGTACCTGGTAGGGGTGGCGTCTCGCGTCAGCGCACACCGGCTGTATCCCGGCCAGGTGTTCCAACCGCATCGGGGACAACCGCCCCGGCTGTGGAGGGTGCTAAATATCAGTTGCAGGCTTTCTCTCCGGTCAAGCCAAGGATATTGGCCATCGGCAGTTCCACCGGCGGACCACAGGCACTGGCAAAGGTTATCGAGGCGCTTGCATCGGCGACGGCCGATATCCCGGTGGTGATCACCCAGCATATGCCGCCAACCTTTACAGCCATTCTGGCGGAACACCTCTCGCGTTCTTCCGGCCGCACTGCCAAGGAAGGAGAGGATGGCGAGAGCGTGGATGCAGGCACTATTTATGTCGCCCCCGGCGGGTTTCACATGAAGCTTGTCAAAAAAGACAGCGGACCCGTTCTGAGTATTTATGACGGCCCCATGGTCAATTTTTGCAAACCGGCAGTGGATCCCCTGTTCGAGAGTGTGGTTAGGGTATATGGACCGGCCACACTGGCTCTTGTTTTGACGGGCATGGGGCACGACGGGGCAGTGGGAGCTAAAATGATCGCTGATGCGGGTGGTTCCGTCATTGCACAGGACGAGGCGACGAGCGTGGTTTGGGGAATGCCCGGCGCGGCTGCCGAAGCTGGTGCATGCGCCGCAGTATTGCCACTTGAGGAAATAGGGCCGAAAGCAAGCACAGTTTTGCGAGGAGGCATCTGATGACACCGGTGGATTTCAATTATTTGCGGGATATGCTCAAGCAGCGATCCGGTCTTGTACTGGCCGAGGAGAAGCAATATTTGCTGGAATCTCGCCTGATGCCCGTTGCACGTGAACAGAATATGGAATCGCTCTCTGAACTGGTTGCGGCGCTCCAGAAGCCTGACGGTGAAAGCCTGCGTAAAACGGTCACGCAGGCGATGACAATCAACGAGTCATTCTTTTACCGCGACAAGACCCCGTTTGAGAATTTCAGGAACATAATGATTCCGGCAATGCTCGCCACGCCGCGCGCAGCCAGCCGGACATTGCGTATCTGGTGTGCGGCCGCATCGACTGGCCAGGAACCCTATTCGCTGGCGATCGAAATCAAGGAAATGGCAGCACAACTCGGCAACTGGAATATCGAGATCGTTGCCACGGATCTGTCCGAAGAAGTTCTTGAGAAGGCCAAGGCCGGCCTCTACTCCCAGTTCGAGGTCCAGCGCGGCCTGCCGATCCAGCTGATGGTGAAATATTTTCAGCAGACCGGGAGCCTGTGGCAGATCGACTCATCCATTCGCTCCATGGTGTCTTACAAGCATTTCAATCTGCTTGATGACTATGCGCGGCTTGGTACCTTCGACATCATCTTCTGCCGGAATGTACTCATCTATTTCGATCCGCCGACCAAGACCGATATGCTGGCTCGGATGGCACAACGCCTGCGCCCGGATGGGTATCTGGTACTGGGTGCAGCGGAGACGGTCATCGGCATATCCGAAGAATTCAAACCGGTCACTGATGCCCGCGGGCTTTACGCGATGCAAGTGGCCGCCGCTGCAGCAGCAGCTCCCGTGCGGGCCACTCCATCTGCATCTGCAAGACCTGCACCCTCTGTCTCGGGTTTGGGCACAACGCCTGCCAAACCAGCAACACCTGCTGCAGCGGGTCTGGGTGCAGTGACGGCAACACCAGCCGCACCTGCGGTATCTGGTGTGGGTACGCCCACTGTTTCGGGCATTACCAAGCTGGCTTGAAGGTTTTCAGACTCTCAGTTTCAATTGCTTTTTTTCAGCACAAAATAAAAGGGGCCCCGTGAGAGGCCCCTTTTTGTATTCGATTTTGGGAAGACACACCGGGCAGGAAGCCCGTTGATCCAGGCTAAGCAGCCTCGGATTCGTCCTCCGGGTCGCGCAGCACATAGCCGCGGCCCCAAACCGTTTCGATGTAATGCTTGCCTTCGGTTGCAGCCGCGAGCTTTTTACGCAGCTTGCAGATGAAGACATCGATGATTTTCAGTTCCGGCTCGTCCATCCCGCCATAGAGGTGGTTCAGGAACATTTCCTTGGTGAGCGTGGTGCCCTTGCGCAAGGAAAGAAGCTCAAGCATCTGGTATTCCTTGCCCGTCAGATGCACCCGGCCACCGCCAACCTCAACAGTTTTCGTGTCCAGATTGACGCGCAGATCACCCGTGATAATGACTGACTGTGCATGGCCCTTGGAGCGACGGACAATGGCGTGGATGCGTGCCACAAGCTCGTCCTTGTGGAACGGCTTGGTCATATAGTCATCGGCGCCGAAGCCGAGACCACGCACCTTGTCCTCGATGCCGGCAAGGCCGGATAAAATTAGGATTGGCGTCTGGACCTTGGAAACACGCAAGGTTTTCAGCACCTCATATCCGCTCATGTCCGGCAGATTTAAATCCAGCAGGATGATGTCATAATCATACAGCTTACCGAGATCGACACCTTCTTCGCCGAGATCGGTCGTGTAGACATTAAATCCATCGGATTGCAGCATCAGTTCGATGCTCTGCGCCGTTGCGCTGTCGTCCTCAATAAGAAGAACTCTCATATCAATCCTCTTTCCCCTCGCCCATTCTTGGGCAATTTCCCCACTCGGTAGGTACGAACTGCCAAGTCACACAAATCGTTAACTTGAATGAACAAATTAGGTTCTAATAGTTAACAAATCCTAATCACCCAAGGGATTGCGACAGCCCATATGACATTGCGGTACCACGTGCTGGTTTGTGTCTTGTTTTAGTCACGTGGAGTACCGGAATTTTCGCATTCCCAGGAGGCTTGAACATCATGCAGGCATAGCTCTGACAGGTCCGGACTCAAGCCCAGATTGGATGGATTTCGAACACTCGAAACACGTGTGGAAAAGTCGAAACGAATCACTTGACCCACCATTGATAGCAAATGTTTTCGCTTTCGAGAATCCTCTACAATTTAATTTGGTTTACCGGGTCTTAATGGTCATGGAGGCAAACTCATGTCTGGGGGAAGCCAAAGAAGCGAAGGGACGCTTCGAGGCTCCGTAAAAACCGGAGGTTTCCGTGCAGGCATTGCTCAGCGAAATTGCGGCAGTTCCAGATTCCGAAGTGTATGGGCGTGTTCGTTCCGTGCAGGGTTTGCTGGTGGAAATAGCCGGACCTGTTAGAGCAATGAGCGTCGGGTCGCGCGTGCGCATCGCTGAAAGCCTGCGCGGCGATATCATCTGTGAGGTTGTGGGGTTTCGCCATGGGCGCGCACTCGCGCTTCCTTTCGGACCGCTTGAGGGTGTGCGCATGGGAGCCAAGGCCATGCTGGAACCGGCCGCACCCGTGGTGCGGCCATCACATGGGTGGCTGGGACGCATCGTCAATGCACTCGGTGTGCCGATTGACGGCAAGGGCCCCCTGACGCCGGGGCCGGAGAGCTATCCTCTGCGCGCCTGCCCGCCGCCTGCCCACCAGCGCAAACGGGTTGGTGGACCTATTGATCTGGGCGTTAAGGCGCTCAATTCATTCATCACCTGCTGCAAGGGTCAGCGCATGGGTATTTTCGCTGGCTCGGGTGTTGGCAAGTCCGTGCTGCTTTCCATGCTGGCAAGATACACCCAATGCGATGTGTCGGTGATCGGCCTGATTGGCGAGCGCGGGCGTGAGGTTCAGGAATTCATTGAAGACAATCTGGGTGACGAGGGACTGGCAAAGGCCGTCCTCGTTGTAGCTACGTCAGATGAGGCGGCGCTGATGCGAAGGCAAGCAGCCCATCTCACCATGACCCTTTCTGAATATTTCCGTGATCAGGGCAATGAAGTCCTGTGCATGATCGACAGCGTGACCCGGTTCGCCATGTCGCAGCGCGAAATTGGCCTTGCTGGCGGAGAGCCGCCAACGACCAAGGGCTATACGCCGACCGTTTTCACCGAACTGCCCCGCCTGCTTGAGCGCGCGGGGCCGGGAACCGGCAAGGGCTCTATCACCGGCCTGTTTACGGTTCTGGTTGAGGGTGATGATCATAATGAACCAATTGCCGATGCGGTGCGTTCCATTTTGGACGGTCATATCGTTATGGAGCGCGCCATCGCGGAGCGCGGACGCTATCCCGCCATCAATGTGTTGAAGTCCGTCTCACGGACCATGCCGGATTGCCTGGATGAGGGGCAAGGCGTGCTGGTTAAACAGGCGCGCCAGCTGATGGCGACATATGCGGAAATGGAAGAGTTAATTCGCTTGGGGGCGTATCGGAAGGGAAGCAGTCCGGAAGTGGATGAAGCCATAGCCTACCAGCCAATGCTGGATGCTTATTTGAGCCAGACCAAGGGGGAACACACCACTATCGAGGCGGGTTTTGATGAGCTGGCACGGATATTGAATAATGAAACATTAGACGATGAAACGTTAGACGATGAAACATTAAATAGTGAAACACAATCAAAGTTGCAGTCTGAGTTGAGTGAGGGTTCTTAAGTCATGAAATCAAGAAAATCGCTGATACAGCTACGCAAGTTCGAGGTTGATGAACGGCGGCAAACGGTGGCCGATATCGAGACCATGATGGGGGAACTCCAGCAAATGGTTATCGATCTTGAGCGACAGATCGAGGTCGAACAGGAAAAGGCCGGGGTGAGCGATGTCAATCACTTTGCTTACCCGACATTCGCCAAAGCTGCGATACAGCGGCGCGACAATTTGAAGAATTCCTGTGGCGAGCTGGAAGCCAAGCTTGGAGAAGCGAGAGACCAGTTGGCCGAAGCCTTCGAGGAGCTCAAAAAAGTTGAGCTTATCGAGGAGCGCGATGCGGAACGTGTCCGCGTCCATGAGGCGGCTCAGGAGCAGGCCGAGCTGGATGAAATCGGCATTCACATGACCTTGGCCGGCGAAACGCACTAGCCGGGCCAATATCACACCGAACAAATGCCCACGCCCAACTCCGGCGCGGGCATAATTGTGTTTGCGGCCTGCCTTCCGGCGCAGGCTCTGATATATTCCCTGAAATTCATCCTGAACACAGCCCAGGGAGATGCCAATGGCGTCCTTCGATATTGTCTCGAAAACTGATCTGAGCGAAGTCGCAAATGCTATTGCCAACATGGCGCGGGAAATGGAGCAGCGCTACGATTTCAAGGGCTCCAGTTGCAAGGTTGAGCAGAATGAAGCTGAGCTCACACTGCATGCCGACGATGATCTGAAGCTGCGGCAGATGCATGAATTGCTGCAGGGTCATCTGACCCGACGCAAGATTGAGTCCGGGGTGCTGGATTATCTGGCCGAGGAACCGGCGGCAGGGCAGGCGGTGCGCCAGAAGGTGATCGTGCGACAGGGCATAGACCGTGACCTGGCGCGAAAACTGGTCAAGGAGCTGAAGAGTTCCAAGATCAAGGTCCAGGTGGCCATCCAGGGTGATGAGCTTCGTGTGACGGGCAAGAAACGTGATGATCTCCAGGCCGCCATCGCCCATATCAAGGGGCTGAAAAAAGAGCTGCCGCTCCAGTTCGTGAACATGCGGGATTAGGCAAGGCGCATTGTGTGCACCACAAAAACAGTTGTGATTTCCCCCCGCGCGTCCAGTAGCGTTAGTCTTGGCCCAGGGCGAGGATGGGCAATGGCAAGAGTGATTAAGAGAGTTATGGCATTGGCGGCTGTGGGGCTGCTCGCAGGCTGCGGTGCGACGGGCGGCGGCGGCATCGGGAGCGGTGCGCAGGCACCCGTCTCGCAGGGGCCGGTGACAATCGTCAAGGGCAGCAGCCCGGTTCAGCTATACAGTCATATTGCCCGGCAGGTTCGCGCCTGCTGGCTGAGTACACGAAATCCGGTGCTGCCAAAGCATGTGTTCCGCGCCAAGGCGGGGGCAGGAGGCGCAAGCGGCCGTGAGACAAAAATCGAAATTCACGAGCAGACCCCGGATCTCAAGCGTGGTCTCAAGGCCTTCACCATCGATTTCCAGCCACGCCGTGGCGGCACCCAGATCATCGCCCAGAATCTCAAGCTGCCCTATGATATGGGGCAGAAGCTGGTTTCGGATGTGGGCTATTGGGCGCAGGGCGGCGCCAATTGCGGCGGACCGGTGACAAAGCCACAGATCGAAGGTCCCAGGGTATCTCAATGAGGTGAGGGTGGGGGCGTAAGCCTAAATCTGCCCAACCGTTTTCAGTTTCGCTTGCGGGTGCACTTCGTTTTGGGAGACCACCGGTGTTTGCGGGCGGAAACGCTCGATGATCTGGCGCACGAAGGGCCGGACGGCCGGGCTGGTGAGGAGCACTGGCGCCTCGCCCTGTTCACCCGCTTCCTCAAAAGCCGTGCGCAAATCCTTTATGAATTCCTGCAAGCGGCTCGGTACCATCGCCAGTTGCCGGTCTTCGCCTTCGCCGATCAGGCTTTCGGCAAATTCCTGTTCCCATTGCGGTGACATGGTGATGAGCGGCATGTAGCCATTCGGTCCCACATGGGCGGCGCAGATTTGCCGCGCAAGGCGCGTGCGCACATGCTCTGTGATGGGCTGGACAGACTGTGTGTAACCGGAAGCTTCCGCGATACCTTCCAGGATGGTCGTCATGTCACGAATGGAAACGCGCTCGGCCAGAAGGGTCTGCAGGACACGTTGTACCGTCGAGGCGCTGATCGCAGCCGGAACCACATCATCGAGCAGCTTCTTGGATTTTTCAGGCAGCCGGTCAAGCAGTCCCTGCATCTCGCCATAAGAGAGCAGCTCCGACATGTGGCTTTTCAGGATTTCGGTAAGGTGGGTCGAGATCACCGTGACGGGATCAACCACCGTGTAGCCCTTGAAGGCGGCTTCGTCGCGCAAATTAGGTTCTATCCACGTGGCGGGCAGGCCGAAGGTCGGTTCGGTGGTGTGGTTGCCGGGCAGCTCGATCTGGGCGCCCTGCGGGTCCATCGCCATGTAAAGCTCAGGGAACAGCGCACCGCCACCCGCGTCCACCTCTTTCACCTTGATGATATAGTCGTTGGCTGGCAGCTGCATATTGTCGAGGATGCGCACCGACGGCATGACGAAGCCCATGTCGGAGGCAAGCTGGCGGCGCAGCGCCTTGATCTGCTCGGTGAGCTTGTCTGAATCGCCCCTGGGGTCGTTGATCATGGGCACCAGTCCGTAACCTAGCTCCAGCCGCAATTCGTCCATATGCAGGGTTTCGGAAATCGGCTCTTCCTGCGGTTCTGCCGCTTCCTGCTCCACAGCCTGTTGCGTGGCTACCACTTCCTCGGCCTTTACCCGCTTGTTCTTCACCGTGTACCAGGCAAATGTCCCCGCAATGGCGGACAGCCCGAGAAAGGGCACCATTGGAATACCCGGCAGCAAGGCCATTCCGGCCATGACGAAGGACGACATGCCGAGCGCCTTGGGGTAACCCGAAAGCTGGTCTATCAGCGCCTTGTCGGCAGCACCCTTGACGCCAGCCTTGGAGACCAGCAGGCCGGCGGCGGTTGAAACGATGAGTGCGGGGATTTGAGACACCAGCCCGTCACCAATCGTCAGCAGCGTG
>JAJFHP010000041.1 GCA_021775555.1 Hyphomicrobiales bacterium | reverse complement strand
CTCGACTGGATGCTGCCGAATGTGTCCGGCATCGAGGTTTGCCGCCGCCTCAGGGCGCGGCCCGAGACAAAGCAGATTCCGATTATCATGCTGACCGCGCGCGGTGAAGAAACCGACCGCGTGCGCGGGCTTGAAACCGGTGCCGACGACTACATCGTCAAACCTTATTCGGTGAATGAGCTGATCGCCCGGGTGCGCGCAATGTTGCGGCGGACACGGCCCGGCGGCGTTGGTGAAACACTTGAGTTCGGCGATATCATTCTCGACCCCGAGCAGCACAAGGTGACACGTAACGGAAAAGCCGTGAAGCTTGGCCCAACGGAATATCGCCTGCTTTCGACCTTTATGGAAAAGCCGGGGCGGGTCTGGAGCCGCGAACAATTACTCGATAGGGCATGGGGCCGTGAAGTTGACGTCGATCTGAGAACTGTAGACGTGCATGTCGGTCGGCTGCGAAAAGCGCTGAACATGAATGGCGCAATTGATCTAATCCGCACAGTCCGCGGCGCAGGCTATTCACTAGACAGCGAGGCTTGAGCCGCCGGGCTTCGTTCCGGTCCTGAAGCGCAATTACAAACTGAGCAGAGTCTGCTGAGCAATGTCCGCTATTGGCACAAAGCGGACGTTCCGGTCCGTGTGCTTTGAAGTCCGCTTTCGGGGGTAGAGCGGACATGTGACACAACGATATAGCTGACGCACATTAATGCGTGAGTGACCTAAGGCTGTTCAGTAAAGTCGCCGATCTGAAGCGTCCTGTTGATGCCGGGCGCGTCCACAGCCAAAATCTTGCCAGTTGTGGTTTCGATCGAAACGCGACTAACCGCCTTGGCGTTTCCCAACCCAAAAAAAAGTTTTGAAGTCTGGTCGCTCATGAGGCCTATACTGCCCATGACCTGACGCGTATAGAGCGCACCCTTGTCCGTTTCCACCCGCACATTGGCCCCGAGGTAGGAAAGTGTGTCCGGTACGGCGATGGTGAGGAAATTGCTCTTCGATGTGTTGAGGAACGCGCGCAGGGGACCATCCATATTAAGCCACAGCATATCGGGCCGCCCATCAGAGTTGAGATCGGCGATAAGCGGCGTTTGAGCAAAGTGACGATTGTCGAGCCGTAGCGCATCGTAATGATAAAAGCCCGGCTTGCCATCCTTATCCTGCTGCAGGAAAGCTTTGGAGCCCAGCGGCGCGATCTTGTGCAGCGGCCACTTGATGTAGTTTTGAGCCACCATCAGATCTAGCCGGCCATCGAGATTCACATCCTCGAATACCGCACCCCACGAAAAGCCATATCCGGTAAGACCGTGGTCCTTCGTCACATCAGTAAATTTGAAATCGCCTTCATTGCGCAGCAGCAGCCATTCCGGCGCGTGGCGCTGACTAGCTTTCAGATCGCCTGATGTCAGGAAAGCGGGGATTGAAACGCCGAGATTGGAGAAAAACAAATCCTGGTCACCATCATTGTCAACATCCCCAATGCCGAGCCCCATCCAGAAGCCGTAACCCGAATTGCTTGGCCTGGCTTCAAACCGTCCGCCGCCCAGATTGCGGTACAGCTCCACCTCGCCAGTATTCTGCGACACGACCAGGTCCGGGCGGCCATCACCGTCCAGATCGGCAAAGGCGGAGGTAAAAGTGTTCTGCTTCGAGGCCGTTCCCGATCGATCCGTAATGTCGGTGAAGGTGAGATCGCCATTATTGAGCAAGAGGCGGTTCTTCTTGGCATGATCGGGATCGTTAAACGTGGCGGCTTTGAAGGCTGGGAAAGAAATGAACACCGATATATAGAGATCGGCATGGCCGTCACCATTGATGTCACTCACCGCGACAGACATTGGCACTTCGTCTTTGCCAAAGGGGACCGGTACTTTTTGGGATGTGAATTTCCCCCCGTCATTCAGATGCAGATACACGCCGTCATTGCGGGCCACGACCAGGTCAGTATCGCCATCGTCATCGAGGTCCAGCGCCGTAGATCCATAAGTTGCCATCTTCGAGGAGGCGCCGAATTTAACGCCGCTATCCACCAGCATACCATCGCGAAACTCGAGGAGTTGGTCGTCCTGCCCCTCTGATCCCCCGACAAAAATTTCCGGTGCACCGTCACCGTCTGCATCAATCACAGCTGCGCCGGAAAATGGATGTGCGGTCTTGCTCCAGAGATGCTCAAAGCTAACGGGGATTTCCTGGAAAGCGCTCACCTGCAGCTTTGAAGGCGCAACCCGGATTGTTTCATCCAGGGTCGAGATGCCGGCATACGCCGCCACCGCAAGGAGCAGAAGGATAATTCCAAGGATACGGATTATTCTCATGACAATAGTCCCGCTTTAACCCTCTGCCTTCAGAAGCTCCAGGATTTTCGGCGTCGGGAAACCGTCCACCTTCAACCCCTTCTCTTTTTGAAATTTGCGGATTGCAGCGCGGGTTTTCGATCCCAGCACCCCGTCAATATCGCCAATCTCGTGCCCACGTGCGATGAGCTGACGTTGTATCTCGAAGCGCTCTTCCTCGCTCAAAGCGCGCACTCCGCCAGGCCAGGGCGTGGTGAAGGCGGGCGCACCACTGATGCGCGAGGCAAGGTGTGCCACCGAGAGCGCATAAGTGTGTGCCGCGTTGTAGCGCATGATGACACGGAAATTGTTGAGCAACAGGAATGCCGGTCCCTTGGGGCCTTCCGGCAGGTAGAGATAGGCGCGGTCAGTGGGCCTCGGATAATCTTCTCCACCGATGCGCTTCACGCCCAGCTTGGTCCATTTGGCCAGGGAGCGCGAACGTCGCCGTCCCGCATAGCCCTTGCCAACACGCGAGGGCAGTTTCACTTCATAGCCCCAGGTCTGACCCGGCTTCCAGTTCTGGCGTCCGAGAAAATTGGCGGTCGAGGCCAGCGCCTCAACCGGCGTGTTCCAGATGTCGCGTTTGCCATCCCCGTTATAATCCACGGCAAATTTGAGATAGTTGGTCGGGATAAGCTGGGTGTGGCCCATTGCGCCAGCCCATGACCCCATCATCGGACCCTCGGGCACCACGCCGCGCTCCATCATGCGCAGGGCCGCGATCAGCTCGCCCCGGCCAAACTTCGCGCGCCGGCCCTTGTAGCCAAGCGTCGACAGCGAACGGATGACATTCATCTTGCCTTTGAAAGTACCGAAATTGGTTTCCATGCCCCAGATGGCGAGCAGCACATGCCGGTCAACGCCATAGCGCTTCTCGATCTCGTCAAGCTCGGCCTTGTATTTGGCGAGCATCTCCTTGCCGACCCGGATCCGGGTGTCGGTAACGGCGAGGATGACATAATGCGCCGGGGGGATTTTGAACTCCGGCTGGTGTGCGTTTTTTTTCAAAACCTCCGGGTCCGGCGTCAGACCGGCAAACGCCTTGTCATAGGTCTCGCGTGAAACACCGGCTTTTTTTGCCGACGCCCAGAAGGTCCGCACAAAGCGCTCATACTTAGTCTCGGCAACGGCCTGTGTTGCGGGCACCGCCATGACAGCAACGAGGGCTATTGCGATAAGGACGGCCGAAATTCGAGCGCTGGCACCACCTGTCATCCCGCTAGGCCTCATGCGCTTCAACCATCGTCACCAGCCTCTCAAACAAGGGGTTGCCCGGGGCTGAAACTGCATCGACAATGGTAAAATGATTGCAGTCAGGCACTTCTGCATAGTCTGCTTCGAAGCCGGCCTCGTTCCAGACCTCAACAAGACGACGCGACTGTTCATGGAACACGCTGCTCTCCTGCGCCCCCACGCGAGCGATGAGCTTCAAACCCTCGCGCGGCGCGGGCCAGAATACGGGGCTTGCCTGGTGTGCGCTTTGTTCATCCAGCCGCACATCATTGTTGACATCGGTCTCCAGCAAGGGACGCAGATCATAAAGCCCGCTGAGTGCAAATGCGCTGGTGACGAGATCATCCGGCGCACCATCAACTGGCGTCCAGTCCGTCGCCAGCATTGTCGCGGTCAGATGCCCACCGGCCGAATGCCCGGCGACAAGAGGCTTCTTGTTGGTGTTCCGCCACAGCCTGACAAGAAAAGTACGCATCTGCTCTATGATCGTCATGAGGCTCACATTCGGTACGAGATCGTATGACGGAATTGCGACGGAAATACCGCGTGCGTTCAGTCCCTTTGCGATGTGAGAGAAGGTCTTGCGGTCGCGCGAGCGCCAGTAACCACCATGGATATAGGCGCAGACTGGTGCGGTGGGCGTGGCGGGAAAGAAATCATACTGCTCGCGCTCACCTGACCCATAGGGGATGTCGAGTTCCGCGTTCACTTCGCTGCGATAGCGCTTCGCTGCTTTGTCCCAGCGGGCTGATATCTCCTCATGGTCCAGCACCGTCAGCCGGGCATTATAGGCGATGTTCAGATCAAGCTCACTCATGCGCCGCACTGTATCGCGGTTCGCGGCGGTGGCAATGTCTGTTCTTCAGCTTTGCCGATCCTAAAATGATGCGTTGAACAAACCGGCGAAATATCCGGCAATGATGAGACTTGCAACCAGCGGCTTGATAACCATCACATGTATCCTTTTGAAATCCTGTTCCATCGTTACAACCATGACTTTGCGCCTCCTGTCCGTTAGTCGCAGCAGGGCGCAAAAAGGTTCAAAGTGATGCAGGAATTATCTGGCTATGTATTTGATTAATAAATGAATTATTTCGCTTATTGGACGACCAGCCTTCTGCTGTGACCGACAATATACCGGCGAGAATGCTCCCTATCAGGAGGGCGGCGAGCATGAGTTTCATAAGCATTTCCTTGATCCTTTCTTGGTCCCCTGCCCGTGGGTCCAACGCGTTAGTCGCGTCGGGGAGAAGAAAGGTTCAAATGCGCGGGGCTTGTTGGTTCTAGCTGCCGATCACCAGCGGGCTGGTGAGGCGTTGCAGCGCGGCTATGACGCTGTGGGCGGTGATTCTGCCGGTGCGTGGGTTCTCATTAGAGGGGACGTTTGCAATCGTCATGGAAAAGTCCGCCAAATCTGATGTCACAGTAACGGACTGCGTATTGCGCGTGGCATTGGGGTCGGCCCACACCTCGACCTGAGTCTTGTCGGGGCCAAGACCCGCCAGCGCCAGAGCCGCGCCCACATTGAGGCTTGCAGGAAAGCCGCTGGCGGCTTCTCGCGCGGTACCGGTAAACAGCATCTTGGGTTCAGTCAGACCTTCCAGTGAAATATTGTTTTTCACAACATGGGGCGCATCAGCCAGAGCTGCCGCCGGCTTGCTTGTGACCAGCTTTACCGAACCTATGGCGCCCGTAGCCGCTGCGCGCACCGCGTCGAGACCAATAAGAGCCCCCGTGGGCACGATAATCCTGGCCCCTGTCTCGCGGGCCATGTCAACCAGTTCCATATGATCAAGCAGCACACCGACGGAGAGCGGCATGAAGATTTTTCCATTCGAAATGGCGGGTTTTGCCACCTCCATGAAATGAGCTGCCGGAACGCATTCCACAATCACGTCGCCTGCTTCTCCAAGCGCATCGAGAGGAAGCAATTCGGGCATCGGGGAGAAGGTGGCCAGACGCATCCTGGCCTTTTCCTGATCGCGCGCCGACACCGCAGCAAGCTCCATGCCCTCGATGCCGCCCGCATTTGCGTGCCTCGCAACCGTCAGACCAATAGCACCAAGCCCGGCAATGGCGAGTGTCAGTGTGGTATCGGTCGAAGCGTTCATGCTGGGTTCCCTGCCTGGCGCTTACAGTAGAGCGCGCAGTATCATATAAGCGCCGGACACAAGCAGCGCCCAGAAGAATATGGTCCGAAACCGCTCCTCGGAGAGATTGTCTCGAAACCGCTGACCAACCATCATTCCGATTACAGCCGGGACCAGGGCGATGGCTGAGAGCAGCCCCTTCTCCATGCCCAGCATATTATTGCCTGAGAGCGAGAGCGCCAGGGCAGACGTTGTCAGCATAAAAACGATGCCGAGCGATTGAACAAGCACGTTTCGATCAAGCCCCAACGCCTGAAGATAAATGACGCCCGGCACCATGAATGAACCTGAAAATCCATAGGCCATGCCACCCAGCGCCCCCATGAGCGGCATCAGCAACGGCTCTCTTTCAGGGGATGGCTTCCATTGCGCGCGGGTCAGGCTGTAGGTCGCGTAGACCACCAGAAGCAGCCCCAGCAGGCAGGTGGCAATTCTCGGGTCGAGATTGGCAAGCAGCCACACTCCGAACCAGATACCGATGCAAGCGGCGAGCAGCAATGTCCAGATGCGATTGACGATGGCGATGAAATTGCCGCCGACCGACGCCTGGTACACATTCATGAGGATAGCTGGAACGGTGATGAGAGCAATCGCCGATTTCAATCCAATGGTGTTGGCCAGCAATGCCAGCGCCACCACTGGAAGGCCAAATCCGACAATACCCTTGACCAGGCCAGCGACAAAAAAGGCGCCCATGACCAGCACGACAATTTCCGTGCTCCACATCAAAATTGTCCAACGTCCCGGTTGCGCTCCACTCAACTCTCACTCAACTCATGGCCGGCATGGGCTTCAAGGCTCCAACCAGAGCGCCAGCGCTGCGCAAGAATATAAGCACCGCTTGTGACAACGATTACGGCGATGACGCCCCGAGGCACACTGCTATTCTGCCACGCCATCATCGCCAGCGGCACGCACGCGGCAAAGCAGGCGACAGGCAGATAGAAAAGGGTCCACTTTTTACGGCCTCTGGCTGTCTGGAACCATGGGAACATGGCCGAGAACAGGGCGATAATCAGGAAAAATAGTGCCCAGGGCCGGGTAAAGAAGGGCAGCAGGCTCTCGTTTATAGCCAGGGCCCGGGCCAGGTTAAGCTCTGCGATATTGCCCAGCACAACGCCGAGGATCATCGGCGCCAGGGGAAATCCGAAATGCCGCATCAGGAAACCGAGAATGCCGAACCAGAGCAGAGTCCACAGGTCTGAAGCCACATTATTGAGGGCGAAGACGCCCATCCCGCAAAAGCCCAGAATGACGGCGGCAAGAAAATACATACGTATGCGGGTGACGAGAATGAACACGCGCAACATGCCTGACTGCAGGAACAACATGATGAAGTTGGCGATGAAGAAGGCGATGAATATGGAATAGGCCAGCACCGGCTCTTCGGTGATGAAGGTCGGGCTTGGCACCACGTCGTGAATGAGAAGCGCCCCCAGCATCACGGCCGTGGTCACATCACCGGGGATTCCAAGCGCCATCATGGTAATCAGCGCGCCGCCCTCCACTGCATTGTTGGAACTCTCCGGCGCTATGACGCCATCAGGGATACCGGTGCCGAATTTTTCAGGGTGCCTGGAGGATTTTTTGGCCTGATCGTAAGCGAGAATGTTGGCAACCGAACCGCCGGCTCCAGGAAGTATACCGGTGAAGGTGCCAATGAAGGCGGAGCGAACCACGATAATCCAACGCTTGGCGATTTCACGGATTGCGTTGCGATGCTCGATACGCGCCTTGACCGGGCTTGCTTCAGACAGTGATTTGCGAGCCATTTCAGGATCGCGCACGTCATTCAGCAATTGCGAGAATGCAAACAGGCCAATCAGCACGGCAATGAAATCAAACCCCCCAAGCAGCATATCGCTGCCGAAATCGAACCGCGCCATGCCGGCTGCCTCATCCTCACCGACGGTGCGCACCAGTAGTCCAAGCGCTCCCGCCATGAGGCCCTTGACGATATTCTTGCCGGCCAGTGAGGCGGTGATGGTGAGCGCGAACATGACCAGCATAAAATAGTCCCATGGCTGGAACTCAAGCCCAACACGGGCCAGTTGCGGCGCGAGCGTAACCAGCAGCACGGCACTAATCATGCCGCCGCAAAAAGACGACCATACGCCCAGGCCCAGCGCCAGACCCGGCTTGCCATTGCGCGCCATGGGGAAGCCGTCAAAGGTGGTCGCGACTGAAGAAGGCGTGCCCGGAATGCCAGTGAGAATGCCGGCCATCAACCCGCCCGAGAGGCCCCCCACCAGCACGCTGACCATGGTGGCCAGCCCCTGAGACGGCGGCATGGAAAAGGTGAAGGGCAGGGTGAGAACAACCGCCATGGCGATGGTGAACCCGGGGATTGCCCCGGCGATCAGACCCCCAGCCACGCCGAGCGTCATCAGCAGCACGGTCTTGAGCGTCAGCACCTCGCCGAAGGCCAGCATGATATTTTCAATGATCATGGCTCTACCCCCTTCGAACCGGTTCTACAGGCCTGGAATCAGCATGCCCGTAGGCAGCAGCACGTTGAGCCCAAATGTGAACAAGGACCACATACCCCCTACGGTGATCACCGCAACGGCGGCATGTATTGCCATATTGCGCGGCGTCCAGCCGCCAAGCGCACCAAGCAGGGCAAAGACAAACGCCATGCCGTCGATCAGCATGCCAAGCACCGGCAGCAAGGCGAGATAGGCAGCAAAAAGTCCGAAACAGACGATCGGATTGCGCCAATAGACCAAATACCCCTTAACGCTTGAGGGCCTGTCTTTCTCCCCCTCGTCGATCGTGCCAGGTCCTGCCCGCAACGACTGCACCAGAAGGAGTGTAGCGAGAAATCCGAATATGATGAGTATTACGCGTGGCCACACCGATGGTGCCAGGACGCCATAGTCCGGCTCCCGGATTTCAAAGCTGGCCCAGAACATGAAGCCGGTAAACAGCAGCAAAAACACCGCCAGCCATGCATCGCGATTCATCCGGCTCATGAGCCCCCCGGGAAGTGAAGAAAGGTGATTGTAACGGGCGGATCAGAAAATGCCGACCCGCCCGTATATATGCTGATCAGGCTTATTTGCCCTTGTACATACCAATCTTGATGGCGACTTTCTTATGATCTGCAAAGGTTTTATCCGCCCATTTACGATAATCTGCAGGGCCGACCCATTTCACGTCGGTGCCCTTGGCGTCCATGGCCTTTTTCAGATCTGCATCCTCAGCTGCCTTTTTGAATATCTGCGACCAGTGATCGATCTTGTCCTTAGGTGTACCCTTCGGCGCGACGATACCGCGTTTCAGCGCATAAATCAGATCGACTCCCTGTTCTTTCAATGTAGGCAGGTTGGGCAGATGCTTGGAGCGTGATTCAGCAGCTATGCCAAACGCCTTGAGCTCGCCGCCTTCCAGATATTTGCGGCCGGAGGCCACATTGAGTGTACCCAGCTTGATCGAACCCGACAGCAACGCCGTCATGCGCTCACGAGTACCGTCAAACGGTACATACTTGAATTTCATGCCCGTGAGGTCTTCCAAAATCAGCCACATAAACTGAGATGTGGAGCCAAAGGTTGCTCCGGCGGGGATCGTACCGGGCGCGGCCTTGGAGGCCTTCTTCAGGTCACCAAGAGTTTTCCACGGAACGCTCTTGGAAGCGCCGACAATATCAGGGGTTGAGGTCAGCAGAGCGACAGTTTCGAAGTTGTTGTAATGGAACGGAATGCGACCGTTCAAAAAGCTGGTGATGGCACTCTGATGAATGGCGAAGAGCGTGCAGCCATCTGGTTTGGCCTTGGCCGCTTCTTTGGCGCCCTTGTTGCCGCCCTGCCCAGGCACGGTAACAACCTGAATACGTGGCTTGGCGCCGGCGTCGTTGATGATCTTTTCAAAGATATTGAAGATTACGGCGGTCCCGCCCCCAGGTTTCCATGGCACGACCAGCTTGGCTGTACTGCAGGAAAAATCGGCTGCCGACGCTGGCGCGGCACCGAACAGGCCAATCGCTGCACTCGACAAAACCAGGGTTTTCAGAATTTTCTTCATACAATCCTCCCAGAATTTACCTAAAATTGCCGTGCTGACATGATTTTTGCCGCACGATCATTATGTTTGGAGGGCTGGAGTTTAGGTCATGAAATGAGAATTGTCGTGCTGTTCTCACCAAAAGAGATTGATTGAAGCCGAATAACTGTTTTCCGCTTTATCTAACATTAACTTCGCTATCCTATGCTGTGGCTCGAAATTTTATGGGCTAAAATCATGAGTTCCTCTGACAATCGCGCTGAAGAGCGTTCAAAAACATGCGTTCAGGCTTTCGCAGCTGATCTCGAGGACAGCTTCGATATCAAGTGCATCATCCGTGATGTCAGCAAGGGTGGCTGTATGATTGTCTCCAGCCAGCTTCACGAATTGCCCGATCTAATTCAGTTGATCCCCGAAGGCTTCAGCAATCCGCTCAGCGGCAAGGTCGTCTGGAGAAGGGATAAGATGGCCGGAATATCTTTCCTCGCCGAAGACAGCGGGGAGATTCTCGATCGCCTGAACAAATATTACATGGAGGCATTTCTCAAATCGGATGACGATGAGCCGATTTTGCTGGAATGCCTGGCGAGGCCGCTGGGTTACTCCGACCGGTTAGCAAAATATAGTCCGCGGGCGAAATAACACCGCTCCTCGACACCAGGCACATCTGACCTGCTTGCTCTGTTTTTCAGAACCGGTAAAACACAACATGCCGGAGAATTGCCCTGTTTGCCGTGCGCCGTCACCACGGCACTTCATGAGTATCGATCAACTGGACTATTGGCGCTGCGAGGTCTGTGTGGCGCGGTTCCTCGACCCGGACCAATTGCCAGGGCGCCAGGAAGAGCAGGCTCATTATCTGCTTCACGAGAATGATCCAGACGACGCGGGCTATCGTGCATTCCTCTCCCGGCTGAGCCGCCCTCTTCTCGCAAAGCTGGAGCGTGGCATGTCAGGCCTAGATTATGGCTGTGGACCGGGACCGGCACTGGCGGCGATGCTGCGCGAGGCGGGACAACAAATAGCGCTGTACGACCCGTTCTTCCAGAACAATCGGCAAGTGTTGGGGCATTCATATGATTTCATTACCTGCAGCGAAACAGCGGAACATTTCCATCGCCCGGCAGAAGAATTTGACCGTCTCGATGCCATGCTGCGCCCCGGCGGCTGGCTCGGTGTAATGAGCTGTTTTCAAACCGACGACACGGCGTTTGCGAACTGGCATTACCGCAAGGATCCGACCCACGTTGTGTTTTATCGCCAGGCCACATTCCACAAGTTAGCGGAACAGCGTGGCTGGTCATGCGAGATTCCGGTCAAGAATGTTGCACTGATGCAAAAGCCGTAGCCGGGGTTCGTTCATTATTCCCTGTTCGGAGAATCAGACAATTGCTTGCGAATGATTGGGTCTATCTGCGATAGTCGAGACGGCGAATTGGCAGAAAGTGACGCGTTCAAATGGATCAGATTGATTGGAAACTGATCAAGTCAGCCCCATTGTTCGATGGCGTTCCTGATGAGGCGGTGATGCGTCTCATCGGTAATCAGGCCCCAAAAAAATATAACAAGGGATCTATACTGTTCCAGAAGGGCGACGTTGCTAGCGCCTTCTATTTCATCCTTGATGGCTGGGTTAAAATCTACCGCCTGTCCCCTGTCGGGTCAGAAACGGTCGTTGGTCTGTTCACGCGCGGTGAGTCTTTTGCCGAAGCCGCAATGTTCAACGGCGGCCACTACCCGGTCGATGCCGAGATCGTTTCCCCAAGCCGGATGTTGTGCATCCACGCGGAGAAATTCCGCACGCTCGTGCATGACGAACCCGATCTCGCTCTGGCCATGCTGGCGTCCTGTTCGAAGCATTTGAAATTTCTTGTGGAGCAGCTTGAGCAGATCAAGCTGTTGTCGGCACCGCGCAGGATTGCGGATTTTCTTGTCGGCCTGTGCCCGGCCACCACCGGATCATGCAAGATCACGCTGCCTTACGAGAAATCCCTCATCGCCAACCGGCTGGGCATGCAGCCTGAAAGCTTTTCTCGCGCTATCACGAAACTGCGCCCCCTGGGCGTAAGCGTCGAGCGCGAACATGTGGACATTGCCGATGTCGCCTCGCTCACACAGTTTGCCGGGCGAACCCATGATGACGAGCAGAAGCTCAAAATCCACTAAACTGAGCTCAGCCTCTAGTGACTGGTACCTTCCGAGAAGGTGATCTTGTTGTAGACGTTATATTTGCCCGACGGCTTCACCATTGGCAGCCGCTTGACCTCTTGCAATGTTTTGGCATCGTAAACAACAAGCGCGCCCTGCTTGTCCCAGATGCTGACCAGCGCGTGTTTTCCTTCCCTGTCAAACTCGACATGGGCGGCGGTCTTGCCGGGTTCCGGGCGCAGTGTTTTGACAATCTCGAGCGTTTTTTTATCGATCACGTGCATCGCATCCCGGTTGGGTCCGAAGAACACATCGACCCAGGCATAGGGAGAGTTTTCATGGCTGCGCATGAAGAAGCCCGGCCCGAGTGTTTTGAGGCGCTTGATGGTTTTCCATGTTGCCGTATCGATGATCGTCACCTCGCCTTTTTTCAGGTTGGGCGTGGCAAGCACAGTGGTTTCTCCGTAGCGCCAAGTGATGCCGGACCCCAGATGCGGCAGTCCCTGCAAATCGAGTTCGGCAATGGCACGCCGTACATCCAGGTTGATAACCTGACCGCGCCCGTCCCGGGAAGCACCGATCAGGTGGATATAATCCTGGTCAAAAAAGAAATCATCCAGATGCCGGTCAACCTTGATGCGGCGCACCGGGAAGGGTTCTGGCTTTTGTGCATCTCCGGATTCTTTACGATAATCGTGCACCCAATCCTGCCCGAACCCGGCTGGCGGGTTGTCGTCATACCTGATCTCCCAGACTTCCGGGATATCCTTGAGGGCTGCGATGAAACTGTTGCGTGGCGGGGCGTTATAAACGGCAGACACGCGCGAGGAGTTTCCCTCCCCGTCCTTCACGGGGATGATCTTGAGAAGACTGAGATCACTGGCATTGAGGATCACAAGTGTATGCGGCAGGTAGTTGCCGACGATGACGTAACGGTTGTCGCTTGAAACTGCGGCATTGCGCGTGTTGATGCCGGCGCGCACCTCGGCTACGGTTTCCAGCTTGTACATGTCGAATTTGCTGATCCAGCCGTCGCGGGACGCGAAGTAAACGAAGCGGCCATCGGACGAGTATTTCGGACCGCCATGGAGCGCGAAACGTGACTTGAAGCGGTGAATCGTCTCGAACTTGTCGCCATCCAGCACGCTCACATGGTGATCGCCGGTTTCAACCACGAGAAAAACATTGAGCGGATCGGCGTCATAGACGGGCTTTACGGATTTAGCATCACCCTCAACCAGTTCAGGCTTATGAACAACGTGGCTCGCCTTGATCTGCTCCGCGCCCCAGACTGGAACATGATCGAGCGGGGTATAAACATAGTCAGCGAGAGCAGCGATCTGCGCCTTGGAAATCGTCTCGCCAAAAGCCGGCATTTGTGTCGCCGCGCGCCCCTTGCCGATGACACGAAGCGCGGATTTCTTGCGCAGCCGCTTGAGGTTTTGCGGAAGCAGCGCAGGCCCCTGCCCACCAAGCCTGTCCGCACCATGGCACTCGGCGCAATGTTCCTTATAAAGGGCCTCTGTCTTGATTTCCTGGGCCGAGGCTCCGCCCGCAGCCAGCATCAGAACAAGACCTGCAAGGCTAAGCTTGCACGATATGCTCAGCCTCATGGCGCTGTCCTCTGAAGGGTTTCACAGTCAGGCGTTCGCCACCGTCAGTGATGCCAATCTCTTCATCGCTCAGATAGCAGGCCGGATCTTCGGCCCACGGGTCTCCGGTGAGCTGCAGGGCACGCACCCGTGTGTTGCCTCCGCAAATGTCGAAGTGCACGCATTCGCCGCAACGTCCACCGATAGTGCGGGGTCTCTTTTTGAGACCGGACATGATCTCGTCCGTGGTATCGGGCCAGATATCGGAAAACGCGCGCTCTTTAACATTGCCAAGATTATAGTGCCACCAGAAGGTGTCCGGGTGGACGTTACCCAGATTGTCGATATTGGCGACATTGACACCGCTGGCATTGCCACCCCACTGCACTAGTTTGGCGCGGACATGTTCGGCAGCTTCCGGGAAATGCTTCTTCACCCAGAAATACAGGAACACGCCATCGGCGTCATTGTTGCCGGTGACGAACTCTTTTTCCTCGCCCTTTTCGATATAGCCCCATGCACGCTCGAACAGTGTCTCCATCGTGTTGCGAGTGATTTCCCACTGCGCATCGTCCATACGGTTCTTATTGCCACGCCCGGCATATACCAGGTGAGAGAGGTAGAACTTGTCGACGCCCTCAGCGTCCGCAAGATCGAGCAACTCGGGTAGTTGCACATGGTTGTCCATTGTCATGGTGAAGCGCAGGCCAACCTTGAGGTCGTGTTGCTTGCAGAGCCGAACACCGCCAAGCGAATCCTTGAAGCAGCCTTCCTTGCCGCGGAACGCATCGTGAGTGGCGCCGATGCCATCAAGTGAAATGCCGACATAGTCGTAACCGATTGAAGCAATCTCATCGATATTGTGGACATTGATGAGTGCCCCGTTGCTCGACAGACCGGTATAGAAGCCTTGTGACTTGGCGCGGCGCGAAATATCGAAGATGTCACGCCTGAGAAGCGGCTCTCCACCTGACAGGATGAGAACAGGCACGCGGAACCCCTTCAGATCATCCATGACGGTGTAAACTTCTTCCGTAGACAACTCGCCAGGGAAATCCACATCGCCCGATATCGAGTAGCAATGCTTGCAGCGCAGATTGCAGCGCCGGATCAGGTTCCAGATGACAACAGGCCCCGGCGGGTCCCGGCGCGGCCCTGCCGGCGTGGGTGACTTGATCTCTTTCAGAAACTGACTGAGGCGAAACATCTATCTCTCCTGGTCAGGCGGCGATACGCAGCCCGGTTTTTTTCAAAATCCGTGTTGAATACAAAATGTCCTGGGTCCGGCAGGCTGGCCCGAGAAGGTCAGCAATGATGCGCGCCTTTTCCTCCACCTCGTCGCGGTTTTCCCCGTGCACCATGGCAAACAGGTTGTAGGGCCACACGGGCAGGCTGCGCGGGCGCAGATAGCAATGGCTGACGAAATCCAGAGCACCCACCTTTGCGCCCAAGACCTGTGCCCGCGCGTCGTCAAGGTCCCAGACAGACATGCCGTTGGCGTTGAGGCCGAGCTTGTAATGGTTAGGCACCACGCCGATGCGGCGGATCACGCCCGTATCGTCCATGCCCTTGATACGCCGGATGACTTCGTCAGGTTCAAGACCAAGTTCCTCGGCAATCTTGTGGTAGGGCTGAGTAACCAGCGGTAAGCCGGCCTGGGTTGCCGCCACAATTTTACGGTCGATCTCGTCCATCACGCATCCACCTTCAGGCCGATAAAAAATTCGTGCTCCTTGGGAAAGGCATGGACTTCAAGGCCGGTCTCGGCCTCAATCTCTCCAATCACCGCATCAATGCGATCAGGGTCATCCGTGCCCAGCACGAACCAGACATTGAGGGCATGAACACGCTCGTAATTATGTGCCACCTCTTCATGCGCGTTGACCTGCTCTACCACATCGTCGAAACGCCCCAGCGGCACTGCCATGGCGCACAGGCAAAAGGCCCCGCCCATGGCATCTGCATTGTACATGGGCCCGAAGCGCGAAAGCACGCCAGTCTCCCTGAGCCGTGAGATCCGCGCCACCAGATCACATTCCTCAAGGCCGAGACTTTCAGCAGCCTCCGCAAAGGGCCGGTCGCAGACCGGGAACCCGCCTTGCAACCCGTTGATAATTTTGCGGTCTGTTGTATCGAGCATGGCCTTCTCCCTCACGCGACCGAAAGCCGGGCTCCGCGCTGCTTGAAACAGCGGCGGCTGAAGAGAATATCCATGGAGGGATGGCCGGCGCGCGCGCTCAATTCCTTAATCTGGTCCAGAACGGTTTCCCTGTCGCGGCCGTGGATCATGCAGAAAAGATTGTATGGCCATTGCGGGCGATGCCGGGGACGGCGATAGCAAAGTGTCACGAACGGAAACTCCGCAAAAGCTTCGCCAATTTCATCAACCCTGTTGTCCTCGATATCCCAAACCACCATGGCGTTGGCGGTGAAGCCAAGCTCGCGATGCCGCACGACCAGCCCGAGACGCTTGATGACGCCGCGCTCCACCAGCGCCCGAAGACGCCCGATCACCGCCTCCTCGGACATCCCGATGCGGGTCGCAATTTCCACATAAGGGCGCGGCCCGATTGGCAGGCCATTCTCCAGAGCATTTAAGAGTGCGAGATCCTCGCTGCAGATTTCACCACATCCCTTGGCCCCGTTACCGTTTGTTTTGGGGGTGCGTCTGGTGGTCACGCCATCCCGTAGTGGAAAGCCCAGATCGATGTGATAAGCGGTGCGCAGCGGCAGATTGAGAACCTCCAACCCGGTCTTGCTTTCGATACGGTCAATTGCATCATCAAGCGCCCTCCGGTCCTGTCCCGTCACTACAAACCAGAGATTGAAGTGGTGTTCACGCTCGTAATTGTGATTAACGCCCAGCTCCTGACTGACAGTATCAGCCACATCTTCCAGACGCTCAGAGGGAACAGCCATGGCTGCAAGCGTGCTGGCGCCGGCCGTATTAGGAGCGACAACCGCGCCGACGCGCGACAGGATCCCGTTGCGCGAGAGTTCAGAAAGCATTCCAAGAACCGTCAGCTCGGAGACGCCCAGCCCCGTTGCGATCCGGGCATAGGGAGTGGGGTCTAGCGGAAAGTCCTTCTGCCATCCTTCGATCAGACGCGATTGTGTCTCGTTCAAAACCATCGCCATCACAATCCTATCCTGTGAGCGCGCGCGGTCATGAAAATGCCGCTCGGGCTTTGCGCCGGCAGTACCGCCAGCTTTTTGAACGTACTGGTGTCGTAGACGTGCACCTGGTTGCTGTCGCGGACCGACAGCCAGACTTCATGTCCGCGCGGTGAGAATTCCATGTGCAGCGCCGCCGGACCCGGCTTGAATTCGTGGATTATTTTGAGTGATGGAACATCGACGATCTGAATGGTGTCGTTGAGCGGATGGGCAAAGTTCACCCAAGCCTGACGCCCATCCGGACGGGCCACGGCAAAAATTGGCTGCCCGTGCACAGGGATACGGCCTGCCTCCTTGAATGTTCCGGCATCCATAACCAGCAATTCGTGACGCCCGACAGCGGGCAGCAGGAAATGCCCGCCAGCCTGTGCCCAGCCTTCCAGATGCGGCATCTTGTAGACGGGGAGTTTTTTTTCTCCCCTGCCGTAGCCGGAGAGGATCCGCCGTGGTGCCGGAGCATCTGCCCACAAGTCGATATGGGTCATCCCGTCTTCACCAAACAGCCCGGCAATATAGTGCCGCCCGTCGCCTGTAATCAGGGCGTCATAAGGCAGATCTCCAATCCCCTTGTGACGAGTGATTTTGGGGTCTGAACCTGATGAGAAATCGGCAATCCAGATTTCACCCGCATCATAGAGCGTAAATATGAAATGCTGCCCGGGAGCGTCAACCAGCCCCACGGTTTTGGAGCGCTTGTCCTTGTCATAGAGCGCCGGGATGTCGGCCACAGGTTCAAGTGTCGCTGTATCAAACACCCGGACGCCACCCGGCTTATAATTCGATACTGCCACCAGCTTCCCATCATCAGAGATTGCGCCACCGATAGCATTGCCGGCCTGCAGAATGCGCTTGGCGATGACGCCTTCGAGAAGATCGAGCTTGGTCAGCCCGCCATCGCGCCCGAAGATAAAAGCGTAGCGTTCATCTCGTGAATAAACGGCAGATGCGTGGGAGAGGTCTCCCAACCCCTCGACCCGATGCAATATTTCATGTGCCGTGGTGTCGACGATCACCACCGAGCCACTTGCGCGTTCGATTATGATCGCCAGATCACCGGTTCCGCGCAGCTCCCCCGGGCAAGCCTGCACCGGCGATGCAAGTGCAGCAGCTGCCGTTCCGAGGGCGGTAACTTTTAAGAATTCCCGGCGCTTCATTGGGGGAATCCCTTCTTTAGATTGTCGGCAATCCACAGTGCTTCTTCCTTGCTCAATTCACCCTGCCAGGGCGGCATGGGCTTACCCGGCACGCCGTCGAGAATGATCGAAGCGATACCTTCGCTTTCGAAACCATTGAGATTTCCCGGTAGCAGCGGCCCGCCAAGACCACCCTTGAGCGTCATGCCGTGGCATGAGCCGCAATCCTGGCGCACCAGATGGGTCAACTTGCGTTCACGTGTTTCATCAAGCGCCAGTGCTGAGGTCACGGTCACGAGGCAAATGCCCATCAGGCTACTCAGCAGCAGCCATATGATCGAATGATATTGCATCAAACGGAATTCCCAATTGTTTCGAGAGCGAGACGACCTCGCCAATGATGAACAGAACGGGGCTTTGCAGCCGGGCGTCTTCCACCGCCTGCGATATGGATCCCAGCATTGCGAAAAACCGCTGCTCATCGGCGCGCGTGGCATTGGACACAGCCATCACTGGTGTGCATGCAGCCCTGCCGTGATCGATAAGCCGGGTGGAAATTTCATTGATATTGGCGAGCCCCATATAGACCACCAGCGTAGTATCCGGGTTGGCCAGGCCTTCCCAGTCGAAATTAAGGTCAGCATCGGCACGGCAATGACCGGTGAGATAACGCACAGAGCTGGCTACGCCGCGATGGGTGAGTGGCACCATGGAAGACGCCGCTGTTCCCTGTGCAGCAGTGATGCCCGGTACGACCTCGAACGGGATGCCAGCTGCCTGGAGGGCGAGCGCTTCCTCGCCGCCGCGTCCGAACATCAGCGGGTCACCGCCCTTGAGCCGGACGACAACACGTCCAGCTTTCGCCAGCGATATCAGAAGTTCGTTGATCTCTTCCTGGGGAACAGGATGATTTTCGGCCTGCTTGCCAACATCGAACCGCGTGATACCTGCTGGAACAAGTTCAAGAATCTCGTCAGATACCAACCGGTCGTAAACAAGCGCGTCGCCAGTGCTGAGCAGCGTATGGGCTTTGAGCGTAAGTAGGCCCGGATCACCCGGGCCGGCACCAACCAGATATACTCGTCCACTCATAGTTGCCATTCCCCTTTGCCAACGGCTCTGCGTTGATGCAAAATCTAGGAGATATGACCGCTTGGAGCATTGACCGAGGTCAAACAGGCAAGCTCTGTAGGCGCGTTACTCGATGATGATAATCCGCGCGCGCATGTCTTCTTTTTCGAAATGCGGGCCGCAGATATATCCCAGGTCACCTGGCGGGAAATCCAGCTTGATTTCCACATTTTCTTCTGAAAACAGGCGATCAGATTCTTCTTTGCCCTGCTCCTTGAGCCAGACGCTGTGACTGGTGCGCTTGTCGACATTAACCCAGCGCACGGTGGTGCCCTGCTTCACCTTCAGTACTGTGGGGCAGAAGGTGTACTTGTACATCTTCACGATCGTGACCGGCTCGTCCTTGGAGGGTTTGCCGAAAAGCTCCTGGTAGCGCTCCTCGGCTTCCTTGCAGATTTTGGCACGCTTTTCCTCGCTTTGAGCCGCGTGCGAAGCTGTTCCCGTCACTTGCAGCGCGGCAAGCGAGAGAATGAGTGCAAATATCAGACGGGTATGCATCGCTTATTCTCCCGTTCTGCCGGCTTCCTACTTTTTCACGACGTTGATTTCGGCTTCCGCGTCATCAAGACCTAACATGTATTCAAGCGACACATGATGGAAACGTGCGGTTGTATGGTCATCGTGAATGGCAATGCCGATCATGTAAGTCTTGCCAGCTTCGATATCGATGTCACCGGGCTTGCCCGGCTTGAGCGGCCGGCTCATGATTACTGTCCATGTGTCTCCTGACAGGACGCCATTTGCTGTTGCTTTCGCACCACCTGTCATAACGCGCTGCTCAAGCACCGAGCCGTTCTCTGCCTCATCGCCCGAGCGGAAACGGATCAGGTCCATGAATGTACCGGCCTTTGTTAAAGCTGCGACTTCATCCTTTGGCTTGAGCTTGTCCCAGCCGCCGCGCTTGGCGCCACGACGTCCACGAATTTCCATCTCGGTCCGGCTCTCAGCCAGGTATTTTGTCATGCCCGCTGTCATATCAAGTCGTCCCGCCGCGTCGGCTGCAGCGGCAATGTCTTCCTTCTTGGGATGATCCGGCATGTAGCGGGAATCGCCATGACAGGTGACCCAGCAACCGGCCAGCTCGACGTTCTCAATATCCTTGCCAGCAATCATAACCGCCAGCTTGGCCTGGTTGGCCTTATCCATCTTGCCACCGTCAACGAAGGGCACGGGGTTATGGGCCGCGTTTTTCCAGGTAAAGCGGAAATAGAGATTTTCGCCATCATGGGCCGCCTGGGTGGAGACGTCGATATGACCGCGCTTGCCGGGGATTGGTGTTGGTTCCACCTTTTCACCAGATACTATTTTTGCGCCCATATCCTTTAGTTCTTTTGCATGGCAGAACGCACACCGGTCACCCGTCTTGAAGGCCCTCGCGCCACCATGATCCTTGCCGGTCTGCACCCACTCGAACGATGCCTGACCCGGATAGAACAGGGTCAGGGTCTTGGCCTCGACGCCGCTCCAATCAATGGGAGAGGCGGGTCCGCCAGCAGCCAATGCCGCTGGCGCAGGAGCAGCGCTAGCGACAGCCTGCAATGCCTTGACCTCAGCCGCTTCCTTTTCCTCGGCGCGCTTCATGCCATCGAGAAATGATTGTGGAATATGTCGTATGGCCAGGGGATTGGGTTTTTCGAGCTTCTCCAGTTCCGCTTCATCCAGCAGGGAGCGAATATCCTTGTGGGCGATACCTTTGTGGCAGTCGATGCAGGTCTGCCCGGTCTTGAACGCGTTTAAATGCTGTTTGCGCGCGCGAGGGCGCTGGAATTCGGGGTTCATGGACTGGAAATTGTGGCAGTTCCTGCACTCGCGCGAATCCGTCTTTTTCATGGATTTCCAGACACGCTTGGCGAGCGTCAGTCGTTTTTTCTCAAATTTCTCAGGAGTGTCGATACTTCCCAATGCCTTGTGAAACAGCTCGCGTGAAGCCTCGATCTTGCGGACTACCTTGTGCACCCAGGGGTCCGGGACATGACAATCGGAACAGGTTGCACGCACACCGGTTCGGTTCTGGAAGTGGATGGTGGATTTGTATTCCTGGTAGACCGTGTTTTCCATCTCATGACATGTGATGCAGAAGCCGAGCGTATTGGTCGCCTCCATGGCAGTGTTGAAGCCGCCCCAGAAGATGATGCCGGCAGCGAACATTGCGATCGTGCCAGCTATCGGCAGACCCCAGATAGTCCAGTTGCGCCAGTTCTTCCACCATGGTTTTTCGGTAGATTTTGAACCCTCAGTGCTAGTGGCCTTAGGATTTTTCATTGCACCTTTAGCAGCCATCACTTCCCTCCAGCCCCCGGTCGCTCTTCATCACCACCCGTTTCCAGGAGATTCAGGCAGATGTAAAAAAGAGTGGGCGGCCTGTGCCGCCCACTCCATGTTCGTGTCTGATCAGGTAATGTGATCAATCCGGATCGTGACATTGAATTTGCCTGTAGGCGCGAAGAAACCCTTGATGCGTTTCTTCTCCTTCAGGGTCTTCGTGTCATAGACCACGATTTCGCCGTTAGGCTTCAGGCTATCCTTGCGGTTCCAGACAGAAACCCAGAATTCGCTGCCGCTTGCATTGAATTCAATGTGCAGGGCAACCTTGCCTTTTTCCTTGGTCACTCGAATCGTTTTGGCGATTTCGCCGGTCTTTTTAGATATGACCTGGATCGACTGCTGGATATCGGGTTCAGGATGCTTGATCTGATCCGCCATCACGTAAGGTGAATTTGGATGGGTGCGAATGAACAGCCCCGCACCATCGGTTTCAATCTTTTTACAGATCTTCCAGGCCTGATCGGGATGCCCCTTGGGATCATTACCCCATGTGGTGACTAGGCCTTCGCCAATGTGCGTTGTTCCACCAACAGGTCCGCATTTCGGATCGACCCAGTTTGCGCCCGGTCCCGGATGCGGTTTCTTGCCGGTTTCAATTGAGGCGACCGCAGTAGCAGTTTTTGAATCGACGACTTCCATGCGGTTCGACGCATTTGCAGCGATCTGGAAATAGCGCCCCGTCGGATCGAAGAAGCCATCATGCAGGAACTTGTGAGTGTCCATCTGCACGATTTTCAGATTGTCCAGGTCCTTGTAGTAGACCTGCCACATCTGACCCAGTTCCTTGGTGGAAACCAGGAAGGAGGACTCCTTGGGTGTCGTATAGACAGCCGCAACACGTGATTCATTCACATATTCACCGTCGACATTTACACCGCGCGTGGAGATGACCTTCAGCGGCTGCATGGTGGCGGAGTCGACAATCGCGAAATGCGGGGGCCAATAGCCGCCGCCAATGACATATTTGCCATCGCCGGAAATTGCCACATCGCGGGCGTCATATGCGATCTGAACCTCAGAAACACGCATCTTGTCTGGCGTCTGCCAAAGATCGATCTTGGTCAGCTTGCCGTCGCGGCCCATGGTGAACCAAAAGCGGCCAATATTATCGACCTTCTCTTTTGCATGATGCTCCGCTGTCTTGAGCACATGCACCGCATAGCCGGTCTGAACGTGGGCGACGATTTCATGCTTGTCGCCGTCAACAACAGCTACCTTGCCTGCGTCACGCTCTATGACCAGGAAGAAATTCTTCCAGTTGCGGCCATGCATGGGCTTTGTGGGGTAATCTTTCTCTTCCACAAAGATTTTGACGCTTTTCTTCATTTCCGCCATCGACAGTTCAGCAGGAACCGGCGGCTCCATCTGAATGTAGGTGGACAGATCGGCAATCTGCTCCTTGGAGAAAATGTCGTCGAAGTTGTTCATGCCACCTTCTGTACCGATGGTGATGATCTTCTCCAGACGCTTCTGTCCAAGCTTGCGCGTTTCCTTGGGCAACAGGCTTTTACCGGTAGCCCCTTTACGCAGGACGCCATGGCAGCCCGCGCAGCGTTGGAAATAGAGTGTCTTGGATTTTTCAAAAGCTTCCGGTGAAAGCTTTGGATCCTGTGCCTGAGCTCCGGTTGATGCCACTCCCATCAGAGTGGCGCTAACCGCCAAACCCAGCACGAAACCTGTCCGTCCTGGCGTCTTCATATCGAATCCCCTATTCATTTCGTCTGTTGACGATGCTGAACACTAGGCATGCGGACAGGAGCAGTCCTTGACCCTGATCAAGTCGCTTATGCTTCAAAAGCAGTATTCAAAATAACGGTGGATTGGTTTCCCCATACCTGCCGGTAAACAGAACAAGTGGGAAATATTGTGGATCACAAGCTGGCACAGACCAGTCGGGGTTCATCAGAGCCGCCTCGAAGGGCAACTATCATTTTTTCACATGCTTTCAGGCCATTCTTTCTGGCTGCCGGTGTCTACGCAGTCCTTGCACTGACGGCATGGCTTAGCTGGATCGCCATTCATGCCATGGGTGCGATGCCAGCTTATTTGAGCGTCGCCGAACCTCTTCACTTGTGGCATGCCCATGAGATGATATTCGGTTTTGGAGCCGCGGCTGTTGGCGGCTTTCTCCTCACTGCCATCCCCAACTGGACAGGCGCCCAGCACAGCAAGGGTTTGGGGCTTGGCCTCATGTTTGCCCTGTGGTGTGCCGGACGCATCGCCATGTGGAGCACAGCCTTGCTGCCACCGGCCATGCCAATGTTCCTCGACCTTGCTTTTTTGCCCGTGCTCGGTTTTGCCGCCGGAAGGCAACTTGCCGTTCAACCCGCCCTGCGCAACGTGATTTTTTTCGTTATGGTCCTCACGCTGATTATCGGGAATTTCCTCTACCATATGGGGCGGATGGAAGTGATCGATGAAGGCATGCGCATTGGCGTGCTACTCGGACTGGGCACCCTGATCGTGATGATCGTGGTGATTGGCGGACGCGTCATACCGGCTTTCACCACCAACGCCCTGCGGAGGCAGGGGGTTGAAGAGACCCGGCTGCCAAAGCGCCGTGCGCCTGTGGACGTGGCCAGCCTGGTGCTATCGGCATCCGTGTTCATCCTTCAGGCGTTTGGTTTTGATGAGTATGTCATCGGAGTTACCGCACTGTGTGCCGCACTCGCCAACTTATTGCGCCTTTCAGGCTGGCAGGGACTGGCCACGCTGAAACAGCCGATCGTCTGGGTGCTGCATCTTGGCTATTCATGGATTGTCATCGGCTTTGCTCTTCTTGCAGCGGCACACCTCGCCGACTGGGGAAGCAAGGTCGCGGCCCTGCACGCGTTCGGAACGGGGGCGGCAGGAACGATGATCCTTGCCATTATGACGCGGGCGTCACTCGGGCATACCGGCCGCGCGCTTGAGCCTTCCCGAGCGATCGTTGCGGCATATGTTCTGGTGTCGGTGGCGGCTTTATTGAGATGTTTCGGCCCATCAGCCGCTCCGCAATTTTACAACGAGATAATGCTGGCCGCCGGGCTGGCGTGGATCACCGCATTCGCTCTTTTCACGATTGTATTTACACCAATTCTTCTCGGACCCCGCGTTCAATCCAAAAGCTAGGCTGTGTACTCACAATACGAGTATTGGCAGGACTGCTGAGAAGAAAGTTCGCATTTACCCCCGAAAGCGGACATTAGCTGCTCCTGCAGAGACTGAGTCTATTTAGCCACACCTCCAAACACATTGCACAGTTTCTCCACAGTTAACCCTCGACAGAAACACGCGAGTCAGATTCGTTTGTTGGCGTCAATCCGACAGGCAAAAGTTTCTGTTGCTTTGAGTTTTCCAATAAGAGCCCGGCCAGAAGGGCGTCGATAAACATGGGGGCCTCAGAGCATGATCGCGTGCTCGCGCCAATGCACAAGCATATTCGCGGCTGAATGGCCGCGCCGTGTTCTGCTGGGCGTTTCAGCGCTGGCGCTCATTCTTTGCCTTGACGCAGGCGCGTCACTGGCTGGCGAAACTGCTCCTGATCACGACAAATTCCACGGCTGGTGGGAACTTGGAGCTTATTACGGGTCTGATGATTCGAGCCGTGGTGAAGTCACAATCTTCCAACCTTTGGGGCAAACCGCTTCGTCCCTTTTCTTCGCCGATCTGCGTGGCAAATTCTTTGAAGAGGACACTCAAGAAGGCAACATTGCCGTTGGCTATCGACGAATGCTTACCTCGGGATGGAATTTGGGCATCTGGAGTGGACTTGATGTGCGCAGCACGGACACGGACAATAAATTCTGGCAGGCCTCCGGAGGAATAGAAGCGCTCTCGGAGCGATGGGATTTCCGGGCGAACGGCTATGTGCCGCTGACCGGTCCCAAAACATCCCCCTCCCTTGCAGAAGTAAGCCTTACGGGCAATTCAATCTTCATGATTGGTGGCGAGGAAGTACCGCTTTACGGAGTCGATGGCGAGATCGGTTTCAAGGTTTTTGGCGGACATCGAGGCGGCGGAAGTAAGGATGGCATCTCATATGGCCGCCATACTGAACTGAGGATATATGGCGGCGGCTTCTGGTTTGACGCGGACGACGCGCTGGAAGAAATCGCCGGCCCCCGGGCGCGGATCGAATTTCGCATTGAAGACATCATAGCCTCAATGCCTGGCTCGCGACTGACATTCGAAGGCGAGTTTTCCCACGACGACGTGCGCAATGACAAATGGGAGTTTGGCGCAAGATTAAGAATACCCTTTGGTGGGTCGCGCGACAGCCATACGGACCTCTCGTCGCAGCAACGGCGCATGACTGAGGGTCTTGAGCGCGACACCGACATCGTGACGGCGGCAAGCGAGGCGGAACCTGTTGAGGATGCTCAGACCAAATTGGATTTCGACCGGGTGGCCTATGTGGATGCAGGCGGATCGCTCACGACAACATCCACTAACGCCGGAGACAAGTCACTGATTGTGGTGCGAGGTGATCCTGTTGCTGGACAGCAAACCCTTCAGGGCAATCAGACGTTTCTTGGAACCGGTTCCGTATTACAAGTTCGGGGACTTAAAACTGGCTCGGTAGCAAACCTGTTGATTCAGGGTTCCAGGCCAGTGATTAATCAGCCGGCAAATGCCCTGATCGTTCGGTTGCTGGCTAGTAATGTACATTTGGCCGGCTTGAATCTTGAGGGTGGGGGCGGTGCACTGACGTCCAATTCGGGCATATCATTCAACAATTTTCTCACAAATGTTCTTATTGAAAATATGCAGATATCCAACACAGGCGGCAGAGGGATCGTAGTTGGCGGGTCAAATGAGTTTTCAATTCTAAATGTCTCGATAAACTCTGCGAATACGGAAGGCATCTTAATCCAACAGAACAACACGGTCAGCATCGTCGGGACGACCATTGACGGCGGCGCGGGCGTGACCGACGATGGCATCTTCATATCCAATGGCAACACCATTACAATGAAGAATTCGAGACTCGTTGGAACATTTAGCGATGATGGCATTGATGAGAACACCGGAGGCAATACTTTGTCGGGCGCCGGCAACATCGCAGGGGGTGCCGTGTTTGGCGGTCAATTTTGTGAAAGCACAGGCGGTCCGACAGGCACATTCTCGTTCGACATAGGTACCTGCCCGTAGGCTAAGCAAGAGCATTGGTTTCAGTTGAATCTATATGTCCGCTTCTCTAATCGGGTGTCAAAGCTGAAGGTAAATGTTCGAATCTTAAGGAGCTACGCGGCGGCTTGGTTTACAAAAGGGGCGCGCTCAGAGTTGCTCCTCGCGCCGGTCGGTCGCGTGGGCGGGTGTCCGTGACAGGGAGGCGATCTCGCCATGCAAGTCATCGGTCATGTCGATCTCAATTGAATTCAGGGAAGGCTGCAACTGCTCAAGGTTTCGCGCCCCGATAATTGGGCAGGTAAGGTCAGGGTGTTTTGCCGCCCAGGCGACAGCAAGGCTTACCGGGTGGTGTCCATTCTCCTCGGCAATTGCTGAGAATTTTTCCGCAACCTCGAACACCCACTCTTCGCCATAGCGATCTGTATATTCCTGCTTGTCCATGATCCGGCCCATATCGGGGCGGGATTTGGTGCCGTATTTGCCGCTCAAAAGACCACCCCCAATGGGAGAATAGGTGATGACTCCGAGATTTTCTTCTCTCGCCAGCGGGAAGATTTCAGATTCAACCTGGCGCTTCACCAGCGAATACATAGGCTGAAGCACATCAATCCGCGGCCAGCCGCGCATCTCGGATATCCCAAGGGATTTTGCGACCTGCCAAGCCGACCAGTTGCTTGCACCCAGATACAGCACCTTGCCGTCGCTCACCAGTTTCTCCAGTGCGCGCAGGGTTTCCTCCAGCGGCACATGCGCATCCCAGCGATGCATGAACAGGACATCCAGCCGGTCGGTACCAAGACGCTGCAAGCTCGCTTCCACCGCGTTCAGAATATGCCTCCGGTTGCCACCGCCCGAGTTGATCTCTTCAGTCATGGGATTGAAACATTTTGACGTGACGATAAGGCCGTCACGTTCGGTGCGCATCAGTTTGCCCAGGATGGTCTCCGCCTTGCCCCTGGAATAAGCGTCGGCGCAGTCGAAGAAATTGATGCCCGCGTCGCGGCAGGCCTTGTACATACGGCCCGACTGTTCCTCGTTGGCGTCACCGCCAAAGGACATGGTGCCAAAGCACAATTGCGAGACTTTCAGGCCGGTGCGGCCAAGCGTCCTGAATTCCATTTTACGTCTCCTGCCCGCCCGCGATCTTCACGGGGTGAAATCCTCGAAGGCTTTTTTATAGTCCGGATGCCAGCGCGACAATGCGGGTCTGCCTGAAACAATATCTCCCGCGACCCATGCTACGCGATTGGCATCCATTTCCGCCGTAACTTCGCCATCGGGGCAGATGATGTAAAACTCACCTCGCTCCAGAGCCGGTATCATGAAGTCAATCACCTGGTCGGGCCACCATGCGCCCTCGCGATGCTCCCTCACACCTGTTGTTGTCATGCCGGGCATCAGCAGGTGCGCTGTAAGTTTACACCCTTCCGTGTTGCGCAGCTCATGCTCAAGCGCTTCCGTGTAGGTTTTCAGCGCCGATTTGGTGACATTGTAGATGGAGTTGCCGGGTGGGTTGGTGATGCCCTGTTTGGAACCTGAATGGACGATCATGCCCGGTGCGCCTTGCTTGATCATATGGGTAACGAACGCCCGGACCGCATATTCGACGCCCCAGAAATTGACGTCCATGGCCTTGCGCCATTCATCCGCGTTACCCCAGACCCCGCCGCCGATGCGCGTCACCGCGTTGTTCATCAGCAGGTTCACATCGCCGAAATCTCCAAGCACTTTGCCCTTAAGGTCCTCGATGCTCGCCGGATCGGAGACATCGGTTTGAACCGCAATGACATCCCCACTTTCTGACGCCACCTCATCCCGGGCGGATTGCAATGCAGCCTTGTCGACGTCGGTGAGACACACCTTCATGCCGAGCGAGGCGAAGCGTTTTGCGGCGGCAAGCCCGATGCCGCTGGCAGCACCCGTGACAAGCGCAACGCGGCCTTCGCTCAGTACAGGGTGGGACATCTCGCCCTCTCCTTATGTCGGGGTTTCAATATCCTTCGTCGATGAGGGGGAAAGCCGGATTCCAGCCCGCGAAATGTGGTGCCGGGGCTTCGGTCAGGTAGCTTGCGTCCAACTCCTTGTATGAGGTTACTCCCAGCATGCCGAGGACGCCCTCGACCTCTGTTTCAAGCAACTCAAGCATCCGGACGATGCCGTCCTCACCCGCCGCTGCCGCAGCGATGCCCTGCAGCCGCCCGATGCCCACGGCATCTGCCCCGAGTGCCATAGCCTTTACGATATCGGCTCCTCGCATGAAGGCACCGTCGACAATTGTCTGGCAGCGCCCGTCAAGAGCCTCCGTTATTTGAGGAAGGACTGCTACTGAACCCAGGCCATGGTCGAGCTGCCGCCCTCCATGGTTCGAGACGTACACCACGTCAATCCCGGTATCGGCGGCAATCAGTGCGTCCTCTGGCGTGGCAATTCCCTTGAGGATCAGCGGGCAGTCAAACTTAGCCCGCATGCGCTCGATATCGGTCCAAGAGAATTTGCGCTGGTGGTCATGAACGACCGTGTGGCGCTGGGATGTGGGTTTGTGCCGTTTGGCCTTGTCGCGCTCGCGCCGCCCGTAATAGTCAAGATCCACGGTGAAGCAGATTGCCGAATATCCAAAGGCCAGAGCCTGGGCGACAAGATCGTCCACCCATTCCGGATCACCGCGCACATAGATCTGGAAAATTTTCGGGTGGTCGGCAGCCTTTGCCACGTCTTCTGGACCCGGCGCGCAGACCGAACTCAACATATGCAGGCAGCCGAAGCGCGCGGCAGCCCGGGTGGGCACGGCGCCGCCACCTTCGACAAAATCCTGCATGGAGCCGATTGGCGCCAGGATAACGGGCAGGCGCAGCCTGTGACCAAGAAACTCGGTGCCGCAATCCACCTTCATCACGTCCCGCAGCACGCGGGGGCGAAATCCCAGGCTATCGAGCGCGAGCCGGTTGCGCCTGTGGGTGGTCTCGGTCTCTGAAGCCCCCATCAGATAGTCCCAGTTGCCGTGGGAAAGCTTTTCCCGGGCTGGGGCTACGAATTCGTGCATCACTTCAAATGAGGTTTTTTGGGTCATGTGTATCGCTTGTATTTGTTTGAGGCTTAAGCGTCGCAAATTTCAGCCATTGTCTGGCCGGCGTGAATTGAAAGGTCGGTGATGGTGGGGGCCTCGCCGGTGAGCGGATTGTTCGGGTCCCAGGCCACATTGACGCTCTGGAAACGACAGGCGCGTGCATCGTAGATCATCAGCCGCCCGGCCAATGTATCTCCCACGCCCGTCAGCTCCTTAATCACTTCAAGAGCCTGCAGCGTACCCATGACACCGGCCACCGCACCCAGGATTCCCACCTCGGAACAGTTGGCAACCGTTCCGGGTGGCGGGGCATCTGGAAAAATGTCGCGGTAATTGGGATATGGATTACCCTCGGTCCCGGTCTCAAAAGCACGGAAGGTGGTGAGGTAACCATCGAACGGTCCGAGTGCCGCGAACACGAGTGGTTTTTTGGCCAGGTAGCAGGCATCGTTGACAAGGTAACGGGTGGCGAAATTGTCCGAACCATCGGCAATAACGTCATACTGCGAAATAACCTCAAGCGCGTTTTCAGACGTCAGTCGCTCTGAGTGAAGCTTCGTTTCAACATGAGGGTTCAGCCGTTTAATCGTCTCAGCAGCGCTTTGCGTTTTCAGCACGCCCACATGGGTCGTGTCGTGGATCACCTGCCGCTGGAGATTGTCGAGCGACACGATGTCATCGTCGATAATGCCGAGGGTGCCGACGCCCGCTGCCGCCAGATACATGAGTACCGGTGAGCCGAGCCCGCCCGCGCCGATAACCAGAACCTTGGCCTCTTTGAGCTTCTGCTGCCCTTGCCCGCCAACTTCGTGCAGCACCAGGTGGCGCTTGTAGCGGTCTATCTCTTCCGGTGTCAGTTTCATGGGTGCGTTTTAGCGCAACGGCGCGGTTCTAACCAGTCCGGGATCCTATCCGGTGCCCGTGGATCCGAAGCCGCCGGTCCCGCGTTCGCTTGTCGAAAGCTCGTCCGCCTCGATCAATGTGGCATGAGAGACCGGCTGGATCACGAGTTGTGCGATACGCATGCCGCGCTCAATCCGGAAGGGTTCATCCCCCAGATTGATGAGCAGCACTTTTACCTCGCCCCGGTAATCCGAATCTATCGTTCCCGGCGCATTGAGCACTGTGACGCCATGCTTGAAAGCAAGTCCTGAACGCGGGCGTATCTGTGCCTCATACCCTTCCGGCAATTCCATCGCGAAGCCCGTCGGGATGAGCGCGCGGGCACCGGGCGCCAATGTTAAGGGCGCATCACCGGGCACCGCCGCCGCGAGGTCCATCCCTGCCGCCTGTCCGCTTTCATAAGACGGTAAAGGGAGGTCCTGCCCGTGTTCCAGGCGGTTCAATGATACGTGAATGGAATGTGGCATGATCAGGCTGATGCCTTTGCGGGTGAAAAGGCGCTGGCCACTCTTTCGATCAGCATTTCCGCTACCTGTTCCTTGGTCATTTCCGGCCAGTCCTCAAGTCCGTCTTCCATCACCAGGTGGACCGCATTTTTCTCACCGCCCATGACGCCCCTTTCATGGGCCACGTCATTGGCAACAATCCAGTCGCATCCCTTGGCCCGGCGCTTGGTCTTCGCATTCTCCACAACATTCTGCGTTTCGGCAGCAAAACCGATCACCAGTTCGGGGCGCTTGTGTCCGCGCGAAACCAGTTTCAGGATATCCGGGTTTTGCACCAAATCCAGCACCATCTCGTTCGCACCGGGTTTTTTCTTGAGTTTCTGATCCGCCAGTTGTGCCACGCGCCAGTCGGCCACAGCGGCGGCAAAGATGGCGATGTCGGCGGGGAGCGCGCCTTCAACCGCTTTGAGCATATCGGCGGCCGCCTCGATGCGAAGGACATTTACTCCTGAAGGGTCGGCAATCCCGACCGGCCCCGTCACCAGCGTGACCCTTGCGCCAGCCCGTGCTGCGGCAGCGGCAATGGCGTGGCCTTGCTTGCCCGATGAGCGGTTGGCGATATAGCGCACCGGGTCTATCGGCTCGTGTGTTGGCCCGGAGGTGACGATTACATGTCTGCCTTCGAGTGGCTTTGCCCCTGCCTTCCCGACGATTATTTCCATGGCACCAAGGATTTCCGGCACCTCGGCCATGCGCCCGACACCGGCCTCATTGGCTTCCGCCATCTCCCCTTGATTGGGGCCAATGAAGGAGACGCCGTCCAGTGTCAGTCGTTCAACATTGCGCCGGGTAGCGGGGTGCGCCCACATATGCGGGTTCATGGCGGGCGCAAGCAAAATGGGTGCTCCTGTCGCCAACAGCACGGCTGTCGCCAGATCGTCCGCATGACCCCCCGCCATTTTCGCCATGAGGTCGGCAGTCGCAGGAGCGATGATGATGAGATCGCTCTCTCGCGCAAACCTGATATGGCCAATATCGAATTCGGTTTTCGTATCGAACAAGTCTGTGTAGGGGGCGGCCCCCACAAGCGCACCGACAGACAAGGGAGTGACGAATTCAGAGCCTCCGCGAGTGAGGATGACACGCAGTTCGCAATTTCGTTCCTTGAGCCGCCGGATGAGATCGAGAGATTTATAGGCGGCGATCCCGCCAGAAATGATGAGCAGGATGCGCGCCCCATCAAGACCGTTGCCGGGGCTTGATGGGGTTTCGGGCCCAAGATCAAGAAAATCATTCGCCGTCACCGCGCCGCCCGAAGCGTGGGCAATCTTGCCCGCCATCTCCATCGAGGGCAGGGCATGGCCGTTCTTCAGGCGGCTGATCGTCGCCTCGGTGGCCCCCACCCTGGCTGCAAGTTCGCGGGCTGATACGCCACTTTTTTTAATCCATGCAGCAAGTTTCATGCGCAAATATTACATCAAATGTAACTATGAGCGCAATAATTAGTCTTTTTCAGTAATTTTATATCTCTCGGCGCAAAAAATAGTGCCGGTTACATCATGCCGCAACCACCGAGCAAAGCGTTTGCCGCAGACTTCTTATTATCTGGAAGCGCGTTGTAGAGTGCCTTTACTGCCGGAAGAAGGGTCTTCATGCTTTCCAGCATGTTCTCCATCATGCCGACCCTGAGCTCCATCCGCTCGATGGCATCACCTTCCATCATTGCGGTGTGCATGGTTTGGTGCATGCCGCTCATGGTGGTGAAGCGATCCTTCACCGCCTCAGCATAGGCTTTCCATACATCTTTCTGCTTATCGCCGATGCCCAGCTCTTTCTTCAGTTCACCAAGCCGCTCATCCAAAAGCGTAACCGCCTTTTCTGAGTCGTAGCCCCCGCCATGCATCATGCCGGGAGCGCCTCCCATCATGCCGCCTTCCCGGCCCATCATTCCGGGTCCGAAACCGCGGCAGCCTGTACTCATCATGCCGTAGCCCATGCCGAACATGCCTTTTCCGGGCATGCCGCCGCCACGCATCTGCGCATCGGCGGCGCTGCCGGCCATTGTCATCGTTGCAAGTAAGGCCATGCTTGCGGCCGTTTGCTTCCATGTCGTCATTGTTCAATCCTCCATGGTGTCAATTTGGGAGTGTCGGGAACTGGTTCAGGGCGGGCATTCAAATGATGCCGGGAACCGGTTTGCCGACCATGCGTGACACCTGACCACAGTAATGGCGGGGTCAGCATTGACTTGCATCAACGTGGCCCGAGCGGACGGCGCGGGCAAAAAGCGGGGGGAGTATTAAATCAAGCCCTAGAAAATCATATTTGCCGCAATGGCCGCCAGCGACAGCGCGCCAATCCAGAGCGCCCAGCGTCCGCCACGGTCGCGTCTCGCCTGCTCATCCGCCAGCCGGTTGATGCTGGTCTGATCGAGCCTGATGCCGTCATGGGCCATGTCGGCGAAGGCTTCCGCCGCCATTTCCGCCTGGCCCAGAAGCTTGGGGATTTCAGCGACGAAATGGCTAACCTGCCCGGCACCTTCGGCTGCGTCCTGGAGCTTGCCCTCGACGCCTAGATTTTTCTCCATCCATTCCTTCACCACAGGTTCCGATGACGTCCACATATTGAGCTGCGGATCGAGCATGCGCGCGACACCTTCGACCACCACCATGGTCTTCTGAAGCATCAGGAGTTGCGGCTGGGTCTCCATGTCGAAGACTTCTGTATATTGCAGCAGTTGGCCGAGCAGCTGCGCCATGGAAATTTCTTCCGCTGTTCTGTCCATCAGTGGCTCACCAATTGCGCGGAGTGCTTGCGCGAACATCGCCACCGATTGGGTGCGCGGGATGTAGCCGGCCTCGAAATGAACCTCCGACACGCGGGTATAATCGCGATTGATGAAGCCGTGCAGGATTTCAGCGAGAAAACGCCGCTCGCGTGGCTTCAGACGCCCCATGATGCCGAAGTCGACGGCGACAATGCACCCCTCCTTGTCTACGAACAGGTTGCCCGGATGCATGTCGGCATGGAAAAAACCATCGCGCATGGCATGGCGAAGAAAGGACTGCATCAAGGTGGTGCCAAGCTTTTTAAGATCGTGGCCCTGAGCGCGGAGCGCTTCGTGATCCGACAAAGGGATGCCGTCAATCCATTCCAGCGTCAGCACCCGGCGCGCGTTGCGCGACCAGTCTATGCCGGGCACGCGGAAATCATCATCTTCCGCGGTGTTTTCCGCCATCTCGGATATGGCGGCAGCTTCCATTCGCAAATCCATCTCGACGGCGACCGACTTGGCCAGCGTATCGACCACGGCAAAGGGGCGCAGGCGGCGTGTTGGCGGGTGCAAACGCTCTATCAGGCGCGCGGCGAAATAATAGCTCTCGAGATCCTTGTTAAAACGGCTCTCGACACGCGGTCTGAGTACTTTTACGGCAACGCTCTTGAGGCTGCCGTCTTTCTCGCGAATGCTCGCCTTATGCACCTGTGCGATCGAGGCTGCGGCCACCGGCTCGCTGAAGTCCTCATAGAGCGTTTCAACCGGCTCACCCAGAGCGTCCCTTATCGCGCGCTTGGCTTCGCTCATGGAAAAGGGGGGCAGCTTGTCCTGGAGCTGTGCCAGGTCGCTTGCAATCTCCCGGCCAACAACATCGTCCCGGGTTGCGAGAAACTGCCCAAGCTTGATGTAGCTCGGCCCGAGCGCGGTGAGTGCTGCGGAAAGTTTTTGCTCATTGCCTTTCGCTTTGGCGCGCCTGCGCAAGGGGGCGGTGAGGCGTGCAAACATCTGAACTGCTTCGGGCAGGTTGGCGTCTTCGGGCACGACCCGCGCGCCATGGCGCAACACCGTGAATCCCGCACGGGCCAGACGGGCCATATTGAGGATCGTCCTGAACATAATCCTAAAGTTTCCACCCGGAATGGAGCGCAGCTATACCGCCTGTGAGGTTGCGGTAGCGCACCTGCTCAAAACCCGCATCCCCTACCATCGTGGCGAAGGTGTCCTGGTCCGGAAATTTGCGAATGCTCTCGACCAGATATTGATATGAGTCCCTGTCGCCCGCGACCATGCCGCCTAGTGCTGGAATAGCCTTGCTGGAATATTGCTCATACAGGCTGTCCAGCAGCGGCACATCCACGTGGGAAAATTCAAGGCACAGGAACCGACCGCCCGGCTTGAGCACGCGGAAGGCCTCATCCAGAGCGCGGTTGATATGGGTCACGTTGCGGATCCCAAAAGCGATCGTATAAGCATCTGCACATTTGTCAGGCAGCGGCAAGTCCTGCGCATTGCCAAGGACGATCTGCAGCTGTTCGGCAGGAATTGCGGCGAAGCGCTGCTTCGCCACGCCCAGCATCTCAGCGGAAATATCGCACAAGGTGCAGCTGGCGCCGGGCCCGGCTTTTTTTAAAAAACGTTGCGTGATGTCTCCTGTGCCCCCGGCGACATCCACCAAGTGAAATGCGTTTGCGGTTTTTGGCGGCGCAAGCCATGAGATCATGTCGTCCTTCCACAGCCTGTGCAGGCCGCCCGACATAAGATCGTTCATCAGGTCATAGCGCGAGGCGACGCGGGCAAACACCTGGTTCACCAGCCCCTGGCGCTCACCCTTGCCAACGGGCATGAAGCCGAATTGCTCCCCCGATCCGCCTGTCTTGTCTTGTGTTGTTCTGTCTGGCATGGGCCAACAATAGCGCAGGCCCGGTTTCCGCGCTATGGTCGCGCCGCTCAGCCTTAACGCTCATTAACAATTCTGTTCCAGTCAACGCCCATGCCCGAATTACCCGAAGTCGAAACCGTGCGCCGGGGTCTGGAGCCAGTTCTGGTTGATGCGCATTTCGACCGCGTCGAACAGCGTCGTGCAAATTTGCGGTTTGCATTCCCCGAGCGCTTCACCGAGAGGCTGACAGGCCAGCGCATACTCTCGCTGGGCAGACGGGCGAAATATTTGCTCGCTAACCTGGAAGGCGGAGAGGTGCTCATCATGCATCTGGGCATGAGCGGGCGCTTTGTCATCCAGCGTCCCGGCGCAAATGCACAAAGACCTGGTGAGTTTCTCAATGAGGCAGGGAACACAAGCCGCCACGACCATGTGGTCTTTTTCATGAGCAATGGCACCACCATCATCTATAATGACGCGCGGCGTTTCGGGTTCATGATTCTGGTGGATGCGGATGAACTTGAAAATCACAAGCTCATCAGGAATTTGGGCGTGGAGCCACTGGGAGAAGTCTTGTCGCCCGCTTATCTGGCGGCGCGATGCGTGGGCAAAAAAACCAGCCTCAAGGCAGCACTACTCGATCAGCGCATTGTTGCCGGCCTTGGCAATATATATGTCTGCGAAGTGCTGTATCGTGCCGGGCTGTCGCCGAAGCGCGCTGCCGGTGCGCTCGCACTGGCCTCCGGTGCACCCTCGCAGCGCGTTGAGAAGCTGGTGCCCGAGATCAAGGCCGTGCTTGAAGATGCCATTGAAGCGGGCGGGTCTACTTTGCGCGATTACCATGCGCCGGAAGGGGATTTGGGATATTTCCAGCATTCGTTTGCGGTCTATGGCCGGGAGGGGCTAGAGTGCGCCCGCGCTGGATGCGGGGGGACTATCCGGCGCATTGTTCAGGGGGGACGATCCACCTTCTACTGCCCAAAGTGCCAGCGATAAGGCCGGGTTCCGAAGTTTATTTTCAATTCAAGATTTTTGTGACCACGACTTTTTTCACAGGAGTTCACATGGCGTATGAAACAATCACGGTAGAGAAGAAGGGCAAAGTGGGTCTGATCACCCTCAATCGCCCGGACGCGCTGAACGCACTCAATACCCAGATGAACGCGGAAATGGGCAAGGCCCTCGACAAATTCGAGGCCGACAAAAAGGTTGGCTGCGTTGTCATAACCGGTAGCGAAAAAGCCTTTGCCGCCGGGGCTGATATCAAGGAAATGCAGTCCAAGACCTATATGGAGGCCTACAAGGAAGAGTTCCTCCATGAGTGGGAGCGGGTGACGCGCTGCCGCATCCCGGTCATCGCCGCTGTTGCGGGCTATGCACTTGGCGGCGGGTGCGAGCTCGCCATGATGTGCGATTTCATTATCGCCGCCGACACGGCTGTGTTCGGCCAGCCTGAAATCAATCTTGGCATCATTCCCGGCGCGGGGGGTACCCAGCGCCTGACGAGGCTGGTTGGCAAATCAAAAGCCATGGAGATGTGCCTGACCGGGCGTTTTATGGATGCGGAAGAGGCCGAGCGTTCGGGGCTGGTGAGCCGCGTTGTGCCGGCAAACAAGCTCCTTGAGGAGGCCCTGAAAACCGGCGATAAAATTGCCAACTTCTCCCGGCCCGCTGTTTACATGGCGAAAGAGGCGGTCGAACGGGCTTATGAAACAACTCTCTCAGAGGGCATCCATTTTGAGCGTCGGCTGTTCCATTCGATGTTTGCAATGACAGATCAAAAGGAAGGCATGCAGGCTTTTATCGACAAGCGTTCCGCCAGCTGGAAAGACGAGTAGCGGGCAGGGCGCTCACCAATGCATCGCCGGGCTGCATTACGGGCATGTTGACGGGGTTAGGGCACGGTACTATACAGGTCGCAAATGAGCCCCGCTGGTGATATTCATCCGGCAATTCACCGCCAGACGGGCGGATGGGCTAAGCTTCTCAAAACAAGGTTATTGAAACGATGGCGAATACAAGATCCGCGAAAAAATCAGTGCGCAAAATTGCACGGCGTACGGAAGTCAACAAGTCGCGGCGTACAAGGATGCGGACATTTGTGCGCCGTGTCGAAGAGGCGATTACCGCAGGCGATCAGAAAGCCGCACAGGAAGCTTTCGTAAAGGCCCAGCCTGAGGTCATGCGGTCGGCCCAGCAACGGGTGCTACCAAAGAATACAGCATCTCGGCGGTTGTCGCGCCTGTCCGCCCGTATCAAGGCAATGAGCGCCTGAGTCGCGGCGCGCGCCCCAAATTACAATTATTTTTTGAACCTGTGGCAGTAAGGTAACAGCCCGTGGGCAGTTCCCTGGTCTGGTCGTCTTTTGACGCCCGGGTTGCGGTTCAAATTTGCTTAGATTCAATGATTTAGTTTAGGTGCCCTCGGGCCTGTGCGCGGCGTCTGAATGGGCGGAATCCCGCCTACCGGACGCGCCAGGCAACCGGGGCTGAACCATGCAATTTATGTTTCGTTTTGGGATTCAAGCTTGAATCTCAGTTGCTTGAGATCGAAGCGCTCCGGCCTATTGAGAGTGCGTTCCACTGCGGCAAAAAAACCCAAATTCCGCCGTTTACGCACGCGATTGCTATTGCGTCTCTCGCTCTGGCTGTGCTATCAAATAGTCATCCGAACGGGGTTGATCCCCTCCATATCAAGTATAGTTCAGTATTCGCTGGCGCCTGCCAAGCATTAGTATAGTATTGTATTGCGTAGAGTGTTTCTCAGTCCGAGGGCCGCTACCAACGTTTGTTTGTTTAGTCATTTCACGAGTTAATTGGTAGGGACCGTATCATGTGGAAGCGTGTTCGCGCTCATATGTGGGGTAGATCGTGCGCGGCAATTCATGGGAGCATTTGTTCATGAATATTCGAACACAGGCTCATCGTGACTGAAAACAACGAGCAGGCCGGTGTCGCCCACTCCAAGGTGGATGACGTCGACGTAAAGGAAGCTTGGGAGCGACTTAAAGGAGATCCGGGTTCAGTTCTGATCGACGTGCGAACGCAGGCAGAATGGACTTTCGTGGGAGTTCCGGATCTTTCATCTCTGGGCAAGCAGTTACTTCTTTTGGAGTGGCAGACTTTCCCGGAAGGCCAGGTCAGCCCAACCTTTACCAGCCAGTTGGAGTCCGAGCTTGCCGCATACGGGGCAGGCAAGGATACTGAACTTTTCTTCATCTGCCGTTCGGGGCAGCGGAGCCTCCATTCTGGGGAGGCGATGGCAGCGGTGGGATACCGTGCGTGTCACAATGTTGCAGGCGGGTTTGAAGGCCCGCCTGACAGCGAAACGCACCGGGGTCTTGTCGCAGGCTGGAAAGCTGCCGGACTTCCTTGGGTCCAGCAATAAGCCGGACCTGAACAACGGCGGACTCTTTTAAGCAGTCCGAAAATTCAATGCTGCGTCCAGGCCCGTGATTGCGGGAACCGGACGGATGTCACCACGCTTTAAAAGCAGGTTTGGTGACAGTTAATGACTGGCCTGCGCGCAAAACTATTGGGCGTTGGTAAATGGGGCAAGGGTCCTTCGGGACACGAAAATTTGCGGGGCGCAAAGGTGGACAAGAAAAACAAAGAACAAGATCCGAAAACCCTTCAAAAAAAATGGGAAAGAACAAGGAGCCGTTTGCGCGCCGAACTTGGCGATGACATTTTCAAAAGCTGGTTTGGGCGTGTCGAACTTGAAGCTATCAAGGGACAAACGGTACATTTTTCGGTCCCCACGCCATTTTTGAGAAAATGGCTCCTGTCACATTATAATGATCGCTTGCTGCGTTGCTGCGGCGAGGAATTCAGCGGCGTCGAGCACCTAGAATTCCGGGTCCGGCAACCCCATGATTCCAATGAAATCTCTTCATCGAAAGAGGCAACGGGTGGTGAATTCAATCCCCAAACCATCGCCTTTGCCGGCAAACGCGCGGGCATGGAAACGTCTTCTGCAAGCAATGCCACCGGCTATGAAGGATTTGAGGGCTCGCCCCTCGATCGGCAACTCAATTTCGATGGCTTTGTCATTGGCTCTTCCAACCGCTTGGTGCATGCCGCGGCCAAGGAGGTTGCCGACAGCGTGGGCCAGTCGCAGCTACGCTACAATCCTTTGTTTATTCACGGCTCGGTGGGGCATGGCAAAACCCACCTGTTGAATGCGATCGCTTGGCAGGCGCGGTTTCGCCAGCCGCATGCCCGGGTGCTTTACCTGACGGCGGAATGGTTCATGTCGCGTTTTGTTCAGGCACTCAAAACACGCGCTGCCGTGGCATTCAAGGAGAGCTTGCGCGGCATCGATATTCTACTCATCGATGATATGGAGTTCCTGCAAGGGCCTATTATTCAACAGGAATTTTGTCACGCACTGAATGCACTCATCGATAGTGGCCGGCAGGTCGTGGTGGCCGCCGACCGGGCGCCGTCCAAGCTTGAGCGTCTCGATGCACGTATGCGCTCACGCCTCGCTGGTGGTCTGGTGGCCGAGGTGGCCCCGATGGATCTGGAACTTCGCCAGAAAATCCTGGAGAAATGCGTGGCGGTGGAAAAACGCGAAGACAATAATTTTATTGTGCCAGATGCGGTTCTCGATTTCCTCGCCAACCGGCTCACCGAAGGCGGGCGCGAACTTGAGGGCGCAATCATTCGCGTGCGTGCCGCCTACAGGCTGACTGCCGAACCGATTACCGTGGAGCGCGCCGAATTCATCGTGCGCGATTTGATGAGTTCAGCAGAGCCCAGGCGCATCAAGATCGATGACATCTTGAAAATGGTCACTAAACATTTTGGCGTTAACCGATCCGACCTGCTGTCTAACCGTCGCAACCGCTCGATCGTGCGCCCGAGACAGATCGGGATGTATCTCGCCAAGAACCTGACTTCCCGTTCCCTGCCCGAAATTGGACGCAGATTTGGCAATCGCGACCATACGACGGTGCTTCATGCAATCCGCAAGGTGGAACAGTTGATGGCGGATGATACCTCGCTCAAGGAGGAGGTCGATCTCCTGAAGCGGTTGTTGCGGGACTGACCGCGACATGATTCAGCACTCGGCTCAGAGCGCAGGCCTTGCCAAAACCTCACGCCCGCGCTTCCCTTGTCCCTAAGGGGATTGAGTCATTTTCGCGCTGTTCAAAAATACGCCTTTTGCCACGTCCGGGGTTCATGCTTTAAGGATCGGACAAAACAATCACAGGCGGCCTAACCGGCTAGGGGCTCGCGCGTAACAGGAAACGTCAGTTCATGCGGTTGATTATAGAAAGAAACGAGTTGCTCAAGGCTCTTGCCCATGTGGCCAGCGTGGTAGAGCGCCGCAATACGATCCCCATCCTTTCAAATGTGCTGATCGCAGCGAAGAGCAAGGCCGTGAAATTTACGGCGACCGATCTCGATATCGAGGTTGTAGAGTCTGCTCCCGCCGATGTGTCGACAGATGGTGCAACCACCGTTTCTGCTCATATGATCCACGACATCGTTCGCAAGCTTGCCGATGGTTCCCAGGTCGAGCTGTCGCTGGGGCCGGACGAGGGGCGCATGGCGCTCACATCCGGGCCGGCCAAGTTCACGCTCCAGGTTCTCCCGCCAGATGATTTTCCGAATCTGAGCGCTGGTGAAATGAGCCACGCCTTCGAAATTCCGGCCACTGATTTGAAAAAGATGTTCGACAAGACGCGTTTTGCCATCTCCAGCGAAGAGACGCGGTATTATCTGAACGGGATTTACCTTCACGCCGCTGAAAACGAGGGCAAGGAAATATTGAGGGCAGTGGCCACTGACGGCCATCGTCTGGCGCAAATTGATATGGCTCTGCCGAAGGGTGCGGCTGGCATGCCCGGCATTATCGTTCCGCGCAAGACTGTTTCGGAGGTCCACAAGCTGATCGAAGACAAGGACACGTCGGTGAAAGTTGAGCTTTCCGACACCAAGATCCGTTTCGTCATTGGCGATGTGGTCCTTACTTCGCAGCTAATAGACGGCACGTTCCCCGACTATGGCCGTGTCATCCCGGAGGGCAACGACAAGGTTCTGAGTGTCTCCAATGCGGAGTTCGCCCATGCAGTCGACCGGGTGTCAACGCTCTCAAGCGACAAGGGCCGCGCAGTCAAACTGAAATTGGGGGATGGAAAACTTACCCTGTCCGTCAACAATCCTGACAGCGGCAGTGCCACGGAAGAGCTCAAGGCTGACTATAGCTCCGATGAACTCGAGATCGGTTTCAACGCCCGTTACCTGCTCGATATTTCAGGTCAGCTCGAAAGCGACAATGTGAAACTTCTGCTTTCTGATCCCGGCTCCCCGACCATGGTGCGCGACGATGAAGATGCATCCGCGCTCTATGTGCTGATGCCCATGCGCGTCTAGGGTTTGACTTCTGGGCCCGCCCCCAACCGCCAGATCTTCCCAGGCCGATCCTGAATTATCGGCTGATCAGCCGCATCGTCTGTGGATCGAGCGCGTGCGGGCAACGGACTTTCGAAATTACGAAACACTCACCCTTGATCTCGATGCGCGCCCCGTCGTGCTGACCGGGGCAAATGGTGCGGGCAAAACCAACCTGCTTGAAGCTGTGTCCCTGCTGACGCCAGGCCGGGGGCTGGGTCGCGCGCAATTCGCGGAGATGATACGCCGCGGAGCCACTGGCGGCTGGGCTGTAAATGCTCGGTTGCATGGTGCCAGTGGCGAGGTGGAGGTCGGAACCGGCTTTGCCGACAATGAAGAAACTACCACGCGAAGCGTGCGTATCGATGGTGAGAATGCACGCGGGACAAATGTGCTTGGCGACTATGTGCGTGCCGTGTGGCTCACGCCTTCCATGGATGGGCTTTTCACCGGCCCTGCCGGTGATCGCCGCCAGTTTCTGGATAAGCTCATCCAAAGTCTTGATCCGGGTTACCGGTCTTGTGTTTCACGCTTTGAGCGCGCCATGCGCCAGCGCAACCGCCTGCTGGAAAATGGCGAGATGTCTGCCACCCAGTTCGAAGGCCTGGAAACCCAGATGGCGGAAACCGGCGTGGCCATGGCTGCAGCCCGGCTGGATACGGTTGCAAGACTTGGCGGGGACGTGGATGAGGAGCGCCAGGCAACCGCTTTCCCATGGGCAGTAATGGCACTGGAAGGCGTGCTGGAGCAGCGTTTGCTGAGTGAGCCTGCCGTGGATACCGAAGATGCCTACCGCGAAATGCTTGGACGCTCGCGTGATCGCGACAGGGCGGCCAAACGCACGTTGGAAGGACCGCACCGCTCGGACCTGGTTGTCGGGCATGGGCCGAAATCAGCGCCTGCGCGCAGCTGCTCGACCGGAGAGCAAAAAGCGCTCCTGATTGGCCTTGTTCTGGCCCACTCCAGATTAGTGAAACAGCAAAGCAATGGCCTTGCGCCGCTGATCCTTCTTGATGAAATCGTGGCCCATCTCGACGAGCAGCGCCGGGCAGGACTTTTTGGCGAATTACAGCGTCTTGAGGCCCAAGCGTGGATGACCGGAACCGATGCAAATCACTTTGATTGGTGGGGCGGACAGGCGCAGGCTTACACTGTGGAAAATGGGTGCGTTTTGCCGTGAATCAAGCTATTGTGATTCACTTCTTTTTTCACCACTACATGATGGGATGAACCATGGCTAAATCGCCTGCCAATAAGGGTGAAGGCAGCGGTGACTACGGCGCGGACTCAATCAAGGTCCTTAAAGGCCTTGACGCGGTTCGCAAGCGCCCCGGCATGTATATCGGCGACACCGATGACGGGTCCGGTTTGCATCACATGGTCTACGAGGTGGTGGACAATGCCATTGACGAGGCATTGGCGGGATATTGCGATAAGGTTGAAATCACGCTGAATGCCAATGGTTCGGTGACAGTTGTCGACAATGGCCGCGGCATCCCGGTTGAGAAGCATGAAGAAGAGGGCATGTCGGCTGCCCAGGTCATCATGACCCAGCTTCATGCAGGCGGAAAATTTGACCAGAACAGCTACAAGGTTTCAGGCGGCTTGCACGGCGTGGGCGTCTCGGTCGTTAACGCGCTCTCGGTCCTTCTGGAGCTGACCATCTGGCGGGACAGTAAAGAGCATTTCCTGGCTTTCAAGCACGGCGTGCCTGAGGGCGACCTGAAGATTGTGGGTGATGCGCCCGAGGGGCAGACCGGAACGAAGGTAACGTTCCAGCCATCCACAGACACCTTCACCATGATCGAGTTCGACTATGCCACGCTGGAGCATCGGTTGCGGGAATTGGCCTTTCTGAATTCCGGCGTCAAGATCATCCTTACCGACAGCCGGGGCGTGGAGAGCAAAACCGAAGAAATGATCTATGACGGCGGACTGGAAGCCTTCGCGCGTTATCTCGACCGTAACAAGCAGGCGCTCATTTCCGCACCGATCGTCGTCAATGTTGAACGTGAAGACGTGACGGTAGAGGCCGCGTTGTGGTGGAACGACAGCTATCATGAAAATGTTCTGTGCTTCACCAACAACATTCCCCAGCGCGATGGCGGCACTCATTTGGCGGGTTTCCGGGCAGCCCTTACGCGGACCATCAATTCCTATGCCAATGAAAGCGGCATCGCCAAGAAGGAGAAGGTATCGCTCACCGGTGATGATTCACGCGAGGGGCTGACCTGTGTTCTGTCGGTGAAGGTTCCGGACCCGAAATTTTCCTCCCAGACCAAGGACAAGCTCGTCTCGTCCGAAGTCAAACCCATTGTCGAGGGCGCCATGGGCGAGGCGCTGTCTCAATGGCTCGAGGAAAATCCCAAGGATGCCAAGAACATCGTGCAGAAAATCGTCGAGGCGGCTGCAGCGCGCGAAGCGGCACGAAAGGCGCGTGAACTCACCCGGCGCAAGGGTGCACTTGATATCGCCAGCCTACCCGGCAAGCTTGCCGATTGTCAGGAGCGTGATCCGGCAAAGTCTGAGCTCTATCTCGTTGAGGGTGACAGCGCCGGCGGGTCTGCCAAGCAGGCGCGTGACCGCCATTTTCAGGCCGTGCTTCCCCTGCGCGGCAAGATTTTGAATGTGGAGCGCGCACGCTTCGACAAGATGCTGTCCAGCCAGGAAATTGGCACGCTCATAACGGCACTAGGCACCGGCATCGGGCGCGATGATTTCGACATCGAAAAGCTGCGCTATCACAAGGTCATCATCATGACTGACGCCGATGTTGACGGCGCGCATATCCGCACTCTTCTGCTGACCTTCTTTTACCGGCAAATGCCTGAACTGGTGGAGCGCGGCTATCTCTATATTGCCCAGCCGCCGCTCTACAAGGTGAAGCGCGGCTCTTCTGAAAGCTATCTGAAGGACGAACGCGCATTCCAGGATTACCTGGTCAATGCCGGGCTTGACGACACGGTGCTGGTGACGGGCGAACGTGCTGATCGAGCGGGCAACGATCTGCGTGATATCGTTGAAACAGCGCGCAAGATCGTGTCCATACTTGATGGGCTGCACAGTCGGTATCCGCGGTTCATCATCGAGCAGGCGGCAATTGCCGGGGTGCTGAACCCTGGCGTGCTGGAGGATGCCAAACAGGCTCAGGATGCTGCTGACTATATCGCCAAGCGGCTCGATGCGCTGTCTGATGAAACCGAGCGCGGCTGGCAGGGTCAGGCTCTGGAGGAAGGCGGGCTGCAATTTGCCCATGAGCTGCGCGGTGTAAAGGAATCCCACCTGATCGACGGACCCTTCATTTCCTCGTCTAATGCGCTCAAACTCGACCAGTATGCGGCGCACTTACAAGAAGTTTACGCAAAGCCTGCATCGCTCAAACGCAAGGACAGCGAGACGCCCGTTTATGGACCAAGTGACCTTCTCACCGCTGTTCTGGAGGCCGGGCGCAAGGGTGCGAGCTTGCAGCGCTACAAGGGTCTTGGAGAGATGAACCCGGACCAGCTTTGGGAAACCACCCTCGACAAAGACAGCCGCACAATGCTGCAGGTCAAGGTCGGCGAGTTGGACGAGGCCAACGAGATTTTCTCATCGCTGATGGGTGACGTGGTTGAGCCGCGCCGCGAGTTTATTCAGACCCACGCGCTCGATGTCGCGAATTTGGATATTTGAGGGTTTTCAGTACTCTTCAAATATTTGCATTCCCTGCCCAATCTGCGTTAGGCTTGGCGCCATACGGTAGCGGCTCGACTTGAGAGCGCGCTGTTTTTACTCCAGCGCCTGAAAATCCTACCAGCCGGCCGCTCCCCATAGTGGCCGCGTGCGCGGTCATGCGTTCTATAGCGAATAGGAGGACGACATGCTGGACACTCTTAAAAAAACTCTGGGTCTAGATGAGGAAGGCAAGAAGCGGCGTGCTGAAGCCCGCGAAAGAGTGCGCGAGGAAGAGCGTCGCGAGCGCGCTGAACGTGTCCGCAAGGATGCGGAAGCCATTCGGCAAGTGGCCGAATAATAATAAGTCATAATGAATGAGGGCTAGCCCATGTCTGCCGGTGCGCGGTCGAGGCAGGCCTCGAAATGTACAATCGTTTGGTCCTCTTCAATCAGCACGACACCATACATGGGTGGTTCTACGGAGTAGGGCGTGCCGACGCTTTCGCGTTTGAGCGGAACCTGATGGTTGGTGCCGGGCAGGCAGGTGCAGGGAATTCCGTGCCAATGCACGAAGGCAGCCCTGTGCACATGGCCAAAAAAAATGTGCCGGATATCCCCATGGCCTGAGAGGATTTTTGCGAAGGCTTCAGGTTCCTCAAGCTTGATACGGTCCATATAGGGCACACCGATATCGAATGGCGGGTGGTGCATGAATATCCACACTGGGTCGTTTGCCGCGGCCTTGAGTTGCTCAGCCAGCCAGCCCCGCCGCATCTTGCAATACTCTCCTTCCGACACCGGGCCTTTTAGCGTGTCGAGAAACAGGAACACACCCTGGTCGTTTTTGTGGGCATATTGCACGAAGCCGTTTTCATCCCGGCCCGTATCGGGGAAAGTAACAGAAAAGCTCTTTCTCTCATCATGATTCCCCACCATGAGAAAGGTGTTGAGAGGAAAGTCCTCTAGCCGTTGCTTTAGCCAGGCATAGGCTTTGTTATCGCCTTCATTGGTCAGGTCGCCTGAAATGACGCAAAAATCAGCATCTCCATGCCAGCGAGCAATATCGGTCAGGCAGTGATCCACACGTTCACGTGGATCAAGCCCCCACAGAAGCTCGCTCGGGGCCACGAGATGGAAGTCGGTAATGTGAATGATTTTCATATCCCCAAGCCTCTTCAAGCGTCACTCGTCAATCCAAGCAACGGCGCGAATGGGGCTGCCGGTCCCGCGTTTGATCTTGAGCGGAAAACCTATGAACCGGAACCGCCCCTTACCTACCAGCTTGTCCAGATTGACGAGCCCTTCTATATGGGTGAAGCCCATGTCCCGGCACACATTGTGAACCTCGAAATTGGTCTTGCCCGGCCGGCCCGGGCTGATCGGTTCCACGCCGAACATCTTGATGCTTCGCTCACCCAGCCATTCGGCGGATTCTTTCGTCAGTCCCTGGAAGGCAGTGATGAACGCGTCCGTACCCTGCGTCTGCTCCGCGAACCCGGTGTAAAGCAGCACGGTGTCACCAGCCTCGATGCTGACGCCTGAAGCTGTTTCAGCTTGCTGTAGATCAGAGATCGTGATGTCCGTTTTAAGCGGGATGTGCGAGAGGTCGAGACAAAGTGCTGGCGTGAAGAAGTCCTCCAGCGGCATTTCGCTGATATCTGGTGCGTCGGGGCTTGGGTTGAAATGGCAGGGAGCATCGACATGCGTACCAGCATGATCTCCCATCGAGATGTGCATGGTGGCAGAGGAATATTCGAGACCATAGGTTTCTCGGACATCGTCATGCTGACCAAACTGCGTGATGATAACGGGAGGGTGCGTGGGGAAGCATTGCATCCGGTGAGTGATATCCCGGGAGAGATCGATGAGTGCCATTTTGCCATGTCCTGCCTTGTTTTTTACCCATCATAGTGTCTGCTTTTCCCAGCACCAAGCGTGCAACTCTTAACCCGCCCTTAAAGCCGTAGCACCTAGTCTTTGCGCTGGATTGAAAAGCCTCGTCCGATTCGATTGAGAGGCGGAGGGATTTGTGTGTTTCGTACCCGAAAACCAGTCAGAAAAACGAAGTCAAGTAAACCCGCAAAACGGGTGACCCGTGCTGCACCGAGACGCAAGACCGGTTCGGAGCATATTTTCGACTTCATGTTCGGATCATCCCCTCAAAAATCACGTTCTAAATCAAGAAAGAGCCGGGGTTGGAACGCGGCCAGCAGCGTATTCTATTGGGGCGGTGTTGCAGCTCTATGGGCTGCAATTCTCCTTACCGGTATGATTGCCTATGTGAGCGTGACCATGCCCCCGGAGGTGATGGCCAACATCAGGAAGCGCCCGCCCAATGTCACCCTCGTGGCGAGTGATGGTTCCGTCATAGGCGAGCGCGGGTTGCGGCGCGGTCATATTCGACTGAAACGTATGCCGCGCTATCTCATCAACGCAGTGCTGGCGACAGAGGACCGCAGGTTCCGTTCTCATTTCGGCGTTGACCCGGTCGGGCTGGCACGCGCCATGGTCAAGAATGTACAGGCCGGAGCTGTGGTGGAAGGCGGCAGCACCATCACGCAGCAGCTGGCAAAGAATGTGTTCCTGACACCGGAGCGCACAATAACCCGTAAACTGCAGGAAGCGATCCTTGCCATATGGCTGGAAACGCAGCTGAGCAAGAACGAAATCCTCGAGCTCTATCTCAACCGGGTCTATTTTGGTGCTGGTACTTATGGCATCGAAGCTGCAGCCAAGCGGTATTTCGGCAAGTCCGCGCGTAAGGTCACAATAGCAGAGGCAGCTCTTCTGGCAGGGTTGCTGAAAGCGCCATCGCGTTATGCACCGACCAAGAGCCCGCGTTTGGCAGAAGAGCGTGCGTCCATCGTTTTGACCAATATGGTGGATGCAAAACTGCTCTCGCCAGCCAAGGCCATGGTGGCGATTTCCCAGCCTGCAAGCGTGCGCAATCCAAGCGGAATCACGGGTTATGAATATGCTGCTGACTGGGTGATGGAAATTCTTCCCGGGCTGTTGGGTGAATGGAGCTCTGATGTGATTGTCGAGACGACCATCGACCGGGTACTTCAGCGCAAGGCGCAAATGCTCGTGGGTAAAGTCATGGCGGATAAGGGGCCAGCCCGCAAGGCAGGGCAGGCCTCGGCCCTGGTACTTGATACCCATGGTGCTGTTAAAGCGATGATCGGCGGCAAGTCCTACAAGCAGAGCCAGTATAACCGGGTGGTGAAATCCCACCGCCAGCCAGGCTCGGCGTTCAAGCCATTCGTCTATCTGGCGGCGCTGGAGTCCGGATTAACACCGGATACGGTGATCGAGGATGGACCGGTGAATATCAATGGCTGGCGACCAAAAAATTACAAGAACGAGTATCTCGGTGCCATCACCATGCGCGAGGCGCTCGCCAAGTCAGTCAATACGGTTGCAGTACGTCTTACCATGGAAGCGGGCCGTTGGCGCGTGATGCGTACGGCGCATCGTCTTGGTATCGAATCCGACATTCACGATAACCCGTCACTGGCGCTCGGCACGGCCGAGGTGACCCTGCTTGAGTTGGTGTCGTCTTATGTGCCGTTTGCCAATGGTGGCTATGTAACCGCGCCTCATATCGTCAAACGCATCCGCACACCCAAGGGCAAAACCGTCTATGAACGCCGCACCACAGGTCGTCCGCGCGCGGTGGCGCTTCATTATGTGGGCGCCATGAACGAGATGATGAATGCCACGATCGTGTCCGGTACCGGCAAGCGCGCCGCATTGCCAGATCGCGCGGCGGCCGGCAAGACGGGCACCACACAGAAATTCCGCGATGCGTGGTTTGTAGGGTACACGGCCAACTATGTGGCTGGTGTCTGGGTGGGTAATGATGATGGGAAGCCCATGAAGGGCGTCACCGGTGGAACGCTGCCGGCTGATATCTGGAAAGCGGTTATGATGGAAGCCCATCTTAAGAACCGCCCGGAGCCCTTGCCCGGTGCATCAGTTCCCGCTCTTGCACAAAATACAGCCACGCCAGAGATCCGGGCTGAGTCAAAGCGTTCGTTCTTCCAGCGTGTGCTGGGTGTGTTTTCGCCTCGTGGCTAGTTCACATCTGCGCCGTAGCTATGAAGCCCGGCGCCGTTTTTCCTGAGCCAGGATTTAGCCTCATCCATGCCAGCGCAGGTTTCTCTTACATGGGCCCAGAACGCCTTGGAATGATTCATCTCGCGTAGGTGCGCCACTTCATGGGCAGCGAGATAATCGAGTACGTTTGGCGGGGCGAGGATCATTCGCCAGGAAAAATTCAGAACTCCGGTTGCAGAACAGGATCCCCACCGGCTCGATTGATCCCGCACAGTAATCCTCTTAGGGCGGACATTAAGGGTCTCGGCATGGACGGCGCAGCGTGCGGATAAATCCTCGCGGGCCTGTCGTTTGAGCCAGTCCTTCAGTCGCCGCGGTGCGTGTTCTGGCGCGCCGGCGACGAAAATATGGGGGGTTTCAGGAGCTGCCTCGGTCCACACCACACCACGCCGCTTGCTGTCGGGTGTGAAGTACAACAGATGGTCTTCACCGCGTAGCGGCAGGATCACACCGTCTGCAAACGGGATTGGACGGGGCAGGGCGGCGAGACGTTTTTGCAGCCAGTCATAATGCTTGGCCAGAAAGCTTCCCGCGTCCTCCAGGCTTGCATGTCGCGGCACAGTCAGTACCGCGCCGCGTTTCGCTTCGTTCACGGTCAACGATATCCGGCGAGCACGCGGGTTACGCCGCACCAGGACTGGAGCATCGAGCCCGGGCGTTTTCATATGGAATGTTTCAGGTTTGCGGTTGAAGAACATCGCTGGATACCTGGCTCGAATCAGTTCATCGCCAAGTCTATCACGATGCGTTCAGGCCAATTCCTTCGTTTTTTTCTTCGAAGGCTTCTTCACAGCACGTACGGCGCGTTTGACCACATTGTCCTTGCGGGTATGGGCGGCCATGAATTCGGAAATACGTGGCGCGATATCGGAACGGAAGCGCGAACCGTTGAACACACCGTAATGTCCGACACCTTTTTGCATATAATGAACGCGGGCGGAGTCGGGCAGGGATGAACACATTTTATGCGCGGCCTCGGTTTGACCGATGCCGGAAATGTCATCCTTTTCACCTTCCACCGTCATCAAAGCCGTACGCTTGATTTTCGAAGGGTCGACCACTGTACCTCGGTGGGTCATCTCGCCCTTGGGCAGGGCATGACGCACGAACACCGTATCGACAGTCTGCAAATAAAACGCCGCATCCAGGTCCATCACGGCGAGATACTCGTCATAGAACTCGCGGTGTTTATCAGCTGAGTCTCCGTCCCCTTCGATGAGGTGGCGGAACAGATCCTTGTGGGCGTCCATATGCCGGTCAAGATTCATGGTCATGAACCCTGTCAACTGGAGGAATCCCGGATAGACTGCGCGCATCACGCCGGCATGCGGCCAGGGCACCTGCATGATGACGTTGCTCCTGAACCACTCAATGGAGTGCTGTTCAGCCATTTTGTTGACGTCGGTTGGGTTCGCCCGGGTGTCGAGAGGCCCGCCCATCAGTGTCATGGAGTGAGGCGTGGCCGGGTCATTCGCCGCCTCCATCAGCGACACGGCGGCGAGCACCGGCACAGAAGGCTGACACACTGCCATGACATGGACATCACCGCCGAAGCCACGAAACAGCTCGGTCAGGTAGTCGATATAGTCGTCCAGATCGAATGTGCCCTGCACCACCGGCACTTGGCGTGCGTCCACCCAATCAGTGATGTAGACGTCATGGCGCTCCAGCATAGTCCGGACAGTGCCGCGCAAAAGGGTGGCATAGTGACCGGACATTGGTGCAACTATCAGGACCTTTGATGTGGTTTTCTTCTGACCTTCAGGAAATGTGCGTTTGAAGTGGCGTAACGCACAAAAAGGTTTGCGCCAGACAATTTCTTCGCTCACCGGAATGGCTTGCCCGTCGATTATGACTTCATTGATGCCGAAAGTGGGTTTGCCGTATCTGCGGGTGGTACGCTCAAACAATTCGCAAGTCGCGGCGATAGATTTTCCCAACGGCGTGTGAGTCATCGGGTTGAGCGGATTGCTCAGCGCCAGTTTGGTCATGTCCGACATGGCCCGGATCGGGGCCAATACCGCATGATTCATTTCAAAGGCTTGATAAAGAGGCAAAAGGAGTCACCTGAAAAAATGTTGCAGTGCAATATATAGAGTGCGCAGACGCACAATGCAACTCTGCTCGCAAAGAGCCTTCAAAAAAACCGTGGATAATCGAGAGTTTAACCGAATGGGAGCAAATCACCTTTAGAGGTATTTTGCGATGCCTTTGACCATTTTCTCCACCCCGGTGCCATATGCGAAGTGCGTGAGATACTCGCCTTTGGGGCTCATGAGATAGACGATACTTGCATGATCCATCAAATATTCGGTGGATGTATCGTCTTTCGCACGGGCGTAGTAGATGCGATATGCCTTGGCCGCGGCGCGGACTTCCTCGGGGCTACCAGTCAGGCCCACAAGGCTTTTGTGAAAGTTGCCGACATATTCTTTCATCTGCTCAACCGTGTCGCGTTCAGGGTCAATGGTGATGAATACCGGCGTGACTTTTTCTCCCTTTTTGCCCAGTTCATCAAGAGCGGCCGAGATGACTTGCAGCTCAGCAGGACAGACATCCGGGCAGAAGGTGTAGCCAAAATAGACCAGTGTGAAGCGCCCCTTGAAATCCTCTTCCGTGACGCGGCGTCCGGTGTGTTCGGTGAGCTTGAAAGGCCCGCCGATCAGGGCCTTTCCGGATGAAACCTGTTTCGGGCCGGGGTTGGTGTTTTGCAGCATGTACAAACCAAGCGCGGATACGCCACCGGCCAAAAAGCCGGCAAGGATTAGAATGGCCAGTCGTTTCTTCATCTCTTGCAGGTTCCCATAATTCTGACACTGTTGAATATTCTGCGCCTATGGGGTCGAAGTTCAGCGCGCGCGTCAACCCGCCTCGCGCAACTGTGAGAGCGGCGAATTGTCCTGTACAGATATGTAGGCACAGGCAAAAACCCATGAATCCGGCACCATGGGCATTCCGCATGGATGCTTGGCTTGATAGGGTGGCGGGACCTAAAACGCCTTTAGAGATAAACTTGGTTGAAAGCCTTTATGCCGCCTGTTCTGCCCATTACTTCTGATGAGAATACCAGCCGGTTGAGGCTCAGGACCATCGTCCGGTTGCGCTGGATCGCCGTGGCCGGGCAAGCGGTTACCGTGGCGGCGGTGTTTTTCGGTCTCGGGTTCGAATTGCCGATTGGCTTGTGCGCCTTCGTGATTTCCCTGTCAGCGTGGCTCAACATATATCTGCGCATCCGGTACGAGGGCCGGTTGTGGCTCAGAAGCGAACTGGCCACGGCGATGCTTGCCTATGACATATTGCAACTGGCAATCCTGCTTTACCTGACCGGAGGTTTGCAGAATCCATTCGCGTTTCTGATCGTGGCGCCTGTCACGGTATCGGCATCCAAGCAACCATTGTCACACACATTGCTCCTTGGACTTCTCATTATTGTCAGCATTACGGCTCTGGCCGTGTTCCATCTACCGCTTCCCTGGTATCCCGGAGAAGCGCTCACCCTCCCCTACACCTACGTCTCAGGCATTTGGGCGGCATTGGTATCGGGCGCAATATTCTTTGCCCTGTATGCACAGAGAATTGCCAAGGAAGCGCGGCAAATGTCCGATGCGCTGGCTGCAACCGAGGCTGTGTTATTGCGCGAGCAGAACATGTCGGCACTTGATGGATTGGCTGCCGCCGCAGCCCATGAGTTAGGAACTCCCTTGTCTACGATCGCGGTCGTGGCTACAGAATTGCAGCGTGAACTGCCTAAGAACAGCCCGCATTCCGATGATCTGGCGCTGCTCAGGTCACAGGCAGAACGGTGCCGGGAGATACTTGCAAAGCTCTCCGCCGGACAGGATGAACCCGATGCAGTCTTTTCTCGAATGCCCATTAGCCACCTGCTGGAAGAGGCCGCAGCACCCCACCGGGTATACGATATCGATATAGAAATCGAAGCAGGGCCGGCGCCGGGTGCTGATAGTGAGGCATCAAAAGAGCCTGTGGGCATGCGCAATCCGGGCATGCTCTATGGCCTTGGTAACCTGATTGAAAATGCCACCGATTTTGCCGAGACCCACGTCGGCATCAGGGCTGAATGGGATAGTGACACCGTGATTATCAGGATCGCGGATGATGGCCCGGGAATTGCCGCGCCCATACTTGACCGGCTCGGCGAACCTTATGTCACCACCCGTTCAGCCAGCGGAGAGATCGGTGTTGATAAGGACGGCGAGGGGCATGGTCTGGGGTTGGGGTTCTTCATTGCAAAAACACTATTGGAGCGCTCAGGTGCGCATCTTGAATTCTCTAATCGCGAAGCCCCCGAACATGGAGCCGTGGTAGCCATCACCTGGCCGCGTGATGAAATCGAAGAAGGAACGGAACCCGGGCTGGCATGAATGTGCGGCTCCGGCTATATGACGGCCTAGTCGAAGAGAGGTGAGAGCGTTACACTTACCCCGGCCAGGTAACAGGCGGATAGGAAACCATGGATACTCAGGATCCCCAGGACCCTCAGGACACGCAGGATACTCAAGGCACAAAGGGCAAAGAACCCAGGTTGCTGATCGTTGACGACGACCGCCCCTTTCTTCAACGCATAGGACGGGCGATGGAGTCACGCGGTTTTGTGGTGGAAATGGCTGAGAGTGTCAGTGAGGGCCTTGCCCATATCCGCAAGCAGCCGCCGGACTATGCTGTGGTGGACATGCGACTAGAGGACGGCAACGGTCTCGACGTGATTGCCGTTCTTAAAGAGGTTCACCCCGAAACGCGCGCGGTGGTGCTGACCGGGTATGGAAATATCGCCACTGCGGTCATGGCGGTCAAAATGGGTGCCATTGACTATCTGGCCAAGCCGGCTGACGCCGATGATGTCTATCAGGCCCTGATGGCCCCGCCCGACGCCAAGGCAAAACCACCGGAAAACCCCATGTCAGCGGACCGGGTGCGCTGGGAGCATATCCAGCGCGTTTACGAGTTGTGCAACCGTAATGTATCGGAAACGGCGCGCCGGTTGAACATGCACCGCCGCACACTGCAGCGCATCCTGGCGAAGCGGTCACCGAAATAACGCTACTGTTACATTCAGTATTGCCAGAGCATGCGGGTTTTACGCCGGAAGATGCAACTCTTTGCACTCCTCAATCGTCATCAAAGTGACGTAAATCGCAGCAATGTAAGGTTCGTTACAAGACCATATCTGGCAAACACCTGCACCGTCGCATAAGGTGCCGATTCTAAATCTGGAGGTAGCCATGTCTGTGGATTCATCAGTGGCCTCGCCCAAAAGTGCTGTGAATAAAGGCCGTGCGGGAGAATTATACGGGCGACTTTTCAGCACGCGGCAAGGCTCGCTTGCCCTTGCTGAACCCCTGAGTGATGAAGACCAGGTGGTACAGTCCATGGAAGACGCAAGCCCGACCAAGTGGCACCTGGCACACACCACGTGGTTTTTCGAAGCGTTTCTGCTCACCCAGTTTGATGAGAACTACACGCTGTTTCATGAGGATTTCCTCTATTGCTTCAACTCATATTACGAAGGGAAGGGCGAGCGGCACCCCAGGCATTTTCGTGGACTGCTGACCCGGCCGGGCGCGGAAGAAGTGCGTGCCTACCGGGCTTATGTGGACGAGGCACTCGAGCGCCTGTTTAACTCCGGAAACCTGGGCAAAGACGTTCTCGATGTCATAGAGCTTGGTATCAATCATGAGCAGCAGCATCAGGAGCTACTGCTCACCGATATTCTCTCTTTGTTTGCGAGCCAGCCCCTGAAGCCAGCCTTCAAGCAGGTGGCCATATCTGCCGCGGGCAAGTCTCATGCACCTGATGCCATTGCTTTTGATGGCGGCATCACGGAAGTGGGACATGAGGGTCACGGATTTTCCTATGACAATGAAGGCCCGCGGCATGAAGTTCTGCTACGGCCTTTCTCCCTTGCGGACCGCTGCGTCACCAAGGGGGAATGGCTCGAATTCATGGCAGATGGCGGTTACGAGCGTCACGAACACTGGCTGGCTGACGGCTGGGCGACGGTGCAGAATGAAGGCTGGCGCGCGCCACTTTACTGGGAAGACCATGAGGATGAATGGCAGCAGATGACCTTGTCGGGAATACGTCCCATCGACCCTGCAGCACCCGTTGCCCATGTAAGTTACTACGAGGCCGACGCTTTTGCACGGTGGGCCGGCAAGCGGCTGCCAACGGAATTTGAGTGGGAGAGAGCATCGCAAGGACTGGACGAGGATGGCCGCACGCTTGGAAGCAATGCCTTCCGCCCCTCGCCTGCCGGAAAAGCTGACGGAAGTTTGCAGCAAATGTTCGGTGATGTATGGGAGTGGACACAGAGTCACTACAGCCCCTACCCGGGATACCGACCACCCGAGGGCGCGGTTGGTGAATATAACGGCAAGTTCATGAGCGGGCAGTTTGTCCTCAAGGGCGCATCCTGCGTGACCCCGGACGGGCATTCGCGCGCGACATATCGGAATTTCTTCTATCCCCATCAGCGCTGGCAGTTTATGGGCCTGCGTCTCGCAGAGGATCAATGACGCTCACTGCGGATGATATAGACGCGGAATCCTTACATTCGGATTTTGCTGAGGCGATTCTTGCCGGTCTCTCGCAAACCGCCAGGAACATTCCCTGCCGGTTTCTCTATGATGCGCGCGGCTCGGAGCTGTTCGAAGAAATCACCCGGCTGGATGAGTATTACCCGACCCGCACGGAAATTGGCCTGCTCAATGCCCATGGGATCGAGATCGCGAAACTGGCAGGGAATGGCTGTGCCGTGGTGGAGTTTGGTTCAGGCTCAAGCCGCAAGACACATATCCTGCTGGACCATATGAATACAGCCTCCGCCTACGTGCCGATCGACATTGACGATGCTGCCCTTAATCAAGCTGTCGCGCAGCTGAAGCAGCAATTCCCTGAACTCCCGCTGCACCCGGTGCATGCTGATTTCAGCCATGGCATAGCGTTGCCGCGTGAGATTGAAAATGCTCCCAAGCTTGGTTTTTTCCCCGGCTCAACCATTGGTAATTTTGAACTCTACGCGGCTGTGGACTTTCTGGAGCGTGCGGGTTCTCTGCTGGGGGAAGGAAGTCACCTTCTGGTCGGCGCTGACTTGCAGAAGGATCTCGACATACTCCTTCCCGCCTATGACGATGCAAAAGGTGTTACAGCCCGCTTCACGCTCAATCTTCTTCACCGCATCAACCGGGAACTCTCTGGCAATCTTGAAGTGGAGCGCTTTAAGCACAGGGCTATCTATAATCAACGCATTGGCCGCATTGAAATTTACATCGAATCGCTGATCGATCAGGATGTGGAAATTCTGGGGCGCCGGTTTTCCTTTGGTAAGGGCGAACGGATTCATGTGGAGAATTCGCACAAATACACCCTCCCGCAATTCCGCGATCTCGCACGAAAGGCGGGCTGGGAGACCGATCAGGTTTGGAGCGACGCGGATGACTTATTCTCCCTGCATTTTCTCAGCCGCGTCTGAGCAGGGCGTCATGCATGGATGCTCGCGCGTGCTGAAGTCTATGGTCCGCGCGGGGTTGATAGGGATCGCAATTGCCGGACTTGCGGCGTGCGAAGAATCCCCGGGCCTTCCGGCACTTGGCGCAAACCTCTCGCAAACCTCTGTCTCCGGCCTGTCGTCGGGTGCATACATGGCCGGGCAATTCCAGTTTGCCCATTCCAGCATCATCATTGGCGCGGGGCTTGTCGCGGGCGGGCCATATGGATGCGCGGAAAGCGTGTTCGGGCGCATGACACCATTATGGCCGGTGGCGCTGGCACAAAACCTCAACCGAGCCGTAAACGGTTGTACAGGGTCAGCAATGGCTTCTCTCGGTGTGCCCGATGTCAAACGTCTGGCGCGCCGTGCGCGCGATCGTGCCGGCAGTGGTTCGATCGACAAGTTGAACGGTTTGAAGGACGATCATGTTTATCTCTTCACCGGCAAGGCGGATCGAATTTCCGCCTCCTCCCTGATGCGAAAGGCGGCAGGGTTGTATGAGGTTCTCGGCGTGAAGAAACCGAATATCGTACTGGTGGAGAACATTGACTCGGGTCATGGCTTCCTCACCGAGGAGGGCGGGAGTACATGCGATGCAACCCGCGCGCCCTTCATAAATGATTGCGATTACGACCAGGCGGGCGCAATCCTGAAGCACATCTATGGACCCCTGAAGCCGCCAAGCTCAGACCTGAAGGTGGCACCTCAACTGTTCGGCCAGGAGGAATTCTCTGACAGTTCATCCGCGGGGCTCGACGAGCTCGGCGCGGTCTATATCCCCGAGAGTTGCGTCCAGGAAAGAGGTTGCAGGGTGCACATCGCCTTTCATGGGTGCAGCCAATCACGCGAGATGGTGGACGAAGCCTTCATAACGGGTTCAGGTTACAACCGCTGGGCCGACATAAACCGGTTGATTGTCCTGTATCCGCAGGTCTCCAAGAGTGCCAAAAATCCGCAAGGGTGCTGGGACTGGTGGGGCTATACGGGCAAGAAGTTCCTCACCCGCGACGCCCCACAGATCAAGGCCGTGCGCGCCATGCTGACCCGGCTTGCCCAATAGCAGGCTCTGCCGGCATTGCTGTTGTAATTCTGACCCGCCAGGCTGCGGCAAATCACATGATGCGCATGGAGCATTCGCCCTCTATAAGGTCACGGTGAAAGCGCCGGGAATGGCAAGCGTCCCCGCCGCAAGCCGCATATCGTTGCGAAGTTTGGAATAAAGGCTGCCCATGGCGCTGTTCAAAAAACTGTTTTCGCGAAACAGGAATTTCAAACGTCTGAAACGCGAAGCCGCGGCCAGCAGGTTTGTCGCGATTCTCGAACAAAACCGGATTGATACTGTTATCGATGTCGGGGCCAATACCGGGCAGACGGCCGCCGAGTTGAGAGCGTTCGGTTTTGTGGGTCGCATCATTTCCTATGAACCGATCGGAGAATGCCACGCCGAATTGGTGGTCAAGAGCGCTTCCGATCCGAACTGGTCTATTGCGGAGCGCTGTGCGCTTGGAGACAAGGGGGGCACAATTGAATTGCTGGTCTCCGAAGGTTCCTCGCTCAGCAGCGTCAGAACGCCGACAGAGGCAATGTCGCAGGCCTTGCCCAAGGTCAGGGCGGCGTCTCATGAAACTGTGCCCATTCACCGGCTTGATACTGTGATGAAAAAAGAGATCGCCTCACTCGGCAGGGTGTTCCTGAAAATCGATGCCCAGGGTCATGACATGGCGGTGTTGAGGGGCGCGGAAGGTCTCATGAAGCGCCTTGCGGGCGTAAAAATCGAGATGTCTCTCTTGCCGCTCTATGAGGGCGAAAGCCTGTATCTGGATATATTGACCTATCTGCATAAGAAGGGTTTCACGCCCCATCTTCTGGTTGATGTGGGCTACTCCAAAAAGCTGGTGAGGCAATTGCAGATTGACGGGGTGTTCATGAGGGATGCCTAGCGCCGTTCCCACATGGATTGCATCTGGTTGACATGAGCTCAAATCCAAAAATTTACGACTGTTTTATCTTCTTCAACGAGCTGGATATTCTCGATATCCGGCTCAACGTGCTCGATCACGAAGTCGACTATTTTGTGCTGGTCGAATCCACGCGGACCTTTACAGGCCAGCCCAAGGAACTGGTCTACAAGAAAAACAAGGACCGGTTTGCCCGTTTTAATGACAGGATTATTCACGTCGTCGTCGACGATATGCCGGAGAAGACGGACAACACCTTTTCCCGCGAGGAGCATCAGCGCTCGGCCATCGGTGAAGGGCTGACCGGAGCGCAACCGAGTGACCTGGTCATCGTGTCGGATGTCGACGAAATTCCAAAACCCTCAATACTGCGTGCAGCGCTTAATAAAGCCAGTGGACGCATCACCTATTTCGAAGGCGTTTATTACCATTTCTATCTGAACTGGCGGCTGACGGACCGCCGGGACCTGATGACTTCGCGGATGATCGAGTACAGGAATTTTCATGATGGCTGGCGACTACGCACCACCAAGGGGCGGCGCAGTGCGTCAATGCCCTCATGGGCGGAATATCTGATGTGGCTGCCTTACGCGGCATACCGGCACAGGGCGTTTCTTCGCCGCCAGGTTTGCCGGGAAGGTTGTTGGCATTTCTCTTTCATGATGAGCCCGGATGAGGTGCGCAGGAAACTGACCGCCTACAAGGCGCCTGACAGGCTCAAGACAAAGGATTCTCGGGCAGAAGCCGTGGAGGATCGCATCTCGCGCCGCCGTTCCATGTTCGACAGCGATATCGTGGTGGTCCCGATCTCGGAATTGCCGGACTATGTGCAAAAGAACACTGGCAAATTCAAACATATGATAGACACACAAGACGCACCCGCCTGATCGTGCTATGCGACGGGCCGTCAGTTTGCGCTATGGAAGAACATGTCCAAAGATTTCCACGAAACATATAGTGAGCAGGAAGCCGAGCTGCCCTCCGAGCGCTCGACCGGTTTCGTGTTTGCAGGGGTTTGCGCGATCATCGGGGCGTTCTATTGGGATAATCTGACGGTGCTAGCCGTATGCGCCGGGCTGAGCCTGAGCTTTCTGATTGTGAGTTTCGTTGCACCCTTTCTGCTCGGGCCGCTGAATAAAGTCTGGTTCCGTTTTTCGATGCTGGTGAACAAGGTGATGAACCCGGTTATCCTGGGGCTGATGTTCGCTGTTGCGATCATTCCAGTTGGACTCATCATGCAGCTTATACGCGACCCAATGCGCTCCAAGCGAACCCAAGAGGCGAGCTACTGGATCGAGCGAGAGCCAAAAGACCCGGAATCACATTCCATGACCAACCAGTTTTAGGCTAGGTTCCCGATCAGGCACTAACGAGTGAAGTTTCACAGATACAGGACATAGTTATGGGTTCACTGCTGAAAGAACTTTTTGCCTATATGGGCGCGCGCAAAAAATGGTGGCTGGCGCCTGTCCTGGTCGTTCTGGTGCTGTTCGGCGGGTTGCTGATCCTGGCTCAGGGCTCGGCCATCGCACCGTTTATTTACACGGTGTTTTAGGCACGCGCTCATCGGGTTGAATGACACCATGCGTATTCTCGGCATATCCGCCTTCTATCACGACAGCGCCGCTGCACTGCTCGAGGATGGGCGCGTGGTGGCGGCAGCCCAGGAAGAACGCTTCACCCGCAAAAAACATGACGCGGGATTTCCGGAAAACGCAATCCGCTACTGCCTTCAAGAGGCGGGTATCTCCCTGGACGAGGTCGATCATGTGGCGTTCTTCGAAAAACCGTTCCTGAAATTTGAGCGCCTGCTGGAAACATACCTGGCCAATGCACCGCGCGGGTTCCAGTCTTTCCGCGCCGCCATGCCGGTGTGGGTCAAGGAAAAACTGTTCCAGAAATCCAACCTCTCGAAAGCTCTCAACGAGTTCTCGGACAAGGGCGATATCGAGGACAAGCTGCTGTTCGCTGAGCATCACCAGAGCCATGCTGCGTCGGCCTTTTATCCCTCGCCATTCGATGAAGCCGTGGTGCTGACAATGGACGGCGTGGGCGAATGGGCGACGACATCGGTGTCAATCGGACGTGGCAACACTCTGGAACCGGTGCGCGAGATTCATTGGCCGCATTCGCTCGGCCTGCTCTACTCAGCAATCACCTATTACACCGGCTTCCGCGTCAATTCGGGAGAATACAAGGTTATGGGCCTCGCGCCCTATGGCGAACCGCGCTACGCCCGCCTGATGAAGGACAAGCTTATCGACATCAAGGACGATGGCAGTTTCTGGCTCGACCAGAGCTACTTCAACTATGCCAGCGGCCTGACCATGACATCGAAAAAATTCCACAAATTGTTCGAAGGCGATCCGCGCGATCCGGACTCGCTTGTCACCCAGCGCGAAATGGACCTGGCTGCCTCGGTACAGAAGGTCACCGAAGAGGTGGTCCTGCGCATGGGCCGGGATCTGTCGCGCAAATACGGCATCTCAAATCTCTGCATGGCGGGTGGCGTGGCGCTCAACTGCGTCGCCAATGGCAGGTTGTTGCGCGAGGGCAGTTTCAAGAACATCTGGATTCAGCCTGCAGCCGGTGATGCTGGCGGCGCGCTCGGCGCGGCCCTGGCTGCCCACCATGATCACCTTGGCTTGCCGCGCAGCGTGAGCGGCGCCATGGATGCGATGTCCGGGTCTTATCTTGGACCCTCCATCGGCCAGAAGGAAATCGAGAAACGCCTCAAGGAAGCGGGTGCGAGCTTTACCGTTCTCAAGGAGGCGGAGTTGATAGACAGAACCGTGATTGAGCTCGAAGCGGGTAAGGCTGTTGGATGGTTCCAGGGGCGGATGGAGTTTGGCCCGCGTGCGCTCGGGGGCCGCTCGATCCTGGGTGATCCGCGAAAAACCCAGATGCAAAAGACGCTCAATCTGCGCATCAAGTATCGCGAGAGCTTCCGTCCCTTTGCCCCTTCAGTCCTGCGCGAGGATGTTACGGACTATTTCGAGCTGGATGACGACAGCCCCTACATGTTGCTGGTGGCGGATGTTCAGAAGAAGCGGCGCAAAAAAATGAGTGACAAGGAACGCGCGCTGTTTGGGATCGAAAAGCTCAACGTGCCGCGTTCTGACATTCCGGCCGTTACCCATGTGGATTATTCGGCACGCGTCCAGACCGTGCATGAAGAGACCAACCCGCGCTACCACGCTTTGCTGAAGGCCTTTAAAAAGCGCACCGGCTGCCCGGTGCTGGTGAATACCAGCTTTAATGTGCGCGGTGAACCGATCGTCTGTTCCCCGGAGGATGCCTTTCATTGTTTCATGGGGACGGGGCTGGACTGCCTCGCCATCGGTAATTGTTTCCTGGTCAAGGAAGATCAGGACCAGGCGCTCGCAAAAGATTATAAGTCGGAATTTGCGCCTGACTGAGCGGAGACGCCATGTTCCCGATTTCAGATGATAATCCGAGCCACATCCGGCCCTATGTCACCTATGTGTTCATCGCCTTGTGCGTGGTCTCCTTCATCTGGCAGCTTTCGCTGGGAGAAGAAGCGGCAGAAGCCGCTATCTACCGCCTGGGGATGATCCCCGCACGGTTGTTCGGGTTTGCCGAAGCGAGTGCGGAGATGGCCGCCGTGCCCGCATGGGCCACCATATTCACCTCGATGTTCATGCATGGGGGCCTGATGCATCTGGGCGGCAACATGCTTTTCCTGTGGATATTCGGCGACAATGTCGAGGACTCCATGGGTCATTTCCGATTCGCCGCCTTTTACTTGATATGCGGCGCTGCGGCGGCCCTGACGCAAGGATTCATGAACACTGATTCAACCATTCCCATGGTCGGGGCGAGCGGGGCGATTTCCGGCATCCTGGGCGCCTATCTGCTGCTGCACCCCAAGGCCACAATCAAGGTGATCCTGTTTTTCGGCATCATTTTCTGGATTGCCCATGTCCCGGCGATGGTCGTTCTCGGTGTCTGGTTCGCTGGCCAGCTTGTAAACGCAGCACTTGCCCCGGCGGACGTACCCGGCGTTGCATTCGGGGCGCATATTGGCGGCTTTGTCGCCGGGATGGTGCTGATCCCCGTCTTCAAGGACAAGTATCTGCCGTTGTTTCAGGGCGCGCGCACAAAGTCCTTTGAGATTGAGCGCCGCAAGGGACCTTGGGGATAGACGCCTGATTGGGGTATCTTCCTGTCGAAGGAGGAACATCCAATGAGCGTTGCCGAAGTCCGGGATCACGTCAGCCGAAATCCGTTTCCCGTCACTCGGGAGACCGCCCAGTGGGCGGCGGGGCTTCAGGACCAGGACATTCCGCAAGCCGCCATTGAGCGCGCCACCCATGTCCTGCTCGATTGGCTTGGCTGCACCATTGCCGGGCAAAGTGAACCGCTGGTCGCCATGCTGCGCGAGGAGATTGCCGGTGACGGCAGGGGCGACTGCACGCTCATTGCCAGCGGCGCGCAAGCGCGTCTTCATGATGCGGCACTGATTAATGGCGCTGCTGCGCATGCGCTCGATTATGACGATGTGAATCGCCGCCTGCACGGCCACCCCACCGCCTGTATCGCACCAGCAGTCATGGCGCTTGGAGAGGTGCTTGGGTCAAGTGGACATGATGTGCTGGTGAGTTTCATCATTGGCACGGAGGTTGCCTGTTCGCTCGGGGAGATGAGCGAGGATGGTCACTATGAGGCGGGCTTTCACGCCACCGGAACTCTTGGCACCTTTGGCGCTGCTGTGGCCACGGCCAAACTCATGAGGCTGGACGCTGACCAGACTGCCATGGCTCTGGGTATCGCCGCCTCACAGGCTTCGGGGTTAAAGGCCAATTTCGGCACCATGACCAAGCCGTTCCATGCCGGTAAAGCAGCCATGAACGGGCTGCTTTCTGCCCGTCTTGCCGCGCGCGGATTTACGGCCAGCGACAAGGCGATAGAAGGAGCGCATGGATTTGCGCAGGCGCAGATGCCCGGGTTTGAAGGTGGGCCAATCCGCACTGACGAGCATGCACCCTATGCTGTGGAGCAGATGCTCTACAAATATCACGCGGCCTGTTTCCTCACGCATTCGACACTGAACGCAATTCAGGAATTGCGAAGTGAGCATGGTTTCACATTGGACGATGTTAAAGCCGCCGATATCAGGGTCCGTTCTACTCACTCATCGGTCTGCTGTATTCCTGAACCTGTCAGTGGTCTGGAGATCAAGTTTTCAATTTTGCACCTCGCGGCCATGGGACTTGATGGTGCGGACACCAGCGCGCTTGAAACCTATAACGACGCCAGTGCAGTTGATCTTCGTTACGTCGCGGCGCGCCAGCGCATTCGCCTCGATCTGGTTGACGATATGGACCGTTCGAGTGCTGTGGTGAAGATTGAACTGAAAGGCGGGAGCACGCTTAAGGGCGAGGCCAATGTGGGCATTCCGGAGCAGGATACGGACACACAGTGGCGCAGGCTCAGCGCCAAATTCGCATCGCTTACGGAGCCTCACATCGGCAAGGAGCGCACGGCAAGCTTGACGGGCATCATCGCAGACCTTGAGCACGCAAAAGACATTCGCGCGCTTTTGAAGGCGGCCAGTTAAGCGGTCAGCTAGCTTCCATATTTGACGGAACAGCCATAGGCGCGGGTTGTATCCGGGTCTGCCGGTTTGCCCGCAGAAACAGCGTTCAGTGCTTCGCGCACATAGTTGCGCGCAATCGGCACATCAGCATGATTGGCTGACGGCTTGTCATCGATCGCGCCCTTGTAGACGAGTGCGCCCTTGGCGTTGATGACGAACATGTGCGGCGTGGTGCGCGCGGCGTAGGCGCGTCCGATCTTGCCCTCGCTATCGAGAATGACGGCGGTTGGCGCTGCCTGCCGGTCGGTGGTCAATTTGTCCGCTTTCTCAGGCGCGACATGGCCCTGACGGCCCGGGGCTGACGAGATGACCGAGAGCCAGACCACGCCATCGCGCACAGCTTCCTTTTGCAGCTTCTGCATGTTGCCGGTGGAGTAATGTTTGCCAACAAACGGGCAATCATGGTTCGTCCACTCAAGCACAACGGTCTTGCCGCGCAGTTCGGACAGGGTGCGGCTTTTCCCACTGCTGTCCACGCCGGTGAACTGGGGCGCCATCTCGCCGATGCGCGGCTCGGACGAGGCGGGCGCTACCATAATCACAAGCGATAAGGCGAGGGGTGCGCCCAGAACAAAGGCGAGTCTTTTGAGGGATGATATGGTCATTTGGCGCCTCCCATAGTGCAGCAGCGATACAGACAATTTAGCTACTGAAGCATGATTTTGTGTTGTGCGTAAGACGCCGCCTGATCACAGAACTGTGCAGAATTGGCGCACCCGACAGGATTTGAACCTGTGACCTCTGCCTTCGGAGGGCAGCGCTCTATCCAGCTGAGCTACGGGTGCTATGCCTGAATGCGAGGACACTACTGTATCGTCGCTGCACGTGCAATTGCAGCAGCAGACCTAGAAGATGGATACAAATAGAAGAAAATTTAGTGACAAATTGCGACCAATTTGCCCGCACCAATTTTCGGTATTTCAGTATTTCAGGACTAAAACATGGGTAACCCGGCAATGGATGACCCCCATGAATCACACCACCATCCTGTTTTCGATTTTCGCGATCTTGATAGGTGCGCTCGCGGCTGCAGATGCCGTCACAACGGTACATCAACCCGACGGGCTGTCCTGCACCGACAAGCGCATGGCTTCATACGGATATACCCATAAGCGGATGATCATGGCGGAATTTGCAGCCATTGTTATCTGGCAGAGAGACGCAGAGAAACGCGACCCCGGATTTGGCAACTGGCATCTCTCACGCAAGCGCAAAATGAAATGCAAGGTGTACAAGAACAGCTCTCATTATCAGTGCGTCGTGTCGGCCCAACCTTGCCGTTTTGACAGAACATGATGGGGCCCGGGGTTGGGTGTTGAAACTGTGCAAGTTTCACCTGACCTTGATGCCGCGCACGCCTATAGTGCGCCACCATGAATGCAAGTGATACAGATTCGAAGCCAGCAATCACGCATCCTGTAAAAAAGGGTGATCATGTTTTCCTGATCGACGGGTCAGGCTACATCTTCCGCGCATATCATGCGCTTCCCCCCCTGACGCGGCCCTCGGATGGCTTGCCCGTCGGCGCGGTGCACGGCTTTTGCAATATGTTGTGGAAGCTGCTGCGCGATACGAATGATGAATTCGAGCCAACCCATTTTGCAGTCATTTTCGACTATTCAGGCAAATCCTTCCGCAACGACATCTACCCTGAATATAAAGCCCACCGCCCACCCGCACCCGAAGACCTGGTGCCGCAATTCTCCATCATTCGCGATGCAACCCGCGCCTTCAATGTTGCCTGCATCGAAAAGGAAGATTACGAGGCTGACGATCTGATCGCGACCTATACCCGCCAGGCGGTGGAGGCGGGAGGCGATGTCACCATCATTTCGTCTGACAAGGATCTGATGCAGCTGGTCCAGCCCGGTGTCGTCATGGTCGACACCATGAAGAACAAGCGCATCGGCCCTGACGAGGTGAAGGAAAAGTTCGGCCTTGGCCCTGACAAGGTGATCGATATCCAGGCACTCGCCGGAGACTCGAGCGACAATGTTCCGGGCGTGCCCGGAATTGGCGTGAAAACGGCGGCACAGCTCATCAGTGAATATGGCGATCTTGAAACGCTTTTGGCATGCGCGGCCGAGATCAAACAGAACAAGCGACGCGAAAACCTGATCGAATTTGCCGAACAGGCGCGCATCTCCAAGGAGCTGGTGACACTGAGGCAGGACGTGCCGGTTGATGTGCCGCTGGACGTGACAGGCATACGCGAACCCATCGCCGAAGACCTGCTTGGTTTCATGGCGGAGATGGAGTTCACCACCCTCACCAAGCGCGTTTCAGAAGCTCTTGGAGCCGAGCCTCCCGCGCGCAAAGCACCCGCCCCGCGCGGGTCATCGGACGGGGCCGGGCAGGCAACATCTTCTGAAACGGGATCCCCCGCCCGGTTGGCAGCGCAGCGCGCCAACCAGGTCGCGAACCTGCTCATTGATCGTTCAGCTTACGAGACCGTGACGGAGCTGGGTGCGCTGGAGGACTGGATCGCGGCGGCAAAGCGCCAGGGCCATGTCGCTATCGATACGGAAACGGATTCGCTCGATGCCATGCAGGCACGCCTCGTCGGCGTCTCGCTCGCGATCTTGCCGGGGAAGGCCTGCTACGTGCCGCTGCAGCATGGTGCGGGCGATGGGCTTGATCTGATGGGCGTTGGGGAGGCCCGGCAGATTCCTCTGGCGCAAGCTCTGGCCGCGCTCAAGCCGCTGCTGGAAGATCCAGGCGTCCTGAAGATTGGCCAGAACCTGAAATATGACCTGCTGGTGCTGGCCCAGCACGGTATCGATGCGGCACTGATGGACGACACCATGCTGATGTCCTACGCGCTTGATGCGGGCCGGGGCCGGCACGGCATGGACGAGTTGGCGCTGCGTCATCTGGGCCATGTCTGCATCCCCTTCAAGGACGTGGTGGGCACGGGCAAGTCGGCGCTCACCTTCGACCAGGTGCCGATTGAGAAGGCCAGCGAATATGCGGCCGAAGACGCCGACATCACGCTCCGGCTCTGGCTGTTGCTCAAACCCAGGCTTGGCAGTGAGCAGTTGGCAAGTGTGTACGAGACGCTGGAGCGCCCTTTGGCTCCCGTTCTGGCGCGCATGGAGCGCCATGGTGTTTATGTGGAGCGTCAGGTGCTCTCGCGGCTATCGGGAAATTTTGCCCAGAAGCTTGGCTCCCTGGAGGCGAGCATCCACAAGGCGGCTGGCGAGGAATTCAACATCGCGTCCCCCCGTCAGCTTGGTGAAATCCTGTTTGACAAAATGGGCTTGCCCGGCGGCAAGCGTACCAAGTCCGGACAATGGGAGACGCGCGCCGGGCTGCTGGATGACCTAGCGGGCAATGAAGAGCTTACAGACGAGGCGCGCGGCTTTGTTTCAGAGATGATGGAATGGCGGCAGCTCGCCAAGCTGAAGAGCACTTACACGGACGCGCTGCCCGAACATATCAACCCGGTGACAAACCGCATCCACACCTCGTATGCGATGGCGGCCACATCCACGGGCCGGCTCGCATCAACTGACCCGAATTTGCAGAACATTCCCATTCGCACGCCCGAGGGCCGTGAAATCCGCACGGCTTTCATGGCAGAGAAAGGCAACAAGCTCATCTCCGCCGACTACTCCCAGATCGAGCTGCGCGTGCTTGCCCACATGGCTGACATCGGCGCGCTGAAACAGGCTTTCGAGGACGGCCTCGACATTCATGCCATGACCGCATCCGAGATGTTCGGGGTGCCTGTTGAGGGGATGCCGGGCGAAGTACGCCGCCGCGCCAAGGCGATCAATTTCGGGATTATCTACGGCATTTCCGCCTTCGGGCTTGCGGCCCAGCTCGGCATCTCGCGCGGCGAGGCGGGCGAATACATAAAAACCTATTTCGAGCGTTTCCCCGGCATCCGCGATTATATGGAGGCAACGAAAGAGACCGCGCGCAAACAAGGTTATGTGGAGACGCTGTTCGGGCGGCGCGCCCATTTCGCCGACATCAATTCCAAGAACGCTCAAGTGCGCGCCTTCAAGGAGCGCGCGGCCATCAACGCGCCGATACAAGGGAGCGCCGCCGACATCATCCGCCGGGCGATGGTGCGTATGGAGGGGGCGCTTGTCGATGCGAAGCTTTCAGCGCGGATGTTGTTGCAGGTGCATGACGAGCTGATTTTTGAGGCGCCGGAAGCGGAAGTGGACAAGACGATTGAGGTGGCCTGCAAGGTGATGGAAAACTCACCCGCGCCGGCGGTGCATCTCAATGTGCCGCTGAAGGTTGATGCAGCTGCGGGGGATAATTGGGACGAGGCGCATTGAGGGAGCTTACCTGACCTCACTTTTCTTCTATCCAGATTATTCCCAAAAGAAGCCTTAGCATGTTGAAGGTTCACACGCTAAACGACCAGATATGCCCCCACACAAATAACGCAGCCCACGGCGTTGAAATTCCCTCGGGCGCGCGGACTTTGTTCACCAACGGGCAGGTGGGTGCGCGAATGGATGGTTACGTGCCGGATGATTCGGCTGAGCAGTTTGAGATCATTTTCGACCGCTTGAGTCACATACTCACAGCATCCAAAATGAGTTTTGCCGATGTCGTCAAACTAACCGTCTACGTTACCGACAAATTGCATTTAGAAGCCTTTCACCGTGTTAGGGCCCATCATATGAAGGACAACAACCCTGCTGCGACGATGCTGGTCGTTGGGTTGTTCCCCAGGCCCGGGGTCGAGGCAGAGGTCGAAGTTATCGCGGCAAAGTTGGGTAACTGAGGATCAGTCGTATTCGATAAGCCGTCATCCCTTACAAGCGGCGGCCCGGGCGATGGGTATGACTCAGGTGTGATCCGCCGTGCGTACCGGGAACCAGATTTTACGAAAATGCGTGTGGCATGGCCCTAATGGGTTCCCGCCTGCGCGGGAATGACGATGAAGGAGACTGTATTGATAAACCCGGGGGTGACGAAGAGGCGCACAGTGGCACCCACTCCGCCATTGACCTTTCCCCTCAAAGCGACCATATGAAGGGTATTCGATTATATACTCTGCCTTGCTGTATTGGCCTAACCACGCCCCTTCCAGGACATCGTTGAAATCGGATAAGCGCTCGCGCGGGTGTCGCGCGGGCAACACGCATTTCGCGTAGTCACATAAAAGGAGGCCAGCATGGCCACAGGTACCGTTAAATTTTTCAATCACGATCGCGGCTTCGGTTTCATCGAACCTGATGAAGGCGGATCAGACGTGTTTGTTCACGCGACTGCCGTTGAAGAAGCTAACCTTCCGGCCCTCACCGAGGGACAGAAGCTGAGTTACGAAGTCAAGGCCGACGAGCGTTCCGGTAAATCCGCCGCTTGCGATCTGGCTAACGTCGAGTAGTTATCACTGCGTGAAGTTACCCGGCGCCATTATGCCGGGTAACTTTGCCAGTTTTCCCAGCCTCCCCCAAACATTCAGCGGACCCCGCCTTGCTTTAGATCAAGGCGAAAATTCCTGATCCTTCCTAGGGTGTACTCAACACCAATCTCAGGAAAAGAGGACAGGGAATGATTACCAGGGTTCGCGGTGATATTCTTCTAAGTGACGCACAGGCGATCGCGCATGGCGTCGCCCCGCATGATAACTTCAACCAGGGGCTGGCGCTTTCGTTGCGCGAACGCCACCCGGCCATGGCGAAGGACTTTCGCCATTATTGTCATCAACAAAATCCAAAAGCCGGGCACGCATGGCTGTGGGCAGGGCCGGAGAGGGTCATCATCAACCTGATGACGCAGGAACCGGCACCCGACAACAAGGCGCATCCCGGCAAGGCCACGGCGCACAACATCACCCACGCCCTTAAAGAGATGTGCAAGATTATCGTGAAGGAAGGCATCATGTCAGTTGCCATGCCAAGACTGGCGACAGGTGTCGGCGGGCTGGACTGGGCGGAGGTTGAGCCGCTGATTTCGCAGCATCTTGGTGACCTGAACATTCCCGTCATCATCTACGATACCTATGAGAAGGGCAAAAAGGCCGGTGAGACTCTGAGCTAGATTGCTGGGCGGGGGGCTTTTGGTCAGCCTCTTCATCACTGACAAGATATGTGAACAGGGTGTTCGTGGCATTCGTGCCATGGCTCGCCACGCATGAATGACCGTCTTCGCGGGCGCGGCAATGATGCGGTTATGACAAGGGGGCCATCGCTGACCACGGTTACTCTTGCGCAACCATAATTCTTCTCACCAGCCCGAAAAAAACAGCAGAAAATTGTAATTCGATGAAAATGTGATCTCCATCACTTCGGATCAAAAAATCCAGCCCCATTTCCAGTCCAAGGCCAGAGACTATCAAGCAGTCCAAGGCCAAAAAACGTCAATCAGACTTGAGTTTGAACCAAGGAGACACGCCATGTTGAAGAAAATACTTCTGACCACTGCGGCAGCACTCGCCATCACCACCGGCGCTTCTGCCATCAGCGCCCCCGATGCCAATGCAGGCGTTAAATTGAACGTCACCTTTGGCCATGGATGGCATGGATATCATGGTGGCTACTACGATTTTTACGGCTCCAATTGCCACTGGAAGAAGAAGCGCGTGAAGATCACTTACTGGCATCATGGCCACAAGCACAAGAAGTGGGTGTGGCGCTCATACAGGCATTGCCACTAGGCCTCATATCGATGCGGATCTTCATTTGAGGGCCCGAAACTATAACCCGCCGTCCTCTCACCAGGGCGGCGGGTTTTCCTTTGGTGAGACAATGATCGTATCTGGTGCCTGCGCTCAGCTTGAGAATGTCCGGTTCAGCCAACTGTCCAGGGTCAGAAATCCGATCATGGCAAGCATCAGGATGAACACGGGCAGGAGCGCGAAAAACACCGCGTGCCTATTGTCTTTTTTACGGGCGAATATCCAGGGTAGAAAAACGGCGGCAACCCCTGCCAGGGCGGCAGTGTTCAACACGTAAAAGCCAATACGCATGGTCACGTCCGCCATGGTCGGGCTGGTGGCGAACAGGGCGAAAGCGAATACAAAAAAACTCAAGGCCGCGTTGAGCACGCTCGACATGACGAGGAGTCCCATGGTTCGTGATCCCATTTTAAAATGCCCTCCAATAAAACAAGCCTTCGATGTTATATGACTATGCAATCAAAGGTCAGAGGTTTGAAGCGGGGCTTTGGCCATCAACCTCAAAAAATATTTTTGGTGGTTAGCCATGACCAGGGTCGATATTCGAGAAGCACTGAGCGGGGCGGATATTGATGCCGTTCAGGATCTGTGCAGATCGTTCCGCAACTGGCTTTATGAGCGCTATTCCGATGACCGGGAATTGATTGACGTCTACTACAACCCGCACACTTTCGAGCAGTTGCTCGCTGACCTGCCCGTCATTCATGCACCGCCGGATGGCGCAATTCTTCTTGCAAGGAATGAAGGAGAAACTGCCGGTTGCGTCATGCTGCGGAAATTTGAGGACGGTATTAGTGAGATGAAACGTCTATTCGTTTCGCCGGAACAAAGAGGACACGGTGTCGGGGTGGCTCTCGGTGAGGCTGCGCTGCGTCAGGCAAAGAGCGCTGGTTACCATTCCATGTGGCTTGAGACCGGCCCGCTTCACCGTGAAGCGCAGGCCCTCTACCACAAGCTCGGATTCTCGGTTCGCGATGCCTATTATGATCCGGACCCTGAATTGCGCGGCAAGATAATGTTCATGAAGCGCGATTTGAGTGATATCGATGCATGACGAAGGAATGACGCGAGCTGCCTGCTGGCAGAGTGTTTGTATTGCAACCCGGGCCGCAACAAAGGGAACCGGGGGCACCTGAAGGTTTGACCCTCATGTTTGTCACCGATACCGCAATCTCCGCCTTCACCACATTGTTCGCCATACTCAATCCAGTTGGTCTTATCCCGATCTTTCTCGCCCTCACGGAGAAACTGACAGCGGCTGAACGCAGGCTGGCTGCCCTTTGGGCGGCCGGCATCGCTTGCCTCATCCTGATATTCTTCTCGCAACTGGGTGGTGCAGTGATTGCACAGCTTGGCATTTCTTTGCCTGCATTCCGTATCGCGGGTGGACTGATGATTTTTTATACGGCGTTCGAAATGATGTTCAGCGACAACAGGCAGGCGCGGCAAAACAAAAGTGCTGAACAGGCAAGCGGGCGCGAGGAAGCAAAAGCCTTAGCCACCTTCCCCTTGGCAATTCCGCTGCTGGCGGGGCCTGGCGCCATAACGGCCTGTATCCTGCTGGAGCGGCAGGCCAAGGGAGACCTTGTGGCTCAGTTCGAACTTATTGGCGTGATCCTTGTTGCCAGCGCGCTATCCCTGGGCTGCTTTCTGGCGGCTGAACATGTGGATCGGCTGTTGGGTAAGACGGGCAAGATGGTCCTGACACGCCTGTTCGGCGTGTTGCTGGCGGCGCTCGCCGTGCAGTTCGTCGCTGACGGAGTGATTGCTTTTGCCGGAAAGGCAGGCGGGGCCTGATGCCTGGCTGCTCAGGCCCAATGGCGTGAGCGGAACGAAATGAGCAACAGGACGAGAGCAGTCGCTGCAAAGGCGCCCCCCACATAGAAAGTCATCGATGCGCCCAGCATCTGCCACACCACACCGGCCACCAGAGAGGCAAACAGAAGCGCAATGCCATTGACGAGATTGAAGATGCCGAACGCCGTGCCGCGCAGATGATCAGGAGCGCTGTCCGCGACCATGGCAGACAGCAGCCCCTGGGTGAGACCCAGATGAACACCCCAGATTGCCACTCCGGCCATCGCCAGTGCATAACCTGAAGAGCCGGCCAGCAGCAATTGGGCGATAATGAGCGCAACAAAACCAAGCGCGAGCAATATGCCTCTATCCATACGGTCAGCCAGCACCCCTACTGGATAGGAGGATGCAGAGAACACAACCATCACCAGCACAAGCACCAGAGGCGACAGACCGATCGGCATGCCCAAATCCATGGCGCGGAGCGCCAGAAACGCCACGGAGAAGCGCGCCAGTGCGAACAGCGCGCCAATGATAACGATAAGCCAGTAGCTGCCGCTCAATTGCGCCAGTTCATCGCGATGCAAGGGCAAGCCGCGCTTATCTTTCCCCGCGGGGATCCCGTCCGGCTCATGGACACCGAACAGAAGAAACACCATGCACAGCACGGCGGGAATTACGGCAAACCACAGGACAAGCCCAATATCGTCCGACAGCAGGGCCATCAGGGCAATCGCCAGCAGAGGGCCGATGAACGCTCCCGCAGCATCCATAGACTGACGCAGGCCGTAGGCCGCGCCTCGAATAGCGGGCGGTGTGATGTCGGCGATTAACGCATCGCGCGGCGCGCCCCTGATGCCCTTGCCGATCCTGTCGATAAAGCGCGCCGTAAACAGCACCTCCACCGACTGCGCCAGGGGAAACAGCGGCTTGGTAATCGCCGCCAAACCATAGCCAATCACGGCAAGAAATTTCCGCTTGCCGAGCCAGTCGCTCAACGCGCCGGAAAAAACCTTGGTGATGGACGCGGTGGCCTCGGCCACGCCTTCGATAAATCCGACAGCCGCCATGGAGATGCCGAGCGAAATAAACAGCGCCGGCAACAGGCTATGAACCAACTCGGACGAGGCGTCCATGAACAGGGAGACAAACCCTAGCGCCCAGACGCCACTGGGTATCTTTTCCGCGTTTTTTGGCAAGAACATTTTCGGCCCGCCCCATGTGCTGTGTGTTGACTGCGTAATTGCCACATTGTAGTATATGCTACAGAAAGAAATATAATTAGTAGTGTTCATTACAATTAGAGTCAACACTGGCCGTGGCTACAAGGAGCTTTTCTCCCGTGACTCCCTCAACATCATTTCATGACCGCGTGGATGCCAGTCTTGAGCGCATCAGTCCGGCCGAGCGAAACGTGGCCCGGTTTTTCCAGGACAATCGTGAAGAGGTGCTCATCGCTTCCGCTTCCGCGCTCGCCCGGCAGACCGGCACCAGTGACGCTACCGTGGTTCGCACGGTCAAAGCACTCGGGTTTGCCGGTATGGAAGAGTTGCGGCGCACGCTTGCGCGCGAGCTGCGGGAAAATCTGTCTCCCGCCAGCCGAATGGTTCGAACGCTCAGCGAGGTGGGAGACAATCTGGAGACAGCCCTGGATGTGACATTGGATATCCATCAAAAGTCGCTCGAAGACCTTCGCCGTGACATCACGCCAAACGATTTCCGGAATGTCGTACAATCTATTGCCGGTGCCCGGCGTGTTTTTATTTTCGGTATCGGGCCGTCGAGTGCTATGGCGGATTACTTCATGGTCCAACTCGGACGTTTCGGCATCGATGCGCTGAGCCTGACGCAAACCGGCCTTCTCCTCGCCGATGGCTTGCAGAAGCTCGGAGAAGGCGACCTGCTAATTCTGTTTGCCTATGGCCGCGTATACAGGGAGTTGGATGCGCTTTTGGATCAAGCTGACAGGTGTGGGGCCACCAAAATTCTGGTTTCCGATACGCTTGGCCATAAGCTGCGAGAGCGCGTTGACCTGGTCCTTCCGGTCGCGCGTGGGCGTGCGGATATGCTGAGCATGCATACCGCCACGCTTGCCCTCATCGAGGCGCTTCTGGTTGGGGTTGCCACTGAACGTCCTGAAGAAACCATTGCCAGTCTCGAAGCCTTGAATAGGGTCAGGACGGTACTGGCCGGAAAGGCCATGGACCTTCCAACATTATAGCTTGGACGATTAGTAGGTTTGTGCCCGGATTATGGCGTCTGAATTCCCTGAGGCGCTCAGAACTTCACGACCTTGCGGTACAGGTGCCATGTGGCATGTCCGAGAATTGGCATGATGACGGCGAGTCCCACGAAGATTGGTATTGTACCCAGTGCCAGCAGCACGGCGACGATAAATCCCCATGCCATCATGGTCATTGGATTTGCCATGATGGCGCGTACCGAAGTGTTCACCGCTTCCAGAGGACCGACATCCCGGTCAACAAGCATCGGGAAGGAAACTGCGCTGATGGTCAACACGGCCGCGGCAAACAGGAACCCGACACTGCACCCGATGATGATGAGCGACCAGCCGGCATTGGTGGTCAGAATCAGATCGAAGAACTCGGGAATCGACTCATAGAGAATTTCTCCGAAGGTCAAATCGTAGATGATGAGCGCCGCACCGAGCCAGACGAAATAAATGATCAATTGCAGGATTGCCAGTGCAAATATGGAAAAAATTGATGCAGATTTGAATGGCTCGAAGGCCACCTTCCAGCCGACTTTGCCGCCGCTCTCCCGTTGCTTGCTCATCTCATACAGGCCGACCGCGGCCAACGGGCCAATAAGCGCAAATCCGCTGATGATCGGGAACAATAGAGGCAGGATGTCATAGCCAAATGCCAGTCTTGCCAGAAACACGCCCACGATCGGATAGATGACAGCGAGCAAAACAAGATGGCTCGGATATGCCAGAAAATCGTCCCGCCCTTTTTGCAGGACTTCGATGAGATCGTGCCTGTCGATGTTGCGAATTGCAGGCCGGATCGCGCCCGATCCGGCAAGAGTCGCTGATTTCTGTGTAGCCATGACATTCCCTCCCAACTCTTGAGGACCCAGGGTCGCAGCGCCGATGGTATTGCCAATTGGCCTATGTGGCCGGGCTCATACCAAGGGCTGCGACCGAGAGTCGCTGCGCCAATTATACGCACCGATTCGGAATTTGTCGCCTCACTGTCTCAAGAGTTGTGAATCATCGCGGCGAAGGCCCGTGGGCAAGAGCGATCAGCAATGAAACGGGGATGCCGCTCATAACCGGACCATCTCATGCCAAATATGTGTGTGGCTGGTCCTGCCATCTGAGAGCTGACTTTCGACACTGGTATATTTCTGCAATTTGAAGTTGTGCCGACCCGGCAATTCCCATTCACCGTGAGGCGTGCGGCCGGAAATCTGGCAAATTTCACAATGAAGCCAAAACCTGTTGATATATAAAATAATTTTCTCAATCTTGATTTCTTTTCATGTCGAAATTGACAATATTCGCTCAGTGACGGAATGTCGCACCTGCGACAGGTGACCGCACCGGTCAACTCGACTAGGTTTTGTCCGAAATATAATGGCTGATTTCTGCCGGTGGGGGGCAATCGAGAATGATCACAGCGCTCATTATAGTCTTGGTGGCCGTCGGCTCAGTGGTATTTCACTTGATGAGCCCATGGTGGTGGACGGAAATTGCCTCCAACTGGGGGTTCATCGATACAACAATCATCATCACATTCTGGGTCACGGGCGTCGTATATACCGCCATTCTTCTGTTTGTCGGATATTGCATCTGGAAATTCCGCTACAAAGAAAACCGGAAAGTTGAATATGAGCCAGAGAACCACAAACTCGAGACCTGGCTGACCGTCCTGACATCGATCGGTGTTGTTGTGATGCTGGCCCCCGGCCTGATTGCCTGGAAACAGTTCATCACGGTTCCCGATGACGCGACGGAGTTCGAAATTCTTGGGCAGCAATGGCAGTGGAACTACCGGCTTCCCGGCAAGGACGGCAAGCTCGGTAAATCCGACAACCGCAATATCACGGCTGAAAATCCGTTTGGCGTCGACTCCAAGGATCCAAACGGCAAGGACGATATCCTGATCGAGGCGGATGATCTGCATTTGCCGATCGGTAAACCGGTCAAGCTCCTGTTGCGCTCCATGGACGTTCTTCACAATTTCTACGTGCCCCAGTTCCGTGGCAAGATGGATATTGTCCCGGGCATGGTCACCTATTTCTGGTTCACGCCGACTCGGACAGGCAATTTCGAAGTCCTGTGTGCTGAATTGTGCGGCGTCGGGCATCACGCCATGCGGGGCAATGTCATCGTCGACGACCAGGCCAGCTACGACAAATGGCTGGGCGAGCAGCAGACATTTGCGCAAACGATGGCGCAATATGAAAACGGAAACAAGTTAGGCAAGACCGCGGGTCTGGCCTTGAAGCCCGAACTGGGCAATGCCACGCAGAAGGTGTCTTCACAATGAGACATGACATTTTGCTGGCCAGTCAATGCCAAGAATTGGGGGAATTCTGATGTCCGATATAACACAAGACGACGTTGGTTATGTCGCACCAGCCGAGAATGCCGAACAGGATCTCTACCATCCAAAAAGCTGGATCACGAAATATGTGTTCTGCCAGGATGCCAAGGTCATTGCCATCCAATATGCCTCCACCGCGATAGCCATTGGGCTTGTTGCGCTTGTGTTGTCATGGCTGATGCGGCTGCAGCTGGGTTTCCCGGACAGCTTTTCCTTTATTGAGCCTGAAGACTATTATCAGTTCATCACGGCGCACGGCATGATCATGGTTGTCTACCTGCTGACGGCGCTTTTCCTCGGTGGCTTCGGCAACTACATGATCCCGCTGATGGTGGGTGCCCGAGACATGGCGTTCCCCTATGTAAACATGGTGAGCTACTGGGTTTATCTGACCGCGGTTTTCGTTCTCATCGCAAGCTTCTTCGTTCCTGGCGGGCCCACCGGCGCCGGCTGGACGCTCTATCCCCCGCAAGCAATATTGTCAGGCACACCGGGTTCTGATGGCGGCATTATCCTGATGCTGGTTTCGCTCGCCCTGTTCATCGTCGGCTTCACGATGGGCGGTCTGAATTATGTGGTGACCGTGCTGCAATCTAGAACGCGGGGGATGACGTTGATGCGCATGCCCCTGACGATTTGGGGTATCTTTGTCGCGACCGTCCTGGCGTTGCTGGCCTTCCCCGCGCTCTTCGTTGGCGCGATCATGATGCTGCTCGACAAGATTCTGGGCACCAGTTTCTTCATGCCGAATATCGTCGAGCTTGGCGAACATCTCAGCTATGGCGGCGGCAGCCCGATCCTGTTCCAGCATCTGTTCTGGTTCTTCGGGCATCCGGAAGTCTACATCGTGGCGCTTCCGGCCTTCGGCATTGTCTCTGACCTGATCGCCGTGCATTCAAGGCGGCATATTTTTGGCTACAGGATGATGGTCTGGGCCATTGTCATCATTGGCGCACTGAGCTTTGTCGTCTGGGCGCATCACATGTATGTCTCCGGCATGAACCCGTATTTCGGCTTCTTTTTCGCCACTACGACACTGATCATCGCCATACCTACAGCGCTCAAGGTCTACAACTGGACCCTGACATTGTGGAAAGGCAACATCCGCCTCAACACACCGATGCTGTTTGCTATCGGGTTTATTGTGACCTTCCTCAATGGAGGCATCACAGGTCTGTTCCTGGGCAACGTCGCAATCGATGTGCCGCTCTCTGACACCATGTTTGTGGTGGCGCATTTCCATATGGTGATGGGTGTGGCGCCGATGCTTGTTGTCTTCGGGGCGATCTATCACTGGTTCCCGCTGATCACGGGTAAGATGTACAGCGAAACGTTGGGAAAATTTCACTTCTGGGTCACATTCCTTGGTGCCTACCTGATCTATTTCCCGATGCATTATCTCGGATTTGTCGGAGTTCCGCGGCGCTATTTCGAACTTGGCGACACGCAGATCTTCACCGAGTCGGTCGGTCAGCTGAACGCCTTCATCTCGATCATGACCTTCATCGTCGGCTTTGCGCAGATCGTGTTCTTCTACAATATGTTCCGGAGCTACGCGGCCGGCAAAAAGTCGGAGATGAATCCCTGGGGCGCTGCCTCACTGGAATGGCAGACACCGGAAATGCCACCGGGACACGGCAACTGGGGCAAGTCGCTGCCGCTGGTTTACCGCTGGGCCTATGACTATGGCGTGCCCGGTGCGACCCATGACTTTGTGCCGCAGAACATGGCGCCAAAGGATGTGCCGATGGAGAAGAAGGCGCGCAAGTCAACGCGTTCGCGGAAAGCTTAGAGCGCAATGAACTTTTTTCGCCAATTGACCGAGAAACCCTGGTTGCCGGATAAAAATGGCGCAATAGGCATGCGCGATAACAATGTCTCTGACACGGCACACGCCCGTGTCGGGCTGAAGATGTTTCTGATCGTCGTTGGTGTTCTGTTCTTTCTGCTGACCGTCTCTTACGCCGGCCGTATGGTCTATGAAGACTGGCGTCCGGTGCCCCAGCCGTGGCTGATGTGGCAGAACACAGCAATGCTGATGCTGGCCAGTGCCGGCCTGCACTGGGCTCAATCAGCAATGAGACGGGACGAGTGGAACCAGGTGAAAATGGGTCTGATTGGGGCCGGTGCCTTCACCATTGGTTTTATTGTTGGCCAGCTCCTGGCGTGGCAGCAATTGGTCGACAAGGGCGTTTTCGAACTCACCAACCCGGCTGTTGCACTTTTCATCCTGATCACGGGTCTGCATGGGCTCCACATGCTGGGCGGCCTTGTGGCCTGGGGACGGACCGCCGACAAGGTCTGGCAACGCGACAAATTCGAGCTGAACAAGGTCCGGCAAAGCATCGATAACTGCACCCTTTACTGGCACTTCCTGCTGGCGGTTTGGCTGGTGCTGTTCGGCTTGCTGTTTTCGGGGAACGACAATATGGGGATCCTGCTGACCATCTGCGGATTCAAATAAGAGGGAAATAGGTCTCATGGCAAAGACTGCGGCTGGTGCAAAGGCACTGCAACCGGGTATGTCGGGTTTTGCGGATGATTGGTCTTCCGATCAGCGGGCGTTCAAGAACGTTCACTGGGGCAAGGCCATGATGTGGATATTCCTCCTCAGCGATACCTTCATTTTCAGCTGTTTTCTGATCTCCTATATGACAGTGCGCTGGTCGACGACAATTCCCTGGCCCAACCCCAGCGAAGTATTCGGCCTGTCGGTCGGAGGCGTAGAAGTCCCGCTGCTGTTGATCGCCATCATGACGTTCATCCTGATCTCATCCAGCGGCACCATGGCCATGGCGGTGAATTACGGCTACCGGAAAAACCGCAAGGTCACGACTTATCTTATTCTGCTGACCGCGCTGTTTGGCGCGTCCTTTGTTGGCATGCAGGCTTTTGAGTGGTCCAAGCTGATCCATGAGGGTGTGCGGCCCTGGGGCAACCCCTTTGGCGCTCCGCAATTCGGTTCAGCCTTCTTTATGATTACCGGCTTTCACGGGTTTCACGTCTCGGTGGGCGTCATCTTCCTGCTGATCGTCGCCCGCAAGGTCTGGCGCGGAGATTACGACCGCGGGGACCGAGGATATTTCACCACCATGAAAGGCGGTTACGAACATGTGGAGACCATGGGTCTCTACTGGCATTTCGTTGACCTGGTCTGGGTCTTCATCTTTGCATTCTTCTATCTCTGGTAAGGGGCACACATGGCACACGAAGAAGGTCAAACACATCCGATCAGCACTTACCTGTGGATTTGGGGGCTGCTGTTCGTATTCAGCTTCTTTTCTTATATGGTCGACTATATGGCCTATCAGGGCATGCTCAGATGGAGCCTGATCCTGTTGTTTATGATGATCAAGGCGGGTCTGATCGTCGCCATTTTCATGCATATGGCATGGGAGAGGCTGGCGCTGATCTATGCAATCCTGCTTCCGCCGGTGTTCGTACTGGTGTTCGTGGCGCTGATGTCATTTGAGTCCAGCTACACCTTCACCTCGCGGGGTTTATACTTCGCGCTGGGGTCTTAAGCAGTACACATTAAAAAACCCGGCTGCCAGAGTGATGCTCTGACGGCCGGGTTTTTTATTATCATATTTTCAAACCGTCCATCCTCACGGCAAGACCGGTGAGTAAAGAAGGTCCGGGAAAAAACAGGTTACGGCTTCTTCTCCATCTTGGTGTGTGACTTGAGAAAGGCAATGATGTTGGCACGGTCGGCAGCCTCTTTCACGCCTCCACCAGGAAGAGGTATTTTCATCTTTGTCTTGGGTACAACATCTTTTGGCTTCGTCAGGAATTTGTCGAGCGTTTCCTCGTCCCACTTCAAGCCACCCTTGCCAGCTTCGGCCATAGCCTTGGAGTATTTATACTTATCCTTAGTCCCGAGAGTACCGGCCGTTGCGCCAACGATATTGTTAAGAGCTGGTCCGACGCCCTTCTTGGCTTTGGGGCCGATCTTGTGGCACAGCTTGCATTTCTTTTTGAAAAAAGCTTCGCCTTTTGCGGCATCGCCTTCAGCCTGTGCAATCGTGGCGAAGGACGCCATTGCAAGGGTAGCGACTGCAATTTTGAGTATTTGTTTCATGCTCGATAAATCCTTGATAGGGCTTACAAATTCTTCTCACGTCTAAGGTCAGTGCTGACCAAATTACTCCCGCTTGCCGCATAGCTCATATGATGGCCGTGTGACTGGAAAGAGGCAAGTGGAAACACTCTAATCTATATCTCATAGCAGCGAAAAACGGCTATACTATTAATGTCTAGCAGGCGATGATATGCGGCAAGGTTCTGGAATGAGCAAATGGTCGCAGAGCCTGACCACAAGACGCAAAAATCCTAACAGGGGAATGCAGCAATGTCGGATGATGACTTCAATAATGACACCGTATTCAAGGTTGCCTTGGTAATCGGGGCGATCGTTGTCGTGACCGGCCTTGGTGGGCTGCTCACTCTCCTGTAGGCAAATAGCCTTACTCCGTAATCCAGATCACGCTGTTCTTTTTGCCCTGCTTGGCGACAAGGTTGAACAGCACGGCTGCATTTTTGGGATGCAGCCTGACGCAGCCATGGGAGGCCGGGTTTCCGAGCCGCTTGATAGCCGTGGTTCCGTGGACGGCCCAATGGCTGTCATAGAAGACCGAATAGGGCATGGGCGCGCCACGAAACAGTCTTGAGCGATGGTTCTTGCTCAGAAACTGGGGCCGGAAAGTGCCGGTCCGCGTCCAGCCATGTTTCTTGCCGGTCGAAACCTTCCACGTGTGTTTCTTGTCACCGTTCACATAGAGATGCAGGCGCTGCTCTGAAATATCGATATGGGCCAGGACGTCGGCGCGGGCGCCCTGGGTCCAGAGCATCAGGCAGGCTGCAAGCGCGGCCAGTGTCAGTGTGCGGTTCATGTGATGTGCTCCCCCGGCATGTTCCAGATCTGCGGACATAATAAACAGAAAAACACGCAGAGGTTAAGAAGCGTTGATGACGGTGCCATCAAATCCTGTTGAAACATTGGGTGTGGTTTGCTGCATAAAGATGCTGGAAATTTCCTCATCAAGCCCTTACCTATTCTCTCATGCCCGAAATTGAATATTCCTATTACGCGTGGGCCCTGCTGCTCGTGTTCTCGGCCAGCATCGCCTGGACCACAAATTTCGTCACACTTCCCGGTAACTGGTTTGTCGTGGGGATGGCCGCCCTGTTCGTGGAGGTCATGGACATTGGCGATGCCGAACAGGGGCTGAACTGGCACGCGGTCGTGTTGCTGGCAGTTATTGCAGCGGGCGGCGAGGCGCTCGAGTTTTTTGCAGGTGCAGCGGGTGCGGTCAACAAGGGCGGGAGCCGCCGCGCGGTCGCGCTGGCCATTCTGGGCACGCTTGTGGGGAGTATCACGGGCGCTATCATGGGGCTTCCAATTCCCATTCTCGGCCCGCTCATTGGGGCACTGGCGGGCGGGGCTGGCGGTGCCTTCGCCGGGGCCTATCTGGGTGAAATGTGGAAACATGGCGGCTCGGACAAAAGCGTTTCGGTGGGTTGGGGGGCGGCCATCGGTCGGTTGTTCGGTACACTGGGCAAGCTTGCCGCTGGTGCCGTGATGCTCGTTGTGCTCGCCGTGCGGGTGTTTACTTTATAGAGTGGCGCCAACGCCTATGATCCTTACCTCCGTCCAGTATTTCCGCGCTGCCGTAATCGCATTTGCCGTAGTGGGAGCACCGCTGGCGCTTTTCAGCATCTCTCTTTTTCTGAACGCCCCTGAGCAGGACAGCTTCTTCACGTTGAGCCCCATGGGGAGCGCCGGACTGGCATTGCTGAGTCTTGCATTTTTTGCCCTGCTATTCTGGGTTCTGGGATTGAAAAGCAAATATATGTCCGACCGATTTGAAGGGACAGCAGACATGCAACGAGCGATGAGCATCATGCTCGATGTTGCATTGGGCTGGCTGTTTTATCTCCTGCTGCACCGGCTCTCGCCGCAACTTTATTACCTCTATTACATGACGCTGTTCGACGGGTTGCCATTGAAATGGGTGATCAGTGCTGACGATGAATTGTTGCGTCTGGGTGCTACAATCTTTCCCGGTCCCAAGGAGAGGTTGGCAGATTTTCTCGCCTGTACCGGTTTCTGGGCAGTGCTGCCTTACACGCTTCTGCTGCACCGTGCCACTCATCCCAAGACCTGACACCCCGCTTTTCCCGACCTATGATGGTTGCCGGTCGGTCCGAAACAGGGAGCAGGCAATTGTTGAGGCATCACCTTGGCAGTTTAATTATGGGCATCATTGCGGTGCTGCTGTTTGCCGTGTCGGCGCAGGCCGCGCCCGTCACCAGCAAGTGCCTTGCGGTGGCCGAAAACCTCTCGCCAGTCATGCGGGTTAATTACCGGGTGGCGGAGCTGGCCAATAACGAAGTCCGCATTACATTCGTCAGTCATTCGACATTTCTCATTGAAAGCCCGGCAGGTATCCGCATCGCTACCGACTATGCCGGATATCACGGGAAGGGCCCGGTCCCGGACGTGGTGACCATGAACCATGCCCATGACAGTCACTATACCGACACGCCAGACCCAACGATCAAACATCCGCTGCGGGGCTGGAACCCCAAAGGCGGATGGGCTGAACACAATCTCACCGTGGGCGATGTCTACATCCGCAATGTCCCGACCAACATCCGCACATGGGACGAGGGGGGCACGGAGAAGTTCGGCAATTCAATTTTCATCTTCGAGGTGTCTGGCCTTTGCATCGGCCATCTGGGGCATCTGCATCACGAGCTGACATCGCAGCAGCTCGGGCAGATCGGCCAGCTCGATGTGGTGATGGTCGCAATCGATGGCGTGTTCACGCTTGATTTTGACGGGGTGGTGAATGTGCTCAAAGAGTTGCGCCCGCGGATCGTTATTCCGATGCATTTTTTCGGTGACCTGGACGAGTTCGAGGCGCGCCTGCGTGACACCCACGACATCGAGGTGAGCAAGTCCAAGACGGTCGTGCTGTCTCCTGCGACCATGCCGAGAAAGCGCAAGCTGCTGGTGCTTCCGGGATACTAGATTACGAACGCGCGTTGCGCACGCCGATGAAGGACAGGATCGCCAGGTCGAATGAAATCAGCGCGCTCCACCCGGCAAAGGACAGCCCGAACAGCCGCCAGGGTGCTTCATCGCAGGAAACGGCCTTAGCATTGTTCAATGCGTCGAGCAGGTTGCCCGTGAGAGGCGCAAGCGAACCGGCGCTGCACGTATCCGGACCCGGCCACCATTTCCACTCAACGCCGGAATGATAGACGCCAATCCCGCCATTGATAAGAAACCCAATCCCGCACAGGGCGAGCAGCAGCACGACCAGGCCGGAGGGTTTGGGAGTAGACAGGAAGAACGCGGCGCCAGCGAGCGGCACACCGGCATAATAAGCATAGCGTTCAATCAGGCATAATGCACAAGGCGTGTATCCACCTGCATGCTCATAGGTGAGCGCGGTCAAAATCGTAGCAAGGGCGACCAGGGCGGTTGCTCCCGCCGCGAGCGGAAATGAGATTCTTTCGAGAAAACCCATCAGGGCACACTCCGGTTACAAGAGATATTTGATAGCTATAAAGCCCGCGACAAGCATCACAACGAACAAGATTGTGAGCAAGCCGAGATATTTCTCAATGAATGTCCGGATGGGCGGGCCGAACCAGTAGAGCAGCCCGCTGACGAGAAAAAAGCGGCCACCGCGGGAGATTGCACTTGCGATGACGAAAACCGGGAAATTCAGGGCGACGATGCCGCTGGCGATGGTGAAGATCTTATAGGGCAGGGGTGAAAAACCCGCAGCAAACACGATCCAGAAACCCCATTCCTCGTAGAGGGACTTGAACTTGTTCCAGGCGTGCTGATCCGGGTCGTAGAAATTGAGGATAGGCTGCCCGACGGCCTCAAACAGTGCATAGCCAATAAAGTAACCCGCGATACCGCCAAGGACTGAGGCAATGGTACAAATGGCGGCATAAGCCCAAGCTTTAGTCCGCTCGGAAATCGCCATGGGGATGAGCATGACGTCTGGCGGTATGGGAAAGAATGAACTCTCCGCAAAGGAGACGATTGCCAGCGCCCACGCTGCCTTGGGATGGGCTGCTAGTTCGATCATCCAGTCATAAATACGTCTCAGCATGGGGCATGAATACTGATGAGCTTGGCGTTTGTCCATTGAAGATGTTGCCTTAGTCCGGGCTGAATTCACGTGTATCGCTTCTGGAAGCAGGTGTGCTGTATATGGCATTGCGAGAAGATTATGCACGTCTGCAAAATGCACGTGTTGACGGGGGGTGGCGCATCGCTATCATCGCCAGCCGGTGGCCCCAGTGGCGGAATTGGTAGACGCGATAGACTCAAAATCTGTTGTCAGCAATGGCGTGCCTGTTCGAGTCAGGCCTGGGGCACCAACCGTCATTGGATTATGGTTTTATGAGAGCGAGCGTGCGGTGAGCGTTTCCAAGATCTGCTGCCGCATTGGTGTAAACGGGGGAGTTCAGTAATGTATGTACGGGGACTTGGCATGGGCCTGCTCGCCCTGCTTCTGCTCCTGCCCATGCGGGCTTCAGCGACTCCTGCGCTGGTTTTTGATCCACACAAGGGTACGATCCTCTACCAGGAGGATATGGATGCGCTCTGGCACCCGGCCTCGCTCACCAAACTAATGACGGCTTACCTGACATTCGAAGCTCTGCGAGATGGCAAGCTCACCCTCAAAAGTAAAATCGTCACATCGAAAAAAGCCAACGCGCAGGCCCCGACCAAGATAGGCCTGCCTGTCGGCGCGACCATGAGCGTTGATCTCGCACTCAGGGCGCTTCTGGTGAAATCCGCCAATGACGTGGCGGTGATGCTGGCCGAGGGGGTTGCGGGTTCCTTGCCGAAATTCGTCAAGCGCATGAACGCCACGGCCAAGCGTTTGGGCATGCGCCGTTCGCGCTTCGTGAATCCGAATGGCCTGCCGGATGACCGGCAGATCACCACAGCCCGGGATATGGGCTACCTGGCGCGGGCGCTCATCATTGATTTCCCCGAATACGCCCACTTCTTCGCAGTGCAGTCCATCAAGATCGGCAAGCGGCGGATGAAAAACTATAATGGCCTGTTGCGCTCTTACGAGGGTGCCGATGGCATGAAAACCGGGTTCGTGTGCGCATCGGGTTACAATATCGTTGTCAGCGCCACGCGCGGCGGTCGTAAAATCGTAGCTGTCGTTCTTGGCGGCAGGACTGGCGGCGCGCGCAATGTACGCGCGGCCAAATTGCTCGACCATGGCTTCCGGCGTTTCTCATGGCGGGCACTGTTTGGCAAGAATATTGACAAGCTGACCATCCAGGCATCTCTCACCGAAGGCGCACCGAACTTGCGCTCGAAAGTGTGCGGCGGACGTCGCAAGGCCCGCAAGAAGCGCAAGCGCAAGCGTTCGGTCAAAAAGAAACAATAGAGCCATCGGCCTTTGGTGGCCTGAAGCCGGCTTTCCATTAAAATTGGCTGATTCGGGGCTTTTTCGCCCTGAACTGCCGTGTGGCGCGTCTCTTGCTCCTGTCTTGGTCAAACAAGCAACACGCCATGCCGGGAGTTCAAAATGACACAGATCGTAACGCCCACGCTGCCTACTGATCCCGAAATTCACGCCATGGCCGGTGTTTTGTCCCGCCGTTACGGTGCGCGCGCCGAAGAGGTGGCTCAGCATTTCATGCTGGAGCATAAGTCGGTCGGCGATGAAACCCGTGCGGCGTTGTGGAGTGATGTGTGTGACCGGCTGGAGCAAATAGCCTCTCCGCCAACCCTTTCTTAAGCGCAGGGAGCGTAAGCTCACCCTCGATTAACGAGGATCGTGGGCATGTCGCTGGGCGAAGCAGCACAAACAGATGACGGTAGGCGGATATTGAGTCTGCCTGAACCTCTTCAGAAAATTCTAAAACCATTGCTGGGCGGTGGCGATGGGTCAGGGCGGACCCATCGTGCCGCGCTTTTCGCGTTTCTCATCCGTGTTATCAGCGCCGGGATCGCCTACTTCTCGCAGGTGCTTCTGGCACGCTGGATGGGTAGTTTTGAATATGGCATTTTCGTTTTTGTCTGGGTCTGGGTGCTGATCTTCGGCGGTCTCGCCCCGCTTGGCTTTTCCACATCTAGCATGCGCTTCGTACCTGAATATCGCGAGACGGGGCGCTTTCACTTGCTGCGTGGATTGATTCATAGTGCACGGCTGATCGCGGTCACGGCAAGCACGGTCATTGCGCTTGCTGGCGCTGCGTGCCTGGCCATGTTCGGGCATATGCTTGCTGATTATTATATTCTGCCATTCTTCCTCATCCTGTTCTGTCTGCCCATGTACACCCTCATAGATGTGCAGGACGGGATCGCACGTGGTTATGGTTGGATGGATGTGGCGCTGGTTCCACCTTATATAGCCCGTCCGCTGCTGCTCCTGCTGGCCATGTTCGGCGTCTACGCTGCAGGATTTGAGATAAATGCCGTGAGTGCCGCGGGGGCTGCAATATTCGCCTGCTGGGTGTCGGCAATACTCCAGACGGTGCAACTGCATCGGCGCATGGATGCGGATATGGGCGCCGGTCCGCGCAGCTTTAAGACGGACCTGTGGGTGCGTACATCGCTCCCCCTGCTATTGTTTCACGGCTTTGTTCTGTTGCTGCAAAACACTGATATCCTAGTGTTGTCACGTTATGTGGACCCATCACAGGTGGCTGTTTACTTCGCCTCGCTAAAGACCATTTCGCTTGTGGCCTTCGTTCATTTCGCGGTCGGTGCGGCAGCGGCCAACCGATTTTCCGCCCACAATGCACTTGGCGAGCGTGACAAGCTCCAGCTTGCGGTACGTGATGCGATCAAATGGACCTTCTGGCCCTCACTGGCCGGGGTGGTGATATTACTCACACTCGGCAAGCCCTTGCTGTGGCTGTTTGGCGCGGAGTTCACCTCCGGTTATCCGGTTATGTTCGTACTGGCCGCAGGACTGATGATCCGCGCCGCCACGGGGCCGGTCGAGCTTATTCTCAACATGCTTGGAGAGCAAAAAATCTGCGCCAGCATTCTGTTTGGCTCTGCAGGGCTGAACCTTGTGTTGAATTTCGCGCTTATTCCGGCATATGGACTGATGGGTGCGGCGAGCGCAACGGCGTTTTCCATAGCTGCCGCCGCGATTGCTATGGCCCTTATGGCACGCAGACGGCTTGCCCTTGATTGTTTTATCTGGCGGCGAGCTCCGGTTTAGCGGGTTTGCCCAGGACGAGCGTCCAGAAAGTCCGGTAGCGGGTGGCAGGGTTGGTCACCAGTGCAATGCCCATTTGGGTGGCATCAGAGAGCAGCAGATTCCTGTTGTGACCGGGACTGTCTTTCCAGCCCTGCAGCACTTCGGAAAATGACATCTGACCCGCGCCGACATTCTCCGCAGCAAGACGCGGTTTGTAGCCGGTACTTCTGACCCGTCCCCAGGGGTCCGAGCCATCGGAACCTCGATGGGATATGCGGTCGCGCTTTGCGAGGTCTTGCGAATGTTGCCGTGCGGCGCGCGTCAAAAGTTTCTCGATCACGAGAGGCTTCAGACCGCGCTCAGCACGATAGGCGTTAATCGCGTGTTTTGCCTCATCGGGCTTTAGCGTAACCTGCGAAATCGCCAGTCTTTTCGCCGGCATGATTTTGTTCGCAGGTGCCTCGGCGCAAGCTGTCAGCGCAAGAATGCCAAGAACAGGACATGCAAATATGAATTTCACTGGTGTGCTCATTTCAACACTGAATCACTTGTGTCCCAGCATCCCCCTTAGCCGTTAAGAGAGCCTTTCATTGGCGCAAGCGGCCTACTCAGGTTAAGTTTTGCAGTGATCGGGGGGCGAAAAAAGGGCAGGAGACCATTCAATGCGGGCAGTGATGCAATTTACAGGTTTGTTTCTGGTGGCGCTGACGGGCTGGCAGGCCGGTCCGGCTTCGGCCCAGGGTCTGTTGGGACAGGAGCCCAAGGTTCTCGACATGACCAGGGGCAGTTGGGCCTATTTCCGCGATTATAACGGTCGTCAACTCATCTACTTCACCCATCTTGAGGCGTATAAGTGCGGCATTGCTTCGGTAAGTTACTCGCTCAATTCAGATGCACTCGACAAGAACTGGAAGCTGCAGCTCTGCGATCTGAAAAAGCCGCATCACATCACAACCGACAAACCCTATATTTCCCTGCCTCTCGGCACCGCCAACTCGATCACGGTGCAGTTGACCTTTAACGACGGCGCCAAAAGCAAGGTGGTGCGGATTGATTCAGATAATCAGATCATTCGCTAGGGCGTTTCGAACTATTTCAGGCCACCCGCTCCCCTTTGCCCATCCACCCGTAATGGTACTCTTGGGGTGGTTGGGCAAGGGGGAGTTGGTGGCCTGGGTCCGGTTTCATCGTAACCGCTCTGGATCAGGTTTTTCGCAAAATGACGCAGTGCGTTAACCCGCTGTTAAGGTTGTATATTCATATTGCAACAACCTTAGATTGCGAAACGCGGTCAACCAATCATTGATCGCTGTCTGACAACAAACGTCAGGCGCAATGAGTGGGGGAGACTAGGCGATGGCCCCGTCGGGTCTCCTCCCTCACCCCAAATCTCCCAAGATGATATCGCTGGCTTTTTCCGCAATCATGATGGTTGGCGCATTGGTATTGCCTGACGGTACGGTGGGCATGATCGAGGCATCGACAACGCGCAATCCTTTAAGGCCATGGACTCGCAAGCACTGGTCGACAACCGCTTTCGCGTCCGATCCCATCTTGCAGGTGCCAATCGGGTGATAGATGGTCTGGCTGGTCTCGCGCCCGGATTCCAGCAACTCTTCATCGGATTGGATATGTTCACCGGGATAGAGTTCTTCCTCCATGATCGAGGCAAGTGGCTCGCAGGCTATGATCTTGCGTGTGATTTTCATGCCGGCGATGACCGCCTGCCGATCGGTCTCGCTTGCCAGATAATTCGGGTGAATGGCCGGGTAAACATGCGGGTCGGCTGATTTCAATTCCAGATGACCCGCACTTTCAGGCCGCAACTGGCAGAAGGACGTGGAGAAGGCGGAAAATTTATGGAGGCCCTCGCCAGGGGAATCCGCGCTGAGGGGCTGCATGAAAAATTGCAGGTCCGTGGTAGCCATCTTCGGGTCAGATTTGACAAAGGCACTCAACGGGCTGGCGGCGAAAGTCAGCGGTCCGCGCCGCCTCAGCGCCCAGTTCACGCCCATCATCGCCTTGCGCAGCGGGTTCCTGACATCATCATTGAGTGAAAGCGGCTGGTTGATCCTGTAGACCATGCGAACTTGCAGATGGTCCTGTAAATTTCCCCCCACGCCCTCAAGGTCGTGCACTATATCGATATCATGGTCTCGCAGATGTCCTGCCGGGCCAACACCGGAGGTCATCAGGATCTGCGGCGATCCGATGGCCCCAAGGGCCAGGATGACTTCGCGGCCGGCCCGCGACCGCTTCATGCCAGATGGTGTGCGATACTGAATGCCAGTGGCGCGTTTGCCCTCGAACAGGACCTTTTCTACATGGGCCCGAGTGACCACGCTGAGATTGGCGCGCGATTGCGCCGGTCGCAGATAGGCGACCGCTGTCGAGCAGCGCAAGCCCTTATGAGTGGTCTGCTGCGTATAGGCGACCCCATCCTGAACGATCCCGTTCAGATCATTTGTGCGGGGAATGCCGGCACACACTGCCGCGTCAATAAACATGTCGCACAATTCGCGCTGGGCGCGAGAGTCCGAGACTTTCAAGGGGCCATCGCCACCGTGAATGTCATCACTGCCGCGCTCGTTGCCTTCTGATTTTTTGAAGTAAGGCAGCACGTCCTTGAAGGCCCAGCCGGCGTTCCCCAGTTGTCGCCAGTGGTCATAGTCCTCCGGCTGGCCACGGATATAGATCAGCCCGTTAATTGAACTTGAACCGCCCAGCACCTTGCCGCGAGGCCACTGGATCGAGCGTCCGCCCAGTCCCTCGCAAGGCTCGGTCATGTAGCACCAGTCCGTCTTGGGGTTGTGCATGGTTTTGAAGTAGCCAAGCGGAATGTGTATCCAGGGGTTGGTGTCCTTCGTGCCTGCTTCCAGCAAAAGTACTGTATAGCGGCCATTGGCACTCAGGCGGTTGGCTAGCACGCACCCGGCTGAACCCGCGCCTGCAATGATATAGTCATATATCTGCTCGTCATCGCTCACCGAGTTCCCCCCCTTATTGACGTTCAGAACCCTACATCTGGTCCCAGTATTCGCTTGGATCGCATACCGCTTCAATTAGCAACGGTCCTTTTGCGGTGCGTGATTGTTCATATGCCTTTTTAAAGGACTCGTTTGTTGTCGCGCGAACGGCCTCGATGCCGAAGCCCTTTGCCACTTCCATGAAGTTCGGACTTTTAAACCTCACCGAGCCTGTCTCAACCTGCAATTTCGTTTGTTTCAGCTCGATCAGTGTCAGGGCGTCATCATTCAGCACAACTACTGTGATGGGCAGATCATGCTCTGCGACAACGGCAAGCTCGCCCAGGCTCATGAGTGCGGAGCCATCACCCAGCAGCGCCACCAGGCGCTTGTCAGGTTCTGCCAGGGATGCGGCCACTGCGGCGGGAATGGCATAGCCCATGGAGCAGAGCCCGTTGGATTGCAGCAACTGGTTGGGCATAGTGCATTTCAATGCGTGGCAGGCAAGAATGCGATGCGCCCCCACATCTGCCGTACAAATCGTATCATCATCCAGATGCTCATTCACGGCCGCGAACAGGGCGGCGGGACTGACGCCTGACTTCGGTGTTCGAGGCATAACGATCGTGGCTGTTGCCGCCCGGTAAGCTTCAAGTGTCTCGCCGGGCCAAGTTGTGGCGGGTGAGGCGTCTTGCGCGATGGCGTGCAGATTGATCGGCAAATCACCGATGATCTGTTGTCCCGGGGGGAACATGCGGTTTGTCTGCGTCGCCCAATCAAGGGTGATGCAGGGCGTATCGGGTCCCCAGGCATTGATCCAGGCGTCTCGCAGCTCAATGGGGTCAAATCCGATCAGTGTCAGATGGTCGGCTTGCGCCACCAGATCAAGCGTCAACTCATCGACGATAGGGCTGAGGCCCAGCGCGCCGAGCGACAGGGCATGGCGCTCGGACACCACGCCCTTGGCCTTGAAAGTTGTCAGGAAGGGCAATTGCCAGTTTTCCAGGAACTGCTTCACCGGTTCCGGGACACCAGGGCGCAATGCTCCCAGACCAATAAGGGCCAGAGGCTTTTTTGCCTTCGTCAGGGCATTTCGGGCATCTGCACAGGCGGCATCACTGGCAACACCCAATTGTTGCGGCGTCGATGTATAGGTTTTTGTTTCTTCTGCTTCAGCGCGGGTTGCGTCGGCCGGGCAGTTAAGGAACACGGGTCCGCGTGGTTCGCACATCGCCACATCGAGCGCCTTGGCCATTTGCTGGGAAGCGCGCTCCGGGTTCAACTCGGCCGCCATTTTGGAGATGGGCGCCATCAGCGCCACGTGATCGAACACCTGGTGGGTGTAGAGGCCGCGCCTGTTCGCCGCCATCTCACCGCCAAGGATGATGACCGGCGTGCGCTCCATCAATGCGCCCGCAACACCAGTCGCGCCATTCACAACACCAGGGCCAAGGGCAAAAATGCATGCGGCGGGATCCCCTGTGAGTTGCGCCACAGCGTCGGCCATGAACCCGGCGGAAGGTTCTGACTTGGCCAAAATAAAGCGGATGTCCTGCGCTTCGCAGGCGCGGATCAGTTCCAGCACATCATTGCCGGGAATACCAAACACGAAGCGTACGCCATATGACTTCATGGTCTCCGCCATACGCGTGGCAACGCTTGTTTTAATTTTTCTCTCAGTCACCGAACATGCCCCTTGCTTGATCATAAGAGCTAATATACTGTTTTTAGTACTTTTGAGGATTTTTGACGATCTGTCCAGTGCCTAGATCACTTTAGAGCCATGTCAATCGAAACAGAAGAAAAGCGCATTGAGAAGGCGCGCCCGGCTTTCTCTGAGAAGCACGGAACGCTCTATGCGCAGGTGGCCAACATATTCCGTCAGCGTATTCGCTCCGGCCATTGGGCTGCGGGTGACCAGCTGCCGACACTCGATGAGCTTGAGCGTGAATTTCAAGTCGCCCGGGTGACGCTGCGCCAGGCGCTCAGTCTGCTGGAAGCCGAGGGCATGATTTGGCGCAGGCGCGGGCGTGGCACTTTTGTTTCCGATACAGCGGGGCCTGAATGGTTCAAGCTGGAGACGAGCCGGGATGAACTGATCCATTCGCTCGAAGGCACCTGGTCTCGTATTATCGAAGTGGATGCCGGGGAAAGCGTACCGCATCTTGAGCCTGTTGATGGCAGCGCCGCACCCGCGTACCGCCATATGCGGCGCGTTCATGGGCGCGGTGAACGGGCCTATGCGGTGGTCGATATGCATCTCGATGCAAAACTTTATACCCGCGCGCCGAAGCGATTCGATGAGGAAATGATTATCCCGGTCATCGAACGCATGCGCGGGGTAGAGATCTCCGATATTCGCCAGACACTCACCATCGGCACCGCCGACAATCAGGTGGCTGATGGGCTGGAAGTTCCAATCGGGTCGCCTATCGGCATCCTGCGCCGGGTGGTGCAGGACAAAGATGGCCGCGCCATCTATGTGGGTATCGTCAATTATCGCGGCGATGCGGTGAAACTCGATATCACGCTCGCAACAAACGAGGCGGCCCGCTCATGACCTCCTCTGATCGCACACTCAAGGTTGATATCTGGCGCGGGAACGAAAAGGGGGAATACCAGTCCTTCGAGGTTCCAGAGAGAGAAAACCAGACCGTTCTGGACGTGGTGACCTATATCCAGCGCCATCTTGATCCAGCATTGGCCTACCGCTTTGCCTGCCGCGTTGGCGTGTGCGGGTCCTGCACCATGACTGTCAATGGTCGCCCGCGCTGGACCTGCCGTACCCATGTGTCGCGCGTGGTGAAGGGTGGCAAACTGACCATTGCCCCGCTCACGAATCTGCCAGTCATCCGCGATCTCGTGACCGACATGACACCTTTCTTCGAGAAATGGCGCGATGCACGCGGGAGATTTGTTGCAGGCGACGGGCCAAAGGATGAGCTGGCCCCTGTGCAACCTGAGAGCAGGGAGAGGTCAGCCGCGAGTGCTGCCATCGAATGCATCAATTGCGGGGTGTGTTATTCGGCCTGTGATGTGGTGTCCTGGAATGATGATTATCTCGGGCCAGCTGCGCTGAACCGGGCCTGGGCGGCTTATAACGATGTCCGCGATGGTGATCGCAACGGTATTCTCAAGGCGGTTTCACAAGGCGCCGGCTGCCACACCTGCCACTCTCATCAGTCCTGCACAGAACATTGCCCGGTTTCGCTCAACCCGACCTTTTCAATTGCCGGTCTGAAGCGCGCGAGCCTAAAGGCAAAACTCAAGGGAGCGCTGAAATGACACCGCTCTCCTACTTTCTGCAACGTGGTACGGCGATGCTCATGGTGCCGCTGATCATCACCCATCTTGCCGTTATCATCATGGCAGTTCAGGGCGGGCTTTCCGCGGAAGAGATTTTGTCTCGTACGCGCGGCTCCATGCTGTGGGCAGGTTTTTATGGTGTGTTTGTTTTGGCCGCGTCCATTCATGCCGGGATTGGGATGCAGACGATCCTGCACGAGTGGACCCCGCTCGGCCGACAGGCTTCAGCGAATATCGGCCATACGCTGATTGCCATTTTATGGCTGCTTGGCGCACGCGCCATTTACGCGGTGGTATGGGCATGAGCATCAGCGGCATCACACGCGCGTCCCGTGCGCATCCGGGTTTTGTTGCGGCGCTCGTTCATCGCCTGTCTGGCTTGGCGCTGGCCATTTTCCTCCCCCTTCATTTTCTCACCCTCGGCCTGGCCCTGGATGAAACGGCATTCGCGGGCGCCATATCCTGGTCCAACCAGCCGCTGGTGAAGATATCCGAAAGCTTGCTTGTAGCGGCTCTGGCCGTTCATTTCGCCGGGGGCTTGAGAGTGCTCGCGATCGAGTTCCTGGGGCTGACGCGGGCGCAAAGTGCGTGGATTGCCTGCTGCTTTGCCTTCGGTGCGGGCATTGGCATTCTTTTTTTGATGAGGGCGTTCTAGATGCTTGAGACCATGCGCACGGACATCCTTATTATCGGCTCCGGTGGTGCCGGGCTATTTGCCGCGCTCTATGCCAAGAAGGCCAATCCGGACCTCGACATTACGATTGCTGTTAAAGGCCTCGTCGGAAAGTCAGGGTGCACCCGCATGGTGCAGGGCGGGTTTAACGTGGCGTTGAACTCGGACGACTCTATCGAGCGGCATTTCATGGACACCATTGTCGGTGGAAAATGGCTGCCCCATCAGGAACTGGCCTGGGCACTAGTGAACGGTGCGGTGAAGCGCATCCATGAACTCGAAAACGAGTATGGCTGTTATTTCGACCGGAACTCTGATGGTTCATTGCACCAGAAGGCCTTTGCCGGTCAGAGTTTTGATCGCACGGTACACAAGGGCGACCTTACTGGGATCGAGATTATCAACCGCCTCTCGGAGCAGGTCTGGGCACAGGATATCAAGCGTCTTGAAGAGCATCGCGCGGTTGCTTTCATACCCACAAAAGATGGATCGGGAATTGCCGGCGTTTTGCTCATCAATATGCGCGAGGGCAGCTTCCGTTTTGTACAGGCGAAGACGGTTCTTCTGGGCGCTGGAGGCGGACCGACCATGTATCGATACCACACGCCATCGGGAGATAAATCCTGCGATGGCATGACGATGGGTCTGCGGGCCGGTCTCAAGCTCCGCGATATGGAGATGGTGCAGTTTCACCCCACGGGTATTCTGGCTGGGAACGACACGCGCATGACGGGCACCATTCTCGAAGAAGGTCTGCGCGGGTCTGGCGGCTATCTGCTGAATGGTGAGCGTGAGCGCTTCATGTTCAATTATCACGCCCATGGCGAGCGTGCGACGCGCGACGTGGTATCGCGCTCCATGATCGAAGAGGTGCGCGCCGGTCGCGGCACGCCGAATGGGGGTATCTATATCCGCATGGCGCATCTGGGCCCGGAAAAGGTTGCCAAGCAGTTCAAGGGCATGGTGAAGCGCTGCGCGGATTGCGGGTTTGACCTTGCGGGCGGTGATGTCGAGGTGCTCCCTACGGCACATTACATGATGGGCGGTATTGCATTCGAGCCCGATTGCACCACGACCCTTGAAGGTCTTTATGTTGCTGGAGAAGATTCGGGAGGTGTGCATGGCGCCAACCGGCTCGGCGGCAATGGTGTTGCAAATTCCACTGTGTTCGGCGGCGTTGCCGGGGAAGCAATGGCAGATGCTATCGCCAGGGGTGCGGACTGGCGCGAGCCCGATGCATCGGTGCTGGAGCATGAAGTCGGGCGCTGCCTCAAACCCTTTGCGAGCAAGCCCGGTGATCTCAACGCGATACGTGAAGAGCTTGTTGATCTCATGTGGGACAAGGCGGGAATCATCCGGGATAAGAGCCTGCTTGAAGAATGCATCTCAGAGCTGGATGCTCTTGGTGAGCAGCATGCAGCGAGTGGCCTTGCGGATTCAACGCGCGCCTTCAATCTCACTTGGCACGACTGGCTCAATCTTGAGAGCCAGATCCTGGTGTCCAAGTCCATCGCACGCGCTGCATTGGCTCGGGAGGATTCCCGCGGCGCTCATTACCGCTCTGATTTTGCCGAAACGGGTGAGCTTGAGAAGACACGATACACAACGATTGAATTGAGCGACGGAGACGAGCTCAAAACCGGGTCAGAACCGGTTGAGTTCTCCATCGTCAAACCTGGCGAGTCGCTGATTGACGGTGAGGCCGGCGCGCCGCCTGAGATTGCGCCGCCGCCACAGGTTGCGGAGTAGGAGGAAGCAGATGATCAAGTCCGAGACCATCGAGATGGCCGCCAACGAAATCATGGCGCGTGCAGCGATCGACATCCCGGAGGACTACAAGTCCGGCATCAAGGGTATGATCGATATGGAGAAGGGTGACCTCTCTGCCTTCGTACTCGAAGCCATGCTGGAGAACTGGGAGGTTGCTACCGAAGACCGGCGTCCCATGTGCGGCGATACGGGTGTGCCGCGCTACTACATCAAGACCGGCAACGAGGCGCAGATTGAAGGCGGGTTTATCGAGCTTGAACACCGCCTCCGCCGGGCCACAGCGCAGGCCACGCACGACATTCCGCTCAGGCCCAACCGGGTCCATCCACTCACCCGGCAGGACAACAACAATAATGTGGGCATGAATGCGCCAGAGATTGAATATTCCTTCGAGCCGGATACAGACTGGATCGACATCACAACAGTCCACAAGGGGGGCCTGTTCGGCACTGACTACCGGATGCTGTTCCCGGGCGATGGTATCGACGGCATCAAGCGCTTCTTCCTTGATGTACTGCTCGCTTTCGGCAAGCGAGGCCTTGCCTGCCAGCCGGCCATTGTTGGTATTGGACTCGGCGGCTCTAAAGACACCTGCATGATGCTCGGAAAACAGGCGGCGTGCCTCAGAACCGTTGGTTCGCGCCATCCCCAGGCGGAAGTGGCGAAGCTTGAAGACGAACTGAAAGAGCTCGGGAACACGACCGGCCTTGGCGCCATGGGCTTCAACGGCAATTCAACTGTGGTCGGATGCAACATTGAAGTTGGCTACACCCATACCGGCGGCATGCCCATGTCAGTTCATTGTTTCTGTCTCTCCTCACGACGTGCAACCGCAAGGCTTTATTCTGACGGGTCAGTTGATTACAGAACGGATCCGGAGTGGTTCACGCCCTATATGCGGCGCAATACAGTTGGCTGGGACGGCAATGCGGCGCTTGCCGGTGCAGCGGAGTAAGGGGGGCAATTATGGGTGAACGTGCAAGCAAGTTGAAAACCGTTCGGTTAAAGACGCCAATCTCCGATGAAGATCTCAAGAGCCTTGAAATCGGCTCCGTCGCCTTTCTTGACGGGATGCTCTACACGGCGCGAGAGGGTGTCTACGAGAAAATATTGAACAAGGGTGAAACGCCGGACGTTGATTTCACCAGGCTCACCAATGTCAATTTCCATTGCGCACCCGCCGCCTCGCAAAATGATGATGGCAGCTACAATATTGGTGCAGTGACGGCGACGGCGAGCTTCCGCTTTGCCAAATATCTCGACCGCTGGTTTTCCGAAACAGGCACGAAAGTCATTATTGGCAAAGGCGGTATGAGCCAGGCGCATTACAATGAACTCTATGTTCCTCACGGCGCGGTTTATCTCACCACGGTGGGCTACGGCACCGGCGCATTGCTCGGGCGCGGCATCGTTGATGTTGAGGCGGTCAACTGGCTTGATGAGCTTGGCATCGCGCAAGCCATGTGGATTTTGAAATTGGAAAATTTTGGTCCGCTTCTGGTTGAGAGCGATATTCACGGAAATTCGCTGTTTGAGCGCAACAACAAAGAAGTAAATGAGCGGGTCGAGGGGCTTTACGAAGGCCTCAAGCCCCCCGCGCTTGCGCGGTATGGCGAGACCCGGAACAAGACTGATGAACTGATTTAATCGAGAAGCAATCACCGTATTAAGGGAGTAGGAGAAAGATATGGCAGAACCACAATTCCTCGTTCACAGCCCTAAGGACAATGTCGGCGTTGTCGTCATTGAGGGGCTTGAGGCGGGCACCGATATGCTCGGCGTCATCACGGAAAATGACACCACCATCAACGTGAAGTCGGAGCACGATATTCCGATTGGTCACAAGGTTGCGCTCACGGATCTCAAAGAGGGCGACACGATCATCAAATATGGCGTGGATATCGGCAAGATGGTTGGCGATGCTGCCACCGGCGAGCATGTCCATGTGCACAATCTCAAAACGAAGCGTTGGTAGGGAGAACACCCATGGCGAGCAGTAACAATACATTCATGGGCTACCGGCGCGAGAATAGTCGTGTCGGCGTGCGCAATCACGTCATCATCTTACCAGTTGATGACATCTCAAACGCTGCCTGTGAGGCGGTGGGCAACAATATCAAGGGCACCATGGCGCTGCCTCACTCCTACGGGCGGCTGCAATTTGGCGAGGACCTGGATTTGCATTTCCGCACCATGATCGGCACTGGCGCCAACCCCAACGTGGCGGCTGTCATCGTCATCGGCATCGAGCCGCACTGGACGAAGGTGATCGTGGATGGCATCGCCAAGACGGGAAAGCCGGTGACTGGCTTCGCAATCGAGCAGCATGGAGATCTGGAAACCGTCGCGACAGCAGGGCGCAAGGCACAGGAATATGTCCAGTGGGCGACGGAGCTGCAACGCGAGGAATGTGACATGTCCGAGTTGTGGGTCTCAACCAAGTGCGGTGAGTCCGACACGACAACGGGGCTGGGATCCTGCCCGACTGTCGGCAACATGTATGACAAGCTGATCCCCAAGGGCATCTATGGCTGCTTCGGCGAGACATCGGAAATCACCGGTGCTGAACATATCTGCGAAGCGCGTGCTGCCTCACCTGAGATCGGGAAGAAGTTCATGAAGACCTTCAACGCCTATCAGGATGATGTCATCGAGGCGCACAAGGTGGACGACCTCTCAGATAGCCAGCCAACCAAGGGAAATATCGAAGGGGGCCTCACCACCATCGAGGAAAAGGCGCTGGGCAATCTGGAGAAGATTGGCCGGGAGTGTAAATATATCGATGTGCTGGAGCCCGCCGAGGCGCCCGAAAAGGGAGCGGGGCTCTATTACATGGATACCTCTTCCGCAGCCGCGGAATGTGTCACGCTGATGGGTGCGGCAGGTTACGTGGTTCACACCTTCCCCACGGGCCAGGGCAACATCGTCGGGAACCCGATCGTGCCGGTTATCAAGATCACGGCGAACCCGCGCACCGTGCGCACCATGTCGGAGCATGTCGACGTGGATGTCACGGGTATCCTGAGGCGGGACATGACGCTGGATACGGCTGGTGATGCACTCATCGAGATGATCCGCCGCACGTCGAACGGGCGCAATACGGCGGCAGAAACACTCGGGCATCGGGAGTTTGTCATGACAAAGCTTTATCGAAGCGCTTGAGACACGATACATTGCATTCATCCCCGGCCTATCGCCGGGGATGATTTTTTGCGGGGGGAGCCATGAAAATCACAAACATCCGCCATGTGTCGGCGCCTCTCGCATCAACCATGTCGAACGCCTTCATCAATTTCAAAACGATGACCACGAATGTCGTCGCCGTGGAAACCGATGTCGTGCGCGATGGCGAACCGGTGATCGGATACGGTTTTTCTTCCAATGGCCGCTACGCTCAGCCGGGCTTGCTGGCGTCGCGCTTCCTGCCTCGTCTTGAAGAAGCCGATCCCAAGTCCCTGCTCGATGAGACGGCGGAGAATTTTTCACCGCAGGCCGTGTGGGCCACCCTCATGTCCAACGAAAAACCCGGTGGGCATGGAGAGCGGTCCTACTGCATCGGCGCGCTCGACACAGCCATTTGGGATTTGCACGGCAAGATCGCCGAGCTGCCGCTGTGGAAAATATTGTCTGACCATTTCAATGATGGGAAATATGACGAGAAGGTTTTGGTCTATCCCGGTGGTGGCTACTACAACCCCGGCAAGGACGTGGAAACATTACGCGCCGAGATGCGCGGCTACCGGGAGCAGGGCTACCGCATTTGTAAAATGAAAGTTGGTGCGGTTCCGCTTGCTGATGACATGAAGCGGGTCGAGGCAGCGGCTGATGAGTTGGGGTCCGGTGAAAACCTCGCCATCGACGTCAATGGCCGTTTCAATCTTGAAGAAGCAATTGAATTCGGCAAGGCGGTCGAGCCGCTCAAGCTGGCCTGGTATGAAGAACCGGGTGACCCGCTTGACTATCATCTCAATGCCGAGCTCATCCAGAATTACTCAGGTGCCATCGCCACAGGCGAAAATCTGTTTTCACATCAGGACATGAACAACCTTCTGCGCTTCGGTGGTATGAGGCCGGATGTGGACTGGATACAGCCCGACCCATCACTTTGCTATGGCCTTACGGAAAATCTTCTCATGCTGGAGGAGGCTGCAAAACTTGGCTGGTCGCGGCGGCGCTTCCTTCCTCATGGGGGTCATCAGCTTGGGCTTCATATGGCGTCCGGTCTCCAGCTTGGCGGCACCGAATCCTACCCCGGTGTGTTCGCGCCATACGGTGGCTTTGCCGACGACATTCCAATTGTCGACGGGTATGTGACACTGCCCCGGGATCAGCCCGGTATCGGCATGGAATTGAAGCCCAAACTGATGGATGAAATGAACAGAGTGCTCGAGCTTAGTTAGGTCAGGAAAACATGCCCGATATCGTCATTACTGAATTCATGGATGAAGAGCCCGTCGAGGAGCTCAAGGCCAAATATGATGTGCATTGGGACAAGACCCTGTGCGAGAAGCCCGATGAAATAAAGACACTGCTCCCGCAAGCAGTGGCCCTCATCGTGCGCAACCGCACCAAGGTGACGGACGATATTCTCAAGTCAGGGCCTAACCTCAAAGTGCTCGGGCGTTTGGGCGTCGGGCTAGACAATGTGGATGTCGAGGCCTGTAAGGCACATGGCGTTGTCGTGTGTCCGGCCACAGGTTCCAACAATGTCTCGGTCGCGGAATATGCCATCTGCGCCATGATGATGCTTTTGAAGGGCTCCTTCTATTCAAAGGACGATATTCTGGCAGGCAAATGGCCGCGCAATGACAATGTGGGCCTTGAGGCACGCGGGCGCACGCTCGGGCTGCTTGGCTTTGGCATGATCGGCCAGTCGGCGGCCAGAATGGCGCAGGGCCTCGAGATGACTGTTATCGCCCATGACCCTTTTGTGCCGGCGGATGCGGAAGGATGGAGCCTAGCGGAAAGTGTCTCGCTGGATGACCTCATCACCCGCAGCGATATTCTGTCTGTTCATACGCCTCTGATGCCGGAGACGCGCAACCTCATAGATGCAAATGCAATGGCGCGTATGAAGAAGGGTGCCTTTCTCATCAATACCGCGAGGGGCGGGATCATCAATGAGGATGATCTGATTACAGCGCTCAAGTCTGGCCAGATCGGCGGCGCGGCTCTGGACGTGTTTGCCGATGAGCCATTGTCGGCAGAGGATGCGGGAAAGTTTGCCGATGCACCAAACCTGATTATGACACCACATATCTCCGGCGTGACTGAAGAATCAAGCACGGCCATTTCGACGATCACTGTGGCAAATGTCCTGCGCGTACTGGGTGATGCATCATGAGCGATACCGTCCATTTCTCCTGTGGTGACCTTGAGGATCTGATGTTCGCGGCTCTCGTGAGCTCCGGGACATCGGAAAAGAATGCGCGTTCTGTTGCGCGAGCTCTGCTGGCGGCAGAAATAGACGGGCGGAAGGGCCATGGCTTTTCACGCATTCCCTCCTATGCGGGCCAGGCAATCACCGGCAAGGTTGATGGGCAAGCAGATGCTTCCATCATGAAGGAGTTGCCAGGCGCAATTACTATCGATGTTAAAAAGGGCTTCTTCTATCCAGCCATCGATCTGGCGTTTGATTATTTTCCTGACAAAGCGCGCACCAACGGGATTGCTGCCGTCGCCTTTCACAATTCGCACCATTGCGGAGTGCTCGGGCACCATGTGGAAAAATGCGCCGAACTCGGGTTTATTGCCATTGTCATGGGCAACACACCGCAGGCCATGGCTCCTTGGGGTGGGACGAAGCCGATCTATGGCACTCAACCACTCGCATTCGCATCTCCCCGCAAGTCGGAGCTGCCGCTTGTTATGGACATGGCCATGACGCAAGTTGCGCGTGGCAACATCATGACCGCCCAGCAGGCAGGCAAATCCATTCCCGAAGGCTGGGCGACAGACGCTCAGGGCAATCCGACAACAGACCCGGAAGTGGCGTTAAGTGAAGGTGTGCTTCTGCCAGTCGGTGGTGCCAAGGGTGCCGCACTGGGATTGATGGTAGAACTCCTCTGTGCGCCCCTCACGGGCAGTGCACTTTCAACCGAAGCCTCGTCCTTCTTCACGACTGAAGGCGAGCCCCCTTCAGTTGGACAATTTCTTATCACTATCAATCCAGACGCATTTTCAGGGCGCGATCATTTTCTTGAGAGAGTTGAGACCATCATGGAGAGCATCACCGGACAGGAGGGCGCCCGACTGCCCGGTGGCCGCCGAGAAGCGTTGCGCAAGGAAGCAGCTGAAAATGGTCTGAGCGTTCCCGCCAAGTTGGTGGAAGAGGTGAAGAGTCTGGCGGCGCAGGAGACGTGACGGGTTTGCGGCTTACTGTAGGAGAGCCATCTCGACTGCCGCGTGGCAATGCAAGTCCGTTGTCGAAAATACAGGTACATCGACATCGCCCTCGCGGATCAGCAGCGGGATTTCGGTACAACCGAGTATCACGCCTTCCGCACCGCGCGCATTGAGCGCGTGGATGATCTCCACGTATTTCTCCCGTGTCTCATCGAGAAATACATCGAGGGTAAGTTCCTCATAGATCTTGTCGTGGATAACCGTCTTCTCCTCTTCGTTGGGGCTGACGGTTTCGATGCCGTGTTTCTTCAGGATATCGGGGTAGAAGCGGTTTTCCATCGTCTCGCGCACACCCAGGAGCGCCACGGTGCTGAGCCCGGCTTTTTTGATCGCTTCAGCCGTGACCTCGGCGATATGAAGGAAGGGGATTGAAACGTGCGGCTCGGCGTCGGGTACGAAACGGTGTGCGCCGTTGCAGGTGATGACAATGAAGTCGGCGCCACCGCGCTCGACCGCTAGCGCGGCATCGCGGATCATCCGGGAGGCAGTCGCGTCGTCGCCATTCTCGATGACGGCTTCCACATATTTCTGGCGATTGACGCTCTCCAGTATCACATGAGCGGAACTGACGCCGCCGAGTGCCTGCTGCGTCAGCGTATTGACGATGCGGTAATAGTCGGCAGTTGATATCCAGCTCAGCCCGCCGATCATTCCCATCTTCTTCATGGAGATGCCTCATCTTCAAATCCATGCAGACAATGAGCTGCGTCAAATACCTTTCTCGCCATATTTATCACCGGGTCTTTGGTGAACATCAACGCATGCTGGAAAGGTTGACGATCAGAGCATCATTTTTCTTGCGTATTGCGGTGGCGATCTTGTGTGCCATATCCTGTTCCGCATCAGCGAAATTGTTGCAGGCATCAACCGCGCGATGCTGTCCTTCCAGCATACCCCGGATAACTGCAGCGTTGATCACCCTGGAGACCTCGTCAACTTGATCTTTGGACAAGGTTTTTTCCAGCTCCCCTATCGCCTCATCGACAATAATTTTAAGTTTTTCCATAGGTCTGTTTCCTCTCCGTCTCTAAGTACAAGCGGCAAATTTCACCATAGGCAACATATCCAAAATAGCTTTCAAATCGAGATCGAGTTGTATCCAGTTCCAAACGTCATTGAAATGGTTTGCCCCATTATTCGTCAGACAACACGATATTGGTGATGAGAGCGTGTTGGCAATCTGGAGATCAGATATTATCAATAGCAGATAGTGGCAGCGACTTAACCCCAGCCCCTATACCCCCTGACCAACAATCCATTTCTGGAATGCATCGCGTTCGCTCAGGCGCTCGTAATAGGCCGCAAGTGCCGGATGTTGCGCGCGCTCGATGGGCAGCACATGCCAACGGTGCACATACATGCCCAGGCAGCAATCCGCGATGGTGAGATTCTCGCCAGCGATATAGGCGCCGTTCTTCGCCAGATGCGCATCAAGAATTCCCATCGCGCCCGTAGCCTGTTTGTGAGCGCCCTCCAGACCCTTCGGATCTGTGAAGGCCTCATCTTTTACATGCAGCCCCTGGAACAGGTGGCGGATGCCGACAATGGCCGTTGTGAGCTGCCAATCGAGCCACTGCTCTACGCAAGCCCGGGCGGTGAGCTCGGCAGGGTAGATATCGTCCGTGCCGTGCTTGCTCGCGAGGAAACGCAGTTGCGTGTTCGATTCCCAGATTACCAGATCGCCATAGACCAGCGTCGGCACCACCATGTTGGGATTAAGCGCCATATATTCCGGTGATGAACACGGTTTGAAACCGCGGCCATAGTCCAGCCGTTTATAATCGGTCTGACCTATTTCCTCGCACAGCCACAGAACCTTGCGCACATTGGAGGAGTTGGTGCGGCCATAGATTGTAAACATTGTCAGAAGCCTCTTATGAGATATTGGGATCAGGTCCCATCGATACTTTTTGTTTGTCGCGACCCGTGTTAGTTGCGCGTGACGACTATAGCAACTGTGAAACCGGGTAATACCTTGCCAGTAAAAGAATCTGCAAACGCCCCACCGCTGGCTGCGGCGGTCATCACCATGTTCGTGACCTATGGACTGGTCATTCTGGCATCAATGGTTCTGCCAGTGGTTGCGCCAATTGCTTCGCAGACGCTTGAAATTCCGGCGCGTTATGTCGGGCTCTATGCTGCTGTTCTATATGCGGGTGCTGCGGCATCTTCCATGTTCGCCCCGAACTTTATTCTCCGCCATGGTGCGCTGCGGACCAGTCAGGGGGCGCTTGTTTTTGCCGCATCCGGACTTTTCATTCTTGCGCTGGGCACGATCTCCGCGTCTGTGGCCAGCGCCGTGCTGATTGGCTTTGCCTATGGTCCCGGAAACACGGCAAGCGGGCGACTGCTCACGCAATTAACCGCAAAGGGGCAGCGCTCCGGTATCTTTTCCATCAAGCAAACGAGTGTTCCGGCCGGGGGTGCCGTTTGCGGATTGATCGCTCCACCGCTCGCCCTGCAACTGGGCTGGCAAGGCACGGCACTTGCCATGGGGGCTTTGTGTCTCGCTGCCGCATTCGCCGTACAACCATGGAGAAGTAGTCTCGATCATGACCGGCAAAAGGATCACCCCCTCTGGCCTCGAAAATTGCTGGAGCCTCTCACCACCGTATGGAAAGGCCCTCGTTTGCGTGCGCTCGGGATCACGGGTCTGGTATATGCTGGCATGCAATATGCGTTTGGAGCAGTCATGGTTGCCTTCTTCGTCGACCGTGCCGGGCTGTCTCCTGTCGAGGCGGGGCTTGTACTCAGTGCTGCCATGGTGGCGAGCGTCATCGCGCGCCTTGGCTGGGGCTATGTGGCGAATATTGTCAGCCCTGATCTGGTGCTGGGTTTTCTCGGTATCCTGACGGCAGGGTCGGTCGTTGCTGCCATATTCGTTACACCTGAGTGGTCGCGGTTTGCCTTGATCGCTCTCGGATGCTGGTTCGGCACCGCAGGCTTCAGCTGGAATGGAGTTTATCTTGCGCTGGTCGCAGACATAGCCGGGCCAGCGCGCGTTGCGCATGCCACGTCGGGTGTCATGACGCTGGTGTTTATCGGCTCGCTTGCTTTCCCGGCCCTGTTCGCCGGGCTTGTTGCTGCCTCGGGCTATGACGCGGCTCTGTTGAGCGCGGCGGTGGTCACCTTTGTGACCGGCATTTATATCTCTCTGCGCCTGAGATCGTCGGTGAGTGCGAAGTCGAGCTAAGCAGGCAACAGTTCTTTCAGCGCTCCGGGTAGCATGGATGGAGTGGGGAGAACGCTGACGCCGGCTGCCTCGAGTGCTTTCTTCTTGCCGGCATAGGACCCTTTGTCGCCCATGACGATTGCGCCCGCGTGCCCCATTTTCTTGCCCGGAGGCGAAGCTGCTCCGGCCATGAAAGAAACGATCGGCTTGTTCATGCCCTTTGCATACTCGGCCGCTTCCTCTTCCATGCCGCCGCCGATTTCACCAACAAGCGCAACCGCCTGCGTTTTGGGGTCTTCATCCAGACACTGCAATGCATCGCGCGTGGTGGTGCCGATGACCGGATCGCCACCAATGCCGATAAAGGCGGAGATGCCGAAGCCTGCCTGAACCATGTCGAGGCACACCAGAGTGCCCAGAGACCCTGACCGCGAAATGACGCCGATGCTGCCCGGCTTGAAGACGCGCTCGTTAAAGGCCGGCATAAAGCCGACAAAGCATTCACCCGGTGTCACGATCCCGGCAGTGTTCGGACCGATAACAGAGGCGCCTGCCTCGCGCGCGGCGGCGAGAAAATACATCACGTCATGGACCGGCACATGCTCGGTCAGGATGACGAGCTTTTTGATACCCGCATCGAGCGCATCCAGCACGGAAGATTTTACCCCCGGGGGCGGTACGATCACGCATGAGCAGTCGATTACAGCTTCCTGATCCTTGGCTGCATCTTCAGCCGAGCCCCAGACGGGCAGATCGAGATGCTGCGTACCTGCCTTTTTCGGGTTCACGCCACCGATAACTTGGGTACCATATTCCTTCATGCGCTCCGACCAGAAGGTCGCCTGGGTGCCCGTTATGCCCTGTACCAACACGCTCTCATTGCCATGAACGATCATTGTACAGCCTCCACGGCGGCCTTCACCGCCTCGTCCATGGTCGGGTAAGGAGCGGTGCCCAGTTTTTCCTTCAACATCGCTTTAGCCTCGTCTTCACCAGTGCCGCTGATGGACCAGAAGACGGGCACTTGCGGGTCCACATCGTCCCATGCTTCCAGCACGCCGCCGGTCATGACATCAGTGCGGGCGATGGCGCCGCAGAAATTTATCAGAAGCGATTTGACGCGGGGATTGCCGAGGACGACTTCCAGAGCCTGCTTGCCGAGTACGAAGGCATTGCCGCCAATCTCGAGAAAGTTTGCCGGTTCCCCTCCATAATGCGAGATGGCGTCCATGGTGGTCATGGTCAGCCCGGCGCCGTTGGAGAGCACGCCGACACTGCCTTCCAGCTCAATATATTTGAAGCCGATATCCTGGCCGCGTTGCTCCAGCTCGGTAAGCTTGTCGGGTGCGCCGGATCTGGCCAGTTCCTCATGCCGCCGGATGGCGGAGTCATCGAGTGAAAATTTACAGTCAAGCGCGATGACGCGGCCATCCTGCGTCGTTACCAGCGGGTTGATTTCCATGAGCTCTGCGTCGTTCCGGATATAGGCCTCGTAGAGTTTTTCGAGGGTATCGACGAGGGCCTCGCGGTTCACACCATCAATGGGCGGTAGTGCGGACTCAATGGCTTTTCTGTTCAGGCCTTCACGGATATCGATGGGCAGGCGCACCAGGGCATCGGGATGCTTTTCCGCTATCTCCTCAATGTCCATGCCACCTTCAGCCGAGAACAGCAGCAGTGGGCCCTTGGTGTCGGAGTCGTTCAGCACGGCGGCATAGAATTCTTTTTTGATGGGAACCTGTTGTTCGACAAGGACCGAATTTACCGGAAAACCTGCAATCTCTAGCTGTAAAATGCGCGCCGCTTCTGCGCGGGCCTCATCCGGTGTTGCAGCCAGCGCGATGCCGCCAGCCTTACCGCGTTTGCCCGTTGGAACCTGCGCCTTGATCACGCAAGGGCCGATCTTCCCGGCCAGGCTCGCTGCCTCGTCTGCGCTTATTGCAAGACCGCCATCGGGCACGACAATGCCTGCTGCTTTAAGTAATGGTTTCGCCGCATGTTCCTCGAAATTCATGATTTCTCCCTAGCGTTTGAGTCGCTATTTTTATTTCCCGTACTTCTCCCAGTGCCCGCCGAACAACTCCTCTTCTTCTGGCTTGTCCTCCGGGATCGTTGTCACCAGGTGGGTGATGTTGAGAAAGCAGGTGTAGTTCAGATTATCGGTGATGGAATTCCCCTGCCACGTCCCGCAGCCCATGGATAACGTAAAGGGAAGACCATTATTAAATCCTCCACCATTTCCAAATGTGTGGGCCTGGTTGACCAGCACCCGCACCACGTCGATGTCTTCGGCCAGTTCACGGGCATGATCCATGTCATGGGTATGGATGCCAATGGAATGACCCTTGCCCAGATGCTCTAGAATTTCCGCGCCGATGCGCTTGGCTCCGGCGAAATCCTTTGCCCTATAGATGGTGAGAACCAGCGAGAGCTTTTCATCTGACAGCGGGTAATCATCCCCAATACCGGTTTCCTCAACCATAAAAAATTTTGCCGATTTGGCATCGCCGTCAAGCTCGAATATGTCTGCCAGAATGGTGGCGTCCTTGGCGATGATATTGCGATTGAGCTTGCTGTCCTGCCACAGCAGCGAGACGATTTTCCTGCCTTCATCAGCGCTTGCCATGTAGCCACCGGCACGTTTCAGCGCGGCGATGGCATCGTCGTAAATCTCGTCAGGAATAATAAGAGAATTCTCAGATGAGCAGGACGTGGAATTGTCGAAAATTTTCGAGGCGCAGATTTTTTCCGCTGCGTCGTCGAGATCGGCTGATGCATCGATGATGACCGGCACATTGCCCGCACCAACGCCGATTGCGGGCTTGCCGCTGGAATAAGCGCGGCGCACATTATTCTGGCTTCCGGTAACGATCACAAGGTCGCACGCGCTCATTAATGCCGTGGTTGCTTCGCGCGATACAGGCTGGGGCAGAATTTGGACCAGATCCTCCGGAGCACCAATTTTCCCCAGTTCCGCGCGCATGGCCTCAACGGTTGCATTGGTAACTGGCCATGCAAGCGGAGAGGGGGCGATGACAACGGCGTTGCCGCCCTTGATTGCCATCATTGCCTTGTTTACGGGTGTGGCAGATGGATTTGTAGAAGGGCAGACGGCAGCAACCACGCCCACCGGCTTGGCGTATTTAACCAGCCCCTTCTCAGGGATCTCTTCAATAATGCCGGTGGATTTGACCCGCATGAGATCTCGCAGCGTTCCGAAGGTCTTGCGCTGGTTCTTGATGATCTTGCTGTCAACCGTTCCCAGGCCAGTGATCTCTACGGCATGTTCCGCAAGCGTCTTGGCGGTTTCCGGTTTGTAAAGTGACCAGGCAAGCGCCGTTACGAATTCATCCAGCCGAGCCTGAGAGACGTTGGCGGTTTGTTCCATCGCCGCACGTGCGCGCCTGATTAGTCCGGATATTTCATTTGGGATCATATTGGTCATGATATCCCCCTTGTCCCGATGGCCTTGACGGCAAGCCCAATTTCAGCATTCCACCAGACAAGACGTTTCGTCTCATTTTAAGAAACGATGCCAACTTCTGTCAATCTGATATTCTGTCTTGCCGATCAACCCGCAGTATTGCTGGTGATGCGGTTTCTAACACACACCATAGTGTGGATTTCCAAAAGGCGTGGATGGTTTTGTTCCGGCGTAGATCAGAGATGTTCACGTGTGTAGTTCAAGTAGAGGAATTTCTTTAGAATAAATGTAATAAATCTTCCAATTCAAAGAATCAAAACAATCCGATTGTTTGCAGTATCGCCAAAATTCTTCAGTCCGGGGGGGCAGAAAAATGCAGAGAAATAATAATAAAAAGAAGAAAAGCACGGGTTCTGCCCTGGAGAAGGCGCTGCGCGTACTGGAAGCGATCATCTATCAACCACAGGCGGTGGGTCTGTCGGACATGGCAGATCGACTGGGGATGTCAAAGCAAACCGTCCACAGAGTTGTTCAGCAGCTGGAGGAGAATAGTCTCATTGTGCGCGATCCCAGTCGGGATCGATTTGCCATTGGCCCAAGATTTTCAAAGCTGGCACTTGATGCCATGCAGTCTACGAACAATGGCGCTCCTATCCGGGCAACAATGCAGAAAATTGTCGATGAGGTCGGCGAGACCTGCAATGTAGGCGTTCTGGAGGGCCGGAACTTTGTTTATCTCGAGCGTGTCGAAACATCGCGTACTCCTCGTATTTATCTGGAAACCGGAAGTCTTCTGCCGGCCCATGTCACCTCTGGTGGGAAGGTGATGCTCGCGTTTCTGTCTGATGCGGTTTTGAAACAGTTGATCAAAACCATGAATCTTGAATCCTTTACGAAGCATACCATCACCGACCGGGAGGTGCTGCTGGCTGAAATTGAGAAAATCAGAAATCAAGGCTATGCAACGGCTTTGCAGGAGTATGCCGATGGAATTATTGGCATTGGCGTGCCAATCCTTGCGGCAGACGGATTCCCCCTGGCGGCGCTTGCCATGCACGCGCCAATCCAGCGTGTTTCACTCGAGGAAGCTCCTGAATATGCCCGCAAACTTCAAAATGGCGCTACACGTCTTGCTGAAATCTGGGACATGACGGGTTAGCGCCTTTCCCTGCCATCATTTTGACAGAGAACGGATTGTTGTTCATGGAGTCCGGTGTGCGATACGCCTCGGTCAAGACTCAGATTGACACCACTCCGGAACGTCTCTTATAACGAGACGAAACGTCTCGCATTGCGGGACGGCAGATGTGTTTATTGTTGCTGAGGACGACAGTTTAGAGAGGGTGCTATGACCAAAATGACCACGGAAGAAGCTTTCGTAAAGGTGCTGCAGATGCACGGCATTGAGCATGCCTTTGGCATCATCGGCTCTGCCTTCATGCCAATCTCGGATTATTTTCCGCGAGCCGGAATCACATTTTGGGACGTGGCGCATGAAACCAACGGGGGCCTGATCTGCGATGGCTTTACCCGCACAACCGGCAAGATGGGCATGGCGATTGCCCAGAACGGACCGGGCGTGACCGGGTTCGTGACCGCTATAAAGACAGCCTACTGGAATCACACACCGATGCTGCTTGTGACCCCACAGGCTGCAAACAAGACCATCGGACAGGGCGGTTTCCAGGAAGTGGAACAGATGGCGATGTTCGAGGAAATGGTGTGCTACCAGGAAGAGGTCCGTCATGCCGATCGCATACCTGAAGTCCTGAACCGTGTAATTGCCAAGGCCTGGCGCGGCTCCGCACCTGCCCAGATAAATATCCCGCGTGATTTCTGGACACAGGTCATTGATGTTGAATTGCCTCAGATATTGCGCTTTGAGCGTCCCGCTGGCGGTCCGAAGGCAATCGCGGAAGCGGCAAAACTTCTGTCGGATGCAAAATTCCCGGTGATCCTGAATGGGGCCGGTGTTGTTATCGGTGGCGCCATTGAAGCCTCCAAGGCACTGGCCGAACGCTTGAGCGCCCCGGTGTGCTGCAATTACCAGCACAATGATGCGTTTCCCGGCAGTCATCCCCTGGCCTGCGGGCCGCTGGGCTACAATGGGTCCAAGGCGGGCATGGAACTGATTTCAAAGGCTGACGTTGTTCTGGCACTGGGCAATCGTCTCAATCCTTTTTCCACCCTGCCGGGTTACGGCATCGACTATTGGCCCAAGGATGCGAAGATCATTCAGGTCGACATCAATGCCGACCGCATCGGGTTGACCAAGAAGGTCACGGTTGGCATCGAGGGCGATGCGAAGATGGTCGCCGAACAAATTCTGGCGCAGCTCTCCTCAGGCGCTGGCGATGCCGGACGCAAGGAGCGGGAAGACCTTATTCATCAGACCAAATCCGCCTGGCTGCAGGAGCTGACAAGTATGGATCACGAGGATGATGATCCTGGTACAACCTGGAATCAACGAAGCCGTGATAAGGATCCGGACCGTATGTCGCCGCGCCAGGCCTGGCGCGCCATCCAGGCGGGCCTGCCGAAAAACGCCATCATTTCCAGTGACATCGGCAACAATTGCGCCATTGGCAATGCCTATCCCTCATTCGAGCAAGGGCGCAAATATCTGGCACCAGGTCTGTTCGGCCCGTGCGGCTATGGCTTCCCGTCAATTATTGGCGCGAAGATCGGTTGCCCCGACGTGCCGGTGGTTGGTTTTGCCGGTGATGGCGCATTCGGTATCTCCATGAACGAGATGAGCTCGATTGGGCGTGAGGAATGGCCGGCTGTCACCATGGTCATCTTCCGCAACTACCAGTGGGGTGCGGAAAAGCGGAACACGACGCTTTGGTATCATGACAATTTCGTCGGCACCGAGCTGGACCCGCATCTGAGTTACGCCAGAGTAGCGGAAGGTTGTGGCCTGAAAGGCGTGACGGTGAAGACGCAAGAGGATCTTACCGAGGCGCTCAAAGATGCCTGCAAGGCCCAGGAAAAGGGTGTGACCACATTCATCGAGGTCATTCTCAACCAGGAGTTGGGAGAACCTTTCCGCCGCGATGCTATGAAAACACCCGTGGAAGTTGCCGGGATTGATCCCAAGGATATGCGCCCCCAACAGGGCGCCTAGCCGGAAGGCCGCGTGAACATAAAAGCTCGCCTTTACTCATCTGTGGGGAGAGTTGGCAAATGACAACCGACGGGCGCGATCAAACGTGTTCGTCGACAACGAACGAACAAGGGTCACGGAATGGCACTTTGCGCCGGGGGCTGCAACGGGATGGCACCGCCACGAATATGATTATGTGGTGGTGTCCCTCCTTGACGGTGATCTGACCCTGGTGACCGAGGATGGCAGGGAAGATACGGCCAAGCTCAAGGTCGGCGTTCCGTATTTTCGCGAGATGGGCGTCGAGCATGACGTGATTATCACCAATGACTTCGAATACGCTTTCATCGAAATCGAAATGAAGTGAATATCGCCCGCGCACCGGACTGACGTATCAACACCCTGGAGAGGCCATGCTCAGCTCGACACCCGTGATTTGCCCTCCGGGACTGCTGGAAAAAGCCGCCGGTTCACCACCGCTCAGGACGGGAATCGTAAATGCGGTCTCATCCGTTGTGCTGGAGAGTGCGCGCGACGCTGCGAACGCCAGCATTATCGAACCTGCTCTGATCGGCGACGAGACCGCGATCCGGAAGGCCTGCGATGAAATGGGCTGGGATATCTCAGGGATAGATGTCATGCACGCGGAGGGAGAAAAAGCGGCAACCGCACTCGCCGCAGAAGCCGCTGGCAAGGGAGCGCTCGGCGCTATCATGAAGGGTCACGTCCATACGGACGTGTTCATGGGCGGGCTTCTCAAGCGAGAGGCGGGACTTCGCACAGGCGGGCGTCTGAGCCATGTCTTTCATATGACCGTGCCGGACAGTGATCGCGTTCTCCTGATTTCCGATGCAGCACTCAACACGCATCCCGATCATGAGACCTCACAGGCTATCATCGCCAACACCGTCACGCTCGCCAATGCGATCGATATTGAACGGCCGCAGATCGCAATATTGTCGGCAACGGAAGAAAAACTTGAGGCTGTGCCATCAAGCGTTGCAGCAAGTGAACTTGCAGCGTGGGCAAATGCGGGCGGCATCAACGATGCAGATGTCTATGGACCTCTGTCGTTCGATCTTGCAGTCTCCCCGCACGCTGTGAAAATCAAGGGCGTTGATTTTCCGGTCGCTGGGCGCGCCGACGCCCTTATCGTACCCGATATCGTCTCAGGCAATGCACTGTTCAAAATGATGGTGCATTTCATGGGCGCCTGCGCGGCAGGGATCGTTCTCGGCGCCAAGGTGCCGATCCTACTCACCAGCCGGTCCGACCCGCCATCGGCGCGGATCGCATCGGCCGCACTTGCTGTTATCGTGGCCAAGGGTCAGGAAAATACGTAAGACAGGTTCTTCCCAATAACCGTGGAAGGAACAAGATCCGTGAGACTCAAAGACAAGGTTGCGATCGTGACCGGAGCTGCATCCGGGTTCGGCGAGGGTATTGCTCGCACCTTCGCCGATGAGGGCGCCAGCCTCATCGTCGCTGATATATCCGAGCAGTCTGGAGAAGAGGTCGCTGCTTCATTGCCCAAAGCCATCTTCGTGCGATGTGACGTCACCCGGAGTGAGGATGTGAAAGCAATGGTCGCGGCTGCCGAAGAGTCCTATGGCGGGCTGGATATTCTGGTGAACAATGCCGGGACAACGCATAAGAACAAGCCACTTCTGGAAGTTGGCGAGGATGAATTCGACAAGGTTTATGCCACCAATGTCAAAAGCATTTATCTTGGCGCGATACATGGCATTCCCGCCCTGCGGAGACGTGGCGGAGGTATGGTCCTCAATATAGCCTCCACGGCAGGCGTGCGGCCACGTCCTGGTCTCACCTGGTATAACGGCACCAAGGGGGCGGCCATTACCCTGACCAAATCCATGGCGGTAGAGCTTGCGCCAGACAAGATACGCGTCTGCGCCATCAATCCGGTGATCGGGGAAACGGCTCTGCTATCATCTTTCATGGGCGGGCCGGATACGCCTGAGCTACGCGAGCAGTTCATCTCCGGTATTCCGCTCGGGCGCATGAGCCGCCCGGACGACATCGCCCGCGCCGCGGTGTTTCTGTGCAGTGACGATGCGGAATTCATTACAGGCGTGTGTATGGAAGTGGATGGCGGGCGCTGTATCTAAAGCGCCGGAAAGCTGCGCTTACTCTTCGCGTTTCTTGATCTGATTGCTTTGCGGCGTGGAGACGGGCAGACGGCTCGCCTGATGGTTGGTCATGCGCCACTGGCCATCTTCGAGCACGAAAACGTTGGTGGCAATAAGGTGCGTTCCGCCGAGATTTTCCTCGCAGATCACCAGGCCTGTCTTCTTGGTGACAATGGCGGTGGCATCAAGAGCGCTCACATGTGGAGGATTGCCAGCAATGAGAATCCGGTACCAGGATTCCATCACCGCGTCGCGCGTATTGATGCCCGGCCAGTTGGGATGGAACACGCTGACATCGCGCCGCCGCGACCAGAGGCGCTCCATGGCCTCGAAGTCGGCCGCCCTGAAGGCGGCGTAAAAAGCTTCATTGGCTGCCAGCACGGCTTGCTTTTCCGACATGTCTTCATTGGTAATTGGCAGAGGTGCCAGCGGCAACCCCGCAAGACCCAGTAATCCCCAAATAGGTGCAATTTTTTAAAAAGGTGTGGCATCATTGCCTTGTGCTGAATTTCGCTATTTAAGAAAATTATTCTAATTAATTCAAATAATCAGAAAATAATCCTTTTTCTTCTTACAATTTTCCTGAAAACATTGATTATTTTGCGCAAACTGCCTAACTGCACGTTGGGCCGAACAGGACGGGGCATCATCACGGGCCACGCGCCGTCCGCGATTTGAGTAGAGTGTCATGAGCCGTATCTTTGTCATACATGAAAACGAGGAGTGGCTGCCGCCGCTTGCCGCAGCGCTTGAAGCGCGCGGGCTCGATTGGGATGAGATATTCATGAGCGGACGCTCGGTTGATCTGTCCGCAACGCCCCAGGAGGGCGTCTATTACAACCGGATGAGCGCCTCATCCTGGACGCGTGAGCATGGCGCTGCACCGCAGCTCACTCTGGCCCTGTTGGAAAATATACAAGCCCATGGACACCGCGTCGTTAACAAGGCCCGTGCACTCGATCTGGAAATTTCAAAGGCCCGCCAGGCAGTGATCCTTGAGCGCAATGGCATCCGTACCCCGCGCTCCGTTCTGGCTGCGGGTGCGAGCGACATTGCGAAAACGGCACGCACATTCGAAGGCCCGGTCATCCTCAAACCCGATTGCGGCGGCAAGGGCGCGGGCGTAAGCCTGTATGAAACAGGAGAGATGCTTGCCGGTCTCATTGCCAGCGGCGATGTCGAACCCGATCCATTCACGACCATGCTGGTTCAGGCCTATATCAAGCCGGCTGAACCTTTCATCATCCGCAACGAAATTGTCGGCGGCAAGCATCTTTACTCGGTGAAGGTGGACACCACGGGCGGCTTCGAGTTGTGCCCGGCTGATGTCTGCGAGATTGGTGATGCCGCCTGCCCGGTGGGCGAGGAAGCCGAAGCGCCGAACAAGTTTGAGGTGCTCACCGATTTCGCGCATCCCGATATTGCCAAGTTCGAGAAAATGCTGGCGGGTGAGGGTATCGAGATCGCGGGCGTTGAGTTCCTGTTCGACGACGAGGGCAAAGCCTGGACCTACGACATCAACATCAACACCAACTATAACGGCCAGGCCGAAACTAAAGCTGGTATTGCCGGTTCTGACCGTGCCGGCATGATGGCGGTCTCGGGTTTTCTTGGCAGTTTGTCGGGCCAGTTTGGCGTGCGCGAGGCGGCTGAGTAAATCCTAGCCGGCTTTGGCCTCCGCAATCGCGCGCCAGACTTTCTCCGATGTCAGCGGCATCTCGATGTGCAAGACGCCATCGTCCTTCAGCGCATCCAGCACCGCGTTCACGATAGCCGGCGGCGCTCCGCAACAGCCCGCCTCGCCGGAGCCTTTGACACCAAGCGGGTTCTTGGCGGTCGGCGCATCCTCAAAGAAGGCCATTTCCATCTTCGGCATGGAATCGGCGCGGGGCAGGGCGTAGTCCATCAGGGAACCGGTCACCAGCTGGCCGCTGTCCTCGTCATAGATGATTTCTTCCATCAGCGCCTGGCCCAGACCTTGCGCAATACCGCCCATGACCTGACCGTCTGCCAGCATGGGATTGATGATAGTGCCAAAATCATCGACCACCCACATATGCTCCACATTCACGGACCCGGTTTCAGGATCGACCTCAACTTCTGCCGAGTGGCAACCATTGGGACAGGAGATAATTTCGCGCTCGTAGATTGTATCGGTATCAAGAGCACCCTCTTCCATGCCATCGGGCAAGCGGCTCTGCTCGAACGATGCCGCCACCACGTCGACCATGGAGACGCTCTGGTCAGTCTTGACGTCAGTGAAGACGCCCTCGGACAGTTCCATGTCGTCTGCATTGGAATTGAGCAAATGGGCTGCGATCTGCTTCGCCTTGACGAGCACTTCGTTGGCGCATTGAAGTACGGCGCTGCCGCCCACTTCCATGTTGCGCGACCCACCATGGCCGCCGCCGATTGGTGTGGCGTCGGTGTCGCCCTGAACATAGGTGATCTTGTCGAAGTCGATGCCCAATCGGTCTGAAAGTATTTGCGGCATGGATGTTTCCTGCCCCATACCGGTGGACATTGAACCAACCCTGAGCGCCGCCGAACCATCCCTGGCGAATTTCACCCCGGCAAATTCCTTGGGGCCGCCACCGGTGCACTCAAGATATGGCGCGATGGCGAAGCCGCGCTTCAGGCCCTTGGCCGCGCTATCCGCAACCCGCTTTGCAAAGCCTGCCCGGTCGCTCATCTTCAGCGTGCGTTCGAACACTTCGGGGAAATTGCCCGTGTCCACATCAAGTCCCATCGGCGTTTTACGCGGCAGGCTGTCGGCGGGCATCAGGTTCTTGCGTCTGAGTTCAACCGGATCAATCCCGAGTTCACGCGCTGCCAGTTCGACAATCCGCTCGATCTGGAACGAGCCTTCGGGCCGCCCCGCCCCGCGATAGGGATCAAGCGGCATGGTGTTGGTGAAGGCCGCGATGCCGGTGTAGTGCATGGCCGGGAAATAATAGGGTCCGCCCTGGGTGCGCGCCGAGCCACCGGTGGGCGTGAAGGGTCCAACCGTCCAGCAATAGGCGCCGATATTGCCAATGGTTTTGGTGCGAAGCCCGAGAAACATGCCATCCTTGTCGAGCGCCAGCTCGACGGTTGTTGCCTGGTCCCGGCCATGGGTATCGGCGGCGAAGCTCTCATTGCGGTCGGAAATCCACTTGATCGGGCGATCAATTTTCTTTGACGCGTAGAGCAGCAGGGAGGGTTCCGGGTAGCCTGAATTCTTGGCGCCGAAACCGCCGCCCACGTCGGGCGCCACATGGTGTAGATCTTCGCTCGGAATTTTCAACACCCCAGCAAAAGTGTCACGGTTGGCGTGAACATTCTGCGTGGCGTTTTGAAGGAAATATTTGCCCGTGTCCTTGTCATAGCTGGCAATGGCGCCCCGCGTTTCAATTGGCGTCGCGGTGACGCACTGGTTGCGCAGATCCAGCTTGATCACATGGTCTGCACCCTTGAATGCTTTTTCTGTTTCTTCCTTGTCACCCAGTTCAAAGTCGAGACAGAAATTTCCCTCGATATCGTCCCAGATTTGCGGTGCGCCAGGCTCCAGCGCTTTAACCTGGTCTGTAACCGCTTCGAGTTCTTCATAGTCAACCTCAACCGCCTCGGCGGCGTCCTGCGCCTGGCTTACGGTCTCGGCAACGATCAGCGCGACCGGTTCACCCACATACCGCACCCTGTCAATTGCTAAGGCATGGCGTGGCGGCTGGTTAAGTGGCGTACCGTCGATTTTCTTGTTCACGGCAGACTTGGTGGGCATGGGCTGGAAATCTTCTGCTATCCAGTCCTTGCCCGTGACAATCCCAAGTATGCCGGGCATGTTTTCCGCCTCGGTGCCGTCTATCCCGAGAATTTTCGCGTGGGCATGGGTTGAGCGCAGCACTAGCGCATGGGCAACATTGTCTGGTTTGATATCGTCGATATAGGTGCCGGTCCCTGTGAGAAAACGCACGTCTTCCTTGCGGCGAACAGGCTGGCCAATTCCATATTTTTCCATTGTCTTGTCCCCGCTCAGCCGGCGTGTTTCACGGCGCGCTTTGCCAGCACTGTGATAAGATTGGCGCGGTACTCTGCCGACGCATGCAAGTCAGAATTCAGCCCGTCCGCCGAAACGGAAATCCCGTCCAGCGCGGGGGGTGAAAAATCAGTATCAAGCGCCTTTTCGAAATCGCTTTGCCGGAACACGCAGGCACCGGCACCTGTCACCGCAACCCGCACTCCGTCCCCGGTTCTTGCAACGAACACGCCTGTCGTGGCGTAGCGGGAGGCCGGGTTTGGGAATTTCTCGTAAGCTGCCTTTTCAGGCACCGGGAAGGTGACCTTGACCACCATCTCGCCATCTTCCAGTGCCGTTTCAAACATGGCGGTGAAGAAATCCTCTGCCGAGATTTCGCGCGAGGTGGTGTAGACGGTCGCGCCAAGCGCTACCAGGGCAGCCGGGTAATCCGCTGCCGGGTCATTGTTGGCGATGGAGCCGCCAAGTGTACCTCGGTTTCGCACGGCCGGGTCGCCGATATGGCTGGCGAGATCAGACAGTGCCGGGATGGACTTACGGACTTCATCCGAACCGGCAACGTCACCATGTCGTGTCATGGCGCCAATGGTCAGCGTATCCCCGTCAACCGAGATGCCCTGCAAATCGGCAATCCGGCCAATGTCGATGATGTCCGAGGGCATCGCGAGGTGCTGCTTCATGACGGGGATGATGGTCTGCCCACCAGCCATGAATTGAGGGTCGTCGGCGTCGGCAAACAGCTTGGCGGCTTCTTCAAGAGTTTTTGGCTGATGATATTCAAATTCATACATGGCCCTAACCCCGCATCGCTTTGGCACCTGCCATGACGGCCTTGATAATATTCTGGTAGCCGGTGCAGCGGCACAGATTGCCTTCCAGCCCCTTGCACACGGCAGCTTCGTCGAGGTCTGGTTGTTCGGTTGCAAGGGCGACTGACATCATCACCATGCCCGGTGTACAAAAGCCGCATTGCAGGGCGTGATTGTCGCGGAATGCTTCCTGCATGGGATGAAGCTTGCCTTTTTGCGCTAACCCTTCAATTGTCGTGATCTGCGTCCCGTCCGCCTGGGCGGCAAGCATGGCGCAGCTCTTTACGGGTTTTCCGTCGACATGAACCACGCAGGCGCCACACTGGCTGGTGTCGCAACCGACATGGGTGCCGGTCAATCCAAGATGGTCACGCAACAGACTTGAGAGCAGCAATCGCGGTTCGACTTCCGCGGTAACTGGAATACCGTTCACGCTCAGGGATATAACGGGCATCGAACAGACAAGCTCCAATGTGAGGAAGGCGGGCGGCTAGTATTACGCGAACGATATATCAGGAAAGCACGATTGAGAATAAGCCTCTTCATATAGGCTATTTTTCACTTAAGAGAGCTAGTAGAGCGTATACGGGCGGTCTGCGAAGGATCAAAAATGAAACTCAATGACAATATCCGAATTGAAGCCTCACGCGAAGAGGTGTTTGCCGCGCTTAATGATGCAGACATATTGCGCCGCTCAATTCCAGGCTGTGAGGAGCTTGAAAAGCTTTCGGACACACAATTCAACGCGGTTGTGCGAGCGAAAGTCGGTCCTGTACGTGCGCGTTTCAAGGGTGAAGTGACATTGTCCGATCTCAATCCACCGGAAAGCTATACGCTTGCAGGTCAGGGCAAGGGCGGGGCCGCCGGGTTCGCACGCGGCGAGGCAAGCGTTAAATTGAAGGCCGATGGAGATGCCACGCTATTAAGTTATGACGTCAGCGCGACGGTGGGCGGCAAGCTGGCACAGCTGGGCGGGCGGCTCATAGACAGCGCAGCGCGCAAACTGGCTGGAGAGTTCTTCACAAATTTCCAGAAGATCGTCAGTGGCGATGACTCTGGCGAGGCGGAGGAGGACTCTTGAGCGTCACCTTGCACACGGCCCAAACCTGGCTCGATGAGGGGCGCGATGTTGCTCTGGCGACTGTTGTGGAGACCTGGGGATCAGCCCCGGTTCCTGTTGGAGGGCATCTGATCATCGATGGTACGGGAGATTTTGCCGGCTCGGTATCAGGCGGATGTGTCGAGGCTGAGGTGATCGCGCGTTCCGAAGACGTACTCGCCAGCGGCAAACCTGAGTTGCTGGAATTCGGCGTGGCCAACGAGACAGCGTGGGGCGTGGGCCTGGCCTGCGGTGGCCGTATCCGCGTGTTTGTCGAGAAGCTGGGATAACCCTTCATGCACAAGGACACACTCAAGGCACTGCTCGAAGCGCGTGAAAAGCGTCACTCGGTCGTGCTGGCGACATCGCTTGATGGCGGCGGGGAAGATCTCGTGCCGGAAAATGCCCTGACACAGGATCACCCCCAGGCCAATGAGCTTGCCGAATGTTTCCGCACCGGCCGCAGCAAGATCGTGGAGACGCAAGGTGGCGAAATGTTTCTTCAGGCATTCCTGCCCGCACCCAGGCTGATGATAATCGGGGCGACGCATATCGGGCAGGTGCTTGTGCGGCTGGCCCGTGAAGTCGGCGTGGAGCCCTTCGTGATTGATCCGCGCACGGCGTTCGCCACCGAAGAGCGCTTTAGCGATGTCGAGATTATTGCCGAGTGGCCTGGCGAAGCATTGGGTAAACTTGGCCTTGACCGGCGCAGCAGCATCGTCTGCCTGGCCCATGTGCCTGACATCGACGATGAGGCACTGGAAGCCGCGCTCGGGAGTGAATGTTTCTATATTGGGGCTCTGGGCAGCAGCCGTTCACATGCCAAGCGGCTGGAAAGACTCAAGGACAAAGGATGCGAGCCGGACGGCTTCAATCGTATCCACGGCCCCGTAGGTCTTGATATTGGGTCGGTTAGCCCCGCCGAGATCGCGCTCTCCATCATTGCCGAGCTTGTAAAAACACTGCGGATTCATAACGGAGACTAACCGGTGGCGGCCGCTGACACGGATATTCGCAAGGTGCATGCCGTGTTGCTGGCGGCGGGTGCATCGCGCCGGTTTGGAGATGACAACAAGCTGCTGGTGGAAATAGGTGGCGCGCCGCTCGTACGCCGGGTGGCGGAACGGCTCCTGGCGAGCGCCATTGCAAACATAATCGTCGTCACCGGGTTTGAGGCCGAAAGGGTGGGCAGCGCGCTCGCTGGTCTCGATCTGCAATTTGCCGATAATCCCGATCATTGCGAAGGGCTGGCATCCTCGCTGAGTTGCGGGATTGCCGCCCTGCCAGATGGTGTTTCAGGCGCGATGATTGTTCTGGCCGACATGCCCGGAACGACAACTGAAATGATCGATCGGCTGGTGAGTGTATTTGAGCAGGAAGACTGCAGCAAGATCGTCTACCCGGTACGCGGAGGTGAGCAGGGCAATCCTGTGATCTGGCCAGCGCGCTATTTCAAGGAGTTGAAGAAACTCACTGGTGATACCGGCGCCAAGCGCCTTATCGGTGAGCATAGCGCGAACACGATTGGCATTCCGGTCGAGAGTGGTGACGCCATGAAAGATATTGACGAACCTGCCGATCTTAGCGCCTGGAGCGTCGACGGCTCATCCTGAGTGATGTTCCCGGAGCGTTATTTTCCACCGCCCTGTATTGCGAAGCAATTAGGATACTGATCCCGCGACATGTCCGAAGCGCTGGCGCAAGTGTCAATCTCCGCCAGTTCGCCCGGGTCGGAATATTGCTTGTAAGGACCGATCAGATAGCGACCCTCGCCTGAAGCCAGGTATCCGAAACGGTCGAGCTGGCCAACCATGTTTGGATCGGATGCCTCGATGGCGTCTTTCAGACTGTTCCCCTTGATGAAATTGTCAGGAAGCTGGTCGAACGGTCCGTCATAGTAATTATTGACCACCACGTTGGCTGCATGGACGGCGATGAGAATTTTCCGGTCAATATGATGATCCTTGTAAAAGGCAAACCCGGACCGCTTGCCGATCAGGATACGGTCGGCCACTTCCGATGCGATGAGCTGATCGCCGGTACCCGAGGTTTCGTTCAGGATATAATGGAAGATTTTGAGCTCGGTATTGAACAGCAGGTAGAACTGGAGACCTGATTCATCAAACACAGGACCGAGGTAAATCTCCCTGGCTCGCATCAGCTCCTTTGGTGGCGTAACGTCCGAAACATCGTTCAAAAGAAAAGTGACTTGCCTGCCGCCAAATGTAATTTTGTATTCGAGCGGTCCGGCTTTCTCGACCCGGACCCCATCTCTGGCCGTGAGTTTGAGGTAATGCATTGACCCTTCGCTGCTCGATGCATTGGCGTCGGCAAAATACGCGAAGTGAAGGATGCCTTGGTCCCGGTCCACTGCCGCCAGGCGCAAATTGCCTGCATATCTGATGCCCTGGTGATAAAATTTGAAATAGTAGTAGTTCTCGGTCGGATAGACGCGGACCTTGTCCGGCAGGCTGGAAAAAATGAAGTTGAATACGTCCTTCAGTTTGTTGACGTCAAATCTCGGTTTTCTGGCGAGTTCCTCGATGAAATGCTGATTGGTACGCAACTCGGGGAGTGACGTTTTCTCACCTTGCGCCGAAGGCTTATCAGCGGCCTCGATCGTGCTGGAGACTGCAAGCATCATCATCAGGATAAAGGGCGCCAGCATGGTGGAAACCAATCGGTGCGCGGGTCTCATCGCACCGGTTCCGCGAACACAACTCAACATTCAACGCGTCTCCAGGCGGATCACAGAAATTCCGGCCGAGTGTATATCCGGCAGAACCCCCGGACTAGGGGGTGTTCACATTCGATCCCGCAGGCTTGTGAACCAATGTCGACCCCACAGGCTTGTGCAGTTTAACATTCGCTCCGGCAGGCTTGGGCGGTTTCGCCGTTGAGACAACCGGCTTGTGAGTCAATCTTGATCCCACGGGCTTGTGAAGCGTCAGCTTCGACCCAACCAGCATATGGGTGTCTTTTGCACCCGAGGGCTTGTGGACCTTGGAACCGGGCGGGAAGTGACTGGAGGGTTTGCCTACATGATCCGCTGACCCTTTGGGTTCGTGCCGCGAGGGTTTGCCAATATGAAGCACGGATCCTTCGGGCGCGTGCCGGGAGGGCTTGCCGATATGAACCACGGACCCCTCAGGCGCGTGCCGGGAGGGCTTGCCGATATGAGCCACCGATTCTTCAGGCGCATGCTGCGATGGCTTGCCGATATGCACCACGGACCCTTCGGGCTGGTGCAACGACGGCTTGCCGATATGGTAAGGCGCTGGCGGGTAATCGCCTGTGGAGGGGGGTGCTGACTTCTGGCGCGAACCAACGGGTTGTTGTGCTGATCCCGTATGGGGAGAGAGCGACAGGACGCAAAGTATGATCAGGACCAAGGCCCAGAATCTCTTCGCTTTCGCAGGCTTGTAACGTCCGATGAGTGTCGGCAATTCCGATCACCTCTACTGAACAAGACGCACAAAATGCAGGCAGATCAAAACGAACCCTGAGGCTATGTTACCCATTTTCGGAACAATGACAATCTCTTCAAAATCCTCTCTGCAATTGGTCTCGTCGGTCCAATTGGGTATATTTGGCAATGTGGAGATTTGTAGAGGCAAAAGTAATGGGCGAAACATTTTACAGGGCGGCCCTGATCATCATTCTTGTTCCATATGGTCTGATGATGCTCGTGTTTCTGTGGAACGAGTTTGGCCCTTCAATCAGGACGCACGTCTCAAAGTGGCAAACCCCGTCATCCCGGCGCCAGGTCTCAAGTAAAAAATGGTGACCCCGGCGCGATTCGAACGCGCGACCTCCAGATTAGGAATCTGATGCTCTATCCAGCTGAGCTACGGGGCCGGTAATGCGTATTACAAATAGCAGATCGCGGGAGTCCGCAAAAAGAGAATCTTTCCCCTGGCGGCGACGACCTCCACGCCAGGCACCATCAGGGAGCTTGCAAACTGAACCGGCAAGATGCGCTTATAATTCACTGTTGAAGAAAAAATATGAATATATGTTCTCTTGTCTCGCGCTTGAGAAAACATAAATCTCAAATATGCACGGAGGAGAGAGCATGATTTTCCAGCAGCTATTTGACCCGGTATCATGCACCTATACCTATCTGCTCGCCCGTCGTCAGGGCGGGGAGGCTCTGATCATCGATCCCGTTATCGAGCATGTGGAGACCTATATCTCCCTGCTGGAGCGGCTCGATCTCAAGCTGGTGAAGGCCGTCGATACCCATATTCACGCCGATCACGTGACCGGGCTCGGGGTGTTGCGCGATATCACCAAATGCGTGACCGTGATGGGCGAGAAGAGCGGCGCGGACGTGGTGTCCATGCGCGTGCGCGAAGACGAGAAAATCGACGTGGATGGCATTGCCCTTCGCACGCTCTACACACCGGGTCACACCGATGACTCCTACTCCTTCGCCGGGGCCGACCGGGTGTTCACCGGCGATGCGTTGCTGATCGGCGGCACGGGCCGTACCGACTTTCAGAATGGCGATCCGGCTGCCGGCTACGACTCCCTGTTTAACAAGCTTTTGAAATTGCCAGCCGGCACGCTTGTCTATCCGGCGCACGATTATAACGGCAATACAGCTTCCACCATCTGTTATGAGGCAGCCCACAATCCGCGCCTGCAGATCAGCTCTGTGGAGGAATATGCCGACATCATGAACAATCTCAATCTGCCTGATCCGAAGATGATGGATGTCGCCGTGCCCGCAAACCTGGCAGTGGGAAAATCACTCGAAAAATTCGTGCATGAGGGTGAGGAACTCGATGCTGAGCAGTGCGCCGAGGTTTGCGCCCAAGAAGAAGTGATACTGGTCGATTTGCGTGAAGACTCTGAGCGTGAGCGCGATGGCTGGATCGCACACTCCCTTCATGTGCCCTATAATCGCCTGGACAGCCAGCTTACACCGTCAGGCGCGTTGAAGGTCATCGCCAGGGACCATCAAGGCCATATTGTACTCTATTGCGCCCATGGTGAACGCTCCGCCCTGGCGCTGGATACCATGCGCAAAGCCGGTTTTAACGGCGTGAAACATCTCAAGGGTGGCCTCAAGGCCTGGGTCACATCAGGTGGTGAGGTCGAGCGCGCAGCCTGAATGGTTCTTCGGATAGATGAAAAACTTCAGCGGATGGCCGGGAAGAGTTTAAATGCTCTAGCAGCCATATCCCAGTGTAACGAAGCACCAGACACCTTTACCTGTTTTCTTCGCGACTGTGCCCGTGCCCCTGGCGACGCCGACTGCAGCCTGTCCAGTACCCTTGACGGTGCCTTTTACGGCCGCGCCCGGGCTCGTCGTCACGCCCTGCACAACCGTGCCGGTGCCCTGAACTATTCCTGAGCCGGCCTGACCGGCCCCTTGCACAGCACCCTGGCCGATATGCTGGGTGCCTTGTGCCGTGCCCTGCACGGCACCCTGGATTGGCCCGCTGGGGGTTTGTGCATATGCAGTTGCCGTCATGGAAACCAATGCGACAGCTGTGAGATAAGTGACACGTCTCATGATGTGTCTCCTGTGAGTTTGGGGGAATCACGACCATACGCTGCTTCGCGGCGCTGGCCAATGCCTGTCAGACCCCATGATTGAGGCGATGGTGAGACGGACAGGTAGAATTCAACTACTGGATCTTGATGCCCGGGAACTTGATACCCGGTGGTAGTTTAAGGACCGGGCCCTGCTGAAGTTGGAACGGCTGGCACTTGCCGTTCTTCCACATCGGCTTGTTGGACGGGCACGCACAGGATTTGGTTCTCGGATTGTAGTACCGGCCGCCGGAGCATGAAGGTTGCGATGGACCTGGAGTTACCTCACCCGGGGGACGTCCCGGATTGGTGGTGTACAGAACACACTGCGATCCGTTCCAGGACGGTTTGTTGGACGGACACGTGCAGGATTTGGTCCTAGGATTGTAGTACCGGCCACCAGAGCAAGACGGCTTGGAAACACACTGCTTGCCATTCCAGTTCGGTTTGTTGGACGGGCAAACACATTTTTTCTTTTGCAAGCTGAAGATCCGTCCGCCGGAACAGATATTGATTTTCGGGATGCAGATCACCCCGGTCCATGTCGGTTTGCTGACCGGACAGACGCACTGGCCCTTGTTGTTGCTATAGCGACCACCGGTGCACTGCTGCGGTTTGGGAGCGCAGTATTGGCCGTTCCAGATAGGTTTGGTTGAAGGGCAGACGCACTTGCCGTACCTGTCTTTGAAGCGGCCGCCGGAGCACGGTTGCGGGCCGGGTATGCCGCTGCAATATTGGCCGTTCCATTTCGGCAGGCTCGGCGGGCAGACGCATACGCCGTTCTGGCGAATGCGGTTGCCAGTGCATAGCTCTTCCTTGACGAAACAATGTCTGCCGGACCAGTTCGGTTTGTCCGCAGGACAGACGCACACGCCCTTATTGTTACGGTAACGGCCACCGATGCATTGCTGCGGCGGGGGCTGGATGCACTGTGCGCCGGTCCACACCGGAATATGCGATGGGCACACGCAGGTGCCGTAATTGTTGCGCGAACGGCCGCCGGTACATACGGGCGGAGGTGGTGGTGGCGGCTGACCGATGATTGAGGCGATGGCGCAGGCGCGGTTATTGGTCGGATTAGAATCTCCCGAATCTGGTCCGCCTAGCAGGCTGGCTATTAGCGCCGGGTCAATCCGTCCTGTTACCGGCAAACCTTTCTGAGCCTGGTAGGCACGGATTGCGTTGGTTGTCTTTCTGCCCGGTTTTCCGTCGGCAGGGCCGGGATTGTAGCCCTGTGCCAGCAGCGCGCTTTGCACGTTGCGAATGCTGCCGCGCGTTTGCGAAGCGCCGCCCCAACGGATTTCTGCGCAATTGTTGACAGTGCCAGTGATGCGTCTTGGAAGGGTGAAGGTGAGAGAAAGTACTTTCGATTGCCCGGGCAGGAGCGTGGTTTGAGGATGGCTGCACCCGAAGCTTCCGCCCCTGCCGCTGCACCGCCATGGTAATGGACCGGATGATGTCAACCGGGAGGATGAGGGAGTGATCGAATCCTGAATGTTGATCGGTCCTGAATAGGGAGCATTCCCGACATTGGTCACGGTAACGGTGAAACCGCTTGGTCCCCCGGCCCGGGAGGCACCCTGGTTTGCGGTCTTGCTCACTGCCAGATCGGGTTTGCCAGCAGGTGGCGGGGGAGGTGGTGGTGGAGGTGGTGGCTTCTTGGGCTGCTCGATGGTGATTATCGAGATGTGCTGGTCGTTCTGCGGGTTGCGGTCCTTCACCTTGCTGTCGGGCCAAACCATATTCTTGATGTGGCTCACCTGGCTGTGCGGATAGTTCGCTGGAACCGAGACGGTGAGTTCATATTCCACAGCACCACCTGCCTTGATCGACAGGCTGGGGCCCTTGCACTCGTAACTGGCGTTGCCGGTCTTGGCGCACGAGAAGCCTGACGTCTTGCTCGTAATTCCGGTGATCTGCAACTCCGGCGAGAGCGTGCCTTTGACGCCGGCCGACCCCTTGAAGTCGCGTTGGCCCTTGTTGTCGATGCTTGCGGGCAAGCTGCAGGGCGCACCGAGCTGGCATATCGTGTCGCTGTGTGGTGCAAGGTCCGGACCCGGAACATACGCGATCGCGCAATCCTCGTCGTTCATGTTGAAGAGGTTTCCAGGCCCAGCTGGAATGTTGGCGCAGTTCTTGAGCGTGGTCCAGGGATAGGCTGGCGGCACGTCAAGCTGGAACCAAACACCCACGCTTCCGCCGGCCGGTATCGGGTTATTGACCGTACAGGTGTGATTTGCTCCTGCGGGGATGCATGTGACATTTGCAGCTGGCGGGAATATCTGAGTCATGGCGCCGGCATCAGGATTCGGCACGTCTGTGATGACCAGTCCGGCAGGGAAATCATTCTGACCGGGATTGGAAATCTCAACTCCGAAGTCACACGGGAATCCTGGCCAGCAATCGCCACCGTTAACGTATTTTTGTACTGACAAATCATCAGGACAATCGCCGGGCCCACCGGGGGTGCAGACTATTGTTGTTACGCAATCCTCGATTTCTTCCGCAACGCCATCGCCGTCATTGTCATGAGACACCTTTGCGCAGTTCTGAACGGCATTCGGCTTCGCAATGCCAGCCGGCCACTCTAAGAACATTGTGAGCACTCTGCTGTCTCCGGGTAGTATTCCGCCTGCCTCTGCCGGGTGTGTACAGGTCTGTGTACCGGCCACCCCGTCTCCAGGCGCGCAATTCCAGGGGGGTACCGGACTGTGGTTCACCAAAGTTGAGTCCGCAGGACCAGCAAAGATCCCGGATGTATCGGAAACCACCAGCGGACCCATATATGGGGCGCCGCCGCTGTTTCTGACCGTGATCTCGTACCAGCAAAGCCAGCCACCGCCCGGCCCGGCGCCTTCAAAGCAAATTGGTGCGCCTTTCTTTTGTAATGCGAGCTTGGGCCTGGCGTCAGGGTGTCCCGGCGGGAACAGGGAAACTTCGGCACAGTCATATTCATTGAATGGATTGATGTCGCCGGGGCCGCCTTTCCAGTCGATCCTGGCGCAGTTGCGTTCATGGGTGTGGCCCAGCCCAAGCGGTGGCCCGATGGTATAGATATGAAGTTCTCGGAAGTCTCCGGGCGCCAGATTTACGACCCCATGCGTACAGTCAAATACGTTTACACCCAGAGGACCGCAAATCCAGTCGGGTTTGGGACCCCAATCGGCAAACACCGAGGCGGGCTGCGTGATGGTATCGTGGATGTGCAGCGGGCCTGAATAGACATCCGCACCCACATTGGTGATGCGGATCACGTAGTGGCAATTGCCGAATGCATCGCAGGCGAAATAGACAGGGAATTTTTCGAGCAGCAAATCGGCCTTGCAGTTGGGTTCGCCCGGTTTGCAAATGGGGACATATTCACAAGAGCGGTTGTTGTAGCGGATCGGATCCTTGTCGAAGCCAGGTATGCGGAGGTCGGCGCAGTTCCTGTAGACATTGCGCTCCCACCACGGCGGCAGCTCGAATGTCAGCTCGAGAACCCTCTTCTCTCCTGGCGCCAGCGTGACAGGCGGATGGGTGCATTCATAGTTGCCCGGGAACAGCTCCTTGCAGGTCCATGCCGGCGGGCTGTGGCCAACGAGCTTGGCGCCGCCATCGGCGGTCTCAAAGACGAGCAACGGTCCGGTGTAGGGCAGCGCGCCGACATTCCTGATTTCGACTTCGTAAGTGCAGGGTTCGCCTGCTGCGCAGCGCTTCGGCTTGGATTTCTTCAAAATTCTTAAGTCGGCGCGTTTTGGTGCGCTTCTGCACTTGCGTGCGATTTCCACGTCACCCACATGGCCGCTCGCCTGCGGGTCATCGAACTGGCCGTCAAAATCAACATAGTAGTTCGACCATGGCGGTTCGTTTTTGGGGCGCACGAGGCTCAGTGCATTCCCTTGCAGTCCGTGCACATTCAGCGGGCCGCCTTGCGCGAGCCTGGCGCCGTGCACGGGGTTGTCGCGCAACGCATCGCCTGTGGTCCACAACGTGCCCTCGCACGAGCCGAGGCCGTAGCTGCCATCGGTATTCTTCTTGTAGCCATAGCCGATGGCGATGCCGCCCGACGTATTTCGGTGAATACCGGGGAAGCCGATTGCATAGTCTTCCGGTTCCGCTACCCAGCGGCTCGGAGTTGCCGCGTCGTCGGGAGATTCCAGCTTGTAGCGCAACACACGTGTCTTACGTGGGGTGTGATACTGCGAATAGTCGTAGCGAGAAGAGATGCCGCCCCGTTGTGCCAACAACATACGCCCGTTGCCCTGGAAAGCGATATCAGACACCGGATAAGCATTGGGGTCTGAAGGCACATCAAGTTCCCAGCGCGGGTCACCACCAAAGCTGCCGTCCTGGTTTATTCCGATCGACCAGATTTGTGGACCGGCCTCAACGGCGTAATACAGCCGGTCGCCGCGAACGGCCAAACCCCAGACGCGACGGTCAGGTGAGGTCATGCCCCAGCTTCCTGAGTCTTCTGCATCAAATGCGGGGCTGGAGATTTCGGACCGCGCGCCATCATCCGGTGTCGCATTCATGCCATTGGCCGGGCGGCCCTGAAGACCATGATCGAAGATTCCCAGGTCTGTGCCTGCCATGTCGAGGCGATGAACAAACCCGGTATCCAGATCACTGACAAAGAGCTGTTTGCGCTTTGCATCATAGGCAATGTTACCGAGACCCGGGCCGCTGTTTGGTGCGCCGCCATTTAAAATATCGGCAAATTTCATGACCTTCCCGGTCTCTCCGTTGATCTTCCATACAGTGCCGGGACCCCCACCCCTGGCTGCTCCGAACTGGCCATTCATCCAGCTGGCGCCGGGCTGGCCCAGTTTGATGCGTTCAGGCCGTCCATCGCCATCCGCGTCCGGTACCACGATTTGCAGACCGTGCACCGAGGTGCTGGTCGCATAGATGTTGGGTGGATTTGACTTGTCGAGCGCCAGCCCGAACACTTGGCCGATATCTCGTGCGAATGCCTGGAACTTCACAGGCGCGTTCAGCAGCTGCGCCTCCGGAGGTCCGTTTGGGTTCCGCACGTCAAAAACTTTGAGCGAGGCACCGTCGGGATTGATGAATGTCTCATCCAGCTCGTTGACACCAGGTGGTAGTGGCTGGGTTGCCGGGGGTGGCAATGTCCCTGAAGCGCCGGTAACCACGAGATCACCAAAATCAACAACACCCGGTTTGGCATTCTGCGCCTGTGCGGGCCGCGAAAGGTGTGTAGCGCTGGCAATGATGAGGATAAAGAAAAGGAGAGAGAGGAACGTCAGATATTCAGGACTAGAGCTCACCCGAGATCGAGTTTGGCTAAAAACAGTACAGGCAGTGTCGCCAAACCCGCCCACAGCCATATGACGGCTCCCCTTTAGTTGCTCTTTGTGTCCTGCTTTTACAGATAACCCGCAGCAGTTCAAATTCAATAACATAATTGTGACCCCCGTATGTTCCATCCCGTGGGAGTGGATGAACCGGATCAAGCTTGGCCGTGTCTGCAAATGGCTGCCTCTCAACGCGTTGAAGGTGACAGGTGAAAAAGCTAAAGTGAGATGAATCAAAGCGTTGGAGTGTTGCCGCACCATGTATCAAAGACGCCATGTCATCCGCGGTATTCTTTCAGCTTCGACGCTTGGAGCCATGTCTCTGGCAGGTGCGCGGGCCGCCATTTCAGCGCCTGAGAGACCAATTGTCGCGGCGGCCGCGAGCCTGCGCTTCGCACTAAGTGAAGCCGCCGATGTCTTTGCCCGGGCCACCGGGAAGTCAATACGCCTCAGCTTCTCCTCTTCGGGCAATCTGACGAGGCAAATCCGCCAGGGAGCGCCCTTTGCCATGTTCCTGTCAGCGGATGAGGACTATGTCACGGCGCTGTCGCATGAAAAATTTACAGTGGATGAGGGCGCACTTTATGCGCTCGGTCGGCTGGCCCTGTTTGTTCCAACCGGATCGCCAGTCTCAGTGGATGCCCAATTGTCAGGCATGAAGAAGGCGCTGCAACGCGGGGAAATTCACCGCTTTGCCATTGCCAATCCCGATCACGCTCCTTATGGCCGCGCCGCGCGCGACGTCCTGCTCCACGCAGGGTTATGGAATGAAATACAGCCTAGGCTGGTTTTGGGAGAGAATGTTTCGCAAGCCGCCCAGTTTGCCGTCTCGGGCTCATGCGAAGGGGCGCTGATTGCGCAATCTCTGGTGATGGCTCCGGGCATTTCTGGACGCGGAATGTTCAAGACCATTCCTGCCGGCTGGCACAAACCTCTGCGTCAGCGCATGGTCCTATTACCCCGGGCGGGTGAGACTGCGCGTGCCTTCTATGCTTTTCTGCAAAGTGAAGCCACGAAGGAAATTTTCGCGCGGCACGGTTTTAAAAGTCCGGAAGAGGGATAGCGTGATGGATTGGACAGCGTTTCTTCTGTCGGTCAAGCTTGCTGCGTGGACCATTGTCTTATTGTTGCCTCTCGCGGTCATAATCGCCCGGCACCTGGCCTGGCGGCGCTATGGCGGCAAAGCCTTCGTCGAGGCCGCGCTGGCGCTGCCGCTGGTGCTGCCGCCCACGGTGCTCGGCTATTATCTTCTGGTCGGGCTAGGGCGCGCATCTCCTCTGGGTAAACTCTATGAAGGGTTGTTTGGTACGCCGCTTGTGTTCACCTTCGAGGGCCTGCTGGTCGCCTCGATCATCTTTAACCTGCCCTTTGCAGTACAACCGATGCAGCGTGCTTTCGAATCCATCTCTAGCGAAGTACGTGATGCGGCAGCCTGCTGCGGCATGGCTCCGTTGCGCATTCTGTGGCGTATCGAGTTGCCGCTCGCATGGCCGGGCATCATGACCGCATTTGTGCTGGTGTTCGCACACACCATTGGCGAGTTCGGGGTGGTGCTGATGGTTGGGGGCAGCATCCCCGGTGAAACCAGAACAGCAGCAATCGCGATTTATGACCGGGTCCAGGCTTTTGACAATGCTGCCGCCGGCGCCATGTCCGCGCTGCTGCTGGTGATTTCGCTAATCGCTATCGCCATCGCCAACCTGGCCACCTCGAAGGCCGGCCGGCGTCGTGGTTGAAGTTTCAAAAGACCTGAATGTACATCTGGCGCAGGAAGCGCCCATTCCGCTTGATGCCCACATTTCTTGCGCTCCTGGTGAAGTGCTGGCCCTTGTGGGGCCATCGGGCAGCGGCAAGTCAACGATCCTTCGGGCCATTGCCGGGCTGAACCATATTGCTAGCGGTCATATCTCCTGCAACGGGGACGTCTGGTACGACACAGAGGCGAATATCAATATCTCCACCCGCCATCGCCGGGTTGGATATGTGTTCCAGAGCTATGCACTGTTTCCACACCTCTCGGCGCTGGCAAATATAATCGAGGCGCTTGGGGCGCGGCCCGCAGGGGAACGCGAGGCCCGCGCCCGTGAGTTGCTTGAGCTGGTCAGGCTGGGCGGACTGGAGGAGCGTTACCCTTCAGAGCTCTCCGGCGGGCAGCAGCAGCGGGTTGCTGTGGCCCGCGCGCTTGCCCGCGACCCGGTAGTGCTGTTGCTCGATGAGCCGTTTTCCGCTGTGGACAGGGCCACACGCCAACGGCTCCACCTCGAACTGGGCCAGTTGCGCAGCCAGTTGCGTATGCCTGTTATTCTGGTCACCCATGACCTGGAAGAAGCCGCTCAACTGAGCGATCGCATGAGTATCCTTCATCGAGGACAGATTTTACAGGATGGCGCCCCATACGAGATCATGTCGCATCCAGCCAGCCGCGCCGTAGCGCGGTTGATAGATCTGAAGAATATTTTTCGGGCCCGTGTTTCCGGCCAGCAACCGGCAAAGAATATTACAGCGCTGGAGTGGGATGGGATCACACTGGAAGCTGGATATCATGGTGAATTTGCCGTCGGCGATCTTGTTGACTGGGTGGTTCCTTCCGGTAGCGTCATCCTGCACCGGCGGCGCGGGCCTTCGCGTGGCGTGCGGGAAAACCCTGTGCGCGGGATCATCAAAAATATGGTGCGGCTGGGGGAGATGGAGAGCGTGACAATCAAAGTGGAGGGACAATCAGAACATCCATTATTCATGGCCATTCCAGCACATGCGGCGGTGCGCAATGCGCTCGCTCCGGGCGAAAATATAGGCGTTTCGCTGCGTGGGGAAGATATCCACCTCATGGCTCCCAACGAAGTGGACGATCTGGCGTGAAACACATCCTTCGGGCCACTGGGGCGATTTTCTTCCTTCCTGCTCTTTACAGCGCCGTGCATGCCGCATGTGAGACTCAACTCCACCATAGCGCCAGCATCGCCGAGGTTATTGACGGGCATACCGTGCGTCTTGACGATGAAAGCGAGGTACGGCTGATCGGGGCATTGACGCCCCAGACACCACGCTGGTGGAAGGGGGAAGGCCGTTGGCCCCCGGCTGAGCGTGCTCGTCGTGAACTGATAAAGCTGATCGGGGCTGGCAATGTTGAGTTGCGTTTTGCCCCCGGTGAGGAACGACGTGACCGGCATGAACGCTTCCTGGCACAGCTGTTTGTTCGCCGCGGCGAGGAGCGTATCTGGGTGCAAGGGCGCATGATTTCCGATGGTTTTGCGCGCGCTTACTCATTTAAAGGTCACCGTGCCTGCGTCCGTGAATTGCAAGAAAAAGAGCACCAAGCCCGCACTGGTCGCAGCGGTCTTTGGCGCAAGGGGCGGTTCGCGGTGATGCGGGCAAAGAATACGGAAGCCCTGTCAAAGCGCGGCGGCAGCTTTCAACTGGTCGAGGGAACGGTACTCACGGTGGGCAGGAAATCCCAGTGGACCTTCCTGAATTTTGATATTGACTGGCGCAGCGATTTCACGGTGGCCATTCGCGCCAGTGACAGGAAGGCATTTAAAGTCTCTGACGTGCCTCTTGATATGCTCGAAGGTAAAAAGGTCAGGGTGCGCGGCTGGGTAGAGCGCTGGAACGGCCCCGTCATCAAGGCGAGCCATCCCGAGCAACTCGAAGTGCTGGATCAAGTGGGCGGTGCGGCCGAGCGCCCGCCGCATTGACCCGGGTTATTACCTAGCAGTCGAGGAGTATCTCTGAGTTCGGTCCGGTCATGACGGTTGTGCGAATACGGTCAACCTGACGCAGACAAGCCTTGACCTTTACGCGCAGCACGTCGAAATCAACCGGCTTGGTCATGTAATTGTCCGCGCCCAGTTTCAGGCCGGCAACCACATGCTCCTTGTCAGCCAGTGCCGACAGAAAGATGAAGGGCATCTCCGCCGATATCCCGTGGTCTCCGCGAACCTCTTTCAAAAGTTCGTAGCCGTTTTTACGCGGCATGGTGATGTCGCAAATCACCAGGTCGGGCCGGTGTGACAGGATCTGCTTCAAGCCTTCATGGCCATCATTGGCCTGAAGCACCTTGTAGCCTTCGTCCTCAAGTTCCTCGACAATATCTTCACGCAGAAGCGTCTCGTCATCGATACAAAGAATTGTGGCCGCCATAGTCTCCTCCTATTGCTCAACTACGCATAAATTTACGCCGCCTGGCCCTCTGACTGATTAGTGGCTGCAGGCCCTTCAATTGGCAGGCGAACGCTGAACAGTGAACCTTCGCCTTTCTTGCTTTCAACACTGACTGACCCATCATGTAACTCAACTAGGGTTTTCACGAGGTTAAGACCGATACCCGTTCCGGCAATTCCCGTGGATGTCCGGGCACGGAAAAACCGCTGGAACATGTTTGGCAGGTCTTCTTCATCAATGCCGATGCCATAATCGCGCACCTGGATGATGACGGTTTCCCCGTCAAGGTGAGCCTTGAGTTCGATATCGGGTGCGTTCTGGGCGTATTTGACAGCATTTGACAGCAGGTTGGTGAAAACCTGCTCAATCGCCGTCCTATCGGCCTGGATCACATTCGGCAGATCGTTCACCTTGCAGGAAATGACGTGATTTTCGGCAATATCCTGCTGACGGTCGCAGATTTCACGCAAGACCGAGCTGATATCGCAGGGTTCGATCTGGATGGTTGGGCGTCCGGCTTCCAGCCGGGCCGCAACCAACGTGCTTTCCATTAACTGCGTCATGCGCGCGACCGCGCCTCTGATCTTCTCCACCCGCTTGCTCGTGTCTTCTGGTGATAATTTTCCGGCGCGTCGTTTCAGTCTTTGGGCGGCACCGTCTATAATCGCCAGCGGAGTGCGGAATTCATGACTTGCCATGGAGACGAACTGGCTTTGAAGCTCGTTCAATTCCTTTTCCTTGGCGAGTGCGAGGCGCAATTCATCGGCGCGTTGTTTGAGCTCGACGGTCGCATCGTTGACGAGGTCCTGCAAATGGTCGCGATGTCGTCTGAGTTCAGCTTCGGCACGTACCTCCATAGTGCGGTCGGCACCGGTGCCGCGATAACCCATGAAGTTGTCGTTTTCATCAAACACGGGACGGCCATTCACCATCCAGTGCCGAGTATCTCCATTTTCATCTTTCACGGCGTAGCTGAACGCCCGGAACGATCTTCGCGCTTCCAGGTCTGCCAGGTGTGACTCCCAATCTCCTCCTTCGAGATCCATGCCGATTTCCTGGCGCTTCTTGCCCAGAACCCGATCTTTCGGCACTCCCGTCACTTGCGTGAAGCGTTCTGAGAAATAGGTAAAGCGCAGGTTTTCATCGCATTCCCAAATCCAGTCGGAAGAAACTTCAACGATATCCTTGAAGCGCTGTTCGCTTCTCTCAAGCGCTTCGCTGCTCTTCTTCCGGTCGGAAATGTCGATGATAACGCCGCGCAGGCTCTTGGCTTTGCCCCCATGTGCAACGACAGAAACCACATCGCGGACCCAGACAACACCTCCATTCGCGGTCATGACCCGGTATTCGAAGTCATGGTCGAGGCACAAATTGGTCGCTTCTGTGCAAATTCTGACAGTTTTTTCCCTATCATCGGGATGGATCGAAGTCTCCCAGAAGCCTTCCGTGTACCAGTCTTCAACCGGGTAGCCGAACAGGGACACAACCTGCGGACCCACATAGGTGAAGCGCATCGTTTCAGGATCGAATTCCCATGGTACGACGTTGGTGCTTTCGACAAGGGCCTTGAACTTGTTCTCGCTTTCACGCAGAGCGGCTTCGGCCATTTTGCGATTGGTAATATCGTAAGACACCACCAGCAAGCGCTGCTCACCGCCAATTTCTACTTGCTCACCGGATACCAGAACATCTAGAAGGCGCCCGTCTTTGGTTTTGAATTTTGTGTCGAAACCATACAGGGAGCCTTCGCTGCCTATCTGCTTTATGAACCGCTCCCGCGCTTTAGGATCAGCCCATATGCCGAGATCAAGTACCGAACTCTGCATAGCCTGCTCACGGCTGTAACCAAGCATGGTCATCCATGTTTCGTTCACATCAATATGGGTGCCATTGAGTGGATTGGAGATGGCCATGGCAGCGGGGCTTGCACGGAATGCTTTTGACAACAATTCCTGGCTTTCCTGCAACGCTTCCTCAGCCTTTTTTCGCTCGGTGATGTCAAGGGAGACAAACAGCAAACGACTTGTGCCACCAACTTCCACACGCTCGCCCCACGAAACGACATTAATGAGGCGTCCGTCTCTGGTTTGCAGCAATGTCTCGATTTCCTTGGCAGCGCCATCCTTGTTGATGACTTCGACAAAACGCTCGCGTTCACTGATGTCTACCCAAAACCCAAGTTCATGAGCAGTCTTTGCCATGGCTTCTTCGCGGCTGATGCCGAGCATTGCCGACCAGGCCTCGTTGACATCGAGAATGGTGCCGTCAGGACTTGAAATCGCCAAGGATGCGGGACTGGCGTGAAAGACCCTCGAGAACAATTCCTGGCTCTCCAGCAAAGCATTCTCAGACTTCACGCGCTCCGTGATATCCTCATGCGTGGTGAGCCAGCCACCATCCGACATCGGCTGATGTGTAATGGCAATTGCGCGTCCATCGCTCAGATTCTGGATCTTGCTGGAGTGCACGCCGCTTGACACCCATGCCATGCGCTCCTGGATATATTCTTCAGGGTTTTCACCGGCATAAATTCCATTGGCGATACGGTATTCGATAATCTCGCGAAGGGTTATGCTAGGCTTCATCACTCCTGGTGGAAGATCATACATTTCTGCATAGCGCTGGTTTGAGACTATAAGCCGCTGCTCGCTGTCAAACATGCACAAACCCTGGGTCATGTTTTTCAGAGCGGCATCAAGCCGTTGATTCTGTTCTACAAGCTCCTTGTCGCGCTTGCGCAGTTCTGCCGTGATCCGGGTCATCAGGAGTTTTTCAGAGCTGTCGCGTTCTACCACTTGGCTCATCTGCGTGCAGACATGTGACAGAATTTGTTCGAGCTTCGGATTGGGTTCAATCGGTTGCGTCGAGTAGAATTCGAGAATGGCGACGACCTTGGTACGGATTTTAACTGGAAAAGCAGCACCGCCTTTTATGCCTGAGCGTTGCGCGGCTTCGGAACGCAGGAAATTGAAATCCGCCGTAACGTCATGCATCCAAGCAGGATTTCCGCTCTGAAACACCCGCCCGGGCAAGCCTTGTCCCAATTCAAATACCGTGCGTTCCGTTTCTATTTGGAAGGGTGTGAAATCGCCGCTATCGGTGGAATACCAGTAGTCTGCCGGACGGCATCTCCCCCTTTCATCATTGCAAGGAAGATAGACATGCCCCACCTCCCAGCCGGTAAATTCACATATGCGCTCCAGACATCTCGCATATGCTGAATCAGCATCGGCTGATTCATTGGCATCAACCGCGATGGCCTTCATCAATTCAATTGATGCCGCTTGATCCTCGAGAAGTTCATTTTGTTTTACGAGCTTTGTGATGTCTGTGTGATGTCCGATCATATAGCCGTCATCTGTAATCGTCCGGACGACCTGTACGATCCGGCCATCGGTCAAGGAGCGCTGCTCTTTCACCCCCGTCGTGAATATGTCTTTGACATAATTATCTATCTCAACCTTCGTGAGGTCAGGTAGCCGTTGGCGAACCATTTCGTGTAAGTCAATCAGACTGCCGGTGGGCGAAACGGAATCCGGATATAACTCTCCTTGCGCCTTGTTGGCAAAAAGCACTTTTCCTGATGGATCGATAACGCAGAGCGAACTCTCGATGGAGTCGATTGCTGTTCTCAAGATATTGAGAAATTCTCGTTCATTGTCCGGTTCATCGACCATCGACTGGCGCTGAGCAGTTACATCAGTCTGTATTGAGCCGTAGCCCGCAATCCGGTTTTTATTGTCGAATATTGGGCTGATGGTGGTTTGCACGCGATAGAAAGAACCATCTTTGGCTTTGTTTTGAATGTCTCCGTTCCAGACATTTCCCGAACTGATGGTCGACCAGATCCCTTCATAGAAAGAGGAGGGGTGGCGGTCAGAGCGGACTATGCTGTGAGTCTGCCCGATCAAATCTTCACGGCTGTGTTTGCTGACTTCGCAAAATCTGTCATTGGCATAAATGATGCGCCCGGCGGGATCTGTCACAGTGACGATCGTGTGTGTGTCAATGATCAACTGTAGTGCATTGAGCATGTGGGAACCGGGCGCCAATTGCCTTAGCGCATCCGTCAGCGTATCTGCCTCTGGCTTCCCTGCCGGAACATCCTGATCGGTAGAGTCCATTAAGCGCCACCCGGTTTCGTTATTATCGCAGCTGTGGTGGTCCATCGGCTTGTGCTGGGAGCAATACCCGTGAGTTTAACACCCTTAACGGCGAAGTATTTTCTATTCAAAACTACGCAGAAGTGGTGAATAACTAGTTGATCGGAGCAGATGTAATTTTTTAAATACAACCTCTTGGTGAGCTCTAAATCTCAAAAAGAGCATAAACCCAGCCTTTTCGTGCTGGATATCTGAAAGGATTAGGCAGATTTCGGGAAACCTAATATTGGCAAGAAACAAGAAAAAGCCCGGTGCAACGAATGCACCGGGCTTATTAATCCAACTGGCTGGTATTAAGAGTGGGGCGGTTCAGGCTGCTGCCTGCGCTTCATCACTGTCCTGCGCGGCCT